>CBFFZW010000005.1:0-99788 GCA_965646445.1 uncultured Christensenellales bacterium | reverse complement strand
GGGCAGCGCCGCTCCCATCGCGGGAAGCAGCGTCAGCGCCGTCATCAAACCGGGCACTCCCGCAGCGCCTGTCAAAAGGGCCAAAGCGGCAGGCGTCAGCCAGAGCAGCGCGAGGCCCTTGTTACTTTCGCCCATGCCGTCACCTCCGCATTGGCAAAGGGAATCATCTTATTGTATAGCAAATCGGTGGAAAATGCAAGCGCGACCGCCGCCCCAACGCAGGAAAAGCCCGCGCGGCGGACGATTTCAACGCTGAAGCGCGCAGGAAAGCCTCGATTTGTCATCCTTTTGTCATGGATTTGTAGAAAATTTTTCTTTTTGACGGAAGGAATCGGCAAGAACCATCGTTAGTATAGGTGAGGTGAGACCATGGCAAAGATTTTGATTATGGAGCCTGACGAGCGGTTGGCCGACAAAATGGCTGAGGTGCTGACCCGTGCCGGGCATCAGTGCGGCACAGCGTCGACCATCAGCGATGGTCTGAATCGGATTGCCGAGGGTTCCCGGCTGCTGACCATCCTGAACGCCCGCCTGCCCTGGGCGGACAGCTTTTCCTTCCTCCGCGCCCTGGAGGAGAAGGGCTGGCCGGTGCTGTTCACCACCGCGGACGCCGCCAACATCGAGCACCTGAAGGCCATGTACGGCGCCAACTGCGATGTGCTGGTCAGCCCCTTCGACGGGCGCGAGCTGGCGGCCGCCGTCAGCCTGCTGATGCAGACCGCCACCCGAACCCTGACCCTGGGGAGCCTCCGTCTTGACGTGCTGCGCAAGGAGGCCACGGTGGACGGCGAGCCCGTCCCGCTGACGGCCCAGGAATTCGCCCTGCTTCAGGCGCTGATGCAGTCGCCGGACGCCGCCCTGACCCGGGAGCAGCTGCTTCGCACCGCCTGGGGCTATCAGGGCATGGGCGAAACCCGCACGGTGGACGTTCATGTGCAGCGGCTGCGGCGCAAGCTGGGGGCCAGCTGCATTGAAACCGTGTATAAGCTGGGCTATCGGCTGAAAATGGCCTGATGACGCTCCGAAAGGAAGCTGTACGAATGAAACGCGCACTGATCGTGCTGATGACGCTGCTGATGCTGTCAGGCTGCGCCCACGCGCTGGCGGATGGCGGCGAACGGCTCTGCGCCATCAAGCCCCTGCAGACCTTCGATTCCCGGGTGAAGCTGCGGGACAAGCCCTCCCGGGGCGGGAGCATTCTGGGACAATATTATGCCGGTACGCCCGTCACCGTCCTCAGTGAGTCGGACGGCTGGGCAAAGGTGCGCATTGGCAGCCAGACCGGCTACATGATGAGCGAGTTCCTGGAGACCAACCCATCCCCCGAACCTACCCTGGGATACCTTTACCTTCCCGAATCGGACGGCTTCGTTACCTTCACCGGCCTTGACGGAACGGAACTGCGGCGCCTGGAGCAAGGTGACATCCTGGTGTTCGGCACGGTGGGCGACCATCTGCTGCATGTCGCCACCGACAACTTCGGCGACAGGGTGGACGGCTATGTAGCCTCCTGGCGCGTGTGCTGGACAGAGAATTTTTCCACCCTGTCGGTCAGCGCCGACTCCCCTTCCCAGCTCATTAACCTGCGTGAAGCGCCGTCCATGGACGCTGCCGTTGTCGCCCGCATGTTCCCCGGCACTGTGGGGTATCGCCTGTTCGACAGCCACACCGCGGAAGACGGCTGGACGTTCATCTCCTTTGACGGCGCGGCGGGATACATCCGGGATGATTTCCTGTCCAGCAGCCATGACGCGGACTATGTGCCGCCCACGGCCATGCTGAAAAATGAGACCGCCATCGTCACAGGCTGCGCGTATTGGGGAAGCATCCCGCGAAACGATCCCCTGTGGATTCTGGGCATCGCCGGCAGCAAGCGCACCCCGCTGTACCTTTGCCGCGTCGGCGGATGGCACGACCCGTTAAGCTATTGCTACACCTCCTGCTATGTGCAGCAAAGCGAGGTCGAGTCCTTCCCCCGGGAAAGCGTCTCCACCATCGGCTATACCATCCGGGATACCGTCATTTACGCCTGGTCGCCGGAAAGCGGCGCCATCGAGCCGAACACAGCCGTCACGCTGCCCGCCGGAACCAAGGTGAACATTTATGGTGGCTACGATGATAAGGATCCCAGTCATGTTGGCATTTACGACAACTACCTGGATGAAGATGATCTGTATCTTAAGGTAGAGGCTTATGACCGCAGCGGTACGGGCATCATGTGCTTTCTCCCCACGGACGCGGTTCGCTTCGATCAAAGGCTGATTCTGCCGCTGGGGATGTGGAGCAACGGCTGATCTTACCGCCAAACATCCAACAGGCGGCCTGGACGCTCACGTTCCAGGCCGCCTGCTTTTTACTTGTCAGTTCCCCGCCGTGCAGCGTCCTCCCTGAACCGCCACAAAGCCGACCTCGATATTCGGGTCATCAGGAATCTCATAGGGCGGAATCTTCCCACTCTCAATATCGGCGATGATCTGCCGCCATTCCTCCTCGGTACGTTCGGGAGCGCGCGCCACATCCCAATCATCCAGCGCCGTGCCGACCTTATCTGCCGTATAGGTACCCTCGGTCAACACAAACGTGCCGTCGCCAGGCTCCACTGCGGTGGCAAGCTGAACGCTGCTTGGGTCAATCTTTACCAGCTTGCCGTTCTCTTTGACGAAAACGCTGCTGTCCACGCCGCTTGTCAGCATGACGTCGGTGGCACCGTCCACGGATTTCGAGTACAGCTTGCCCGCCTTGATCTCCCGCAGCATCTGCTCGTACATGGCGATGGTTTCATCAATGATTTCCTGCGTCCAGACAAAATCGCCCCTGCCGCCGGTCCAGCCTTTTTCGCCCAGCATGGCCTGAAGCTCCGTTTTCTCGTTTTCAAGCCACGCGGCAAATTCCTCATACGTCCACCACACCACATCGGGCCGCGGGAAACGCTGCTGAAGCTCTTCATCCGTCATGGGCTCGAAGGTCTTGCCCCCGTCCCAGCTGTAATAGGTTCTGCCGTCGTCGGGGTTGACGTAGGACATGATCGTACTGTCAGCATCGCGCCGCTCCACGTTCATCGGGATGCTCTGTCCGCCCGTCTGCACGGAAACGGCGAACGCGGTGGTCATCCCAACCACCAGGACAATGGCCAGGGTCAGCGCCATCACAGACACCTTCCTGTATTTCATAATCGCTTCAATCCTTTCTTCAATCGCAAGTTTGCTAAAATGATTATACATGGATAAACACTGGCTTCGGGTCTCCTCCATGCTGATAAGGGTCAGCGCGTAGGACGCCTTCACCCTGGCGCCCAGGATGTCCATCACCCGCTCATCGCAGGACAGCTCCAGATCCCGGTTGGCGAGGATGTACAGCACCCAGGCCATCGGGTTGAACCAATGGACGCACAGCACGGCGGCAAAGATGATCTTGGCCACCCCGTCAAAGTGGCGGATATGGACAAGCTCATGGGTGAGGATGTAGGTCAGCGCGGCCTCATCGCTTCCCGCCTTGTTCGCCGGAAGCAGGATGACCGGGCGCAGGATGCCGTAAGTCAGCGGAGAGGACACCAGGGCCGACTGCCGCACCCGCAGGGGTCTGCGCAGCCTTTGACCCATCAGCCATCGGCGGACGGCGGGCGTATCGTCCGGGCCGGAAGCACGGAATCGCCGCCGGGCCCGCCCATAGGCCATGACGAAGTAAGCCGCCATCAGCGCCATACCCACCAGCCAGATCATCGGCAGTGTCGCGCCGGAGGACAGGCCGGACACGGCTGCCCCGCCGTCAGGCACGGCCGCCGAAATTGCCGCGGAAGTCCCGCCCGATGCCCAAGGCTGCCCCATGACCGGCTGACGGCCCGTCATCGTGGGCACACGCAGCGGCAAGGGAATCGCGAAGGGCAGGAGCAGGCGCAGCGCCGCCATCTCCCACAGGGCCAGGAAGGCCCCTTTGGGCAGGCGATGGAGGGCCAGTGCCCGCACCACCACAATCAGCAGGATAAACATCCCGCCATAGAGGGTCATCTGGAGCAGGTTCATTCGTTTTCCTCCCGCTCCTGCAGGTCGGATACCATGCGGCGCAGGTTGTCAAGCTGCGCCTTGGACAGCTTTTGATGGCCCAGCAGGGACGCGAACAGCAGGTCAGGCGAGCTGTCGAACAGCTTGTGAAGCAGCTCTTTCGTCTCCGCCGCCTGCACCACATCCCTGGCGATCAGGGCATGGCACAGGAAATTGGGCTCCCGGCGCTCAATGGCGCCCTTGCCAATGCACTTTTTAATCACCGTGTAGGTGGTGTTCATGTTCCAGCCGATGGCCTCCTTGAGGATGTCCGAAATTTGTTTTGCCGGCAGATCCCCTTCTTTCCACAGTACGTCCATGACTTTCAGCTCCGAATCAAAGAGCTTGACGGCCATTTTCATCCCTTCCTTTCAAACTATCGCGATCGTTTGCGTTATCATACTATCACAGTAGTTTGGATTTGTCAACACTATTCCAGTAGTTTGCGCAAAAAAAGATGGCGCACCCATTGTTGCGCCATCAAAACAAACCCATCCGGGCAATATCGCCGTCAGACGAAAGCAGCTTCCTTACAGCCCCACTTCGCCCCAGCTCAGCGAGGAAACGTTCAGCGGCAGGCCGATGGCCACCAGCTTTTCCAGCGTCTCGGGCATAAGGCAATAAGCAATCTGCGCGTGGTCGCTCTGGACATACAGCCGCAGCGTCACCTGATAACGGCCGTTCCAGCTTTCCAGCAGGTCTTTGCGCTCCTGAAGACGGTTCAGCAGGGCGTTCAGCTCCGCGTCCGCCCCCTGGGGCTCCGTCAGCGGCACCGCGCAGACCCATTCATCCTGCGGCGCAACAAACAGCGGCAGGCGGTTGAGCACCTCGCCCTTGCGGATCAGCCGCGTCGCCTGAAGCCCCAGGGCCTTCTCGATTTCCTCCACAGGCAGGCCATCCCCCTGGACAATCAGCGAAAACCGACCTTCGTTTACCTCACGGCCATTGGCCATAGCAAGCACCTCCCAAGCATTTTGAGGGTTCCGATTCCTGTTGCGTTTGATGAGTATTTCGACGCCGCCCGTCCCGCTTCCTGCCGAAAGCGCGGAAAGATTCCGTAGGATACAGATTTTGTGAAAGTTTCGTCAAACCCCTTTTCATGCCCGTCGAATTATGGTATAATGGCCACGGATCAAAATTGCATTCATATACAAGGAGGTTATTCCCATGGCCATTGTTACCACCAAGGAGATGTTCAAGAAGGCCTATGAAGGCGGCTATGCCGTCGGCGCCTTCAACGTCAATAACATGGAGATCATCCAGGGCATCACCGAGGCCGCGGGCGAGCTGAAGGCCCCCGTGATCCTGCAGGTGTCCAAGGGCGCCCGCGCCTATGCCAACCACACCTATCTGGTGAAGCTGGTGGAAGCCGCCGCCCAGGAGAATCCCGACATCCCGATTGCCCTGCACCTGGATCACGGCGACAGCTTTGAGCTGTGCAAGAGCTGCATCGAAGGCGGCTTCACCTCCGTCATGATCGACGCCTCCTCCAAGTCCTTCGAGGACAACATCGCGCTGACCAAGAAGGTGGTCGAGTACGCCCATGACCACGGCGTGGTGGTGGAAGCCGAGCTGGGCACCCTGGCCGGCGTGGAAGACGAAGTGGTTGTCGAGGCCGGCAAGGAAATGTTCACCCGTCCCGAGGAAGTGGAAGAGTTCGTGACCAAGACCGGCTGCGACTCCCTGGCCATCGCCATCGGTACCTCCCACGGCGCGTACAAGTTCAAGCCCGGCACCAAGCCCCAGCTGCGCTTTGACGTGCTGGAGGAGTGCTCCAAGCGCCTGCCCGGCTTCCCCATCGTGCTCCACGGCGCCTCCTCCGTGCCCCAGGACTTTGTGGCCGAGATCAACCAGTTCGGCGGCAACATGCCCGGCGCCATCGGCATCCCCGAGGAGCAGCTGCGCCACGCGGCTGAGCTGGCGGTGTGCAAGATCAACATCGACTCCGACATCCGCCTGGCCATGACCGCCAGCATCCGCAAGTACTTCGCGGAGCACCCGGATCACTTCGATCCCCGCCAGTACCTCAAGCCCGCCCGCGCCGCTGTGAAGGCCATGGTGGCCCACAAGATCGTGGACGTGCTGGGCTGCAACGGCAAGGCCTAATTTCCTATTGCTTTTCAGCATCCTCGAAGGATCTGCCTTCGGGGATTTTTTGTATGCGCACACAAAAAAGCAGGAGCGCATTGCTCCTGCCGATAGGTGTCAAACAAGTGGCAAGAGCCACTTGTTTGAGTTTTGCACTCACTGGTCGAACGGCTACGCCGTTCGACCGGCCGTTCGTTCGTGTAAGGAAGCTTTTTCTAACGAAAAAGCACGAAAATCGCCGCACATGTCGCCGATTTTCGATTTGCAGTCTGCCGACAGCAAGTTACTGTGCCATTGTCAGCAGCCTTTTTGACACCCTGAGCAGGAGCTTACGCTCCTGCTCAAATCAATACCGTTCCGTCACGCCCACCACGATCTGCTCTGGCCGGGCCTTGTAGGTATCGGTATAAAGGAAGGTTCGGTCAACCTCCGTGCCGTTGAGATACTTCACGCGGTAGCTGTCCACCACACAGCCGTCCTTGGCCTTCGATATGGTTTGCTGCTGATCGGTGTAGGTGACGTACTTGCCTTCCTTATCCTTGGTCACAACGGGGTCGGAGGGCTTCAGAACCTGGGTGGTTTTGGTTTCCAGGGCGTAGGTCACGCCTTCCAGATCCTCGCCGTAAATGCACACCTTGGCAATGAACCGCCGCTTGTTCTGCGGTGAGCTTTGCACCGCCGCGGTGATATAAATGGGCCCATTGGTATTGTTTCGGAAGGAGAAATCAATCTTCCGGCCGTATTCCCAGTACACCGTGGCGTCCTTGCCGTACTCGGTATAGTTGACTTCCTTGGAATGGGGCTCGCGCTTGACGATCTCCAATCCGGCCTGCACCGCCGCCAGATACATGGTGGAGCTGGCCTGACACACGCCGCCGCCCACGCCGCGAACGGTCTCGTTGTAGGCGTACTCGTCCGCCTCGTAGAAGCCGTTCTCGATGGTGCGCTTGCCCACAATATCATTGAAGGAGAAGGTGCCTCCCGGCTGGATGATGGTGCCGGAAATCTGTTGGAAGGCGCGCCGGATGTTGTTGGTACGGTTCTCCTCGCTGCGGGTGGAAATGTCCGTGGACGCCGCCGCGCGCAGAGCCACGGTCTTGCGGAGCGTCTCCACGGTGATCTGCGGAATAATGGTTTCGGGCTTGAGCTCAATCTCGCCGCTTTCCATGGTCGAAACCATGCGATAAAGCGTTTCCTTGATGGGGCCGACATTGAGGAGACGCCCATTGACTTCATCCTGAAAGGTAAACGGCTCGGTCTTGGCGGGGTCGAACTCGATGATGGCCGCGTTCTGAGGCGTAATGTACAGCTGCCGCTGCACGCGATCCAGCAGGATGTCGATGGCGCTGTTATCGCTGGTGCTGGGCAGGGCCGTATAGGCTTCATAGGGCTGAATCAGCAGCTTTTCCATCTCCGCCTTGCGCTGATAAGCGTCGCCCGTATGGCCCTGACGCCAAGCCTCAGACATCACGTCCATGATGTCCACCGTCAGCCCCAGCTGATCGTCGGTGATCTCCGTAATCAGGGTACCCTGATACATCAGCCGCACCGACCATGCGTCACTGCGCTGCTGCACCTGCGCCGTCACGGCGGTGATGCCCTCATCGGGCGTCATGCCGCCCAGGTGGATACCGTCCACATACACGCCGTCAACAAAGCGGTTGTTGTAGGGAGCCACATATTGCTGCACCTGGCGATCCTTGAGCACATGGACGCCGGCCACACCGGCCACACCCAGCAGCACCAGCAGCGCCAGCGTCAGCAGAATGATTCTGCCCACCGGCCGCTTTTTAGGCGGTTCGCCGCCAGGGCCGCCCTGCTGACAGAAGGCATTCTTCGTCGGCGGCTGACCGCCCGCCCCCACAGGCGGATAGCACACCTGCTGCGGCGGATAGCTCTGCTGAGGTCGGGACGGACGCTGCGCCTTGCTCGGCGGAGGAGGCGGCGGCGGGAAATATCCTCCGCCATAGCCCTGCCGGGGCGCGCCGGGTCTTCCGTAATCGTAAATGCTGCGCTGCGGCGCGGAACTGGGCCGGTTTGACTGCGGCGTATAACCCGGTCGGCCGTTTTGCTGCGGCGTGTAGCCGCCATCCCCCACGGGACGACGGGGTTCCTGGGGCCTGACCGGCTGGGAGGGAGCCTCCTGCCGGGGCTGATAGCCATAGTTCTGGTTCTGGCCAGCAGGCGCGCTCTGCCGAGCACGGTCGCTTCTGCGCTGACGCTGCCCAGACTGTGGCGGTACATAGCCGTTGTTCATGGGGCCTCCTCCTTTCCCGCAGAGCGCCGCTCTGCCATGGCTTCTTCAGATGTTGTCAGGACGAATGGCGGATGGCCCGCATCAGCGCCCGGGCGTCCGCGCTGGCTGACGGCCAGTCGGGCAGCGTACAGCCGGGCATGCCGTGGCTGTCGCCATCCAGGTGATAATCGCTGCCCCCGGTCACCAGCAGGCCCATGCGCCGAACCATGCGCTCCAGCGCGGCATACCCCTTCCCCGCCTGGGAAGGATGGTAGACCTCCACGCCCATGAGCCCCTGTTCCTTCCAGGCGCCCAGCAAACTGCGCAGGGTTGGCTCGTCTTTTTTCAGCAGCGCCGGGTGAGCCAGCACGGGCACCATATCGCTCTGCCGCATCAGCCGCAGCGCTTCCGTCATATCCAGCCGTTCACCGGGCACATAGGCCGGGCAGCCCTCACCAAGATAACGGTCGAAGGCGGCCTGAACATCCGGCACATAGCCGGCCGCCACCATCGCCCGGGCCATATGGGCCCTGCCCGGCACCTTAACCTCCGGCATTGCCGACAGGGGCAGGCCCAGGGCCGTCAGCCGGGCCAGCATCTGCGCTCCCCGCGCCCGACGCCTGCGCTGAAGCTCCTCCAGCATAGCCTGAAAGGCCTCGCCGGTTGGCCAGCCGTAGCCCAGCAGATGCAAACTGCGCATTCCCCGCAGACTCAGCTCCACCCCCGGAAGAACGGGGATGGGCGTCTCCCGGCCGCGAAGGCTGTTCACGCCGTCCATGGTGTCATGATCCGTCAGCGCCACCAGGGTCACGCCGGACGCCGCTGCCCACTCCGCCAGCAAGCCGGGCGGCAGCGCGCCGTCGCTGGCATTAGAATGCAGGTGCAGATCAGGTCTGATGCTCGTCATGATCGTCCTGCGAGCCGAGTCCGCCCAGCAGAATGTCCGGCGGCAGCTCAGGCCGGTCGGGCACGGTCGGTTCCTTCTCGGGCTTGGGCGGAATGGGCGCGGCCGCCCGGGGCTTATCGTCCTCCAGGCCCTCGGGAATCTCGCCGGTCTCCATCAGCGCCACAAACTCGCGGCGGCTGACCGTATCCAGCTTCAGCAGCGCCTCCACCAGGGCGTCAAAGCGCTCCCGATGGTCGGTGATGGCCGCCAGCGCCATGTCGTAGGCTTCGTCCAGCAGACGGCGAACCTCCGCGTCGATCTTCGCCGCCACCTCCTCGGAATAGCCGCGGCTCTGACCAAACTCCATGCCCACAAAAACTTCCTGATCGCTGTCCAGATAGACCGGGCCCAGCTTTTCGCTCATGCCGAACTGCGTCACCATCCTGCGGCACAGATCGGTGGCCCGCTGCAGATCGCTGGTGGCGCCGGTGGAAAACTCGCCCAGGCCCAGCTGCTCCGCCGCATGACCGCCCAGCAGTCCGGCAATGCGCGCCATCAGCTGGCTCTTGGTCAGCAAATCGTTCTCCTCATCAGGTAGACCCAGAGTATGGCCCGCCGCCTGACCACGGGGCACGATGGTCACCAGATGCACCTCGTCCCCGCCGGGCAGGAAGTGCATCACCATGGCGTGGCCTGCCTCATGGATGGCCACCATGCGGCGGTCGCGGTCGGTCACCTTATGGCTGCGCTTCTCCGGGCCCATCTGCACCCGGGCGATGGCGTCCACCAGCAGCTGCTGGTCGATGACCTTCTTCCGCGCCCGGGCCGCCAGGATGGCCGCCTCGTTCATCACGTTCTCCAGCTCCGCGCCGGTGGCGTAGGGCACGCGCTTGGCGATGTTGTTCAGATCGACGTCCTCCGCCAGGGGCTTGCCCTTGCTGTGAACCTTCAGGATGGCCACGCGGCCCTCCTGGTCGGGGTAGTTCACCGTCACCTGGCGGTCAAAGCGGCCGGGGCGCAGCAGCGCGGGATCCAGAATATCCCGGCGGTTGGTGGCCGCCATCACAATGACGCCTTCGTTGATGGCGAAGCCGTCCATTTCCACCAGCAGCTGATTCAGCGTCTGTTCACGTTCGTCATGGCCGCCGCCCAGACCCGCGCCGCGATGGCGGCCCACCGCGTCGATCTCGTCAATGAAGACGATGGCGGGCGCGGCCTTCTTGGCCTGGTCGAAAAGGTCGCGGACACGGCTGGCGCCAACGCCCACGAACATTTCCACAAAGTCGGAGCCAGAGATGCTGAAGAAGGGCACCCCGGCCTCCCCCGCCACGGCCTTGGCCAGCAGGGTTTTGCCCGTGCCGGGAGGGCCCACCAGCAGCACGCCCTTGGGAATGCGGGCCCCCAATTCCGTATAGGCCTTGGGGTTGCGCAGGAAATCCACCATCTCCTGGAGCTCTTCCTTTTCCTCGTCCGCCCCAGCCACGTCGGCAAAGGTCACCTTGTTCTTCCCGGGCTCCTGCAAACGGGCATGGCTCTTGCCAAAGGACATCACCTTGTTGCCGCCGCCGGTCTGCGCCCGCATCATCAGGTACCAGACCAGCACCAGCACCAGGGAAATAATCAGGAAGGGCAGGAAATCATACCACCAGGGCGTCACCACGGGGGCGCGGTATTCCACCGTGAAGCCCAGATCGCCCACGGAAATATCGTTCAGGGTCTTGCCCTGCTTCACCGCCTCCATCTGGCGGACGGTCTCGATAAAGTCCTCGCCGATGGTGGTTTCAAAATCATAAGCTCTTTCGGGGAAATCCGCGGCGGCCACGGTGGTATTGCGCTTGAGGCCCACCAGGTTGTTGTTGCGGATGGCCACCCGCGCCACCTGATCCTCCTGGATCATCTGCAGCAGCTGCGGATATTCGATGCGCCGGTTGACCGGGCCCCCCATCATATTGTTGAGCAGGATCGAAATGAGCAGGAAGGTGCCAATCAGCACCACATAGCTCATCAGACCCCTTGAAGACTTCTTCAAATCGGGCTCCTCCTTGACAGATCATCGCTTTTTTCTTTGAAAAGCAACCAATATTATACCATACAACATGCGGCGATTGCAAATTTTCCCGTCCGTCCAAATGTTCTGTATGTCCGTGTTTCAGCCATTCGGAACATGACCAATGACTTTTTACACCGGCTTTTTACTCGCCGCTGTAAATCCTGGGATGCAGCACGCCAATGTCGGGCAGGTTGCGGTACTTCTCGTCAAAATCCAGCCCATATCCCACCACAAATTCATCCGGGATAACGAAGCAGAAGTAGTCGGCCTTCAGATCCACCCGACGGCGGGCAGGCTTGTCCAGCAGCGTGGCGATGCGCACCGAGGCCGCGCCCCGATCGGCAAACAAGCGCTTGAGGTAGGACAGGGTCATGCCGGAATCCACAATGTCCTCCACTATCAGCACATCCATTCCCTCCACCGGGCGATCCAGGTCCTTGCGCAGCTGCACCACGCCGGAGGACTTGGTGGCGCTGCCGTAGCTGGACACGGCCATGAAGTCCGTGCGCAGGGGCAGGTCGATCTCCCGGATCAGGTCGGAGTAGAACACCACGGCGCCCTTGAGAATACCGATGATCATCAGATCCCGGCCCTGATAATCCTGGGTAATCCGAGTCCCCAGCTTCTTCACAGCCTCGGCAATTTCCTCGCGCGTCACCAGGATTTTTGTCAGATCGCCATACAGCCTCGCGTTGCTATCCATCGTTCATCGTTCTCCTTGCTCATATGTTCGTCATAGCTTTTCTCACGGATCAAGCCAGGGCATGTCGCCCTGCCAGCACAGCGCCGTCATATCCCCGTCCTTTGCCATCGTCGGAAGGCGGCCCGCGCCGACACCTGCCGCCAGCAGCACCTCGCTGCCCCGGCACAAAAGCGGAAGGCGATCCCGGAAGGGCGCGTCCACCCGCCGATTGACCAGATAATCCTGCAGGGACTGCCGCCCCCCCCTGCCCAAGGGAACGATATAGTCCCCTGGCCTGCGGGTGCGCAGCCTGCATTCCCTCAGCAGCCAGCGCGGCGCGCACTGACGCCGCCTGCCGTCGCCGGGGCTTGCGTCGGGCGCTTCCAGCCGCAGGACAATGCCGCACAGCGCCGCGCCGTCCGCCGCGTCCACGGGGGCAGGCGCCTCCTGCTCCCCGGGAGGAAGAAGATGGATGTGCGACCAGCCCCGCTGACCGTGCCAGCCGCCGGGAAGGTTGCACCGCGCCCCCGCGCGCCCCCGGACAGTTTGCCACAGGGCGTCGGTCTGCATTCGGCTGAGTTCCCGTTCCTCCATGGCCTCCCCGGCCATCTGACGCCACCAGGCCCGCAGAACCCGCCTGGCTACGGCTTCCGGCAGGGCGGAGAGCGGCTGAAGGGGCAGGCAGTCCGGCCGGCCCCAGCGCCGAAGGAAATCCCCGCACAGGCTGTCAGCGGCCTTCGCTTCCTCCCTGAGAAGCGCCGCCGTGGCAGATATCCTTGCCGCGCTGCCGGGGGCAAGCCGTTCCATCAGCGGAAGCAGCTCCAGCCGCACCGCGTTGCGCAGATAGCGTGGCTCCGCGTTGGTGGCGTCCTCCCGCCAGGGCTGTCCGGCCTCCGTTAGCGCCGTCCGCAGCTCGTCCCGGCTGATGTCCAGCAGGGGCCGCACCAGCCGCAAGCCCGCCTGTTCGCTCTGCTCTGCCATACCGGCTAGGCCCGTGAGTCCCGCCCCGCGCATCAGACGCAGCAGCAGGGTTTCGGCTTGATCGTCCCGGTGATGGGCCAGGGCCACGGCATTCACGCCCGTCTGCCGGGCGGCCTCGCGGAAAAAGCCGTACCGTACCCGCCGCGCCCAGTCCTCGCCGGGATTCTCCGGCGGGCAGGCATGGAAGACCAGCAGCGGAACGCCCCGCGCCTCGCACAGCTCCCGGACGAAGGCCTCATCGCCGTCCGCCGCCGCGCCCCGCAGGCCGTGATGCACATGCACCGCCGTCACCTCGCAGCCTCGCAGCAGCAGCAGCAGCAGCAGCGCCACGGAATCCGCGCCGCCGCTGACCCCAGCCAGCAGCCGGGTCGGCGTCGGGGACATCCGCCCCACCAGGCTTGTCAGGCGCACTCCCATGGCAGGCTCCCTTTCTCAGATAAGCCACAAGGAGGCAGTCCGCAGCGGATAGCCTCCTCGTGTCCGTCAGAAATCACTGATTGCGCAGCGGCGCTCCGCAGGCATTGCAGGGCGTCAGCTTGGCGTACTTGCTTTCGTTCACCTGTGAGAAGGTAAAGGACGCGGTCAGCGGCTTCCACTTGTTCGCCAGCGTTTGGCAGTTGGGATCAAGATGATACATCGAACCCTTACCGGCCTCGTTCCAGTACAGCACGGTGGCGCCGGTAAAGACGGGCTCGGCCGTGGGCGTGGGCGTCACATTGCCCGCGTTCGGGGTGGGCGTGGCGACCTCGTGGCTTTCCAGGGACGCGGGATCCACATACCACTGGCCATCCTCCTTGCGCATGATGACCTGGAAGCGATAGGTTTCCGGGTCGCGGCCGTTCCGCCGGTCAATGCTTGCAGTCACCGTAATGGTACGAACGGAGTCGTTTTCCGTGCCGGTGATTTTTTCAGCCTTGTATTCTATGGGAATCCGGTTGCCCTGGATGCTGAACAGCGCTTTCTTTGGTTCGCTGACCTTGGAGCGCCAGGAGGGAGCGCAGAGGTTAATCATGCTGTCGGTATTGTTCACCGACCAGAAGTAGAAGAAGGATTCCATCTGCTCCACCGCGGCGGAGGCCAGGCCATCATTGGGCACAGCGGTCGGTTCCATCGTCGGCGCTTCCGTCGAGAAAGACCCCAGGCCGCTGTTCTGTACATCCGAACCGCCCGGCTGCTGGCCCAGCTGGTTATAGCCGGGATTCTGACCGCCGGTGGTTCCCTGACCGCCCACGATGTTATCCGCGGGCGCTGTGCTTGTCAGGACGCTGACCAGCGCCACCACCGCCAGCGCGCCATACACGCCGGAGAAGGTCAGGCGGAGGTTGGGCGCCATCATGGGCTTGATCCACAGGGCCGCCACCGCCACCAAAGCCAGCGCCACAAAAACCCATTTGAGCACCGGCACGCTGGACAGCACCAGCCCCAAAATGAACAGCACCGGCAGCAGGCCGCAGAGCACAACCCACAGGATCACATCCGGGTTAAACCCGCGCTTGGAAGGCTGCGGCTGCACAGGCGGCTGATAATTGCCGCCGAACTGCTGCTGATAGCCCGGATACCCCTGCCCCTGGGGCGGATAACCCATGGAAGGCTGCTGGGGCGCGTACCCGGGCCTGCCCGCGTAACCGCCCTGTTGCCCCTGGGGCGCATAGCCACCCTGCTGGTAGGGCGATCCGCCATACTGCGGCTGCTGAAAGCCCTGCTGATAGGGCTGCCGCTGATTCTGCTGGAAATACTGCCCCGGCTGACCGCCATAGCCGTTCACCCCCGGCTGCTGATAGCCTGTGGGCTGCCCCATCTGGGCAGGCTGCTGGTAACCGGTCTGCTGATAGCCGGCAGGCTGCTGATAGCCCGTCTGACCGCCCTGATAGCGGGGATCATAGCCGTTCATAGACGGCTGACCGGGCCCTCGGCCTTGATTGGGCGTGTTCCCATAAGGAGGACGACCATTGTTCATCCGTATACCTTCACCTTTCCGCCGCCTGGCGGCGGCTGACCTGAGGCTTTATCGTATCATCATGGGCTTTGTGCGGACGAACCACATCAAACAAACCCAGATTAGTATATCACAACTTACACCCTTGTAAACAGATAATCCGTAAAAAATCGGGCGGATTCTACGTTTTGGCGCCCCGGCGGCGTCTTCTCCGCCGCTCAGCCCCGGGCCTCCTCCGCCTGCCGCTGGGGCAGCCCCTCCGGCGCTTCCTCCGCCGGAAACGTCTCCACCGGCTCTGTTTCCTCCAGGCGCAGGACCATCTGGTTCAGCCCCGCGACCTCCTCCCGCAGACGGCAGCGAATCACCTGGGCCTGATCGTCCAGCAGGCGCTTGCGATTCTCCGCCTCCCGGATCATCCCGGCGGCCCGCTCCCTGGCCTGGCACAGCAGGTTTTCCACCTCAACCCGGACTTCCTCCGCTCTCCGCTGGCTGGCGGACAGATACCCGTCCGCCGCGGCCTGGGTGCGGTTCACAATGTCCTGGGACATCACCAGGGCGTCCGCCAGGCTGCCCAGGGGCATGCTTTCCAGCTGCTGGTTCCGCTCCTCCTGGGCGGCGCGGAGGGCCTGCAGCTCCGACTGCGCGGCGGCGGCCCTGCTTTCGGCCTCGCCGCACTGCTCCTCTAACTCATGGGCCTTGAGGATCAGCCCCGCGTTGGCCTCCTCCAACCCCGCCAGCCGCTTTTCCAGCGCTGCCTTTTCCTCCATCATGCGCCCCAAGGCCTCCCGAAGGGCCGTTTTGCTCATTCGATCCATGGATTTCTGCTTCTCCATGCCTTTCTCCGCCTTTCGTCATGCGTCATCAGCTTTTATCATACCAAATTTTGCGCCTGTGCGCAAGCAGAAACGCCGCATTCCCCGCATATGCTTGCATCGACCGCCATGCTGAAAGGAGCGTCATCATGACTGACCAAGCCAATCGCCAGCCCAAGGACAAAATCTGCGCCTATGAATACACCGTGCGGCGCGGGGACAGCTTCTACCTCATTGCCCACCGCCTGGGCGTGCCTCTCCGGGATCTGCTGGAGGCCAACAGCGACGTTAACCCTGCCCGGCTGATGGTGGGCGATGTGCTGTGCATCCCCATGGAGGAGGACGATCGTCCGCAGCCCGCAGCGCCGCAAGCGCCCCAGGAAACGCAGCCTGCCCCGGAGCCCGCGCCCCAGCCGGCTCAGCCCACGCAGCCTGCCCAACCCGCGCAGCCTGCCCAGCCGGTTCAGCCCGTGCAGCCCGTCCAGCCCGCGCCGGACACGCAGCAGCCCGCTGACGGCGTGGAGGACGACATGGACAGCCTGGATCAGCCTGCCCAGCCCGCGCCGGATGCCTCCGCCGACGCCGCCGCGCCCTCGGAGCCCCTTGATCCCGCCTTCTCGGTCTGCCCGGAAAGCAACCGGCGCACCATTCAGGAGGGGGAAACCATCACCGACGTTCAGCTGGACACCAACATGACCCTGCACACCCTGCAGACGGCCAATCCCGAGACGGATCTGGACAGCCTGACGGCGGGGCAGGTGCTGTGCGTCCCTGACGCGAATATTCCCTGCGACGCCCCGCAAACCACGCGCCTGACGGCCGGGGATACCATCGAGAGTGTCGCCCTTCGGCTGAACACCTCCGTGGGCGCGCTGCTTCGGGCCAATCCCTGCCTCGCGCCCAGCGACTTCCGGGAGGGAACCTGCATCAACCTGCCGCGGTAAAGCCGCCGTCCACCGTGAACGTTCAAAGCCCGCCAGGCCGTTGCTTTCGGCCAGCGGGCTTTTAAGCCGCGGATGGCTAGGGCGGGCGCGCGTGCCCTCCGTCGCCCTGCCTAAAGGCGGCGGGGGCGATGTTCGCGTTTTTCCGCAAGACAAACGGTCGGCAAAACGGCAAGGCTGTTCGCCCCGTGTGCGCATGGCTCCGACAAGCGGCGGCCACGCGCCGGACAGCCGACGGCTATTCCTCCGCCCGCACACGCTCCAGATCGGTCTGGGCGGGATTGTCGAGGAGGGCGCCGTCGTAGGAGAACCGGGAGCCGTGGCAGGGGCAGTCCCAGGTTTTTTCGTCGGGGTTCCATTCCAGCTGACAGCCCAGGTGGGGGCAGCGCGGATTCACCACATGGCAATGGCCCGCGTCATCCTTATACACGCCGACCTTGCGGCCTTCCGCCTCCACAATGCCCCCGTGGCCCCTGGGCAGCTGCGCCAATGTCGCCGTGGGAAGGGCGACGGCCTCCCGGAACAGCCCCTTCACGGCCTGGGCCGTTTCCGTGGCCAGATTCCTGGCCGAAGCCGACAGCCGGAAGCGCTCCGGGGAGAACACCTCCGCCCAGGCCGGCCTGTTCCCGGTGATTTCCCCCGCGATGAGCATCGCGGACACCATGGACGCGGTCATTCCCCATTTGCCAAAGCCCGTGGCCACATACCAGTTCGGCTGCCCCTCCGCGTACTGGCCGATGTAGGGCACGCCGTCAAGGGTCATGCAGTCCTGGGCAGACCAGCGGGTCTTCACCCCGCAGCCCGGGAAAAGCGCTGCCGCTCTTTCTTCCAGCGCCTGATAGCGTCCGCCCTGGCTGTTTTCTCCCGTGCGGTGGCTGCCGCCGCCCAGGAGCAACAGCCCCTCCGCCGTGCGGAAGGACAAGCCCTCCGGCTCCACGCCGTAGTACATGCCCTCCGGCGTCCAGTCGCTTTCCAGGGCCAGCACATAGCTGCGCTCCTGGTGCATCCGCATGAAGTACCAGCCGGGAACGTTCACAAAGGGGAAATGGGAGGCAAAAACAACGCTGTCCGCCGTCACCGTCCCCTGGGGCGTGCGAAGCGTCCCGTTTTCCACGGACAAGACCGGCGTATCCCCATAGATCGTCAGCGGCCCGCTGACCGCCGCCAGGAACCGCAGGGGATGAAAGCACGCCTGACGCTCAAAGCGCACCGCCCCCGCCGTCTGGAAGGGCAGCTCCGTTTCCCGGACAAAGCCGGCGTCGATGCCCAGGCTGGCCGCCGCTTCCGCCTCCCGCCGAAGGGCCTCGTCGCCTTTCGTGGCGTACAGATAGGCCGGGGCACGGCGGAAGGCGCAGTCGATGTCCCGTTCCTCCACCATGGCGGCATATGCCTCAATGGCCCGCTGATTGGCCTCGGCGTACTGCCGCGCCTGCTCCCGGCCGAAATTTTGAATCAGCCGGTCGTAGATCAGGTCGTGCTGACTGGTGATTTTGGCCGTGGTGTTCCCCGTCTGCCCGCTGCCGATCTGCCGGGCCTCCAGCACAACGGTCTTTATGCCCGCGCTTTGCAGCCGGTCGGCAATGAGCACCCCGGCCATGCCCGCGCCAATGACCGCGACATCCGCCCGCAGATCGCCCTTCAGCCGCTCCCGACCGGCGATGCGGGTTGTTTCATGCCATAAAGACGGTTCCCTGTTCATTTCCCTGCCTCCTTGCCCGCGCCATCCATCCTGATGGGCGTCATCAACAGGATGCCATGGGGATGGCAGGGATATTCCAGGCGGCCGCGGCAATGCCGAAAACAAGGGCCCCGCGGACAAATTATCATCCGCGGGGCCCCGGCGTTTCAGTTTGTTTTGTCCTGGCCGCCGACCACCAGGCAGTCGTTCTCCTCCCGGAGGGGCAGCAGCAGCGGCCGCTCCCGGGGCCATTCGTTGGGCGAATGAATCACCAGGTACATGTCCCCCGACAGCGTGCGGAAGATCATGCCGTGGCCGCCGTCGCGGTCGAACAGCAGCGGCTCATGCCGCCACGGGCCGGTGATCTCCCCGCTCTGGGAAGCAGCCACCGCCTGAACATAGCCGTTGTCCGAAAAGCTGGACCAGATCATCAGCAGGCGTCCGCCCGCCGTGCGGTACAGGAAGGGGCCGTCGGTGACAAAATCCTCCTGACCCTTCCGCGCCCATGCCGGCTCGGAGGCATGGAAAAGCACCACCGGCGCTCCCGCCGCGGCGCGCAGATCCGCCGTCAGGGGCATGGCGCACATCTCGCCGTCCTTCACCTGCACCCACTCATGGCAGAAGACCATCCAGGGCGCGCCGCCCTTGTCGATGTACAGCGTGCCGTCCAGGCATTCCCAGTCCCGGGGCGTCACGGGGCCGTCGCTGTGGGGACGGAAGGGGCCCATGGGGCTTTCCGCCCGGAGGATCTGCGTCCCCCGGCGCTCCGCGGCGCTCTTGAAGCTCACCAGCATATAGTACGCGCCCCGGTAGGCGTGAACCTCCGGCGCCCAGAAATCCCGGGTGGCCCAGAAGCCCTCCGGCGGGGTGAACACCTCCGTGGGACCCTCCCACCGCTCCAAGTCCTCGCTCACGAACACATCCAGGCCGCTGGCCGCGTCGGACCAGGCCTCCCTGCCCCGGGTGCCGTAGAGATAATATTTGCCCTCCGCCGTCATCACAAACGGGTCACGGACATGAATCTCGCCTATTTTCATCGCCGCTTCACTCCCTGATGGTCACGTCGCTGGCATAGTCGCATACCTCGATCTTCGCCGCCTCCAGCGAAGTCGCCGTCCGGCCCGCCAGCGTGTAGTGCTCGTAGTGTACGCCTTCCACCGTGTTCTCCGGGCCATAGCCCGCCACGCGGCAGCCCACCTCCGGCCTGACCTGAAGGTTGCGGAAGGTCACGTTGCGGATGTTGCCCGCCTTGTCGTCCTTGGACCAGAAATCCCGCGTCACCATCACATGGGTGGCCAGATGAACCTCATGGTCGATGCGGATGTCGTCGAAGAGGATGTTGCTGACGAGGGCCTTGTCCGAAATGTAGACCACCAGCGCGCCCAGTTCCAGCGTCCAGTCGGCGTAGGAGCGGATCACATCGCAGTCCCGGAAGGTCACGTCGCTGATGTCGTTGACCGATTCCGCGGCGATACCGAAGCAGCGCACCTTGTCGTTCCACACAACGCAGCGCTCCACCAGGATGTTCTTGCCGCCGCACACAGGGGGCTGCACCATGGCCTTGACCACAAAGGCGTCGTCGCCCGTGCGGCTGAAGCTGTCGTGGACATGCACATTCTGGCTGGACACAATGTCCACGCCGTCAGAATTTTCCCTGTAGCCGAACATCTTGATGTTGTTCACCTCGGCATGGTCGCACTGATGGAGATGGAGCGTCCAGGCAGGAACGTTGACGAAGGTAACGTCCTGAACCAGCACATCCTCGCAGCCATGGAAGATCAGCGGGTTGCGCTCGTGCCAGTCCAGCAGGGAGAAGTCCAGGATGCCCTGCCCCATCAGCCGGACATGGCGCACCCGGTCGGCCGCCAGACAGGTGCGGAAGTTCTTCATCCCCGCCCAGTCCTTCTGATTGACAGGCTCTTCGTCCTCCGGGTGGGGCATGGCCCGCACCACCGCGCCGGGAGCGAGATAGATCGTGTCGCCGTCGGCAAAGTCGAAGGTGTCGATGTCGTGAATGCCGGGGCCGAAGTACAGGCCCTGGACATCCTCCGGGCGAAGCGTCTGACGCACCGGGCCCACGGAAATCGTCAGGGGCTGCTGGATGTCGCCGTCCGCCAGCAGCGTGACGTGGCCGTGCCGCGCCGTGGTGAAGACGATGCCGTCCCCGGTGATCTCAGCATGCAGGCCATAGCTGGCAGGCAGGAGCTCCACCGTCTCCGCGCCGCCGCAGCGTACCGCCCGCCATGCCACAGGTCTGCCCGCTTCCGCGCTGATCTGCGCGAAGGAATGGGGGCCGCCCCGCGTCACAGGCGCGGCATAGACCGGAACCTCCTGACCATCGGCAAACAGCCGCCAGTCAGAGGACAGCCGCACACCCTCCTTGGCGGCGCGATGCGGTTCCTCGCCCTGCCGCCGATGTCCCTCCGGGTCTGCCGCCTTGCTCAGGCCGGTCACTGCCGGGGGAATGATGATTTGCTCCATCGTTCTCGCTCCTTATCCGTTGGTATACGCCATACCGTATCATGATCGCCCGATAAAATACGGGGAGGAACAGGCAGACTGCTCCTCCCCGCAGTTTGTCAAAAGATGGCTAAGCACGGTTCAACCGGCTTGCCGTCGGCAGACTGCAGATCGGAAATCGGCGACATGTGCGGCGATTTCCGCGCTTTTTCGTCAGAAAAAGCTTCCTTACACGACCGAACGACCGGGAGAACAGCTTGCTGTTCGACCAGTGAGGGCGTGCAAGAAAACGGGGCGAAGCCCCCTCGGCAAAGTGGCGTGAGCCACTTTGTCGACACGATACGGGGAGGAACAGGCAGACTGCTCCTCCCCGCGCTGTGCTTTGCGGCTTACTTCGCCGCGGCGATGGCGTCCAGATCGTACAAAGCGCCGGCGAAGATCTTCACCTCGTCCACAGAACCGATGAAGCCCTCGTCCGTCTCCTCGAAGTTGCCGCCGTTGAACCAATCCCAGCGGGCCCAGTTGCCGCCCACGCAGAAGGTGAAGGGGCTGGAGATGACTTCCTCGGCGTCGGCATAGGCCTCGCAGGTCTTCACGCCGTCCACAAAGATCGTCACCAGCTCGGCGTCGGGATCGTAAACCATCACATAGTGATGCCAGTCAGCCGGATCGCCTTCCACGCTCTGCACCCAGCCGTCAGCCCAGGCGCTGCCGCCCACCGAGCCATAGGCGTTGATGCCGACGGCGCCGTCCTCAGCCGTAAACTTGTTGACCAGCATGGCGAAGCCTTCCGTGGCGCCCTGGACGCCGTGGCCGATGACGCGGTGTCCCCAGCCGCTGTCGTCGGAATTCTCCATGTCCACCTTGCACCAGAGGGAAATGGTGAGGCCCTTGCCGGTGTAGGTGTCGATCATATCGTTGTTCTCTTCGTCCTTGACCATCAGGCCGGACGCGCCGCCAAAGTACACAGCGCCGCCCGCATAGCCTTCGGTGGCGGAAATACCGTCGGGATTGATGGCGGTCACCAGGTCGTTGCCGTTGCCGGAGGCGTCGGCGCCCAGGTTCTCCGCGTCGTCAAAGGTGTAGTAGGCCATCAGGGCGGGGGTCGCGTCCTCCGCGACGGCACAGGTCAGCGCCATGGACAGGGCCAGAACCAAAGCCAGGAACAGGGATACCTTTTTCATGATGGGTTCCTCCTTCTATGATGAAGATTTATTGGGACCAACGTGATGGGGGCTTACCGCCGGGTGAGCAGCACGCCCATGCCGCAGTAATCGCCGTTGACACGGAAGACCAGACGGCCGTTTTCGATGGCGGCGCCGCAGCCCTCAGCCGCGTATACGTCGTCGATGCTCCAGCCGCTGACATCGCAGGGCAGGGTGTACGCGCCGCCGTTATGCTCGAAGGCGTGGGCCGTCACCAGCAGCCCCGCTTCCCCGCGGCGAACCGTCGCCTGCCAGCCGTGCGCATGGTCATAGGCGGTGATGTCCTGCCGGTAGATCCTGGTGGAGCCCTCCGCGATGATGGGCGCGGCCTTGCGGTAGAACGCCACGCCGTCGCGGATGGCCTGCATTTGATCCTCACCAAGCAGGTGCAGCGGGCCGGAAAGACACATTCTGCCCAGCAGCGTCGCGCTCAGAGACCAGATGATGCGGCGGAGGCTGTCGTCCCTGCGCACCACCGACCAAATTTGACTCTGCCGGGGCAGGATCAGCCGGGTCAGGTCAGCGGCAACCAGCGGAATCTCCGGGCACTCGTGGGCGTCGGAGAAGGACGCCATGTCGCACCGGGACATCATGCTCAGCTCCAGGCGGTGTCCACCGGAGGAGCAGTTCTCAATCACCAGATCGGGCAGCTGACGGCGCATTTCCTCAAAGAAGCGGTAGGTGCCCAGCACGCCGTTGCGCTGCGCCTCGCCCATGGACTCAAAGCCGTCGAAGCCCAGGCCGTAGGTATTGTTGTAATCCACCTTGATGTAGCCAAAGCCATCCTCCCGCAGGCGGTCGATGACCCGCTCCCGCAGATGCCGGTGGGCATCCTCCCGGGTCAGGTTCAGGAAGGCCCGATCCGTCTCGACGATGGGCTTGCCGCCGTCGGTGACGAACATCTCCGGCTGATCCCTGAACACCTGGCTCTGGTCGGAGGCCACCTCCGCCTCAAACCACAGGCCGGGAATCATGCCCGCCGCGCGGATCTCATCGGTGATGGGCTTCAGCCCCTCCGGGAACGCCGTCCTGCGCACATCCCAGTCGCCGGTGCACTGGCCCCATTCCGCCACCTGGCCGTACCAGCCCGCGTCGATGACAAAGTAGCTCAGCCCCAGCCCCCTGACCGCCCGCAGCTCGTCGCGCACGGTCTGCGCCGTGGGCTTGCCCCAGGTGTCACAGTACTCGTTGTACATTGGATTGAGGGTCTTCTCCGCCTCCCCCGTCAGGCGCAGCGCAGCCTTGTGCGCGTCCAGCAGCGCCTCGCAGGCTTCGTCCAGACCGCCCCGCACCACGGTGAGGGCCGCCTTGGGCAGCTGAAGCCGCTCCCCGGGGGCCAGGGTCTTGCGGAAGTGACCGTCCTCAAAGCTTGCCAGACCGCCCGTGAGCACCAGGTCTTCCTTCTGCCGGAACAATTCCATGTTCCATGAGCCGGCCCAGGCCACCTCGGCGGCCCAGGTCACGCCCCGCCGGGTATCCTCCAGCGCCATCAGCGGGAACCAGCCGCGCACCGGCATGGTGCCCGCCTGGCCGATGCGCACGCTCTTGGTCGCCCATCTGGACCAGGAGGTTTCCATGTTCAGTTCCTCGACAGTCTGGCTTTGCAGCCTACCCTCGCAGGACCAGAAGGAGGAAAAGCGGTGCAGGGTCATGCAGTCCGGGGCGAATCCGGCCTCAAAGGGCGTCATGCCCGCCAGGCAGAAGGTGGCCGCGTGGTCGATCACCACCGGCGCGTCGCCCGTGTTTTCCAACGCCGCCTCCACCGTCAGGCAGCGGCCGCAGGCCGTCAGCGTCTGGGTATAGCGCAGGCCGTGGTCGCCGGTCAGCACCGTGCGCACCGCGTCGCCCTTCTGCCGGCGCTCCGTCAGCCGCATGGAGGCCGCCGTCTTGGAGCCCAGCATGGTCAGGCCCTTGGAATAAGGTGTTTCATGGCCGTCGCCGCGGACATGGAGCTGGGCCATGGCGGACATGCTCGCGGCCTTTTCCGGGATGACCTGGCCTTCCATATCAGCCGGGACAATGGTCAGGGACGGACGCGCCTCTTTCTCACCGAACATGACGGTGATCTGGCCCAGCCGACAGGTATCCTTTATCATAAAATTGCCTCTCTCTTGTGCCTGAGCACTATCATCATTGGAACCGGATATCGCGGATATAGTCGTTGACCTTGAAATAGGGGTTGAGCATGGATGTCAGCTTCACGCCGTCCACCACCACATTGTCAAAGGTGATGTCCCTGAACAGCTTGTCCTCGGCCCAGCCGTGGATCAGGATTTCGTTGGCGATGGCGGACTTGCCGCTGCTTTCGCAGGTGATGTTGCGCAGGGTGATGTTCTCCGCCCCGCCGGGAAACGTCTGATTGCCCTGAATGGTGCCGAACCAGAAGCTGTCCTTGAAGTTGAAGCACACCAGCCGCTGGCAGTTGTTCACCCGGATGTCCTCCCAGAGGATGTTGCGGATGTCGGTGCCATGCAGCGTCACAATGGACATCACCGCCCGCTCGTCCAGCCGCTCATGGTTGTCGCGGTCGTCGTAGGAATAGAGCACGTCGATGTCGCGGAAGGTGATGTTGTCGTAGTACGCCGCCATGCTTTCCTCGCCGATCACCATGGCGTTGTTGCAGTCGTTCCACAGCTGGGTGGCGGAAACGTGGATGTCCTCGTTGGGCGGCGCGTCCTTGGGCAGCGAGGCGTTGGCCAGGCCCTTGATGGTCACGCAGTCGTCACAGGAGCGCAGGAAGGAATTGGTTACTGTAACCCGCTGGCTGTTGGTGATGTCGATGGCGTCGGTGCTGGCATACTGAGGCGAGAACACCTTATAGTTGTCAATGGTCACATCGGAGGAGAAGTACACATGGGTCGTCCAGTTCTGCGGCCGGTGGGAACAGGCAATCACATCCCGGACGATGACATTTTTCGCATGGTTCAGCGTGATGACGATGTTGCCGTACTCCGGGTTGACGGCGCTTTTCTTGTCCATCATGATGACGCCGCCGCCCTCGATGATGACGTTGCTGGCGTTGTACACCACCACGGGCGCGTTCAGCACCGCGCCGGGCGCGACAATCAGCGTCATGCCCGTGCCCAGCGCAACCTCCTGGTCGCTCAGATCATGATAACCGGGGCCGAAGTAGCGCACACCGAAGCCGTCCTTCTTCTTTTCCAGCTCCGTGTCGATGGGGCTGGTGAACAGGTGCAGGGCATAGGCCTGATAATCGCCGTCAAAGACGAAGGACAATTTCTCCCCCGGCTCGGTCAGGGTCAGGGTGATCTCCCCGTCTTCCACGGTGACGGCGCGCTCCGGCTTCTTCGGAAGCACCTCCACCTCCTGGAAGGGGAAATCCGGCCTGACCTTCACCTCCACCGCCGTATCGGGGGTGAAGTGGAAGTAGGCGAAGCTGACCTCGTAGAACTCCATGTTGTAGTCCGAATAGACGCCGACCTCCTGGCCGTCCGCCGTTACCCGGAACATTGCCTGCTCCGTTGGCGTACCCTCCGGCACGGGATAGGCCAGCACCTCCGCCGAGGCCGTCCCCAGGGGAATCAGCAAAAGCCACAGCAGCATCAGCCATTTTTTCATTTGCCTGTCTCCTTCTCCAGCGACCGCTGGAAGCTCTGCGCGTATTCCCTGGGGGTGATGCCATAGGCCATGCGGAAGCGCTTGGTGAAATAGGCGTGACTGGAAAAGCCTGTCCGCTCCGCCACGGTGTTGATGGGACAGCTCTGGCTGGCCAGAATCGCCCGCGCCTTTTCCAGGCGGAACTTCAGCAGGTAATCCGAGGGAGAGATTTTGTAGTACCGCATGAACAGCTTGTACAGATAGCTGCGGGTGATGTTCAGCCCCCGGCAGATCTCCTGCACGCCGAAGTCATGGGCATAGTTTTCCCGGATCATCGCCGTGGCCAGATTCACCAGCTCCGAGGAGACGTTGGTCGCCCGCTCCTTTTTGCCGTAATCATCCACCAGCCTGGCCAGGAAAAAATGCAGATAGCCCAGCGCCATCAATTCGCCCTGCTCCGTCATCCGCGAGGCCTGCTCATAGACCTTGCCCAGCAGGTCGTTCAGCCCCGGGAGATCGTCCACATGGAAAACGCTCGTTTCCGGCAGGCTGGTCAAGTTGAGGGCGATCACCGCCCGGGTGCCCATGAAGCCAAGCCAGCGATACTCCCAGGGATCATGCTCGTCGGCTGTGTATTTGACCTCCTGATCCGGCGCGATGTAGAAGCCGTCCCCGGCCTGGAGGGCATACCTCTGCCCGTTGACCTCCAGCACACCCTTGCCGGAAAAGATCACATGGACGATGTGGAAGCCCTTGCGGCCCATCCAGTAATGGTTGGGGTCGCAGTTCTCGTAGCCGCATTCCATCAGCGCCAGATCGACGCCATGCTCGCTGTACTGAAAATAGTTGAGGAATGTATCGTTGTTCTCAAAGCCCGCGCCGATGCGGGACTGAACAATCTGAATCATGCGAGCCTTTCTCCCGTGCGCCGGAGAATCATCGACAGCCCGGCGCGCGGGGGGCGGCGCATTACTCCGCGCCGCTTTGTTCCTTCACCTGCCACAGTTCGTCAAAGGACGCCTGACAGGACGCCTTCATGGTCTCCACAAAGGTACGGGGGCTGATGCCGTCCTTGATGCCCCAGTCGTTCCACAGCACGCTGTCGCGGAAATAGGTGGACGCCTCGCCCATGATGGTCACGGTGCGGCCCTCAATCATGGCGATCGTTTCAAGGGACTCATCGTCAAAGACGTAGTTTTCGTAGCCGCTGGTCACGTCATGGGGAATCCGCCAGTCATACTCGGCGTTCAGCTCCATGATGATGGCGGCGATGGCCTCCTTGTCCTCCACCATGGGCTGCATGAACATGCCGCTGGGCTGGGACTGGGCGTTGACATAATCATCCGCGGAGGGGCCCTTGGGAATCAGCAGAATGCCGATCTCGTCGTCCTCCAGATCCTCAAAATAGTCCATCATGTTCCAGGAGGCCACGGAGTAGAAGGCCGTTTTGCCCATGCGCCACATGCCCTCCCAGCTGCCCCAGGCGTTGGAGCCCATGTAGCAGACCTGGTCGGTCCAGTACAGATCATAGCAGAACTGGATGGCCTCGATGACCCGGGGATCGTCCAGGTTATAGGTGTAGTGGAAGTTTTCATCCACCACCACGGGACACGCGCCGTTGGCGTACACAAACGCCTCGGGACAGGTGGGGCAGGTGCCGTAGGAGCCGAAGCCGTACACGTCCACCGCGCCGTCGTTGTCCGTGTCCTTGGTACACTTGATGGCCAGCTCACGCAGCTTCTCCCACGTCCATTCGCCGTTGCGCTGCAGGTCGTAGAGGTACTCGTCGGTGATGCCGTTCTCGGCGCAGACGCGCTTGTTGAACAGAATCACATGGCCCAGGGCGTCGCCCCAGCTGGTGATGCCGTAGTGCTTGCCGTTCATCATCCACTCGTCGTTGGTGGTCTGATTCCAAACCTCGGCATCGAAATCAAAGTAGTCGTCCAGGGGCGCCACCAGGCCGTTGTCCACCCACTTGGGCACCAGCTGCTGGAAGGGCGCCCAGAACACGTCGGCAATCTTCTCGCCGCTGGTGGCCTGCACGTTGATGACGGAGAGGTAGGAGTGCCAGTCCCCCGTGGACTCAAACTGCAGCTTGCAGTTGTATTTCTCGTTGATGTGCTCAATCAGCGCCATTTCCTCCAGGTAGGTGGGGCTGGTCTCCTTGGGGGCCTGATCGTACCAATGGGCGATGGTGACCACGCGGCCGCCCAGGTCGTAGGTCTTTTCCTCAGCGAAAGCCGAAGCGGTCATGCACAGCAGCAGCGCCATAAGCAGCGCCAGCACACGAGCGGTTGTTTTCTTCATGACGGCGGTTCCTCCTTCATAATGGTGGCGGGCATGCAAGGCCGTCGCGCCTTACTCCTGGGGCAGATCGCCCACCCGAGCGATGCTGAGGTAGAACCAGGGATCGTCCCAGCCGCCGTTGGCCTTGGTATCCGTCACCAGCCAGATTTCATCCCCGGCCTTGAGCGCCACGCCGGGATAGTCGATCTCGGTCTGAGGAATTCGGCGTCCCTCGCCCTCCCAGGTATCCTCGCAGAACATCCGCTCACCCTTGATGAACATGCTCATGTACACGCCGTCGCTCACGGCGATATAGCTGCCGTTGGCCTCATGGTAGGCTTCCTCCGCATAGCCCGCGGAGCTGCCGCCGGAGTAGCTGCCCGTCACATCGTACACGCCGTCCTGCTCGCAGACCCACTTGACGGCCGCGCTGAAGCCGGTATCGCCGGTGAGGAAGCCGTCTTTGCGGATGTTGAACCAGTCCGCGTGGAAGGCGATGGCCTTGTCCGGCTGCGCGGGATCGAAGCCCATGATTTCCACAACCTCATCGGGCTTCCACATGCCGGTCTCGGTCTGCGCGCACTCCTTGAAGGTGGACAGGTCGATGGCCTCGCCGGCATTGGTCTGGGTGGAATACATCATGTACCAGCTCTGCTGACCCATGGTCTTGAGCTTCGCCCGGCTCTTGTTGGAAGCGCCGCCGTAGATGTAGAGCAGATCCGCAGGCTCCTCCTGCGCCAGGGCCGCGATGGGCAGCAGCAGCGACAATGCCAGCGTCAGCGTCAGGATACCTGCCAGGATTTTCTTCATGTTTCATGTCCTCCTCGTCAAAATGCTTATGCTTTACGGGTTTTCCCCTTCCTTTATGTAGAATTATAACAACACTTCAACCATTTTATCAATTCCGAAATGATGCAAAGAATATCACCCATGTTTCCTGATGAATGGCAAATCATAGCAGGGGCCAAGCCCGCGCCCACCGCGTTTACATGCCCGTCAGACCCGTGCGCTCAATGCCCTGCACGAAGAATCGCTGCGCCACAAGGAACAGCACGATCAGCGGCGCGATAATCAGCAGCGCCCCGGCGTTGGTCAGCATGGAAAGCCGCACCGTGTCGATCACCGAGCCGCCGCCCTCCGCCCGGGAAATCTGGAAGGCCAGGTTGTTCAGCAGCGTGGAGAACAGCGGCATGCTGGGCATGTAGGTGCTGGCGGTGTACAGGTCATTCCAGCACCACACGAAGGACAGCACGGACACCGTCACCATCGCCGGGCCTGCGTTGGGCAGCATGATCTGCCAAAAGATACGGCCCACGCCCGCGCCGTCCACCCAGGCGGCTTCCTCCAGTTCGCCGGGCAGCCGGGCCAGAAACTGCTGCAAAACGTAGATGAACAGGCCGTTCTTCGCCGCCTGACAGCCCAAGGACATGAGCATCAGCGGCCAGGGTGTGCCGATGAGGGATTGCGGGGTCACGCCGAAAAACGACAGCAGCCCGAAGCCGTCAAAGTAACGATACTGCATGTAGGTAGTGACCATGTACGTCTGCTGAGGCACGCACAGGGTAAGAATCACCAGGAAGAACAGCGCCCTGCGCCCCCTGAAGCGGAAGCGCGCGAAGCCGTAGGCGGCCAGGGTACAGGAGGCCACCTGCGCCAGCGTCGCCCCCAGGCTGACGCCGAGGGTCGTGAAGAAATACTTCCAATAATCAATCAGGCTGAGCACCTCACGGAAGTTATCGGACGTGGGCTGACGGGGCACCCACTTCACCGTCATGTCGTACATGTCCGACGGGCTCATCAGCGCCACGGAGACCTTCACCAGCAGCGGGTAGAGAATCACATACCCGATGCCGACGATGATGCCCAGCCGGAAGAGCCGGTAAAGCCAGCCGCCGGCCTTCAGCCAGTGCCCGCCCTTGGCGCGCTGCCGCTTAGTTCTCATACTTTTTCACCACTTTCCGCATCATCAGCACCACAAGCCCCAGCAGCAGCAGGATCAGCACGGTGTAGATCCAGCTCATCGCCGCGGACAAGCCAAAGTTAAAGTTATTGAAGGCGGTATCCTCAATCATGGTCAGGGTGGTATTGTTCGCCCCGGTGAAGGAGTCGATGATCGTGAAGACCATGCAGGTGAGGATCATCGGGCAGGTCATGGGGAAGGTGATGCGCCAATAGCTCTCCCACGCGGACGCGCCCTCGATGGCCGCCACCTCGTACATGGCCGGGGGAATGGACTGCAGCGCCGCCAGGAAGATGAGAATCTGTACGCCGGACAGGATGATGATGTCATAGATCCGATCCGCCGCGCCGGCCAGATACTCGGCGATGGTCTGGGGCAGAACGCCGCTGCTGATGAGCCACTGGGCCAGGTTCACCGACTCGATGCCCGTCAGGGACTGGCTGGATTTGAAGTTGCCGGAGGCGCCCATCATGGACTGAAGCGCGTCCCCGGCGTCAAAGTTCATCAGCGCGGGGGCCGCCAGCACCAGCGGCAGGAAAAACAGCGTGCGCACCAGGAAGCGGCCCTTGAACCGCTGGTTAAGCAGGCTGGCCGCGAAGAAGGAGAACACCGTAATCAGCGGCAGGTTCAGCAGCATGTTCAGCAGGGACTGCACGGCCTTTTCGCGAAAGGTGGTGTTGACCATCAGCGCCGTGTAGAAGTTGGACAGGCCCGAAAAGGTGGGGATCATGCCGTTTTCCGTCACCTGGACACTGGAAAAGGCAAACTGAATCGACCGAAGCACCGGGATGCCGAACTGGAAGATCAGCCCGAAGCACAGCGGCAGCACGAACAGCCAGCCGTAGCGCGCCTTTTTCCGCGACAGGGTTATCATTTTTCTCTTCTTCACTTGCTCGCGCCCCCGATCACCGCAAAATCATAGGCAGGCACCTCCACGCCCGACACCACCGCGGGCGAGCCGCTGTAATTCACCGCGATGGACACGCCGCTCTGGTAGACAGTTACATAGACGTTTTCCGCCGCCTTCCAGTGGGCGGTCATGCTTTCGCCCGCCACCTGCCCCAGCGCGGAGGCCGCCCTTGCATAATCCAGTTTGACCGTCTCCGCCCAGTCGGCGCAGGCGCCCTTGTTGAGGTAGCCGTAGTCGGTTTCCTTGAGCAGCGCGGTGGTATTGGCGGTCAGGGTGAAATGGAGGCCCGCGCCGACCTCCACCGCCCGCAGGAAGGCCATGCGGTAGTCATCGGCGTAATTGAGGGCGGGAGCCGCATAGCTGACGCTGCCGCGGATGACCGCCTGATAGAAGGGAACGCTTTCGTCCGTCACCCTGAAGCCGCTGTCCGAGCAGGGAATGTCGTACACGGCGTCCGCGTATGGGAGGGCGTAGGCGTTGGGGTTGGGCAGCGCCAGGAAGACCTCCCGCCCCAAGGCCTCCAGCGTGGCTTCCTGGGCCTTTTGCATGGCGTCCCGGTTCATGGGCCGCTTCACATAATAATCGGAATAAAGCTGGCTGCCGACGTCCGCGATGGCCGCCGATGTCAGCGCCGCGTCGCCCCTGCCGGCAAGCAGGCTTTCCGCCGAAGCCTGCCAGCGGGCGGCGTTGAGCTGATAGATCACCCGGCCGTCATAGCGGCGGTAGCGGTTGAGATAATCGTAATCGTAGCGCACCGCGATGTCCCGGCACAAATCCCGCGCGCAGTCCCGGGAGGTGGAAAAGCCGCCCTTGGCAAAGGCCGTAGCCAGGTAGGTCTCAGGCAGGAGATGCCAGCCGCGGCGCTCCGCCTCGTTCATCAGCCGCAGCAGGCCCTCCTTGCCGCCCAGCACTTTTTCCGCGCTGACGCCGGTAAAGGCCCGCTGCTCCATGCCGCCGCTCATCCAGCCCTCCAGCAGGAGCCAGACCTCCGCGTCCTCCTCCGCCAGGGATGCTGTCAGCCGCGATACGTCATCGTAGGCGGTCATGGCTTCCATGCTTTCCACCGGCAAGCCCGCCACCACCTTGGTGGTCGGCGCCGCGCCGATGTAGTCCAGCATCAGGGGATAGCCCGTCGCCGATTGCTCCCGCAGCGCGCCCTTTTCCATCAGGGAAGCTCTGTACACCCGCGCCATGCCCATATAGTCGGCGTCCCGGGGGGCAAGCAGGGTGTAGCGCAGGGTCACGTCCTCCCGGTAGGGGGCGCTTTCAAAATAAATCTGCTGCGTATCCGACAGGGCCATGCGATCCACCGCCGTGGCCTGGAAGGACGCGTACACCGTGTTGTAGGAGTTCTGCATCCCCGCCACCCTGGCGTTGAGGCTGCACAGCGCCGCGCCTTCCTCCACCGTACACAGCAGGCCCGCCGCGCCGTTCTTGATGCCGAAGACCGGGAAGGAGGCCTTGCCCGTCATGACATACGCGCTTTCCGTGTCGCTGACCGTATCGTCGCCGTAAATCCGCAGGGAGAAGGCGGTCTCGTTGGTCTTGCCGTTGTTGTAGTAGATCAGCGTGCCCGAGCCGTCGGGCAGGAGCATATAGCCCTGCTCCTGCTTGCCGCCCGCGCCGAAATACTCCAGTATGCGAATGTCGTTGGGCGGGATTTTCGCGTCATATTCCAGGGAGTCGCCCACCAGGGTAACGGCGAGGCCGTCCTCGGTCAGGCGGTATTTCAAGGTGAGGGCGAAGAACGCCCGGGAGGACGCCTCCACCTGCACCTGGTTTTGCTGGTTGTCAAAGTCCAGGTCGTCCCAGGTATAGCCGCACTGATCCAGATAGCCCTTGATCTTCTTCAGGATGCGGGCGGAGTCCTTGGTCAGGTAATAGGTATCCTCGTTGACCACGTTGGGGTACTTGACCTTCAGCTTGTCAATGTACGACTGATCCTGCCCCGCGACGCTGGCCAGCCGGTAGTTTTTCAGCAGATCCTCCTGATCCTTTTCCGGCAGCGCCGAGATGAACCGCTCCATGCGGGACTTGCTGATCTGCTGGGGAACGTCCGCCAGGGTGACCACCGTCTTGCCCAGGCGGTAGCTCACCAGCAGCGCGCCGTCCCTGATTTCCCATTTCATGCCGTCGTAGGCGATGGCATCGTTATAGCTGTCCATCTGGCCGAAGGCGCCCTTGGTATCATAATAGGTGACCGTCACCTGAGCGCCCAGGCGCAGCCGGGTGGTGCCCTCCACCATGGTTTCCTGCGCCCTGTCCTGGGGATTGGAATACCAAATATGCCCGGTGGCGCGATCCAGCAGGGCCGTCTCCGCCGTCGCCTGGTTGAAATACAGCACGGCCCTGTCGTTTTCCAGCGCGGGCTCGAAGCCCTCGGCCAGCTGGGTGTCATAGCCGTCCAGGTCAATCCGCTCCCGCGTGGGCAGCGGGCCGGAGGAACGGTTCAGCCCGTCGGCGGACTGGACGCCGCCCTGGGGCCTGAGATTCAGTTCCCGCGCGTCCACATGGAACACCGCGGCGCTGAAGGTCATCGACAGCGCAAGCATCAGCGCCACGGCGATGACGCAGGTCAGCAGCCGCTTATGATATGCTTTCATGCAAAGCCTCCTTTCCCCGTCATACCCGGAAGACGATTTCCTTGTAGACCTGGCTGATGAAGCCCGCGACCTCAAACAGCAGATTGCAGAAAAGATACGCCAGGAACACGATCACCGCCATGGCCACAACGGTCACAATGGCCGCGCCCACCGTGCGGCCCATGGTGAAGCCGTGGGCCTGCATGTTCCCCGCCAGCAGCAGGAAGACCGTGTAAACCAGCAGCCCGCCGGAGATGACGGAGTAAACGCTCGCCTCGTCCAGGGTGAGGAGGTTGGAGAGCACGATCAGCACGATCTGGCCCAGGATCATGGGCATGAGGGCGTAGCACACCGCCTGGTAGATGTCCCGCATCCTCCCCTCGCCCTCCATTAGGGTGGTGATGCACCAGTTAGCAAGCACGAACAGCGCCACCGGCAGGCACACCGTCATCAGCATCATGATGGGATTCTGATCCGCCGAGCCGCCGAACAGATACCCCGACAGCGTGCCGCGCAGCAGGGAGGACGCGATGTACAGCATCAGCAGCACCGTGGCTCCGGCCATGGTTCCCTGCTTTTCCGCCTTCAGCTCATAAAAGCCCTTGAAGGGATGCAGCATGCAGAAAAAGGCGAAGTCCACGCTCTGCACAATTCTGTCCGCCTGCCTGCCCCAGGCGCTCCTGGGCTCCCAGGGCTGACGTTCCTTGGGCCCGCGCCCCCGCTTCGCCCGGATGCCGCGCACGATGGGCCGCGCCGCCGCCAGCACCAGCAGCGCCGCCAGCACCATGAAGATGGCGGAGAAGTGCTCGTCGAAGACCTCCCGGCGGTACTGCTCCAGGGCGCGGCTGTAATAGGTACGGTTGGCCGCCAGGCGGAAGGACAGCATGGCGTCATGGTATTGGCCCTCGCGCATCTGGGCCTTGCCGATGCCCAGGTAGGCCAGCTCGCTGTTGGTATTGTAGCGGAAGGCCTCCATGAAGTTCATGCGGCTGCTTTCATAATCGCCGTTGTCATAATCCATCATGCCCTGGATGAGGCAGCTGCCGTAGGCCGTGGGCTGGAAGACGGTGATCTGCCCGGCGGAGGAGTCCGCCACATAGAGGGTAAAGCCGTCATTGTCAATGGCGGAGGGCACGGTGACGTTGCCCTTCTGGCTGCCCGCGCCGCCAAAGGCGAAGAGCATCTCGCCCTCGTCGTTGTAAAGATAGATCTTGCTGCGGCGCTGATCCACGCAGGCAAATAGCCCGCCGGGAAGGCAGCACACATCCCCCAGCACCGACGCGCCCACGCTGCGGCCCACATACAGGTTGCCTAGGTCGCCCACCAGACGCTGGCCGGAATTGTTCATCAGCACGTCGTTGCCGCCGGGGTTCAGGCGCTGCACCGAGTTGGCCATAGCGCTCTGCTCCGCCTGGGAGGTGGCGTAGATGAAGCCCTCCGCGTCCAAATCCAGATTGATGTAGGTCACAGGCAGGAAGGAGGACATGCTCTTGAGCTGCTCCCGGGTGGAAAGCATCCGCCAGAACAAATCCCATAGGGAGGGCTGCACCGGGATGGTGCCGGAATAGCCCTGGAAGGCCCCCGACTGGTCGATGGTCACCAGGCCCTCATAGATGCCCTCGCACACGATGCTGATCTCGCCCTGGTCCGTCACCACGACCTTCTGCGGCTTGAAGTCCACGCCCTGGGAAAACTGCGGTGAGTCGGGCTTGCCCCAGACCGCCAGGGTCTCTCCGTTCCGGGTCATCTTGACCACCCGGCGGTTGCCGGTGTCCGCGACGTACACCGCGTCGTCCGCAACGAACACGCCCTGGGGCGAGGAAAACTTCACGCCCCCGGCCTCGGTGAAGGCCACGGCCTCCGTCATGCCGATGTCGGCGCGGACAACGCGGTGATTGTCCGTGTCCGCCAGGTAGATTTCGCCATGCTCTGCGTCCACAAACAGGTCGGACAGGGTTTTGAAGGCTGTCAGGCCCATGCTTTCCGCCCGAACCACCCGCACCGGGACATAGGCCGCCGCCGAAGCCAGCTCGCCGTTATCCTCATAGGAATAATTGTAGGTTTCATAGGGGCCGCTGTGCTCCTGCACCGCCTGAGCGGATGGCGTGAGCAGCAGCAGGACGGCAGCCGCCGCCAGGAATCGCTTGATTCTCCGCATGGGCTTTCCCTCCTTAATCCTTCATGCCCGAGGAATTCATGGTCTCGATGATCCGGCTCTGGGAGCAGATGAAGGTAATCACGGGCACGGACAGCATAATCAGTGAAACGGCCGCCGACACGCCCGTGCGGGCAATGCCGCCGGAGAGAATCTGGCTCAGGGCCTGGGGCATGGTTTTGAGCTCCTCGGAGTAGGTGTAGGGCGAAATGGTGTTCCACAGCGACTGAATCATCAGGATAATCAGCGTCAGCCAGGCGGGCTTCACCATGGGCATGGCGATGGACGCCCAGATGCGCCACTCGCTGGCGCCGTCAATCCGCGCCGCCTCGATGACGGAGTTGGGCAGCGTCTCCATGAACTGCTTGATGAGGTACAGGCCCAGGGAATACTGGATGGCCGGAAGCAGCGTCGCCCAGAAGGTGTCCAGCAGGCCGATGTTGGAAATGATGATGTAGCTGGGAATCTGCGTCACCGCCGGGGAGAACATCAGCGACAGCACGATGGCGCTGAAGATCAGGTTGCGCCCGGGGAACTGGTGCCGCGCCAGGGGGTAGGCCGCCAGGGAGGCGAAGATCAGGTGCAGCAGCGTGCCCAGCGCCGTGAGGGCCACCGTGTTGAACAGGTAGCGCGAGAAGGGCACCCAGGATTGGTTCATCAGCTTGGCCATGTCCCGGAAGTTGTCCAGGGTGGGCTTGTTCACCAGCAGCTTGGGCGGGTAGATGAACAGCTCGTCCAGGGGCTTGAAGGCATTGCTCACCACGAACACCAGCGGCAGCAGCATGAACGCGCCCAGCACCAGCAGGAAAAACACCGTCACGATATTGCCCGCGCGGCTACGGTTGATACGCGCGGCCGTGCGCTTGTGCGTCTTCTGTCTCATCAGCTGCCCACCTTTCTGAGCATCCTCTGCACCAGCTTGTTGCTGCCCACCATCAGGACAAACAGGATGACGGCCACGGCGGAGGCATAGCCCATCTCAAAGCGCGTATAGCCGTAGTCGGTGATGTGGTTGACAATGGTGTGGGCGGCGTAGTCCACCGATGGCAGACCCGCCAGCTTGGCGCTGACATCGCCCGCGCCAAAGGCGGTGGTGATCTGCATCACCGCACCGAACATCAGCTGAGGGCGCATGGAGGGCAGGGTGATGTACCACAGCTCCTGCCAGCGGTTGGTGATGCCGTCCACGCTGCCGGCCTCGTAGAGGGTTCTGTCCACATTCTGAAGGCCGGCGATAAAGGACAGGAACGAGGTGCCCAGGCTCAGCCACAGGGAAACGATGATGACCACCGAGAGGATGTAGCGCCCGTCCTCCAGCCAGAGGATGGGATCGTTGATGATGCCCAGGGTCGTCAGGATGGAGTTGATGTAGCCGTAGCTGTCGGAGGAGAACATGATCTGCCAGATCATGAACACCGCGCCGGAAATGGAGGGCGCGTAGAAGATTGTCGTCAGCACGGCCCGGGGAAAGGGCTTGAAGTCGGTAATCATCCACGCCAGCAGGAAGCAGGCGGCATAGCTCACCGGGCCGGTAATGACGGCGATGACCATGGTGTTGCGCAGCGCCGTCAGAAAGACCTCGTCGTGCAGGAACAGGCTTCTGTAATTGTCCAGGAACGCGAAGCGGGGCGCCTCGAACAGGTTGAAGCTGGTGAAGCTCAGGCCCATGGAGATCAGCACCGGCGCCACGGTGAACACGATGAACAGCGTCATGTACGGCGCCAGCATCAGATAGGATACCTTGTTTTTCCTGATTTTCCCCCAGAGCGTATCCCTCGTCATCTTACCGTGCCTCCAATCCAAACTCCCGACGTTTGGCCGTGATCTCATCGTTGATGTTCTTCACATAATCCAGCAGCGTCTCCCCCGGATCCTCATGATAGTTGATGACGCGGCGGAAGGCGTTGTTCAGGTGGCGGGAGGTGAAGTAGCCGCCCGGCACCTCCGGGATGCCCCGGACGTTGATCCATTCCGCGTTGAGGATCCCCAGCTCCGCCGCCGACCAGGGCATGCTGGCGAAGGCCTCGACATTTGCCGACGGATACCGGGCAGAGACGCCCAGCTGGTTCTCGATATCCTTGCCGTACTGGGTCTGCACCTCCGCGCTGGTCCACCACTTCATGAATTCCCAGGCCGCGTCCTTGTCCTCGGCGCCGTCCAGCATCATGCAGCAGATGCCCGTCCCCGACACGCTGTGATCCACCCGGCCATCCTCCCGCACGGTACCGGGCACCCGGACGAAGTCCCACATGCCCCGGATTTCCGGCGCGGCCACCTGCAGCATGTTGTAGAAGGTGAAGTCCTCGATGACGATGGGCATCTCGCCGCTGCGGAAGCGCGTGAGGGCGTCGTACTTCACGGGAAGCTCATAGTCGGCGTACAGGGACACCCACATGGAGAAGGCCTCCTTGGCCTCCAGGGAATCCAATCCGCTGCGGGTGTTGCCGTCCAGATACATTTCTCCGCCCCGCTGATACAGGAGCATCGCCATGGAGGAGAGCGCGGTATAGTTGCCCGCGATGCTGTTGGGCGGCTGAATGCCCGCGGTCATGTTCTTGCGCTGAAGGCGGCCCACCACATGGAACATTTCCTCCCAGGTGTCCGGCACGGTCAGCCCCAGCTCCTCCAAAACATCGGTTCGGTAGAACATCACGGAGAAGGTCTGGGTTTCCGGCAGGGCATACACGCCGCCTTCCAGCTCGTAGGGCGTCATGGCGCTGGGGCGGAAGCGGGAGGCGACCTCCTCATAATCCGCAAATCGGGTCAGGTCGTAGGCCGCCTTGCGCACCGCGTAGTTCACGGGCTCGGAGTTGCCCAGCTGCAGCACCACGTCCGGGCCCTGGCCGGAGGCGGTGGCGTTCATCAGCTGCCCCTGCACCAGCTTGAGGTTCACGGTGATGTTGCTCTGAGGCGTAAAGGAGTTGTCAATGAGCTGCTTGATGATGTTGGCCTGATCCCGGCCCGCGGAGACCCACACCTCCACGGAGCGCTTCTCCCGGCTGTCGTCCAGCGCGCCGATCACGGCGTAGTCCACCACGAAGGAGGAATGGAACAGCCCCATTTCATGCGCCAGCTGCGCGCCCAGGCCCGCTTCCGCCTGAGGCAGCGCGGGCGCTTCCCCGCCGAGGATATAGATCTTGTCGATCTCCAGGGGCAGCTGCTTCATCTGCACCAGCCACGCGCCCAGGGAGCCCACGTTGTCCTTGTACGTCTTCAGCCGCTTCTGAACGGTTTCGGGCTTTTCCACAAAGTCCCGGAGCTGCTGGGACATGGTTTGCAGAATGCCGTTCATGCTGCCCCGGCCGCCGGTCATCTCCACCAGCATTTCATCGCAGCGGGCCAGCGCCTCGGCCTGCCGGGCAAAGATGTCGAACACCTCGGGGATGTTCACATCCAGCTGATAGTCCCGGTAGGTATCCGGCGAGGTGCCGGTCATCATCACGATTTTGCGGTAGGCCGCGTTCAGCTGATAAACCGCCTCGTCCGCCAGGGACACAATTTCCGACAGCCTGCCGATGGTCGCTTCCATGCGCAGGGTGTGGCGGCCCGCCGTCAGGTAAAGGTCATAGGGCAGCTCGACCATCTGCCAGTTCATGTCGTAGTTGACGCGCACATCCGCCAGCTCGGCGAAGGGCAGCGCGCCGTCGATGTAGATTTTCCTGGTGGTGAACGAGCCGCTGAGCACGTCCTGCCGTCCGCGGAAGGCCAGGCGGTACAGGCCGTCCGCGGGCACATCAAATTCCCACTCGATCCACTGGCCCTGGGTGCCCCAGCTGCTTCCGCCGATGGTGTTCAGCCGCGTCTGCATGGTGCTGTAGGGCGTGGTCAGCGGCGAGGAGCGGTCGGTGCGGCCGTAAAGCACGGTATCGGACTTCCGGGCCGCCTGCTCCGCTTCCAGGGTCAGAACGTCAAAGGGTGCGGCCTGATAGCCCGCGGCCTGGTAGGCCTCCACCACCTGGGCATAGGCGGCAGGCTCGCGCGTGTTGAGGAACGCCGCCTCCGCCACGGCCAGGGTTTCCCGGCGGGCCGTCAGCGTCAGGGTGTGGTCGCCCTCGGACAGGTAGAACAGATACGGCGCGTCGTAGGCGCCGGTATGATCCTCCACCAGCGCTTCCACCCAGGCGGGAGCCTCATGCTGGCCGGGGATGATGTCGTTTCCGGCGGCGTCGCGCAGGGAGCCGGGAGCGGCGTCATCCTCCCAGATGCGGTAGAGCGTGTTGTACCGCGCCTCGGTAAAGGGCGATTCCCCGTCGATGAGCAGGGCGTACTCGATATTTAGGCCCCGGGCTTCCACGGGATAATAGCTCAGCCGCAGCTGATACAGCCCGGCCTGGGCGCAGGTGAAGGCATACACGATGCTTTCCTCCTCCTGCGCCAGGCAGGCTTCCCGGCCGGCCACAAGGGTCGTCTCCCCCTGGGGCGTGGCCTGGATCACCGCGTCCGGCCGGGGCAAATTGGACTTTTCCGCCGAATATTCCACATAGCGAACACGCTGACTGCCGCCGTCCTCAGCCCACGCGCCTCCGACCATCAGCAGCGCCATCAGCGCCATCAGTCCGACCAGCCATCTTTTCATCCGCACGTTTCCTCACTCCCGGCATTCGTACAATTGATTCGCGGTACTTGCTGCCTTGGCAGCCGATATTTTTGCTTTCTTTCGCTTCTTATCGTCGCTCTCATGTCAAAACAGGGAAGAAATATACCAAATTTCTTTTTAAGTATAACAGTATAGCTATTTTACGGCAACCGGGAAATGATGTGATTTCTATAACAATTGATTCCTTCTCATGAGCGTTCAGGAAATCCTTACCAGCGCTTATGGCCCTCCCGCAGGAACGCCGGAATGGTGTCCAGGGGCGCGGAAACCGTCACATGCTGTCCGCCGTCAAACCATTCGCCGGTGAAGGCGTGACGCCATCTGACCCCCTGGGGCAGGTAAACCGTCCGCTCCCTCAGGCCGGGCGCCATCACGGGGGCCACCAGCATATCCGAGCCAAAGCAGTATTCATCCTCGATTTCCCAGCAGCGCTGATCCTCCGGGAATTCGTAGAACAGCGGCCGCATCACCGGCGCGCCCTGGGTGTGGGCCTGGGCCATCAGCGACCTGACATACGGCCTCATCGCCTCCCGCAGGACAATGAAGCCTCGGAGGATTTCCTCCATTTCCGGGCCAAAGCTCCAGATTTCATTGTCCCCGCCGGTATACAGGTAGGGCGCGCCGTCCGCCCGCTTCAGGTGCGTCGTGGGCTTTCTGTCGCCGTGCAGGCGCATCACCGGGCAGAAGGCGCCCCAGGCGAACCACCGGGCCAGCAGCTCCCGGAAGCCCGGGTCCTCCGGGTCGCCGCCGGTGAAGCCGCCGATGTCGGTGGTCCACCAGGGGATGCCCGCCATGCCCATGTTCAGTCCGGCCTTTACCTGGCAGCGGAAGGCCTCCCAGCTGCTGGCGATGTCCCCCGACCACACCAGCGCGCCGTAGCGCTGGCTTCCTGCCCAGGCGCAGCGCACCAGGTTGACAATCTCGGTATCGCCGCTTTCCCGGCGGCCCTCGTAGAACCCGCGTGAGAACAGCTGCGGATAGACGTTGCCCACCTGCAGATTGCTGCCCAGATGGTAGCGGTAGTTGCCAAAGTCATAGGTTCCGTACTCAGGTTCAGCCTCGTCCAGCCAGAACAGGCGGATGCCCAATTGACCATAGTTCTCCCGGCATTTGGCCCATACATACTGCCGGGCCCGCGGGTTGGTGGCATCGTAGAACATACTGTCCCCGCCGAAGCGCATGCCGATCTGCTCGCCGCGCTCCGCCCGAACCAGCAGGCCCTGCTGGCGCATTTCCGCGTAGTTTTCGCTGGTCAGATCCACCTGCGGCCACACGGAAACCATTAGCTCCACGCCCATGTCCCTGAGCTCCCGCACCATGGCGGCGTGGTCGGGGAAGAACTCCTCGTCAAAGCGGAAGTCCCCCATCTTCGGCCAGTGGAAGAAGTCGCACACAATCACGTCCAGCTGAATGCCGCGCCGCTTGTACTCCCGCGCCACATCCAGCAGCTGCTCCTGGTTCCAGTAGCGCAGCTTGCACTGCCAGAAGCCCAGGGCATAGTCCGGCATCATCGGCGCGAAGCCCGTCGCCTGGGCATACTGGCGGCTGATGGCGCGGAAATCCTCCCCGGCGGTGATCCAGTAATCCATCTGCTTGGTGGATTCGGCCCGCCATTCCGTGCGGTTTTTGCCAAAGGCCACCTGGCCGATGGCGGGGTTGTGCCACAGGAAGCCATAGCCCCGGCTGGACACCACAAACGGCACGCTGGCCTGGGAATTGCGGTGGGCCAGCTCGAAAACGCCGTGCTTCAGGTTCATCTGATCCGTCTGATACTGCCCCAGACCGTAGAGCCGCTCGTCCAGGCCGTCGAAGGCGACGGTCAGGGCAAAATCGCCCCCGATGTGGGGCTGAAACCGCCGGGCCGCCAGGTGCAGCGCGCCCCCGTGGCCGATCTCCCGCAGGAGCACCTCGCCGTCAGCGCGACGGTAGGTCACGCGGCATTGTCCGCTGGCCCGCGAAATATCCAGGCTGGCCCAAAGCAGGCCGTTGCGGATCTCCGCGTGATACGCCTCCACGCGGATGTCCGCCTCGCACGCCTCCTGGGGCAGCAGCGCCCAGTCCGTCATCTCAATGGGCTGCTGAAGCCGCGCCATCACCCGCAGGCTGTTGCTTCCCCAGGGGATCAGGCGCATTTCCTCCCCCGCGTTGCGATATACAAGGGCCCCGCCCTCCGCCGTAAAATAATTCATGCTCGTCTCTTCCTTTCAGCCTGATTCATCGGCTCATGCGCAGCTTCATGGTCACGTCCTCGCCGGCGTTTTCCATGCCCCAGGTCAGCTTCACCGTGCCGTCGAAGCCCTCCGGGGTTTCCAGGGCAAAGGCATCCTCCAGGGGCAGCGGCTGAACCGGGGTATCCCCGAAGCCCTCCGGCCTGTACGCCGCGTCGCCGGACGCCATGGCCCGCCGCGTGGTTTTCCCCTGCGCGTCGGTGTACTCGGCGTAGAGGAAGAAGGCCGCGCCTTCATTCGGTGTGCCGTAAAGCGTGGGGGTGAACGTCAGCCGCGGGGGCAGATTCGCCAGCACGGCGGAACCCCGGGCCATACCGGTCTTCGCGTCACCCATGCCGGCCCAGGCGGTCATGGTGCCCAGGTCAAGCTCGGAAAACGCGGTGGTACCGCGGTCACCGAAATAGTATTCCCGTCGAAGCACCGTGGCTACGCCGCCATTGACGGGCACATCCCCCTCCATGGCCCATACGGGCGCGGCATCGTCCGCCTGCCCGGCGGGCGTCAGCCTGATGTACAGGATGCCCCTGCGCGCCAGGGTTCCTTCCCACACCAGGTTTTTCGTGTCCACGTTGTCCCGCCGGTCAACGACGGCCAGCGCGTCGCTCTCGCAGCCGTCCAGCACGCTGGAATGCTCCTGGTCGATGGCGTAGACCACCATATCCGCCCTGTCAAAGGGAACCTGCGCCAGCTCGGCCCTGACCGGCTGCTCCGATACCCGCCGCGTGAACAGCAGCACCCCCGCCCGGTCGCCGTCCGCCGCCGCCAGCCCCTTGACGCTGCCTTCGCCCTCAAAGGCCACGCGATCCACGGGCAGATCGTTGTACAGCCGAAGGGCGTGGTGGGTGGCAAAGCGCTCGCCGGTCTGGTTATCCACCATGTTCAGCCCCTCGCCGTTATCCCGCCAGGTGGCCCAGTTAACTGAGGTAATCGTGGGCATCTCCACCAGATTGGCGATGGCGTGAAGCATCAGCGACGCGCTGTCCGCGCAGCTTGATTCCTCAGGCGTGATGTTCGTAATATCATCCACCACATGGAACTCATTGATGTGCAGCCCCGTTCCGCTGAACGTATCGCCATAGCCCGCCAGGATGCCGTTGATGATGCGGGTGTCGTTCAGGTAGCGGCTTGTGCCGTAGTTGTGGTAGGAGATGAAATCCAGCGGCAGCGCCTCATCCCGGACATGCTTCAGGAAAGCGTGGATGCCCCCGCCCGGCTCAAAAAGGTTCAGGAAGGCCAGGGAAAGCCCGCCCACCGTCGCCAGAGGATTGCCTGCCCGGATGCCGCGGACGCCCTGGTCGTACATCGCGATATAGTCCTCCCAATCGCCGCTGAAGAAGACGTGCCTGCCCTGATCGTTGACAAGGTCGGGCTCGTTCCAGATCTCATGCGCCGCCAGAGGCCAGCCCTTTTCCGCGTAATGGGCCGCGATGTCGCCGCACAGCCGTCCCCAGGCCCGGACATCCGCCGGGGCCGAACGGAAGCTCCCGCCCTCCGGCTGAAGGCTCTTCGGCATGTAGCCATAGGAGAAGTAGGGCGCGGTGCCGTTCTGGTACAGCTGCTTCATGAGCATGTCCAGGGCGGCGAAGGAATGAGTCATGCTTTCCGCCGTACCCTGGGCCAGAAACTGCCCCAGGCCGCCGTTGCCCATTGACAGATCAACCCGCATGCTCTCGCTGCGCAGCTCCCGCAAAAGCGGCGCCGCCTTCATGAACGCGGCGCTGTCCCCCGTGATGCCGAAGGAATAGGAAACGGAAAAGGTATTCTGCCGCTTGAACAGCGGAATGCCTGTATGCCTTGAAAAATCCACGCGCACGTTACGCGCCTCCTCCCCATGAGCACAAACGGGGCCGCCGCAAAGCAGCAGCCCCGCCAGTGCAAGCGCCCATAAACGCTTACTCAATGTTCATCTCTCCCACATCGCTGACGGCGTAGTCATACACGCGCACATCGTCAATTTCGCCAATGAAGCCGTACATCACCCGGTCGTCCCAGAAAACATAGCTGCCGCCGATGGTCAGGCCCAGTACGCAGGGAATTTCAGGCGCTTCGTATTCATCGGTGCCGCGCAGCTCGCCGTCCACCCAGGCGGTCATGGTCATGGTTTCGGCATCGTAGGCACACACATACCAGTGGTAATCGTCCAGGTTTTCGGTCAGCTTGCAGCTTTCGCTGAGCCGGCCCCAGTGATCGCCCTTGCCGTCGCCGATGATGGGCTGATAGATCAGATGCTTTTCGCCGTTGTGGGCGTAGGCGGCCACCAGCATGCACAGGCCCTTCTGCTCGCCGTTGTAGCCGGTGGAGAACACACGGGAGTTCTCGCCCGTGAAGCCCTGATGCTTGGCCCAGAAGCTGACGGTGAAGCTCTCCAGGCCGTCGGAGAAGTCATCGCCGTTTTCCTTGCCGAAGGCCAGGCCGCTCTCGCCGTCCAGCGCCAGGGCGCCGGAGCCCACCTTCGCCTCCTTGGCCGCGGCGACCTTGCCGGAGCCCACCGGGATCAGATCGTGGCCGTTGCCCGTGGCGTCCCTGCCCAGGTTGTCGGGATCCTCAAAGTCGTAATGGGCCACCAGGGAGCCTTCCGCCAGCGCGGCGGAGCACAGGGACAGGAGCATGGTCAGGGCCAGCAGGGTGCAGAGGAACTTCTTCATGGTCTTCTCTCCTTTTCGTAGTTGGGTAGATGGTTTATTCCTTCGCCATGTCCTCGAACATGGTTACCAGCTCGTCGAAGGACGCCTGGGAGGGCGCCCTGTTGGTGTCCGCGAACACGCGGCCCGGAACGTTGCTGTTGACGCCGAAATCGTTCCACAGGATGTTGTTTCTGAACCAGGTGGCAGGCTCGCCCAGGGCCAGGACGCTGCGGCCGTCAATCAGACGGATCGTGTCCAGGGACTCGTCGTCAAACACCACGTTCTCGAAGGACGAGGCAGAATCGCCGATCTCCTTCCAGTCGTAGGGATACAGCCAGTCCCGGAGGATGGCAGCCACGGCCTCCTTGTTTTCCACGCACGCCTGGATGAACCAGCCGTCATGGACATTCTGCGCGTTGACGTAATCCTCTGCCCTGGGGCCGATGGGGATCATCAGCATCCCGAACTCATCGTCCTGCAGGTTGAGGGGGTAATTGGTCACCTCCCAGCTGTACACCTGGTAGAAGGCGATCTTGCCCCGGTTCCACAGCTTTTCCCAGGTGCCCCAGTCGAAGGGGCCGCGATAGCACACCCCGCTGTCGTTGGCCAGCATACGGCACCACTCGATGGCCTCCACCGCCGCGGGATCGTCCAGGTTGTAGTGGTAGGTCAGGTTGTCATCCATGGTGACGCAGCTGGAGCCGTTGGCGTAAATGAAGGATTCGGAGATCACCGGCGCGCAGCCGTAAGCGCCGAAGCCCCACACGTCCATTTCCCCGTCGCCGTCGGTATCCTTGGTACACTGCTGGGCCACCTCCAGCAGCTTGTCCCACGTCCACTCGCGGTTCTCCTGCCATTCGTAGAGCATCTCATCGGTGATGCCGTTTTCCGCGCAGATCCGCTTGTTGAACAGTATACACGTTCCCAGGCCGTTGCGGGCCGTGGAGACGGTGTAGTTCTTCCCCTGGTACTTCCAGGGCGCCATGGCCTCCTGGTTCCACATGGGGTCGCTGAGGTCAAGGTAATCGTCCAGAGGCGCCAGCAGGTTGACGTACGTCCAGCTGCGAATGACGTAGTCAATGGTGTGGCAGAAGGCGTCGGCCACCTTCTCCCCGGACATCGCCATGATCTTGATGGTCGCGTCCCAGGAATGCCAGTCGCCCGTGGTGGTGAACGCCAGCCTGCAGTTGTATTTCCGTTCAATCTCCTCCACCAGTGCCATCTGGTCAGGATAGGTCGGCGAGCTTTCCGAGGGCGTCAGATCCCGGTAGGAGCCCAGGGTGATGGTCGCCCCGCCCAGGTCGAAGGTCTTTTCCTCCCCCAGGGCGGATGTCATTCCCCCTACCAGCACAAGCACGCACATCATCCATAGCCAAGCCTTTTTCACGCTGCATCCCCGCCTTTCACCGGCAACATCCGTCATTCACTTTCCAAGGCTTTATCCAAGCGCTTGACATCCGCGCCGTTTTGATATATTAGTATTATATACGACATATTCCCCCCGTGATAGCAGTATTCCAGCGCGTTATTAACATTATTTCGGCAGGAGGAAGGAAGCATGGAGATACGCATTCGGGAGCGGGCCCACGGTACGCCGGCCTTTCCGGTGGACAGCTACTGCCGCTGTTATCTCAACGATCAGCCGTTTTTGTATCATAGCCACCTGCACGATGAATTCGAGTTTTTCTACCTTGCCTCCGGCGAGGCGGATGTCTACGTCAACGGCACGCCCTTTGCCCTTGGCGGCGGCGATTCCCTGCTGATTCTCTCCTCCGCCCTGCACTTTGCCAAGCGGACGAAGCCCCTGCCCTGCGATACCATCGCCCTACTGTGCCATCCCGATTTTCTGCTGGGCCGCCGGGAGGAGGACGCCATCAACACCCGGTACCTAGCGCCGCTGCTTTCCCCGGAGCATCCGTCGGCGCTGTACCTGCCGGCTGATTTTCCCGGCCAGCACCATGTGGCCAGGCTGTTCCGCGCCGTCAGCGAGGCCCTGGCCGAACCCAAGCCCGGCGGCGAGCTGCTCATCAAGGCTTACCTGATGGAATTGCTCTACGCCTTCCTCACCACGCCTGGCGGCAAGACGGGCGTAACCGGCGCCGCCTCCGCCCTGAACCCCGTCAAAAAGAGCCTCCAATACATTCAGGCGCACTTCCAGCAGGACATCTCCCTGGAGGAGCTGGCCGCCCATGTTCACATGAGTCCCGGTCAGTTCGGCCGCCTGTTCCGCCGCATGATGGCTCAGCCGCCCATCACCTATCTGGTGCAGTACCGCGTCCAGCACAGCGCCCTGCTGCTCCAGGAAACACGAATGAAGGTGTCCGACATCGCCCTTCAGGTAGGCTTCCGCAACTTCTCCTATTACAACAAATGCTTTCGGCAGTTTTTCGGCATGACGCCCTCAGAATACCGCGCCCAATTCCGTGCGCGGACATGACAGGAGAACAACGCCATGAACCGAAAGAAGGAGGCAGTCATGAACATCAAGGACCTCTTGCGGCGATGCGCCAACATCAAAATCAAGACGCTGATGCTTACCCTGATGACCTGCATTCTGGTTGCCATGATCGGCATCAATCTTCTGCTGCGGCATTTTTCCATGCTGGAACTGCGCAATCAGGCACAAATTCACTTTTCCGGCATATGCAAGCAGCTGGAGCAGAGCATCCACACATCCTATGGCAACATGCTGGGTGCGGTAGAGCGTTTTGTCAGCAACAGTGATCTGCAGGACTACCTGATGGGGGAATATGACGACACCCTGCACAGGGCCTACACGGAAAACCTGCAAAATATCAGCCAGATCAGCCCCGCCGTTGTGGCGGTCAAAGTATACTCCGGCAATTTCACCCTGTCCAGCACAACGGACGCCATGGCCGCCTTCACCCTAATGCAGACAGACTTTATAAAGAATATGGATGCATTGACCGCCGCCTATCACACACCCTTTTTTGAGGACTATGGTCAGCGGAATATGTACTGCGCCTATCTTCAGCCCATCTATTCCACCAAGGCCTCGAATTTCCACGAGCGTCTTGGCGCCATCGCGGTGGTGATGGAGCTGTCCAAGGTGCTGAACACCAGCATGATGGATCCGCTGTTCCCCAATACGGCCCTGATTGTGACAGACGCCGATCAAAGCCGGTTTTATAACCCCAACCATATGGACGACCCCGCCGCCATTCAGCATCAGCTTGACCAGACCAGCGACGATCTGCAACAGCTTTCCATCGGCGGAGAAGATTATTATGCCATCACCATCCGCGTCGGCCTGCCGGCCTGGCAGCTGACCATCATGCTGCCCGCGGGCGATCTGTTCCGCAATGGCGCGTCCATCGTCGCGCTTTCCTCCGCCATCACCTTCACCTGCGTTCTGCTGACCATTCTGCTCTCCGGCCTGATACTGCTGAATCTCCTGTACCCCATTCACCGCATATCCCGGGATATGCTGCGTATCCGTTCGGGCGATTTCTCCCAGCGCGTGCAGGCCGTCAGCCACAACGAGATCGGTCTGCTGGCCCATGACATCAACAGCATGCTGTCCGAGATCAATCACCTGACCTCCCTGCAGCTTCAGACCCAGAACGATCTCTACGCCCTCAAATTCAGCGAGCAGCAAAGCCAGCTGCTCATGCTGCAAAGCCAGATCAACCCGCACTTTCTCTACAATACCCTGGAATGCATCCAGGGGATCGCCTTGGACGGACGGCCCCGGGAAATCATGCGCATCACCGCCGCCATGGCGCACATCTACCGCTATGCCTGCGCCAAGGATTCCATGGTGCCCCTGCAGCGGGAGTTGGAGTGCGTACAGCACTACCTGACCATCATGCATACCCGCTTCGGCCGCCTCACAGCGCTGACCATGGACATTCCTGAGGAGGTCAAGGGCATCCTAATGCCCCGGATGATCCTGCAGCCCCTGGTGGAAAACGCCTATGGTCATGGCCTGGAAATGGACAGCGGCAAGGGCTTTCTGGCCCTGCGCGCGGCGCTTGACGGCGAAGCCCTGGTACTGTCCCTTGAGAACAGCGGCAGCCAGCTGACGCCCGAGCAGGCGGAGGACATCAACCGGCAGCTCAATGAATCCGCCGCGGCCTACGCCGAAACGCGCATCAACAACGGTCTCGCGCTGGCCAATATCAGCCGCCGCCTGTATTTGATGTACAAAAAAGCCAACGGCATCGTGCTGTCCGTTCCCAGGCAGGGCGTCGTCCGGGTCACGGTGCGCATCGGCTGACGAAGGAAACACAATGATTATGAAATTGACCCATTGGTGGCAGGCGTTTATGATGCTATAATGGAAAAAATGTCCGCAGAGCGTCCATTCAGGCCCTGCGACAGACCATCCATGCGATCACTGAAGGAGGAACCACGATGAACGCAAGCAGCCAGCTCAACGCCTTGTTTCTGCCAACCGACAGCGTCACCCGCGCCATCACCCCCGAAAACCCCACAGGCGAGCCGGGCGGCGGCGGACGTGCTGTCCCCGACCCCAACGGCTGCGCCGGCAAGTTAAGCGTAGGCTGGAAGGCCCAGCCCTGCATCACCATCGAGCCGGGAACGACCGCTACCCTGTGCGACATCGACGGCATGGGCTTTCTGACCCACATCTGGATGACTTTCGCGCAGCCGGACGCCCCCAACGTCCTCCCCTGGCTGCGCGGCGTCAACCGCTGGCGGGATCTGATCCTGCGTTTTTACTGGGACGGCAGCGACAAGCCCTCCGTCGAGTGCCCCGCCGGGGACTTCTTCGCCTGCGGCTGGGGCCGCTACGCGCCGGTGGTATCCCAGGCCGTGTGCGTCAATCCCGGCAAGGCCTTCAACTGCTACTGGCGGATGCCTTTCCTAAAGCATTGCCGGGTGACGGTGGAAAATCGCTGGAAAATGCCCGCCGTCCTGTTCTATCAGTTCGATTACGAGCTGACCGCCCTTCCCCAGGACATCCTGTACTTCCACGCCCAGTTCCGCCGCAGCAACCCCACCGAATTCATGCAGCCCCATCTGCTGCTGACCACAAAGGGACGGGGCCAGTACGTCGGCACCTACATGTGCTGGGGCTCCAACAACGTGGGCTGGTGGGGCGAAGGCGAGGTCAAGTTCTACATTGATGAGGACGATCAGTACCCGACCATCTGCGGCACGGGCACGGAGGACTACTTCTGCGGCGCTTACAATTTCGAGAACGAGCAGGAGCATCAGTACGAAACCTACGTCACCCCCTACGCGGGCCTGGCGCAGGTCATCTGGCCCGACGGGCTGTATCAGTCCCAGACCCGCTTCGGCATGTACCGCTGGCACATCGTCGATCCCATCCACTTCCGCTCCAGCCTCAAGGTGGATGTCCAGGCCCTGGGCTGGGGCGGCGACGGCTGCTTCAAGCCCCTGCGGGACGACATTGCCACCACCGCGTTCTGGTATCAGACGCTGCCCGTCCCCGATTTCCCGCCCCTGCCCTCCCCGCAGGATATGGAAATCGTCTGATACCGCCGCCCGGACACGAAAGCGGGCAATCCCTGCACAGGACTGCCCGCCTCTCGCGCGGATGGTTATCAGAAAAGCTCAGGAAAATGATCCAGCATGCGCTGATACGCCTCGCTGGCCGCGCCGGCGCCCCAGTCATAGATGGCGAACTCGCCCATGGCCTGCCGCGGATAGCCGTCGTGCATCAGGTTTTCCATCATGAAGCCATGATCCTCCGGGCCAAAGAAGGGGAATTTTTCCTCCCACACACGGCTGATGTCGGGGTTCTCCGGGCAGTACATCATCGCGAACGACGCCTTCAGCGCCGCCATGCCCCGCTGGATGTACTCCGGCTGCCCAAGCAGGACGCCGTATTGCACAATGACCTCCGCGAACAGGCTTTGCCGGGCGTCCAGCCATTCCCCGTCGCAGTTCATGACCCCGAAGCCGCCGAAAACCTCCGCCGGCATATAGGGCGGATTCCAGACCGCCTGGGTCATCAGCATTTCATCCAGCACCCGCTGCCCCTGCGTCAGCCAGACATCCTCGCCCGTCAGCTCATAAGCCGCCAGGCATGCCTGGGCCGTCCAGTACATGGACAGGTTGCACTGCTTGTACATTCCGTTGCGCTCAAACCGCCTGCCCAGATGCTCCAAGCCATAGCGGCAACAGGAATAGTACGTCTCGAAGTCCTCCCAGCGGCCTGTCGGCACAATCTCGTCAAGCACGCTGTCCAGCGCCCGCTTCGCCGCCCGGAAAAACCGCCGCTCCCCGGTCGTCTGGCAGAGCCGGAACAGGAACCACGCCGAGGCGCTGCTCTCCGGCGAATGGGCCAGCTGCTCCAGCGGCTCGCCCGCAGCGTCCACCCAGGCCGGGAAAAAGCCCCGCTCATCCTGATAGGACAGCAGCGATCCGGCATACGCCTCGCAGTACCGGAGCAAACGTTCGTCCCGCTCCAGCTCCTCATACCATGACAGCATCTGCAGGCAGGTCAGGCTCATGTCGGTTAGGTGGAAGAGCGAGGCGCTGATCTGATCCGTGACAGGATTGCGGTTGGAATTGCCGAAATACGCCTTTTCCCAGCCCAGGGAAACGGAGCGTCCGTCGGTTTCCTTCATGGGCGTGGCGACAATGCCGTAAAACAGCCCCGGCGCGCGGGCGATATGCCGGGTATGGGGCATGGCCAGGGCCAGCTCCTTCGTCATCAGCGCCTTGGCCCTCAGCCGCTGATCCCCCGTGCGCCGCGCGCAGCGGTACAGCCCCGCCGCGCTGCGCAGGGATTGGAACCACGCCTGATTCCACACGGACAGGCACTCCCGCCAGGTGCTTTTGACGTTCGCGTTGGGGCTCTGCGTGTAATTGACGATGAACGCGGGCGCGCCCACACGCCGGCCCGCCAAGTCGAACTCCTGCCATATCCTGACTTTTCCGTGGCCAAGGAATCCATCAAGCTCAAGATATTTGATTTTCTGCTCAAGCCCATCGACATTGATGAAGCCGCTTTGCTTGTTTCGCGGCTGCGCGCGCATCTGGCCGCGCAAAGCCCGAGAAACCGGCGCGCGATTGCGCAGTACCTTCCCCATGACGCCATCAAAAACCTTGTGCGCGTGGCGGCCGCGCCCACGGGCGAAGCCCAGCGGCGGCAGGGCAGTCTGCTGGCGCGCAGCCGCTTCATCACGTCGGATGGTCGCATGGACTACTATCTGCTGGACGATACGCCTGAGCTGGAATACACGCTGATTCAGCAGGCTGAGCAGTCCGGCTTCACCGTGGGCCTGAGCGCCGCCGGGACGGCGCGAACCCCTGCCGAAACACTCCTTCAGCAGGCTGAGTTAGCCGCGTGCGGTGCCTTTATTTTCATGCGCCACACCACCTATTTCAATATGCTTCCAGACCCCGCCAAAGCATCCGCCGCCCTGTCGCTTATGCAGTCAGCGGCCCCCACCGCCGACAAGCTGTATCAGCTGATGCTGGAGCAGTCCTTTGGCATAGCCGATGTGGCGCTGCTCTGCGACACCCTATCGCAGTCGGAGGAAAGCCGCTTTCACTTTTCCGCGGGGCATCCGCGGGAGCTGCTTCTCCGCTTCCAAAATGCGAAGGGGCCTCCTCTGCGAAAGCAGCGCCGCCCACGCAGAAAACAAGCGCCATCAGACAGACCAGAAAACGTTTCACCATGGTATCTTCCTCCTTTCATTGTAAGCTGTATCCAGGACAGCTTAACACCTTACTGAGCGTTGATTTCGTCGATCAGCTTCTGCGCCCCGCGCTTGGTCAGCATGTTCTGACGGACAGGCTCCCAGGCAGCCCCGACATCCTCCACACCGTTGAGAACCATCTTGTTCAGGCTGCTCCAGAAGAAATCCTTCACGGAATACTTCTCCTTGGCCGGAACAATCTTGAAGTCGATTTCCGGCTTCCACTCGTTCATGCAGGGGCCGTACAGCCGCTGAACCTTCTGGGCCAGGGCGGAAAACACAGGCCCGATCTCCGGGTTCTCCCACGCGCCGTCCGTATCCCAGCTGGCGATCCGCGCGATCTGATAGGTCGGCTGCACATCGGCCAGGGAACGCAGGAAGTCGTTGGTCACCAGAGACTGCCGCTGGCCGTCAACCCACTCAAAGGAGATGCCCTCCACACCGTAGCGGCCGAACTCGACGCCGTCCTCCGAAAGGAGGAAATCGTACAGCTCCAGGCAGCGCAGCAACTTTTCATCGGACATGTCCGCGGAGAACATCATGCCGGTAAAGAAATTGTAATTCTGCTGGCAAGGTACTCGCAGCCCTCCGCATGGGGCGGCGGCAGCACATCCAGGTCGGTTTCGGCATTGAAGTCAGACTTCACCGCCGCCAGCTTGGACAGGGTCACATACTGGAAGGGGCTTGCCTCGCCCACCAGATAGCAAACGCCGCAGCGTCCGGCGGCAAAATTGTTCTCCGAATCCGCCAGGGAAATGGTGGCAAAGTCGGGATCAATCAGACCGTCCCTGTACATGCGCTGAATGAAACTGATGACCTCGGGAACCCGTTTGGACAGCATGCCCGGGATGTACTGGCCATCCTCCAGGATGTAGCCGTTGATATCAATGCCGAAGGCGCTGAAAACCCATTCAAGGCCGATACCGGGCGTCACGCCGAAGGTATCCTGCTTGCCGTTGCCGTCCGGGTCATCGTAGGTGAAGCGGTACATCAGGTCATAGAAGCCTTCCAGCGTATCCGGCGCCTCCGTCACGCCCAGGTTCGTCATCCAGTCCCTGCGCACCCACAGGGCCGGCGTATAGTAGGTGTTGTCCGGGTTGGAGAACGTGGTGCGCGGAATGAAGTAATGCTTCCCGTCGATCTTCATGAAGTCATAACGATCCATCAGGGCTTTCAGGTTCGGATAGGCGCTCAGATCATCCGGGAGCGCCTTCACCACCTCGTCCTCCGCCCACTTGATGACCGTGGCCTGATTGCCGCTGTACCCCGTATACATGAAAATATCCGGCAGCGTCTCGCCAATGGCCATGATGTTGATCTTCTCCGCGAAGTCCACCGTGGACAGGCCAATGAACTCCAGGTCGATATTGAACCGATCCTCCAGGTAGGTGGCCAGCGCGTCGTTTCCCCAGGCCCCCGCGTCCCACGAGGCGATGGAGATGGTGTAGCGCGCGTCGTCCGCCAGCGCCGCCGTCAGGCTTCCCGTCAGGACAAGGCATACCGCCAGGCATAGTGCAAGCAACCGTTTCATCAAAACCCTCCTCTTTATTTCAACCGGCCCCCTTGGCCGATCAGCTCTTGATCGCGCCCGACATCACGCCTCGGACAAAATAGCGCTGCTGGAAAGGATACACGCACACAATCGGCACAATCGCGATGACGACCGTGGCCATCTTGATCCCGTCCGTGCCCGCGTACAGCTGCTCCGCCGACTGGCCGGGCATCACCGACATTTCGCCGATGTTCTTTCCGTTGTACACAATATCCCGCAACAGCTTCGCCAACGGATACTGATTGGTATCGTTGATGAACAGCATCGCGCTGAACCAGTCATTCCACTTGTCCACCATCATGAACAGGGAGAAGGTTGCGATGGTGGCCAGGGAGAGCGGAAACGCCACGCTGCAGAAAATCCTGATGTCGTTGGCGCCGTCAATCCGCGCCGCCTCGTACAGCGAGCTGGGAATGCCCGTGAAGCTGTTCTTGATGACGATCAGGTAAAAGGTGTTGATGCCGTAGGGCAAAATCAGCGCCCACAGACTTTCGATCAGCCCCAGATCCCGCACCTGAATGTAAAACGGCACCAGGCCGCCGCCGAAAAACATGGGAAACAGCACATAGGTAATCAGCAGCCGCTTGCCGGGAAATTGTGGCACCGACAGCGCGTAGGCCAGCAGAACCGTCAGGAACATGCTGTACAGCACAAACATCACCGATACGCGGACGCTTGTCCACAGCGCCTGAAGCACCTGGGAGGATGTGAAGATGTACTGATAATTGATGAGGGTAAACTCGCTGGAAAACAGCACCACGCCGTTTTGCAGGTAGTATTTGTTGGGCGTCAGGGAGATCATCAGGATATTCCGGAAGGGAAAAATGCACACGAAGGCCAGCAGCCCGAAGAACAGAACCAGACACACGTCAAAGGCGGTCAGCCTGTGCTTTTTCCTGATATGAACCATCATTTTGCACCTCCCTACATGTAAATTCCGGTGCCGTTGATGCGCTTGCACAGGGCGTTGACGCTCATCAGCAGCGCGAAATTGATGACCGATTTGAACAGTCCTACCGCCGTGGCCTCGCTGTAATACAGCTTGTTCATGCCCAGGCGGTAAACGTAAGTGTCAATGATGTCCGCCACATCGTAGACCATGCTGTTGTACAGGTTGAAGATCTGGTCGAAGCCGACGTTCATGATGCCGCCCACCGCCAGGATCAGCATGGTCACCACCATCACGTTGATGCCCGGCAGGGTGATGTGCCACATGCGCTTGACGCGTCCGCAGCCGTCGATGGTGGCCGCCTCGTACAGCTCGCTGTCGATGTTGGTGATGGCCGCCAGGTACAGGATCATGCTGTACCCCGCGCCCTTCCAGATGGAGGTGGTGAACAAAAGCACGATGAAGAACGTGCTGTCCACCAGGAAATTGATACGGCGGCCCGTCAGTTGAAACAGCAGGTTGTTCACCACGCCGTTGTTCACCGAAAACAGGCTGAAGACCATGGAGCCGATGATAACCCACGAGATAGAATGCGGAAAGTACAGCACGGACTGCACAACGCGCTTGAAGCGATGCGCCGTCAATTCGCTCATCAGGATGGCCAGGATGATCGGCACCGGGAACTCAATCAGGATGCGTCCCACGGATATCAGCAGGGTGTTGCGCGTGACCGTCCAGAACTCCGGGTCGCTCATGCCCGTGTAGAAATGCTCCAGCCCAACCCACGGGCTGCCCATGATGCCTTTCTTGTAGCTGAAGTCCTTGAAGGCCATCAGGATGCCGTAAAAGGGCATATAGCTGAACAGGAAAATCGCGATCACGCCCGGCAGGGCCATCAGGTAGATATAGCGGCTGCGGTAGATTTCCCGCAGAAGGCGCCGCTTCGGAGTCAGCAGCGTCTGATGTGACAAGCTCATTCAATCCCTCCCATCCTGCGCTTCACTCGCCAAGCACGCTTACCTGACTTGAATATGCCGTTTGGACACAGGCGTAAACGAGATACGGCTTGGCCCGTTCACCTCGCGTCAAGGCAAAGGGAACCGCCACGCTCTCGCCCGCCGCCAGGCTGATCGCCGAAGCCTCATAGCTCAGCTCAGCGCCGTCGCACAGCAGGGTCAGCACCGGGGCGATGAGCTGCGTACCGGCATTGGCGATGACGAGCTTTCCCGTCACCGCGCCGTCCGCCGATTCTTCCGTTTCCCAGGAAAGCGCCGCGCAATTGGCAAAATCAACGCTCCACGGCTCCGCGACACCGGCGACTGCAGTATACGCCCGCTCGAAGGTCACGCCCTCAACATCAAAGCGCAGCACGATCCTGCTGCCCGCGGGAAGGCCGCTGAGGCTCGCCCGGCCGTCGGCGTCGGTCGTTACCGTGCCGGAGACATCGCCCTCATAAAAGCCGGTCACGGAGACGGGGCTGCCGTTCACCGTGGTTCGGATCGGCCAGACGCAATCGGCCTCCACCGCCGCGACGCCCGCGGCGTAGCCCATGCCGTGGGGAATGTAATCCTCATTGAACTGGTACTTGCCGTTCTCGTCGATGATGCCCAGGGGCAGATCCGGCGTCTGCGCAATGCCCTTGACCACAAACTGCTCCGAGGCGGAAAAGCCGTTGATGCCGCTGCCCAGGGGCGGCAGATACGCGCCGCCATGGTAGTAACCGCTGAAGGAGCGGTTGCCGATCAGGTACAGCAGCGACCGAGACTGCCAGGCGGTATGCGTCGCGTCCGTGGGGAAGCCGGGATGGAGCCCCACCACGAACTGCACGTTGTTTTCCGCAAGCCGCTGAAGCTCGATGTCGTCAAAGTACAGCGCCAGCTGCATGATGTTGTAGGCGGCGTTGCCGTAGTGGGATGTGGCGCCATGATTGATGGTCTGGAAGAACTTGACGCCCCCGGCGGTGGGATGCTTGTATACGCCAATGGGGTAAATGCCCAGCGGCGTCAGCTCCGCCGATGCCTTGACAAAGCTCCGCGTATAGATGCGCACCGTGTTGTACCACAGCGCGGCGTCCTCATCCTCCGGCGCGGCGCCATGGTGGTGGGCGTCTGGTTGCCCAGCATCAGGTTGTTGTTCTGAATCCATTCCAGCATCATGGCGTTGGAGCCGTCGTTGAATTCATAGAAGAAACCATAGGTGCCGTCGATGGGGTTGTCAGCGTCCGTGTACTGGCTTTCGCAGACCAGCCGGGCCATCTCCCTGGCCGTATTGAGATAACGTTCTTCCCGGGTTCCTTCATACATCAGAGTGCAGGCCCAGGCGTACATCAGCCGGTCGCGGGTGCGCAGCTGAAGGTCGAATTCCCACAGCGGATCGTTGATGCCATAGACCTTGATGGCGTTATTCTGGAAAGCCCCCCGACCGGCCGGCGATTCGATGGTCAGCTCCTCCTCCAGATAGTACGGCCGCCGCGTACACAGCGCGTAGGACACATCGAAGGCGTCCTTCACCTGCCCGGCCAGGTCGGCGTCCGCCTCCAGCAGCACGGGATAGGAGCGAGCCAGGGCCGACATGGCATAGACCATGTCAAACCAGCTGCGCAGATGCTCCGCCGTATACTGGGAGGGGTACAGATCATGAATGAAGCGGCCATCCGTCAAGGGATCATCCGTGCGCTCCTGGGCGGACAGCACATACTGCAGTCCCCAGGCGATATTGTCCAGACAGCGGGCCCGCTGAACCTCCGAAAGCCAGTCCCCCTGCTTTTCCAGCAGATCCAGCATGGTATGCACCGCCATCACCTGGGCGTGAAGCTCCCGCAGCTCATTGGTGGAGCTGTCCCGCCAGCCCATTTTGCCCGGCACACGGCGCAGGTCAAGCTGATTCAGCGCAACGTCAATCAGCGAGCCATCGGTCAGGGCGCGGGACGCAATGGTAAATTGCGTGCTGCACACTTCTCCCTTGCCCACCAACAGACGATAGACGCCTTCCTGCTGAAAATCCGAGAAATCCAGCACATACCAGCGGCTGCCCCAGCAGGGCTGCATCGCCTCCGCCCTGCCCGTGTAAACCGTCTCGCCGCGCTCATCCACCAGCGTGAAATCCGCTTCCGTCAGGGGCTGCTCACATACCGTGCGGATGTAAGCCTTTTTGGTGCTCGCCGCCGCGTAGCCCACCTGGAAGTGCAGCAGGCTGAACAGCAGATCCTCCGGCATTTCGTTCGTCTGACGCAGGTCATCCAGCGTCAAATAGCCCCCGGCGTGGCGATCCACAACGCGCACCTGCACCCTTTGGCCCGCATAGGGCGTCACATCCCACAAAACGCGCTTGGTATCCTCCGTTCCGGGGCCGGATACCGCCATCAGCACCCGCTCTGTTTCTGCCTCGATCAGCTGGCACTGAAGCCGTTCGGAATCCGCGCCGCCGATGCGGAAGGTCAGGTACGCGCTGTCAATGACGAACGGCTCGCTGGTCAGCGTACCCTTGAAGGCGTAATCCACCGCCACGGCATCATCCGCCGAGCACTGCCAGGGTGCGTCGATTTCAAGCGCCTCGCCGTCCGCCTGAAGCATGGCGACCCGTCCGCCGTTGGCCGTGGCGACAATCGCCGCCGCGTCGCCCAGACCCGCGGGCACGGACGTCCTGATTTCCTCCATATCATCCAGCAGGACAGCAATCTCCCATTGGCCATCCGCCTGCTCGTTCCATTGAACCTCCATGTCGGTACAGGAATCTTCATCGGCTCCCCAAAAAGGCGTTTCCACCGGCAGCCCGTTCTGATCCAGATAGGGGATCAGCAGGCCGCTTGTGTACTTCATCAGCGTCGCTTTGCCCTCGGCATCGGACAGGACAATGGCCCAGCCGCTCTCGCCGCCCTCATCCATGCCGAAGCACACGCCGATCATACCGCCGCTCCGGGGCGCCAGGGCCAGCCTGAGCGACTTCCCGACATGCTTCATTCCATCCTGCCGCAGGGCAACACAGCGATAAAACCCCTGGGTTTCCAGCGGCGAATAGGTGCGCCGGACGGTCAGTGCGCTCTCCTCCACCGCCCAGATGCCGGAAGTCCGGCCGGTATACAGCACCTTTTCACCAACATGGGTGACATTCGCGGCCACACGGTCGGAATAGTCCAGCGGATAGGAAGCGTCCTCGGATAACGTCCATTGCAGTGAATGCTCGTCACAGCGCTCGATCACCATATTCCGCTCCTCCGCCATACCGTTTTTCGCCAGCAGTGCGCATACGCACAAAAGCGCCGCCGTCAGCCCTTTTCTCCATCGCAGCATAACGTCACTCTCCTAACACAAACGTATTGTAACACCGCGCGTTTGTCCTATAAATGGTGTGTATTTGGCAACTATGTCGCCATTTCGGCCAATCCCTGTCGAATTTTACAATTCCGCGCGCCGATGTTCGCTTGACAGCGCCTCCCCGCCGCGTCATAATCATGGTGAGGTGAGTAGGATGATGGAATTTCGCGACGCCGCGGGCACGGACGCCGGATTAATCAGCCATCTGTACGCCACCAGCTGGCGCAGGGCCTATCGCGGCGTCATTCCCGCCGATTATCTGGAACGGCTGCCGGATGATTATTGGGTTCCTTCCGTTCGCACCTGGCTGGACAGCGGCCGCTTTTCCGGCCTGCTGCTGTGGCGGGACGGCCATCCCGTGGGCTGCGCGATCTATGGCCGGGGCCGGGACGACCGCTATACCGACTGGGGCGAGGTGGTTTCCCTGTACCTGCTGCCGGAATGCACCCGCCAGGGCCTCGGCAGCGCGCTGCTGGAGGAGGTTCTGCGCCAGATGCGGGCGGACGGCTTCACCCGCTTTTATCTGTGGTGCTTTGAAAACAACCGCGCCGCCGACGCCTTCTACCGCCATCAGGGCTTCAAGCCCACCACCGACCGGGCGGAAGACCAGATCGGCGGGGAAACGCTGTACGAGCGCCGGTACGTCCGTGTGGAAGCGTAAAGTCCGGCCGCTGAGACAGGGGGGGAAAGCGATGGTCGGAACCCTTGGGTTTTCCTATGTGGGGCTCCTTTTTCTGCTGATGCTGCTGATTCCCAACCTCTTATGGACAAAAAATATGCCGGAGGGGTATTCTCCGGCTGCCGAAAGCAAGATTTTGAGGCTGTTTGAGCGCACAGGCGAGGCGCTGACCTGCGTCTGCGCGCTGATCTTTGCCGACTTCAACCTCCGCCCCTGGAGTCCTTGGTCGTGGTGGCTTGTCGCCGCCTTCACGCTGATGGCGCTGTACGAATGGTGGTGGATCCGGTACTTCCGAAGCCGCCGCACCTTATCGGACTTTTACAGCAGCTTCTTCGGCATACCTCTCGCCGGAGCAACCCTGCCGGTTGTGGCTTTCTTCCTGCTGGGAATATACGGGAGGGTGGCGCCCATGCTGATGGCGGCCGTGATCCTGGGCATCGGGCATATCGGCATCCACTGGCAGCATCGCAAGCGCATCGGCTGACGGGAACAGCAAAATCCCCATTCATCCCAATGGAACGGATGAATGGGGATTTTCTTATGTGCCTTTTGTGGGCACCGCTTTCGCTATTTGACCAGAATCTTCGTCCAGTCCTGGGCTTCACCCTGGCCATAGCCCTCGGGATAAACCCCCGGCTTGCGCAGGACATAGCCCAGGTCGGCGGTGTAGTTGCTGCGGTCGCTGGTGACGGTGACGGGATCGGAAGTCACGGTTACGTCTTCCGATTCCGGCAGCACCGAGACAATGCCCGGAACATTGTCGCGCTGACGGGTGGGCTTGACTGCCTCAGGCGCCGTGGCCCGCACCGCGTAGGTCGCGGGGTACAACTCATCAAACAGGTAGAAGCCGTATTGATCCGTCACCGTGGTCGCCACCACCTGGCCGTCCCGCAGGAGCTCCAGCTGAACCCCGGGGATGCCGCCTTCCTCCGTTTCCTGGAGGCCGTTGCCGTTTTCGTCCAGCCAGGCCAGATCGCCCAACCGTCCGGGCAGCACGCTGCCCACGTCCAGCGCCAGCTGATCCTCGCCCATCCTGACCTCGATGGTGTCGCTGGAGCCGCTGCGGCCCGCGCACCAGGTCATGATGCTGCCGCGCTTTTCCAGGCGAGCGTCGTCCGGCTCCACCACCACCTGGCCTTCCGGCAGGAGGACGGCGATGCTGTACGCTCCGGGCAGCAGTGCATCGAAGCGATAGCCGCCGTTTTCATCCGTCTGCGCGCTTTGCAGCGTCTGGCCGGAGGCGTCCAGCAGCGTCATGACCGCCCCGGAAAGAGGCTCCACCGCGCCGCCCAGATCGACCCACACCGTGCCGCCCAGGCTGGTATAGCGCACAATGCCCAGCATCAGGCCCTGGCAGACGCCGCCTTCCTCCGCCCGCACATCCCGCATGACTAGGGCGTCCTCATCCTGCCGGAAGGTGCTGTCTCCCGCCAGAGCCGGGATGGTCTGCGCGTCCAGCTCATAGCGCAGGGTGTAGCTGCCGGGGATCAGCCCTTCGGTGGCGAACACACCCCGGTCGTCGGTGGTGAGATGGGCAAAAACGTCCCCTGTGGCCTGGTCGATCACCGTGACCCGCAGGCCCGCAGGCGTCCGCTCCTCCGCGCCGCGGCGGCCGTCATTGTTTTCATCCAGCCAGAGGATGCCCGTCAGGCTGGCGGGCTTGACGCAGCCAATCTGCTGATCCTCGTAAACATCCCCCATGCTGATGGCCAGGGAGACGCGCTGGTCATTTTCACCCGCCTGCACAGGCAGGGTCACGCCCGCCGTGCGGGACAGCACCCGACCGTCAGGACAGGTCATCCGCAGCGTATAGGTATCCGGCCGAAGCCCCGTCACGCTGAAGGCGCCGTCCGCCCCGGTGGTAACGGTCACGGGAGACAAATCCGCCCGGCTGGGCGTCAGGGTCAGCGTAAGCCCCGCCAGGAGGCCCTCGCCCTCATCCATCGCGCCGGAACCATTGTGATCCTCAAAGGCACGGCCCGCCACGCTGCCCAGCGTCAGACCGCCGCACAGGGGGGCTTCCACCTCGCCGCCCACGGTGAAGTCGAACCAGGGGCTGGCGGCGGCGCCATCCTCCCCCGCGATGGTATTGCCACCGTCGGTTTTCGTCGCGAAGACGCCCCGCTGGGGCAGCTCGTAGCGCAGGTAGTACCGGCCGGGCATCACCGCGTCAAAGCGGAACAGCCCGTCCTCACCAATCTCGGCGGCAAACCACTCGCCGCTCTCGTCCATCAGGCGCACCACCGTGCCGACCAGTCCGCCCTCGCCCTCGTCCATCAGGCCGTTATCGTTGCGGTCGGCAAAGACGCGGCCCTGTACCACGCCGGGGAGGATCATGCCAATGTCCATGTTTTCCCGGCTTTCACCCAGGGGCAGCTCGAAGACCGCCGTCTCGCCCGCGCCGTCGCCCGTATTGATGACCACGTTGCCCTCGCCCAGCTTGGTGAAGGCATAGCCGCGCTTGGCGTTCAGCGCGATGACATAGCTGCCGGGGGCGACGCCCGTGAAGCTGTACGCGCCCTTGGCGTTGGTGCGGCAGCGAGCAATCTCGTTGCCGTCACTGTCCCGCAGAATCACCGTGAGGCCGGAAACCACGTCCTCACCGGCGTCCCGGGTGGCGGAGAAATTATCGTCCAGATAGCACACGCCGCTGATGGTGCCGGGCAGAAGGCCGCCCACCACCATGGATTTCCTCTCCGCGGTGCCCAGCTCAATTGGCTCCACGGTGTTTTCTCTGCGGCCGTCCCGCGGCTTGAAGCGGTTGCCCTCCGGGCCATCGGCAACCATGGTGAAGGCCGCGCCCTCGGGCAGCACGGCCCGCAGGGAATAGATGTTGGCGCGCAGACCGTCGAACAGCATCAGGCCGTTTTCGTCGGATTCCCGGGTGGCCACCAGGGTGCCGTTCTGCTTGGACAATTCGCCCCGCACCCCAGGCAGGGGCAGCTCGCCCTCGTCGTAATAACCGTTGTAGTTGGCATCCAGGAAGCACCGCACCTCCAGCGCGGACTCCCGCACCAAACCGATGTTCTGCTCGTCCAGCACGGTGCCGGCCTTGATGTTCACCAGCTTGGTGCCCTTGCGGCTGCCCTCGGTGGTGAGGATGGAGCGCTTGTTTCCGCCCTGCTTGGTATACTGGGTGAAGGCCAGGCCCTCCGGGGCTGTGGCGCGGATGTTGTATTCTCCGCCTTCCACCGCGCCGAAGACGTAATGGCCGTCCTCCCCCGTCACCAGGGAATAGCGGGTGTCGCCGCCGCGCACCACCAGGTCGATGACCACACCGGCCTGACCGGGCTCGTCATTCTGCCGCACACCGTCGCCGTTGACATCCAGCCAGACATAGCCGCTCACCGTGGCCATGCTGGCGACGCCCACACCGGCCTGCGTCTCCATGCCGGAGGCAACCGTGACGGGGTCGCTGTCCTGAACGGACTCCGCGCTCTCCCGCAGCATGCTGGCGTTCAGGCGCCCCGCCTCACTGAAGGGCCCGTATCCGTAGCCCATGGGCAGCTGCACCCGCAGGATATACTGGCCGGGGGCCAGGCCTTCCAGCACCGCCTGACCGTTTTTCCCCGTGACGGCGCTGGCCACCGCCTGGCCGTCGGCGCTCCCCGCAGGGATGGCGCTGACCGTGATATTCGCCACAGGACGCTCGTATTCGCCCTGACGGCCATTGCTGTTGCTGTCCAGGAAGGCGTTAACGCAGATGCTGCCGGGCTGGGCCGCCGTCACGCGGATCCCCGACGCCTCCTGTCCGGCGCTCAGCTCGATGCTCTGGTCGGGGGCTGCCATGCCCGTTGTCGTCCGCAGGCGAAGCGTATACCGGCCCGCCGGAAGCTCCGCGAAGCGCCACTGGCCGTCCTCGCCCACGGTGAACTGCCGCTCCTGCCCGCCCGCATCCGTCAGGGACACGACCGCCCCTGCCAGGGCATGGCCCTCGCCGTCCACGGCCTCGCCGCTGACGCTGGCCATAAGCTCAGGGCTGATGGCGGGCAGCGCCGACATCTCCCCTTCCTCCACCAGGGCCTCCAGGGCTGCGGTCACGCCCTCGCCGTCCTCCGTGAACGCCCAGCCCTCGCCGGTATAGCGTCCCTGGGGCAGGCTGACCGTCACGCGGTAGCTGCCGGGGAGCAGCTCTTCCAGGCGATACGCGCCGTCCGCCGGAACCGTCACCGTGCCGGAGGGTCCCTCCGCCGTCAGCGACGCGCCGGTAATATGCGGCATTTCCCCTGTCAGGCCGCCCAGCCGCGCCAGGGTGAGCGCGAAGCTGCTTGTGTTATCCTGGGCCACGCTGGCCACCCACATCACCTGACCCTTCATTGCCACGGTGCTGTCATTGAGGCTCAGAAGCGCCCAGCCTGCCGGAATTTCCGCCGTCATCACATAATCGCCGGGTTCCAATTCCACCACGGCCGAGCTTCCGTCCGCAGGCGTCACGCCCTCCGCCAGCGTCACGCCGTCCTGGGAGACGGCGTAGGGCACCGCGCCGTTGGCCTTCAGCGCCACGCTGCCGCGCGCAGGAGCCAAAGTCGCGGTATCCGCGGGTGTGGCTGACGGCGTGGATGTCGCGGTTGCCGCCGGGGCCTCTGTGACCTCGGGCGTCGGCGCGATGGTAGGTTCAGCCGTGGGCGCCTCGGTGGGGGCGGGCGAAGCCGTGGGCGCCGCCGCCAGGATGGCGTAAGCCTCGTCCACCGCCACGATCTGCTCCGGCTGGCCGCGATAGGCCGCGATGGTCAGCAGGAAATCCGGCCAGAGCTCCGCGCCTTCCGGCCCGCTCACCTGATGGATCAGGTACACGCCGCTGGGCACCGCTTCGGAGGCGTAGGCCCCCGTTTCATCCGTGGCAAAGGCGACTTCCTCACCCTCGGGCGTGGTCATGATAAACTCGCAAATGCCCGCTGTCTGCAGGGTGAAAAGGCCCGCGTCGGCATAGAGCATCACAGGCGCGTTGTTGGCCCGGCCCTCGGTGATGGAAACGCTGTATCCGCCCGTTTGAATCAGATAGCCCTGGGGCATACTGTCCGCCACGGGCACAAGCGTCACGTTGCCGCTGCCGGCAAGGGGCAGCGACGCGCCGCCGCCCGCCTCCAGGGTGCCGATCTCCTTCCCGTCCTGCTGGACGACAAAGCTGCCCATCAGTGCCACGGACTGCCACGCGCCTCCGGGAATCGCCGTCAGCCCCGCCAGGGTGATGGACAGCGTGGTTGCCTCCGCCACGGCCCCGGAAGCCGGAACCAGCGCCAGCGCCGTCAGCAGCACCCAGGCCAGGAAGGTTTTTATCAGCTTGCTCATAAGCGTCGATCCTCCGCATTCATCGGGCTCAAAAACCCGCGCTCTGCCACTTTTGCTCATATCATGTATATGGTAAATCAACCGTCCCCGCTTGTCAACGCTTCCCGGCAAGATTTACATTCAAAACATCCATTCTGGTAGAAAAAGCGCAAATTTTCCCGTGCTCTCCGCCTGCCGCGCTTGACTTGCCCTGCCCCCGTGATATAATAGATGAAAGACGGGTGTCCGCACCCCTGGGAAAGGAAAGATGACGATGTTCCACATTGGCGAAGACCGGGTGGCGCTGGTGACGGATACCTCCTGCGACCTGAGCGAGGAACAGCTGCAGCAATACGACATCCGCACGGTCTCCCTGCGCGTGGCCACCAGCCAGGGGGAGTTCCGGGATCGGCTTGAAATCGGCCAGGAGGAGCTCTACGAGCTGCTGAAAAAAGAACTGCCCAAGACCTCTCTGCCGCTGCCGGAGGACGTCACCGCCCTGTACCGCGGCTTGCAGGCCGAGGGCTGCACCCGCATCCTGCACCTGACCCTCAGCGCCAGCCTGTCCGGCACCTACAACATGGTTCGGCTGATGGCGGAGGACTGCGCGCCTATGCGGATTGACGTGGTGGATACCAAAACCCTTTCCTGCGGGCTGGGGCTTCTGGTGCTGGAAGCCGCCGAGGCCCTCGAAGGCGGCAGCCCGGTGGACGACGTGATCGCCCGGGTGGAGCGTCTGCGGAAGACGCAGCTGGGCGCGTTCGTCATCCGCACGCTGGAATTCCTGCGCAAGGGCGGGCGCATCGGTCTGGTGGAGGGCGTAGTGGGCTCCCTTCTGCAGATCAAACCCGTGATTTATGTCAACAGCGACGGCGTTTACAACACCCTGGTGAAGGCCCGCGGCTTCACCAACGCCCTGAACGCCATGACGGAGGAATTCATCCGGCGCTATGAGGGACGGAAGGTTCGCATCGCCATCGTTCACGGCGCTGCCTATGAGGAGGCCGTCAAGCTGCGGGATCGCTTCCTGGAAAGGCTGGACGTGGTGTCCTCCTTCATCAGCCCCGTGAGCCCCGCTTTGGCCATCCACACAGGCCCTGGCCTGCTGGGCGCCATCGTGCAGTACGCGGACTGAGGCATTTTCCAAAACCGACCTTGGTCGGTTCTTGAAAATAAAAAGATCCCGGCAGTCGGTTTTGAAGCCGTACCTGCCGGGATTTTTGTTGGCTTATTCCTCCTGGCGCTCTTCGTCGCCTTCCGCCGGCGCATCCGCCGCCTGGGGAATCTTGCTGACCAACGCCAGCTCCACCCGGTGATCCACGATGCGTTCCACCTGCACATGGAGCCCGGCCACATCCACCTCGGGGGTGCTGCCGTCCTGGGGAATCAGCGTGAACTGACTGAACACCAGACCGCCCAGGGTGTCGTATTCCTCGTCCAGCGGCAGCTCAATATCGAGGGCTTCCGCCACGTCCTCCAGCGCTGCCGCGCCGGAAATCCGCCAGGTATCGTCGTCCACCCGCGTGATGTCCGCCTCCGCCTGGGGGTCATATTCATCGTAAATGTTGCCGACAATCTCCTCCAGCAGATCCTCCATGGTCACTATGCCGCTCATGCCGCCGTATTCGTCCACCACAATCGCCATGTGGATTTTCTTCAGCTGCATATCCCGGAACAGCGCGTCCGCCTGAACGGTCTCGGGGACAAAGTAAGCGTCCCGCAGCAGCTCCCGCATGGACTTGGGCGCGTCGGACTGCTCGTTGAGCAGGAAGGAACGCGCGTTCAGCGTGCCGATGATGTCATCCATGTCCTTATCGTAGACCGGGAAGCGGCTCAGGCCCGTTTCGCGGATGGCCTGGATCACCGTTTCCTTGTCGGCGTCCACCTGCAGGCTGGTCACGTTGGTGCGGTGGGTCATCACGTCTTCCGCCGAGCGATTGTTGAACTCGAAGATGTTCTCGATCATTTCCTTCTCGGTTTCCTCGATGGCCCCGGTCTCGCCGCCCATGTCCACCATCATGCGGATTTCTTCCTCCGTGACCTCCTCCGTCTCGGCGTGGGGGTCGATGCCGATGATCCGCAGGATGCCGTTGGTGGACACCGACAGCAGCCACACCACCGGCTTGAACAGCGTGGAGCAGACCATCAGCACCCGGCAGGCCATCCGGGCCATCCGCTCGGGCTGCTGCATGGCGATGCGCTTGGGCACCAATTCGCCCAGCACCAGGGTGAAGTAGGACAAAATCAGGGTAATCAGCACCACGCAGATGCTGTTGAGCACGCCGGGATCAATGGCGGCTCCCGCGGCTATGAACGCTCCAGCCAGCCTGGATGCGAAGCGATCCGCCGCGAAGGCGCTGCCCAGGAAGCCAGCCAGGGTGATGCACACCTGAATGGTGGACAGGAACTTGTTGGGCGTTTCGGACAGCCTGAGCAGCTGCGCCGCCACCTTGTCGCCCTCCTCGGCGTCGTGGTGGAGCTTCGCGTCATTGAGGGACAGGACGGCCACCTCCGTGGCGGCAAACCATCCGTTGATGAGGATCAGTACCAGCTGAAGCAGTAGCGGGCCACCCCATGGGTCGGCAGACACAAAAATCACTCCTTATCTCTTGCACCGCTTGAAAATGGGTGCTATTTTGATTATAGCACATCGCGGGGGAAATGTGAAGGTTTGGCGGAAAAAAGGTGAGAAGACTTAGCGCAGCGCTATAAAGTTGATTGCCTTCACGCCAATAACTCTATTGACATTTGTCAAAAAAAAGCATATGATAAAGTTAATGATTAACCTGTGCATTAGTACTCTCCCCCGCATTCTCATGTTTGGTCACAAAGGGATAAGACGATGAGAACGATAAGCATTCTTGATGAAGCGAGCAGCGAAGACCCAAGGAATAAGCATGGAATCATCAACCCGATTGACTGATTAAGGAAAAGAAAAGTCATCCGTACCCGCCTCAAGGCGCTCTCAAAAAGGAGGAAAAGTTATGAAGGACGCTTGGCACTTAATGATCCAATTTGTCAGTAAGCATAAATGGCTCTCACTGGCGTACTTCCTATTGCTGATCTATTTTCTCGGTGAATCGCTGATTTCCCCTGTGCTTGAGAAAGAGGTCATTGATTTGGCCGTTGCCGGCGATCCTTCGGGGTTAATGTCTGTAGCGATTTGTTATGTCGGTTTACTTGTTATCACCGCATTGCTTGACACCTTGATGAGTTATATCGAAGAATACGCCAAAGGCTCACTCAGCAATGAAATGCACAGAAGGACAGTTGGTGACCTGCTGCGAATGCACTTTTCCCGGATACGCGCCCAGAAATTTGGCCAGATCGTTCGCTTGGTAAATCAAGATACGCAAAGCATTGAGCGTATAGGCACCACAACCATTCCTCATATGATCCGCAATGCCATAATGGCAGTTGCAATGATGGTCTATCTATTTTTCATCAATATCCCCCTGACCTGTGTCCTTCTTGTTGGTATAATTGCAGTTTTTGCAGGAAATCGACTGTTGATCCCGCTCATCAGGCAAAGACAGGCGGCGCTTATTGCGCAGGAAGAAAAACTGAATGATCTTGTGGATGAGTGCTTTGCAGGCGCTGAGAGTATACGCGCCATGAATGCGGAACCTTTTTTTCTAAAAAGAGCACAGCATTTCTGGATCAATTGTTCCATACAAGATTAAGTTCAGCGAAAGTCAATATTGCTTACGATTCCGCTGTTCTATTCAATTGCAGCAATCTCATGGGGGCTGCCATAACCGTGATCGGCGCTTTTTGTGTATTGAACGGGGCGATAACCATCGGTACAATCCAGATTTTTACGTCATACTATATACGAATTGTCAGCAGCCTAATGGAATTCATGTCCATATCCCGCGACATCAAAGTTAAGCAGCTTTCGATTCAGAGACTGCAGGACTTCCACGACGCCGCATCTGATCCGTCCGCCATCAACCAATGCGCCTCGCTTCCTCCGCTCGAGCGTCTGACGCTGCGCGATGTAGGGTTCGCATATTTGGATCATGCCATTTTTCAGCATCTCCATTTGGACATTCAGCCGGGAGAACGTCTCTTTATCGCTGGAAATAACGGCTCTGGAAAAACGTCTCTGGCGTACTTGCTTTCCGCCATGTATCGGCCCGCACAAGGCGAGATCTTCTATAACGCTCACGCATATTCGCAGCTTTCACCAGAAGCCATCAGAAAAAAAGTCGTATTGATTCCCTCGGAGCCCTTTCTCATTGAAGGCACTGTTGACGATAATTTCTGGGGATATCCCGTGATCGAAGACGGGATTGTTTCCCGCATCAAGGATCAGCCAATCCGCAAAAACGGAAGCAATCTGTCTTCCGGGCAGAAAAAACAATTACAAATCATGCGAAGTCTGTCCAATGAGGCTGAAATCTACATTTTGGACGAACCTTTCAACTTTGTGGATACAGACAGCAAAAAAGCCGTATGGGACTATATCCTTCAGCATTTGCACGACAAAACTTTAATCATTATCTCGCACGATCCATATCCGAGGAAGGATTGCACCCGCGCCGTGCGCTTGACACAGGAGGGGTTTTGCAGCGAAGATGTATTGTCCAGCCGTTGACACGTCATCATGATCGCAAAATCAATGCCGAAAAGTGATTGCAAAAGCTCGCTTTGGACGCAAAAAAGCGGGGTACGCAGCTTCAACCGCGTACCCCGCTTGCTTCTATTTCCGACCCGTTTACTGCGCCATCATCAGGTTCAAAATGCTCTCGGGCAGGCTCTGCATCAGGACAATCGCCTGGTTCATGGCCGTCTGAGCGATCTCCGCGCCCAGGGCGTTCAACTCCTCGTCGGTCAGCTGAGCGGGGTGGATGGCGTCCTCGGTCACGATGGAGGCCTTGGCTTCCGCCGTGCGGTCGATGTCGACCATCACCGTCACCAGCGGCAGCTGGTTGCCCATCAGATCCACGCCAAGCTCGCACATCACCTTATCGGCAGAGCCGTCCGTCGCGGAGACCGCGGCATAATTGCCCAGCAGGCCCATGGTGGTACCCTGCTCCGTCACGCCCACGTTCACCGAGCCGGTGCGCACGGTTTCCTTCTCACTCTGCGTGGTCACATTGTTGACGGCCAGGGCGATCGTTGCGCCGTCCATGTCCATGGTCAGGCTGAAGTCGGTGGCCTCCTTTGACCCGACGACCTTGACCTCAATATTCATGTCATCCGCCGCCAGGGTCGTGGTGATGTCCATGTTCTCATCGTCAAAGACGCCGCTGGCCGTCAGCTTCAGCACATCCGCCAGGTTGGCATCCAGGGTGAGCATGCCCGCGTCGCCGGCATCCAGCACATTCAGGTCAAAGGCCAGCAGCTGCTCGCCGTCAGCGGTCATGGGCATGGTGAACCGGTGGTTGACGCCGTGCTCGTCGGTCAGCCGCTTGTAGCTGGCGGCAACCTTCACCGTCTCGTCCTCGTCAACAATCTCCACGGGCATATCGACGCACACCACGTCGCCCGCCTCGTTCATATAAACGGTGACGGTGACATCCTTCATGTTGGCGGTGGACGTTTTCATCTCCTCCACCATGGCGTCCAGCAGCGCCGTGCCAGTCATGCCCGCGGTGGCCAGCGTCGTATCCAGATAAGCCATGATCGCGTTGCTGGAGCCCAGCACCTGGGCCATCGCCTGGTACACCGCGACAATATCCTTGCCGGTCAGCACCATGGTCATCATCTGGCTGGCGGCATCACAGCCTTCGGGCTGTTCCTTGACTTCCGCCACCTCGGCCTTTTCCGCCACGGGCATGACCGCCTCGATCGCGGGCGTCCAGTCCAGGGCCAGGATGTCGGCCTCGGTCAGCTGCGGCGCGGCGCTCTGGCTCAGACCGCCGACCATGGCGGCCGCCAGCTCGGCCTTCATCTGCTGCACATCGTCCGCGTCCAGGCCGCCAGCCGACGCGAGCAGGTCAATGAGCCGCTCCAGCAGGGGCTGCCATTCCTCCTCGTTTACCGCCAGCACCTTGTCGCCCAGGAAGTTGCTCTTCAAATAAAGGGTATTATCCTTGGCCGCGGCGTCAAAGGACGCCACCTCCGCGCCGTTCAGGCACAGCGCCACGCCGCCCTGATGGCCTTCCGCATCCTTGTAGCCCGTAAGGCCCAGGGCGTTCACCATATCGCGGTAGATGCCCCCGATCTCGTCGCCCAGCATCGCCGCCAGTTCCTCCGCGGGCGAGAGCGTCACCGTCACGTTGGTAGCCGCCAGGCTCATGGCCGGCAGGGCCAGCATCAGGAGCGCCAGAAGCAGAGCAGAAATCTTTTTCATGTGTCCATCCTCCTCTTGGAATTGATGCCGCGCCTTTCGTACCAGCATCTTGACAGAGATTATTATAGCTGAAATAGATGATTTTGTCATCCCATTATGCTTATTTGATACATTTTTTCTCCCCATCAATGCTTGGAAGCCGCTCCAAATGTCACCAGAACTGGCAACCCCCTTCCCGTTTGCCTGCCGCGCAGCATAGCCGATCTGCATGAGCCGAAAAAAATTTTTTCAATGGCGGGAACATTTCGCGCCATGCTTCGTCTGATAGGATGAAACCAACACACAGGAGGTACCACCATGAACAAGCTTTTTGCGATTCTTCTCACCGCCGCCTTCGCCCTGACCGGCGCCGGAGCGCTTCCCACTGATGTCGAAGCCCCTGCCGCGGACCTTGTGGACATCAGCGGCGTTGTCACCATGCTGACCGGGGACGCCATGCTCATCACCACCGACGACGGCCAGCAGGTGCAGGCCAACCTGGACGATGACACCGTAATGGAGATCAGCATTCCCGGACAGGACGGCCTTGGCGTGGGCGATTATGTTTATGTCATCTACGACGGCATTATGACCCGTTCCCTGCCTGGTCAGGTTTACGCACAGACGGTTCGCGCCACCGCCTTTGACGGCGTGGTGGGCGAGGTTCAGGAGGGCAGCTTCGCCCTCACCCGGGATGACGGCGAGCTGGTCATTGTCAACGCCCCGGAAGCCCTGATGTCCGATGTGACCGCCGGCGCGCGCCTGCGGGTGTACTTCAGCGGCGCGATGACCATGTCCCTGCCCGCCCAGATCGGCGCGGCGTATATCGTCAAGCTGCCGTAAACCCCGGAAGATGTCGGAGGGCCAGCGTGCTCTCCGGCATTTTCCATATTCACGCGAAGGCTCGTGCCAACCTGTCCTCCCTGGTCACAATCTTGCCGGGGCCGCATTTTCCCCGCGCGAAGCCTGATTTTTTCCTGCACTTCCCCTTGACGAACGCCCCGCTTCCTTCTATACTAAAGTGTCCGAAACCATGGCGCGGGCGTTATGGGCATCCATTGTGGAGCGCCGCTTACGAAAGGGGTTTTCAACATGAGCACCAAGTTCATTTTTGTTACCGGAGGCGTGGTTTCTTCCCTGGGCAAGGGCATCACCGCCGCATCCCTGGGCCGCCTGCTCAAGTGCCGCGGGCTGAAGGTGTCGATCCAGAAATTCGACCCCTACATCAACGTTGATCCCGGCACCATGAACCCCTATCAGCACGGCGAGGTCTTCGTCACCGACGACGGCGCGGAAACCGACCTCGATCTGGGGCACTACGAGCGCTTTGTGGACGAAAGCCTCACCCAGGCCGCCAACGTGACCTCCGGCCGCGTATACAAGACCGTCATCGACCGGGAGCGCCGGGGCGAATACCTGGGCGCGACCATTCAGGTCATCCCCCATATCACCAATGAAATCAAGCGGAACATCCTGCTTGTTTCCCGCCAGCAGGACGCCCCCGATGTGGTCATCACCGAAATCGGCGGCACCGTGGGCGACATCGAGTCCCTCCCCTTCCTGGAGGCCATCCGGCAGATGCGGGCGGAGGTCGGCTTTGAAAACAGCCTGTACATCCACGTCACCCTGGTGCCCTACATCCGCGCCGCCGGGGAGCTGAAGACGAAGCCCACCCAGCATTCCGTCAAGGAGCTGTGCGGCATCGGCATCAGCCCGGATATTCTGGTCTGCCGCTGCGACCATGAGGTTCCGGCGGATGTCCGGGCCAAGATCGGCCTGTTCTGCAACCTGCCCGCGGATCGGGTCTTCCAGAACCTCAACGCCCGCAGCATTTACGAGGTGCCGCTGCTGCTGCACCAGGAGGGCCTTGACGAAAAGGTCTGCCAGCTGCTGGGCCTGGGGGGCATGAACTGCGACCTTACCGGCTGGACGGCCATGGTGGAGCGTCAGCTGCACCCCGAGCGGGAAACCACCATCGCCCTGGTGGGCAAGTATGTGGAGCTCCCCGACGCTTATCTTTCCATTGTGGAAGCCCTCACCCACGGCGGCATCGCCCACGGGGCCAAGGTCAACATCCGCTGGATTCAGTCCGCCGACCTCACCCAGGAAAACGTGGCCCACACCCTGGCGGGCTGCGACGGCATCCTGGTGCCGGGCGGCTTCGGTCAGCGGGGCCTGGAGGGCAAGATGATCGCCATCCAGTACGCCCGGGAGAAGAAGATTCCCTTCTTCGGCATCTGCCTGGGCATGCAGATGGCGGTGATCGAGTTCGCCCGGCACGTCCTGGATCTGCGGGACGCCAACACCTCCGAGCTGGATCCCAACACCACCTACCCCGTCATCGACCTGATGCCCGACCAGAACCTGCAGAACCTGGGCCACACCATGCGCCTGGGCAAGTATCGCTGCTCGCTGCTCCCCGGCACCAACAGCTACAAGGCTTACGGTCAGGAGGAAATCGAGGAGCGCCACCGCCACCGTTATGAATTCAACAATGAATACATGACCCGCTTCATTGCCGGCGGCATGACCGTGGCCGGACGCAACCCCGAGCGGAACCTGGTGGAAATCGTGGAAATTGCCGACCACCCCTGGTTTGTGGGCGTACAGTTCCACCCCGAGCTGAAGAGCCGGCCCAACCGCCCCCATCCCCTCTTCCGGGACTTTGTGGGCGCGGCCCTGGCCCATGGAGAATAAACAGCCTATCTGCATGATAAAAGGAAGCTGCTTCAGTCAGCTTCCTTTTTTTCGTGAACCGCCTGCTCCAGCAGCCGCTCAAAGGCCTGGGCAAAGCGCGCGTCATCCTCCCGGGTGCGTCGGGCCGGGCCATGAAGATGATGCTTGCCGCTGGCCCGTCGGGTCTTCCTGGCCAGATGGCGCTCCATCAGCAATCGGTCAATGTTTTCATCCGTATACACCAGGCCGTCCTGGCGGATGGCGGACGCGCCGCGTCCCAGGGCCATGGCCGCCACGCCGTAGTCCTGCGTCACCACGATGTCCCCCCGGCGGCACAGATTCACCAGTGCCAAATCCACCGCGTCCGCCCCGGAGGCCACCACCCGCACCTCGCTGGTATCCGACCGCAGCAGATGATGCTCGTCGCACAAAAGCGTTACCGGCAGGCCGAAGCGTCGGGCGCCTTCCTCCACCAGGGCAACGACCGGGCAGGCGTCGGCGTCCACATAAATCGCAGCCATCCCCTGCCTCCTCAGATCAGCCTGCCGTCGCAGTGGTCGATCTCATGCTGGATGATCTGCGCCGCAAACCCGCTGAAAGCCTGACGCCGGGGCCGGAACGCTTCATCCTGAAAGCTCACCTCAATGTCGCGGTACCGCTTCGTCCTCCGCACCCCGTCCAGGGACAGGCAGCCCTCCTCCGCGTCGTAGGGGCCGCACTTTTCCGTGATGACGGGGTTCACCAGCACCAGCGCCGTCGGCCCCATGGCCACAATGATGATCCGCCGGTGGACGCCGATCATGTTCGCCGCCATGCCAACGCAGCCCTCCGCGTGGGCCCGCAGGGTATCCCGCAGATCGGTGATAACGACCGTGTCGGACGGCGTGGCGGGCAAAGAAGGCTGGGACAGAAACAGCATATCCCGCATGATGGGACGAACCATGGCGCACTCCCCCTTCGGCTGAATGTCCCTATCATAGCACAAGCGGCCGCCGGGAACAAGAGGGGCTATTCCAGCTTGTCAAAGAAGGACACGTCCCTGAGCATGCGGATCACGTCCCGCATACGCTTCTTATTGAATTTTTTCAGAATGTGATTCACCTGGGAACGGATGGTTGTTTCCTGAACGAAGCGCTGCTCGGCGATGGCCTGATAGGTATACCCGTCATAGACCAGGCGAAGGATTTCGTATTCCGAGGCGCTGATTTTCATGATAACGCGCAGGATGTCCTTGATGACGGACTCATCCTGCTTGATCCGCTGATACTCCTGGATGATCCTGGCCGCCACCTCCGGCTGCAGCTGCAGGGTGTTCTTCATCACGTTGTCGATGGAGCGCACGATGTCCTCCGGCGTACTCGTTTTGACGATGTACGCGCAGGCTCCCACCAGATACGCGCGGAGCATGTATTCATCATTTTGGTGCATGGACAGGGTCACGCACCTGATCTCCGGGCATGCCCGATGGATGATCTCAATGGCGTCGATTCCCGCTGTCATGGTCTCCATCTGCACATCCATCAGCACCACATCCGGCCGAAGGGCCCGGGTCAGCGCCACCGCCTCCGCGCCGCTGGCCGCCTGACCCACAACCTCGATATGCCGGGCGCAGGCCGTGATCTCCTCGCTCAAATAGGTGCGGATGTCCTCCATATCGTCAGCAATCAGCAGCCGGATCACACGTTCATCCCCTTTCTTTGCGGCAACAGCAGCAGCACAGAGGTGTACCGCCCCATGGCGCTGTCGATTTTGACCTGACCCAAATGCGCCTTGAGCACCTTGTAGGTGTAGGTCAGTCCCATCCCCCAGTTCATGGGGCCCCGCCGGACGGAAAAGTGCGGCTCAAAGACCTTCCTGCGGCTGCGCCGGTCGATGCCCGTACCGTTGTCCGTCACCACAATCGCAATCCAGCGGAAGACCCGCACCAGCTCCACGGTGATTCGCCCCTCGGCCTTCCCCGAACGGACGACGGCCTCCACGGCGTTGTTCATCACGTTGCCGATGGCCTTTTTCAAATGGTACTTGTCATACATGCCGTTCAGATCCATCCCCCGGTAGCGTTCCGGCGCCCACAGCATCCGAATATGCTCCGGGGCGGCGGTTTCCCGCACCGCGCTGTCCACAATGGCAAGCAGATCGTTGTAGAGATAGGTCAGCCGGATCTCCCGCAGGCTGTCCAGCAGCTGCGCCGTATGTTCCAGAGAGGTGCCGATCAGGCTGTCCATGCGGCGGAAGGGCTCGCAGGCGGCGGCCTCCGGGCAGGCCTTCTCCGTCTTCCGGGCCAGGATGCGCAGGGCAAAGAGCAGATTCTTCTGAGCGTGCATCACCTCGCTGAAGGCCTCGTTCATCACGCGGATGTTCGTGCGTACCCGCCGCTCGAAAAACACCGTCATGGATACGTCCATCTGGAAGCTGAACAGGATGACCATGCACATGACGCTGAGCACGAACACCACCATGGGGAAGCCATAGTAGATGGCATAACTGCGGAACTGCACGTTCTCGAAAATCCAGAAGCCGCTGCGGCACACCTTGTCCGCCGACACGCTGAAGGGACTGAGGAAGAAGAAGCCGTAAAACAGCAGGTTGAACAGCGCCAGGCACAGGCTGAACAGCGCGATCCGCCGTTTGAAGAAGCGTACCAGCATCCGCCGCCAGCAGCGCAGCAACTGCGTCATCGGCCCCATGACCTGCGCCAGCACCACCGCCTTGCTCAGCAGCTCCGCCGCTTTATAAAGCCGGTAAATGTATCCGGGCTGATCCGCGCGCTGATAGCGCAAATACATGGAGGTAGACACCGAGGGATCGAACAGCCACAGCACCAGAACCGGCGTCAGGCACCACCAGAGCGCCCGGGCCTTCCTCCGCCCGGCCCAGGGGGAGCTCTCATCCCACCGCAGCAATTCGATGCTGAACAGCGGCATCACCAGCAGATACAGCGCCAGGCCCGCGTTCATGATGCGCAGGTTGGTCACGATGGAGATGCGGAAGGTATCCGCCACCCAGCGGAAGATGACATAATCCAGCTTGAACAGGGCGGAGCGCTGATAGAAATAGTAATTGCCGAACATATTGATGTGCAGGATGATGGAAAAGAAGGATAGCGCCGCCCCCAGGCTCAGGGCCACAAAAAGATAGGCATAGCGATCCCTGCGGCCAAAGATGAGCAGAAGCGCCGAAAAAAGCAGCAGGAGCAAGAGCGAATAGACCAACCGTTCCGCCTCCTTGATGATCCGTCGTGAATGCCATGGCGCGCAAACGTCCATCATGGCCGTATACCATGATGGACAATGCTTATTACCCTTCCCTGAGCGGATAAACCGCCCGCTGAAGCTCCCTCACATCAATCTGCCGAAGCGCCACGCCGTCCCGCACCGCCAGGGCCGCCGCCATGCCCGCGGCCTGCCCCATCCCCATGCAGAAGCCTATGCTTCGGTTGGCGGACAGCGCCATCTGATCCGCCGACCAGCACCTTCCCGCCACCAGCAGGTTCTTCCATCCCTTCACCAGGATGGAACGATAGGAGATTTCCTCATATTCTCCCGGCTCGTACAGCTCAAAAACGATCCCTGAGCCGTCTGGATTGTGGAATTCCACGCTGTCGTTGTTGCGCAGGATCGCGTCGTCGAAGCGCGCCCGCGCCTTGAAGTCCTCCAGCGTATGCCGGTAGTCGCCCATCACCCGCCGGGATTCCCGCACACCCAGCATCGCCGCCGTTTCAATCAGCACGGCGTCCTCAAAGCCGGGAATGTTCTCCCGCAGGAAGCGGTAGGCGTACCAGTTCTGACGGCGGCTCTCCATGATGGCGTCGGACAGCGCCAGAGCATCCAGCGGGTCGGCACCGGTCACGCGACCCACGTTCAGCAGCACCTGGCCCCGGATGGGGGTATTCATGAACGCGATGCCGCTGCGCAGGCGCAGCATGTTCTTTTCCCATTCGCTGACGGCGGGATCCGCCAGGAGCCGTGCCACGGTCTCGTCAAAGTTGCCGATGGACACAAACTGCGGCCGGTCGCTGAGGGCATAGTCCCGCAGTAGCGCCGGGATGATCTCATCGCCCACGGTGCCCCGCCGCTTCCGCCTGGTCAGCTCCCCCGGATGGGCTTCCAGGTAGTCGATGGTTCTGGCCAGATCGACCCCCGCCACCCTGGACAGCATGTTGGCGGCGGAGCAGCGGCCGTTGCCCGCCATGCCGAACTCAAACGCCGCCCCAGCCCGGGCGCACAGATCGCCGTCCCCCGTGGCGTCAATGAACACCTTCCCCGGGACGACGCTGCGGCCGCTCTTGTTCTCCACCACAACGCCTTCAACCTGGCCTTCTGCCTGCGTCACGCCGACCACCTGGGCGCCGTACAGCACGCGCACACCGGCCTCCGTCAGCATTTCCTCCGCCAGCAACTTGCAGGCCTCCGGGTCCACCGGCACCTCCGTCATCTCCGAGGGCGGCCACGGCGCCGGGAAACCATCGTAGGGAATGGCCATGCGCCGCTTTCCCAGCCGCGCCATGAATTCCGTGGGGATCCCCGTCATGTAAGGCTCGATGGCCATCTTCGCCATCAGCCCCGCTGTCATGATGCCGCCCAGCATGAATTCCCGTTCAATCAGCAGCGTCCGGGCGCCGTTCCGCGCCGCGTTCAGCGCCGCGGCAAACCCGGCCGAGCCGCCGCCCGCCACCACCACGTCATAAGCCGTACCGATGGGGGTATCCAAAACCTCGCGATAAACGCTCATCCTCTATCCTTTCCGCTCAGCCCTTGACCGAGCCCTCCGTCAGTCCCGTAATGAAATACCTGTTCAGCAGAAGATAGACCACCAGCATCGGCAGGATGGATATGCTTATGCCCGCCAGCATCAGGTTCCAGGAGGAAGCCGCCTCCCCGCTGGACTTCAGGCTGATGACGCCCACCACCAGCGGCCACCGGGCCCGCTTGGAAATGGTGAAGACATACGGCAGCAGATAGTCGCTCCAGGCGGTGCGAAAGGCAATGAGACCCACGTGGCGATTAGCGGCTTGAGCAGCGGCAGCACAATCCGCCAGAAAATGCCCAGAAAGCCGCAGCCGTCGATCTTCGCCGCCTCGTCCAGCTCCCGGGGAATCTGGTTGACGTTGCCCGTGGCGATAAACACCTGGGTGGCGTTCATGCCGAACACGCGGATGACGATGGGCCCCCACAGGGTACCGCTCAGGCCCATGCCCTTGGCCAGGCTCAGCTGGGGATACAGCGCCAGGGTGCCGATGGAAATGAACAGCGAGCACAGCACCATGCGGTAGACGATCCTGGTCAGCCGCGTCCTGCCCCGGGAAAAACGTATCCGCTCACCGTGGCCGTCAGGATGCAGCCGATGACGACGAAGAAGGCATAGTAAACGCTGTTCAGGGTCAGCGTGCCGAAGTTGGCCAGATTCCAGGCGTCGATGTAATTTTCGATGTGCCATTCCGTGGGAAAAATGTTGGTGCCGCCCACCAGAATCTGCTGATTGGACTTGAAGGAGGCCAGCAGGATATACGCCACCGGGAACAGGGCAAACAGCGCCACCAGCAGGAGCAGCCCGTACATCAGCAGCCTGGCCAGGCCCATTTTAGTTCTTTTCACAAGCGCCCGCCTCCCTTCCCTATTGCTCGATTTCCTTCATTTTTTCCGACAGCTTCAGGTAGACCGCCGTGACCACGCCCAGCACCACCGCGGTGATGACCGCCAGGGCGGAGGCGTAGCCGTACTGGCTTTTCAGCGCTGTGCCGTCGCCATACTGGAAGAAGAACTTGAAAATGTACGTCATGACGACCTCCGTCTGTCCGCCCGGCTGGCCGTTGGTCAGTACCAGGATGAGGTCGGTCATTTTCATGGTACCCAGCACGCTGAGCATAATCACCAGCTGAAGCACGGGCGCGACCATGGGCACGGTGATGTGGAAGAATTGCTGGACGCCGTTGGCCCCGTCGATGGCCGAGCACTCGTACAGCGCCCTGGGAATGTTTTGAAGCCCCATCAGGAAATAGATCATGTTCATGCCGAAGGTCGTCCACAGGCTCACCAGAATAATCACGAAGAACGCGGTATTCCGGTTGGACAGCCAGTCGATGTTCCGCCGGATCAGCCCCGCGTTCATCAGCGCAGCGTTGACAATGCCGTTGTAGGAGCTGAACATGTTGGAAAAAATCAGCCCGACGATGGCGATGCTAAAGACGGAGGGCAGGAAGAAGACCACCCGGAAAAAGGCGCTGCCGCGCACCTTGTTGTTCACCAGCACCGCCAGCAGGATGGCCAGCGGAATCTCCACCAGCATCTTGAGTCCGGCAATGACAAAGGTGTTCTTCATCGCCCGCCAGAAGGAACGGTCGCGCAGAAAGGCCCGGGCGAAGTTATCCAGCCCCACAAAGGCAGGGGTGGAATAGCCGTCGTAGGTAAACAGGCACCAGCGCAGCACCCAGAGAATCGGATATACCACAAAAAGGCAGAAGCCGACGGCCATGGGCAGCAGCATCAGCACCTCCTGGAGCCGATCTCCGCCATTCCTTTGCAGCCGTCCCAGAAGAAGTCGTTTTACGGGATCCAAATTGCTCACGGAGCACACCACCTTCTGTACCTGTTCCTTGCCGTCAGCGGCTGTCCTGGAGGAAAGCCGCGCCTCTGCCCTGTCGGACAAGCGGCAGAGACGCGGCGAATGATATTACTTCTCCCAGGCCATGCGGGCGTCATAGTCCGCGTCGATGTAGTCCTCGATCTTCAGACCGCCGGCAATGGCGGCGTCCAGCGCGGCGTTATACCGCTCGTCCAGTTCCGCCAGGGCCTCATGGACATCCACCGTCCGGGCCAGGATCTGGTCGAACACGCTGTTGTAGGCGTCGCCTTCCACCATGACGTCGCTCTCCGGGTAGGGATAGCGCACGCAGTACTTGCTCATGTCGCAGAAGGTCGCCCACTGGGGGGAAACGTCCTCCCGGGTGGACTGGGACGTGATGGCGTCGCCCAGCACGGGGTTATCCTTCTCATTTTCGTAGGTGGATACCAGGGCCGCGTCCGACAGGAACAGGTTGTAGACCTCCATGACCTTTGCCTCCAGGCCTTCGTCCCTGGCCCGGCTGTTCACCACATAGAACATGGAAGGGCTGACGGGATACTTGTAGCGGGCGTCGGCATTTTCCACGGGATAGGGCACCACGGCCCACTCAAAATCGCAGGGGAACTGATCCCGGAACACGCCCACGTCGGAGGAGCCGATGCAGATCATGCCCACGTTGCCCGCGGAGAAATGCGCGCGCTTGGTATCGTCGTCCATGGTCAGATACCCGGGGAACATGGCGCCGTCCTCCACAAAGCCCAGCAGATGCCGGAAGAAGGGCTCCAGGGACTGGAAGGCAAAGCGGCCGGTCTTGTGGTCGAAAAATTCCACGCCGTTGGAGGCGGCGGAGGGATGAATCACATACTGATAGCGATAGCTGGTATAGGCGCCGGGGAAGGCGTAGCCATAGATGCGTCCGCCGCCCTGATCGGTGATCTTGTTGGCCACATCCCGCATGTCCGCCCAGGTGACGGGCGGGGTCAGGCCCATCTCCTTGAACATGTCCACATTGTAGGCCAGGCCGAAGGTGACCACGCGGAAGGGCACGGAATAGGTCAGGCCGCCGAACTCGCCGTAATTCTCAGCATTATAGGGGGGCGTACCGGGCCACCAGCTCCGCGCCGGTGGGCAGATCGTCCAAAGCCAGAATATGGCCGGAAGCCGCGTACTGGCCGATTTTGTTGCACTTGAAGATGTGGGGCGCCTCGCCGGACTGCAGCGCCACATCCAGGGAGCTGTAATAGTCGCCGCCGTAGACCGTATATTCGATGACGATCCCCTTTTCCTTGCCGACGGTCTCGTTGAAGTCGGCGATCAGGGCTTCGTACTGCGCCTTGTTGTGGGCGTCGTTGGACCAGACGGTGATGGTATCAATCTTCTTTTCATCCGCCGAGGCCAGGGACATCCCGCCCAGCAGCAGCGCCAGGGACAGAAGCAGGCAAACGATTTTCTTCATGATTTTACCTCCTTGTAGTCGAACTGTAACCGTAGCACTCAACGCGTTGAACTGGCTTTATTATAGCTTGCCCACCCCAGCTTGGTCAGGTGGAAAATATGTCAACATTTCACCTTGTTCCATACTTTCTTTTCTGTTTTGTCTGGTTTGTTGAAATGTTGATTTATTTTCAACCTTACATCCGCAGTATTCATCCGTATAATAAAGGCAGACAGTTGGGGGAAAAGCCCCACAAACAAAGGAGATGTCTGCCATGCTGCAACGCAAAGATCACTGCCTTCTTCGCACGTTTGACGGCGAAACCCTGCGCATCACACCCTGGGGGCCCAACGCCCTGCGCGTGCAGGCCTGGATCATGGAGGAGCCGTCGGCCGATGCCTGGGCGCTGAGTGAAACGCCCGCGCCATTGCAGCCCGAAATCGACATCCGGGACAACACCGCCAGCATCAGCAACGGCGATCTGCGCATCGACGTGGACGAATTTGGCCGGCTTTCCTTCTACAGCAGGGACAGGCTTCTGTTCCGGGAGGTTCTGCAAAAGCGGGTGAAGAAGCTGTCCGAATACACCAATCCCCTGCAGCTGACAGGCCGGGAATTCAAGGGAAACATCAACGGCGACTTCCGCCTGACCGTCCGCTTTGAGCCGGAGAAAAACGAGCGCCTTTACGGCATGGGGCAGTATCAGCAGGATACCTTCGACCTCAAGGGCAGCAGCCTGGAGCTGGCGCACCGCAACGCCCAGGCCTCCATTCCCTTTGTGCTGTCCAGCCTGGGCTACGGCATGCTGTGGAACAACCCCGCCGTGGGCGAGGTACACTTCTCCACCAATCAGACCATCTGGCTGGCCCATTCCACCAAAATGCTGGACTACTGGATCGTCGCCGGGGACACGCCGGATGACATCCTGCAGCGCTATACCGCCGTGACCGGCAGAGCGCCCATGATGCCGGACTACGCCATGGGCTTCTGGCAGAGCAAGCTGCGCTACCAGACCCAGGAGGAAGTCCTCCAAACGGCCCGTGAATTCTCAAAGCGCGGCCTGCCCCTGTCCGCCATCGTCATCGACTTCTTCCACTGGCCCCATCACGGCGACTGGGATTTCGACCACGATTACTGGCCCGATCCCGCGGGGATGTGCCGCGAGCTCCACGACATGGGCACGAAGCTGATGGTTTCCATCTGGCCCACGGTGGAAAAGGATAGCGTGAACTACCCCGCCATCGAGGAAAAGGGGCTTCTGGTGCGTTCCGAGCGCGGGCCCAACATCACCCACAGCACCCGGGGCGATACGCAGTTCATCGACCTGACGAATCCCGAGGCCCGGCGCTTTCTCTGGGATACCGCTAAAAAGAATTACTATGACAAGGGCGTGGACTGCTTCTGGCTGGACGAGGCCGAGCCGGAATACAACACCTACGATTTCGACACCTACCGCTATTACAAGGGCCACGCCATGCAGATCAGCAACAGCTACCCCGTCGAATTTGCCAGAACCTTCTACGACGGTCTGCGGGCCCAGGGGGAAGACCAGGTGCTGAGCCTGGTGCGGTGCGGCTGGGCCGGATCCCAGAAATACGGCGCGCTGATCTGGTCGGGGGATGTCCACTCCTCCTTCCGGGCCCTCCGGGAGCAGGTGGTCATCGGGATGCAGATGAGCCTCGTCGGCATTCCCTGGTGGACCCACGACATCGGCGGGTTCTACGGCGCGGACGTTCAGGATCCGGCCTTCCTGGAGCTTTTCGCCCGGTGGTTCGCCTTCGGCGCCTTCTCGCCGGTGTTCCGCCTGCACGGCGTCCGCCCCCCCGCGCCTGGAGCCCCTGGCAGAAAAGCGGGGCGGCATGTGCTCCAGCGGCTCGCCCAATGAGATCTGGTGCTTCACGCCCGAAATCGAAGCCCTGTGCAGTCAGCTGATCCGCCTGAGAGAGGCGCTGAGGCCCTACATCCGCGGCCTGATGGCTCAGGCTCACGAGCTTGGCCGGCCTGTCATGCGTCCGCTGTTCTACGACTTTCCCCAGGAGGAACGGCTCTGGACGGTGAACGACGCCTACATGTTCGGCCCGGATGTGCTGGTGGCGCCGATCGTCGCCCCCGGCGTGACCAAGCGGGAGGTGCTTCTGCCCCAGGGCTGCGGCTGGATCGAGGCATCCACGCTGCGGGAATGCTCCGGCGGCCAGACCGTTCGGTGTCAGGCGCCCTGGTCGGTGATTCCCGTCTTTGTCCGCAAGGGCGCGGATGCCCTCGCGCAGACCATCCACGCCTACATGCCCCTGCCCTGACGTGTGCTGAAAGGAGCGACAAGCATGAAAATCGTTCTGTTGGAATCTCTGTCCATCTCCGAATCCAAGCTGGCCGAGCTGACCGCCCCGCTGATTTCCGCCGGGCACAGCTTCACCGCCTATCCCCGTACCGATGACCTTCCCACGCTCATTCGCGAAGCACGGGACGCCGACGTCCTGATGCTGGCCAACATGCCTCTGCCCGGCGAGGTCATCCGGGCCTGCCCGCACCTGCAATTCATCGACATCGCCTTCACCGGCACGGATCATGTGGATCTCAAAGCCGCGGCGGAAAAGGGCATCCGGGTCAGCAACGTCTCAGGCTATTCCAATCAGGCGGTGGCGGAGCTGGTCATCGGGCAAATGCTGTCGCTGCTTCGCCACACCCACCCGCTGGATCGGCGCACCCGGCAACAAGGCGTGAAGGATGGTCTGGTCGGGTGTGAGCTGGGCAGCCGCGCCGTGGGCGTCATTGGCAGCGGCGCCATCGGTCAGCGGGTCATCCAGCTGCTGCGGGCTTTCGGCGCGCGGGTGCTGGCCTATGATCCTTTTCCCCGGATGCTGGAAGGCGTGGAAAACGTCTCCCTGGAAGCGTTGCTGACCCAAAGCGACATCGTGACCCTGCACTGTCCGCTGACAGAGAGCACCCGCGGCCTGATCGACGCGGACGCGCTGTCTCTGATGCCCCGGCACGCGCTGCTCGTCAACATGTCACGGGGCCCGGTGGTGGACTCCGCCGCGCTGGCCCGGGCGCTGAACGAGGGCCGCATCGCCGGCGCCGCCGTGGATGTGTTTGAGATGGAGCCGCCCATCCCGGCGAGTCATCCCCTTCTGACGGCGAAAAATTGCCTCGTCACGCCCCATGTGGCCTTCGCCACCCAGGAGTCCATGGTTCTCCGGGCCGAGATCGTCTTCGCCTCGCTGAAGGCCTGGCTGGACGGGAAGCCCATCCATGTTGTGCTATGAGGTCATCAAAAAAGCGGAGCGTCCCCTATTCGGAGACGCTCCGCCTTTTTCGTATGATGTTTCTGCAAAGCAGCCCTGTCTGCCGCGCTTATTCCGCCGCTTCCTGGTTCACCGCTTCTTCAATCTGCTTGCCCACCAGGCCGCCCTTGGAGACGGTCTTGAGCATTTCGGGAATGTCCATGCCGGTGGCGGCCTTCATGGCCTCGAACACCTGCATCATGGAGCCTGTCATGTCCCGGGTCAGGCCTGTGGTCGCGCCCTCGCCAAAAAGGATGATCTTCTCGGTCTGCGCCAGGGGCTCGCCAATGGCCCGGGCGATGTCGGGCAACTGGTTGATGAGCATTTCCAGCATAGCCGCCTGGCCGTAACGCTGCATGGCGTCTGCCTTCCGCTCGATGGCGATGGCCTCGGCCTCGCCCTTGAGCCGGATGGCCGCGGCCAGCTTCTCCGCCTCATACAGCTCCGCGTCCGCCTTGGCCTGTCGCTCAGCCTTTTCGGCCTCCGCCTCAAAAATACGCTTGTCGCGCTCGGCCTCCGCTTTTTCGCGGATGTCAACGTTCAGCTTTTCGCGCTGAATCTCGACCTGCTGCCGCTCCAGCTCGGTCTGCTTCTGAAGGCGAAGGAGCTCTGCCGCGGCCCGCTCGGCCTCGAAATTCTTGCGCTCGCGCTGCTCCTCGATGGTATAGGCAATGTCCGCCTTGGCCTTCTCCCGGTCAGCATCCACCTTGAAGGCCGCCTGCTTCAGCGCCAGATCCTTCTCCTGCTCGGCAATCAGCGCGTCGGACTCCATCTTGGCCTTGTGTCCCTGCTGCTGGGCCTCCGCCTTGGCGATGGTGGCGTCGCGTTCCTTCTCCACAATGTTCTTGGTGGCCATGGTTTCCACCACGCCATCCTGGTCAGAGAAGTTCTGCACGGTCAAGTTGATGATTTCCAGACCCATGTTGCTCATGTCGTCCGTGGCAGCACGGCTGGTTTCCGCCGCGAATTTGTCACGGTTCTGCACCAGGTCGGCAATGGTCATCCGTCCGATGATCTCGCGCATGTTGCCTTCCAGCACCTGCTGGGCGATGGAGGCAATGTCCTCCGGCTTCCAGTTCAGGAACTGCTCCGCCGCCGTGGCGATGGACAGATCGTCCGAGCCGATCTTGATGTTGGCCACGCCGTCCACCATGACGGAAATATACTCCTGAGAGGGCACGGGCTGCGTGGTCTTGATGTCCACCTGCATCAGGCCCAGGTTCAGATGGTCGATGCGCTCAAAGAAGGGGATGACAAAGGTCGCGCCGCCGCGTACAATGCGGTAGCCGAATTTCTTCACAACAATGTTGCCGTCGGCATCCTTGACCTTGTACCGCCTGCGGAGCTTGCCGGAGATAATCAGCGCCTGGTTCGGCGGAACCTTATGATACCTGGGAAAGAAGAGCACCAGCAAAAGAATGACGCCTACGATGATGAGCAGGGTCATCGGCGTTACGCCGCCAAGAATGGGTTGATTCACGTTCCGCGCCTCCTTGTCCATGGTCGTATAGAATGAAAAACGATTGTACCTGATACCTATGCTTCATTATAACGGACGATTCGCCGCCGCGTCAATGGCTTCAAGTACAGAATCCGCCCTTTTTTACCTTTTTCCGGCAAGGCTTCGCGGCCGAAGCACCGCCACCCTGGGCTGGCAGGAAAGATCCTCTTTCGTCACCCGCAGCAGGTTCGCCGTTTCCGATTCCGGATACAGCGCCGTGAAGTCCTCCACCGGGGCGATGGGCCAGTCGGCGTTGGCGCTGGTACGGTAGTGCATGGGCAGGATCACCCGGGCCCGCAGAAGTTCCGCCGTCTTCCGGGCGGTCTCCGCGTCGATGGTGAAGCAGCCTCCCACCGGGAGCATCAGCACGTCAACCGGCGCCAGCCGCGCGACCATCTCTGGCGTGGGCAGATGCCCCAGGTCGCCCAGGTGAACCACCCGCAGCCCCTCCGCCTCCACCAGGAACGTCAGGGTGCCGCCGCGCTTGGCGCCCCTCTCCTCATCATGCCAGGCGGCAAGGGCCGTCACCGACACATCCGGGGCCAGGGTATGCCGCCCCTCCCGGTCGATCAGCCGCGTATACCCACGGACATTCTCCACCGCGCTGTGGTCATGGTGGCCGTGGGAAACCAGCACCGCGTCCGCCTCCGTGACCGTCACGGGGTAGCCGCAGTCAGCGTCGTAGGGGTCTGTGACAAGCCGCATGCCGTTTTGCAGCTCCAGCAGAAATTCGGCGTGACCAATGCAAGTGATAATCATTCCATTGCCTCCCCTGAAGTCCGGTCAAACGCGGCGTACAAGTAGGGTATCAGTCCTGACGGCAGCGGTTCCCGACGGCGCAGACAGGCCGCGAAATCCCTGTGCCAGGCCTCGCAAAGGCGCTGAACCTGCCTGTCGCCCGCCTCCGCCGCCTTCGCCAGCGCCCGGATGGACGCCGCGGGCGCGCCTCCCCCCGGATGGCGCAGCAGCAGGGACAGGCAACAGGCCGCTTCCCCGGTCAATCGGCGTGGCGCGGCATCCGGCGCCTCCACCGGATGATCCAGCAGCAGCCATTCGCCTTCCTTCCAGACCCGCCATCCCCGCGCTTCCGCCGCGCGAATGAACGCCGCAGCAGCCTCCGCCGTCGCCAGCAGCGGAAGATCCGTGGCCAGCAGCGCCTCGGGGTGCGAGGAACGGCGCAGGGCGGGCGGACGGCAGGCGTCGGCCTTCGCCAGCAGCGCCAGCAGCTCCCGGCGCAGCGGGGTCAGCACGGCTTGGGCGCCGACTCGCCGGCCACATATTCCAGCTTCAGGGCGTGCATGGCGGCAAAGCTGCCCTGCAGATCCAGCTGATATTTCAGGTTGACGCTGCCCCGCTCCGGGGTCAGGTCGCACTGCACCTGGGTGGCAAACAGCGCCATATCCAGGTCGCCGTAGGGCGTATGGTACTTGCCCTCAAACCGGCGATCCTTCACAAAAACCATGGAGGTGCCGTATTCCCCCAGGCGGGTCATGGTCACCCGCCCCGGCTGCATGCTCAGGATGATGTCCTGGGTCATCACGGAGCCGTCGCCCTCATCGGTCTGTGTCTCCTGATAGCGCAGCATGTAGCCCGAGGGCGTCTGCTTGAGCTGGCCGGTGGTGATGACCCGAATGTTCTCGTCCATCTCCCCCGAGCCGTCGCCGGAGGAGCCGCACAGGGTCAGCAGCACGGGCATTGTTCTGTCCTTCATCATCATTCTTCTCCCTGCAAAGGCGCGCCTTTGGCCGTTCTTTGCCACACAAGGGTGTTGTCCTCAATTCTGCTTTCGACACGGCCCCGCGCCGTCAGGTAAGACAGGTGGGAACGCAGGGTGCTGCCCACCAGGGCGTGCTGCTCCACCGTCATCGTCAGCCCCTCCTGCTGGAAGAAGCGCTTCAGCAACTCCTCGAAGGGAGCAGCCTGTCCGCACAGCGCCTCCACCCGGTCGCACAGGGCCAGGATATGCGCCCGATTAACCGCCGTCAGCCCGTGCATGTCCGGCCCCGGCTCCGCGTGGGAGGGCACGAACATGGGCGCTTCCATGCTGTCGATGAGGTCCAGCGTTTCCAGCTGCGCCCCAACGTCCCACAGGAAGGACGCCGCGTACTTGCTCAGCGTCTGAGGGCTGGTCAGGCTGTCCGCCAGGAAAACCGTGCCGTCCGGCGTGCGGAAGCCCACCATATCCAGCGAATGCCCCGGCAGGGGAATGATCTCGACCTCACCGGGAAAGGCCGGGTCGGAGAAGTCCGTGACCTCGCTTTCCTGGGCCATCAGGAACTTATGCCGCAGCGATGTCGGCGGACAGCCGCCATACAGCACGGAGGGCTCCAGCACAGGGTAGCGGGTGAAGGCCGCCTCCATGCCCCCGGCGAAAACCCGGCAGCCCGTCTGCTTCTGCAAATAGGCGTTGCCGCCGATATGATCCGCGTGGGAGTGGGTGTTGAGAATGCCCCGCAGCGTCCAGCCGCTGCGCTCCAGCACCTGCCGCGCCTTCTTGCCCGCGTCCTTGTCCCCGCCGCTGTCAATCAGATAGACATGCTCCTCGTCCGCCCGGTACACACCGATCTTGGCCGGACAGTTGATATAGTAGCTCCGCTCTCCCACCTGAATCAGCTCGTACATCGCGCATCGCTCCCCGCTCGTTCTTCTTCTTGATTATACCATATTCCCCGGAGAGTGCAAGGCATCCGCCGCCATGCTGTCGGAAAAGCTGACCCAAAACACGAACGCTGATGTCGCACCCCCACATCGAGAAAAAAAGGGATGAAGTCCCCTCAGCCTGTCAAAAAAGCCTGGGGAGGTGTCGGAGGGCCCGCTGGCCCTCTGTGATCGAAAATCGGCGAGCCCCTTCGGGGCGGTTAAACGGGGCGAAGCCCCTGTGCGGCGATTTTCGTGCTTTTTCGTCAGAAAAAGCCTCCTTACACGAACGAACGACCGGGAGAACGGCAACGTCGTTCGACCAGTGAGCGAGTGCATCACTCAAAAAAGTGGCGTATGCCACTTTTTTGACACCCTGAAGGGACGAAGTCCCCCCTTGATGTTTTGCGCCCGATGGCGTATGATAGGGACAAACAATACGAAGGAGGGCCTGGCCATGCTGGTGGAAGCACGGGCGAAGATCAACTGGTCGCTGGACATCACGGGGCAGCGGGAGGACGGCTATCATCTGATGGACATGCTGATGCAGCCCATCGCCCTGTGCGATGAGGTCACGCTTTTGCCTGCGGACGCCCTCACCCTGACCACCGGCGGCGACCCCTGCCTTCCGCCGTCGGACAAGCACCTGGCGCTGCGGGCTGCCCGGGCGCTGCAGGAGCACACCGGCTATTCCGGGGGCGCGGCCATCCATGTGGAGAAGCACATTCCCATCGGCGCGGGCATGGGCGGCGGCAGCGCGGACGCGGCGGCGGTGCTTTTCGGGCTGAACCGCCTGTGGAAGACAGGCCTTTCGCCTGCCGAGCTGGAGGCGCTGGGCCTGACCCTGGGCGCGGATGTGCCCTTCTGCCTCCGGGGAGGCCTGACCCGCACCACGGGGGTGGGGGAAGTCATGGAAGCCCTGCCGTCCGGCCGGGAATGGCCCCTGGTGGTCATCCAGCCCTGCCGGGGACTGTCCACAGGCACGGTCTTCGAGGCCTACCACCAGCAGACCGACGTCCTTCACCCCGTGACGGACAGCGGCGCGCAAGCGCTCATAAACGGCGATCTGCCGCTGATGAAGACGAGCCTTGGCAACGTGCTTCAGCCCGTCAGCGAGGCCCTGCGCCCGCAGATAGGCCGGGCGATCCAGGCCCTTCGGCAGCACGGCGCGGCCCTGGCCATGATGACCGGCAGCGGCTCGGCGGTCTTCGGCGTGTTCCCCCGGGACAGCCTGGCCCAGGCCGTCAGCCAGCGGCTGCGGCAGAGGTGGCACTACACCTTCCACACCCGCACCTGCCGGGAAAGCCTGATGCTGCGGGAGGAATGAGGGCAAAGACAAAAAGGACAAAGCAACCCTTGAGGGCTCGCCTTGTCCTTCTTGATATTCATCGCTCACATAGGCTTGAGGTTCCGGTCAAGCCTGTCCAGCATCCATGCCAGCCGCTTTTCCCGTCCGGCATCCGTCTTGGCGTCCAGATACGCCCGTGTGTAGGTTTTTCTGACGGACAGGGACATGGCCTGGAAGTTGGTAAAGGCGGGCTCATGGCCTTCCAGCAGCGCGGCGACGCCAGCGATGGCCTCATCCGTCACCGCCGCGGGCGCGGGCGCGTCCCACTGGCCGTTCCGCTTCGCTTCCTCCATCTTTCTCCGGCCGAGGTCCGTCATCAGGCCCCGTTCTTCCAGCCGTTGTGCCAGCGCCTTGTTTTTCTCCGACCACTTGCTCTTTTCCCTGCGCATGGCGAAGTATTTTCTGTACGTCTTATCGTCAATGCTCTGCATCTGTCCGTCAATCCAGCCAAAGCACAGCGCCTCCTCCAGGGCTTCCCCGGCCTTGACCGTTTTCGGCCCGCCTTCCTTGCCGAAGACCAGCCAGACGCCCTCCTGCGACAGGCAATGCTCCTCAAGCCACGCCCTGAAGGCCTCCCTGCTGACAAAAATCATCCCGTCGCACATGCCGCCCCATCCTTCCGCCCATGCCGTCATTGATACCAACGATTATAAAGCAATGCCCGCCGAAAAGCAATGACTTCCCGGCGGGGATTGACATCAGGTCAGCAAGTCCTGCCGATCCACACGGCGTTTCAGCACCAGCGCCAGCAGCGGCGGCAGAATCAGCATCAGGATAAGCATCAGTACGGGCTCAATAAAGGTGAGGATGTACGAGAGCGCGCTTTTTTCCGTGGCGTAAAAGCTGGCCGTCGTGATGCGGGTGATGGCCACGAAGGGCACGGAGACCAGGAAGATCGGCATGATCCTGGCGATCTCCGCGTTCACCTCGGCGGATGCGCCGAACAGCGTCCCCAGGCTCCCCCGGGTCACATACATCACCACGCAGCCGAGCACCGACAGCGCCATGGCGAACCGGTACGCCATCCGCCGCACGTTCCGCAGCCGCGCCGTGTCCCGCTCACCATGATGCTGGCTCATCAGCGGCTGGCTTTCGTCGCCCACGCCCTGGAGGATCAGATAGATGATGCAGATGATGTAAGCGATGCACGCATAGGTCGCGACGGCCGGTTCCCCGTCATAAGCCATGGAGAAGCGGTTGATGATGATCAGGGAGATATTGGGCGTCATGGCCAGTCCAAAGGGAGCAAGACCCACCTTGATGATGTCATCGGCCACCGACCACAGCCGGAAGGGCCGGATGCGCAGCGTCAGCTTCCTGCGCCGCAGCAGATAGGCCAGCGCCATCAGCATCGTTACGCCCTGGCCGATGACGGTGGCCAGCGCGGCACCCGCCGCGCCCTGGTTCCACACCCATACAAACAGATAGTCCAGGATGATGTTGCTGATGAAGCCCGCGATCATGGCGACCATGGCGTAAACGGAGCCGCCGTGATTCCTGATGAACGGGACGCCCCGTGCCGATCACCTGCGTCGCGGCGCCCAGGGCGATGATGGCAATGTACGCCTCGCCCAGGCCGAGCAGCTGATCCCGCGCGCCCAGCAGCTGCAGGAGCGGACGGTTCAGCAGGTAGACCCCCGCCGTCAGCAGCGCGCTGGCCATCAGCAGCACCCAAAGCGCGCCCGCCGTAAAATCGCGGGCCTCCTGATCCTTCTTTTCCGCCTTGCTGATGGCGTAATGGATGGCGCCGCCCATGCCGATGCCCGTGCCCAATGCCTGGATGACCGCGACGATGGGATAGGCGATGTTGACGGCGGAAAGCCCCAGATCGCCCATGCTGTTGCCCACAAAGTAGCCGTCCACGATGGCGTACACGCCCGAAAGGGCAAAGGACAGCACCGAGGGGATCACATATCGGAAGAACGTCTTTTTCTCACTCACAGCTTTCATCGTTTTCACCTTCAGCTTCTTTTCCGGCCTTGCCGAACAGTGACACGAACAGCGCCGTGTTCTCGTTCAGCTGCTTCATCCTTTCCAGGCCCATTTGCTCCACCACATACATTTCTACCCTTCGCAGCCTTGTAATGATGGCGTCCGCGTAATCATGACCTGACGGCGTCAAGCGGATCTGCTTGTTCCGCTTGTCCTCCCGCATGGGAAGAAGCGCCACATAACCCTTACGTTCCAGCTCCTTGAGGATCATGTTGGTCGTCTGCTTTGGGATCGACCACCGCTGGCTGATTTTTTTCTGGGTGCAGGCTTCCCCGCCTTCGTGAAGTGCGGACAGCACCATCAGGCTGTTGGCGGACAGGCCGTGAGCCTTGGCCCAATCCTCATACACGGCATTGCATGCCTGCCAGACGGTGTAGTAGCGGTTCAGCTGCTCCAGCATGGCATTACGTTCAAGCATCGTACTCCTCCTTATATTAGTCTAATTCCGTACTATTGCGGTATAGTCCAAAACCGTACTAAATGTCAAGTGGGCAGTTTTGGCAAAAATTAAAACGGCAGCGCTGCGCACGCTGCCGATGATTGCTAACCTAATTGAAAACTGATAGCCTTTGAACATCCCTTCCTTTTTTCACCTGTGCCAAACCACCACGCCCTGGCCCGTCTTGGGCTCGCCGCCAAGGTCGGGGTTCAGATTCTTCACGTCAGTCACGGGGACGCGGTAGCGCCGGGCGATGTCCCACAGGCTTTCGCCGGGCTGGGTGAAGTACAGCACGATCCCCTCCTCGGGGCTGCCCGAGGCCACCATGGATGCGTCCGTCATCAGCCGCGCCTCGTCCGTCACCAGGCCGCTGGACTGCATGTGCAGGATGTATTTCATCTCGATCCGGTCGGAGGTGATGGCGCTGACATCCACGTCGCTGGCCGTCAGGCTGATGACGTCGCCCTCCCCGGTTTCCGCCGCGAAGGTGACGCGGAAGGGCTCCTCCTGATACACCGCCACCGGCGCGTCGGAATCATCCGTCATGTACAAAAGGGTGATTTCCAGCATACCCTCCACGTTGAGCCGTCCGCCGATCTGCTCCCGGCCCGTCATCACGGGGGTGGCGAAGCCGCACAGCACGCCGCGCACCGCGGGCGAGCCCTCGGGCAGCATCAGCATCACCTTGCCGCTTTCCGCCGCCTGATGGAAGCGGTCGTCCACCCGGCAGGAAACGGTCTGCCCCGTGAGGCGCAGATCGTCGCCAGCGATCGTATAGGCGTCGTCCAGCACGGTCAGCTCCTCCTTACGGTCGGCCCACGCGCTCAGGCCCAGAAGCACCTCCGCCCTCAGCGTGCGCTCGCCCTTTTCGTCGCTCTGGCTGGCCACCGCCACATCGCGGATGCTGACACGGCCCTCCAGCAGGTCGCCGTCCTCCCCGGTCAGCTCCACCGTCTGCTCGAAGGGCAGGGTATGCCGGGTGATGACCACCGGCTTGCCCGGGAGCTCGGAGGCGTGAACGACCTCCAGCGCCACCTGGCCGGAGAGTCCCACGCGGCCCATGCCCCCCGTGACCTCCGTCACCTGGGGCGTGGCGGTACCATAGAGCGTCTCGCGAATCTGCATGCCCTCGGGCAGGGCGAATTCCTCCCGGAGCAGGGTTTCCCCGCTGCCCTCGGCCACGGTGCGCTTCACCGTCAGCGGGCGGGAGGCCACCTCGATGCCGTCCACCCCGGTGATCCCGGTGATAACCTCCACCGGCTGCTTCGTCAGCGCCCGGCCGACCAGCTGCACCACCGCCTTCAGGGACAGTCGTCCCCCGGCGGCCGCGGCCTCCACATGCTCCACCTGGGCCTCCAGGCGGCACAGATTCCGGGGCTGCATCCCCGGCATTTCCATCACATGGGTGAAGTCCGCCGTGGCCTCGATGGCGTTGACCTTGCCCGGATCGCCCTGGGTATACAGGGCGTGGAACACCACCTTGCCCGTTACCGACGCCTTATCCTGCAGCGCCTCCACGGCGTCGATCACCGCCATACCTCCGGCGGAAAGCACCCTGGCTTCCTCCCGCAGGCCCCCCGGAAGGGTGATTTCCCCTTCCACCACCGCCTGATCCGCGCCCGCGCCGGCAAGGCGCTCCATCTGCACGTTTTCCTTGAGCAACCGCATGTCCATCATGGTCTCCCCCTTCCGTCTGGCACAGGATATGTGCGTCCGTTGGCCGTTAGAACATCCGCGAAGACGCCTTCTTTCCCATCAATTCCTCATCAAATTCTCACTGTTTTTTCCCATGGGGGTGTGCTATAATAGGTCGTGATGGATGATTCCTCCTTTCGTGGCAATGAGACGCCGGAATGTATCTTTCCGCGGACTTGACTTGCGCCGGCGCCTGGAATCATGTATCATTCAGCTTGAAAACAAGCCTTACGGATAAAGGAGCCGCCATGAAGCAGAGCAAGAAGTCCCCCAGAACCAGGAAGGGCCGCAAGGCCGGCGCCATCGCCGCGGGCGTGGTGGTGGTGCTGTATTCCGCGCTGTTCCCGCTGTATCGCGTGGGCGATTATATCCCCTGCGCCCTGCTGGCCATCCTGGTGGGCAAGGTGGTCAGCATCATGGGTACAGGGCTGGACGTCAGCACCCACAACAAGGAGGACGCCGCCGCCAAGGCCCGGCAGGTGGAGGAGCTTCCGCTCTCCGGGGATGAAGGCGCCGACGCCGTCATCGCCAAAGGTCAGGAAATGCTCCATCAGATCCGCGCCGAGAACGACGCCATCCTGGACGAGGTGCTCTCCGGCCAGATGGACGAACTGGAACGGCTGTGCGTGCAGATCTTCACCACCGTGGCGGAAAAGCCCGCCAAGGCGCCGCAAATCCGCAAATTCATGAACTACTACCTGCCCACGACCCTGAAGGTGCTGGGCAGCTACCGCACGATGGATCAGCGGGGCGTATCGGCGGAGGACATGGCCGCCGCCCGTTCCGAGGCCATCCGCGGCATGGGCATGGTGCTCACCGCCTGCCAGAAGCAGCTGGACAATCTTTACAAGGATACCATGCTGGACGTGTCCACCGACATCGACGTGATGGAGCAGATGCTCAAGCGGGACGGCTACGCGGGCGACTTCAGGGCCGCCCCGCCCTCCGCCACCGCCGCCTCCGCCCAGATGAAAGCCACCAACCCCAAGGTGATTCCCGCTGAGGAGGAGGACTTTGTGTCCTTTTACAGCCAGGAACGCCGCAAGCAATAAACAAACGCCGCAAGGAGGAACCCCGCCATGACTGAACAGCAGGCCCCGATGCTTTCCCTGACCCCCGAAGCCCCCGTCACTTCGCCGACCTCAGCAGCCCGCTCCATCCAGGAGCAGCCCGCTCCCGCCGCTCAGGCGCCCCGGCTGGACGACAGCCAGCTGACCCCCGCCGAACGTCAGGCCATCGAGGTCTTCCTGAACAAGCTGGATGTCACCAACCCCGACCATGTCCTTCTCTTCGGCGCGGACGCCCAGAAGAACATCGCCGACTTTTCCGATACCGCCCTGGAGGCCGTCCGCACCCAGGATACCGGCCCCGTGGGCGATATGCTGGTCAACCTGGTGGGCGAGCTGAAGGGCTTTGAGGAGGATACGGAGGAGCCCCGCGGGCTGCGCAAGCTGTTTTCCTCCGCCGAGAGCCGCATCACCAAGATGCAGGCCCGCTACGCTAAGGTCAGCGGCAATGTGGAGAACATCGCCAACTCCCTGGAGGATTACCAGGCACAGCTGCTCAAGGACGTGGCCATGTTCGACCGCCTTTACGACAAGAACAGCGAGTATTTCCGCCAGCTGACGCTGTACATCATCGCCGGCGACGAGAAGCTGGCCCGCCTGCGGGAGGGCGAACTGCAGGAGCTGCGCCGCAAGGCCGAGCAATCCGGCGATGCCATGGACGCCCAGAAGGCCAACGACCTGGCCGCCCAGCTGGATCGCTTCGAGAAAAAGCTGCACGACCTCAAGCTGACCCGCCAGGTCTCCATGCAGATGGCTCCTCAGATCCGCCTTTTGCAGAACAACGACAGCCTGCTGGTGGAGCGTATTCAGTCCACGCTGTCCAACACGCTGCCCCTGTGGAAGAGTCAAATGGTGCTGGCCCTGGGCCTCCACCACAGCCAGCAGGCCCTGAAGGCCCAGACCGCCGTCACCGATATGACCAACGAGCTCCTGCGCAAGAACGCCGAGACCCTCAAAATGGGCACGGTGGAAACCGCCCGGGAGGCCGAGCGCGGCATCATTGACATCCAAACCCTGGTGCAGACCAACCAGAGCCTGATCGACACCATCGACGAGGTGATGGCCATCCAGCGCGACGGCCATCAGAAGCGCATGGAGGCCGAAAAGGAGCTCTACCGCATGGAGGGCGAGCTGAAGCAGAAGCTGCTGCAGACCCACATGAGCTAACGCTCTCGTCAAAGTGGCTTTGCCACTTTGACGAAAAATGCTGAGGCATGTTTTTCTCCGCAACATTTCATTTTGCTACGAAAAACGCCCCGCCCCGCCGGTTTTTTTCTTGCGGCGATGCCGCCCGTCGGATACGAATTGAGTCTGCCGACGGCAGGCAGCATTGCTGCCGTCACCTTCGCCATCGGGCGAACAAGCGACCTCAGGAGGACAACATCCATGAAGAATACCCTGACCACCCTGGCCTGCGCATTGCTGTGCGCGGCGCTGGTCATCGGGGGAATATGCCATGGCGCGGTGCGCGGCTGGCGCGCCGAGCAGGATAAGGTGCTGCACCCGGATCGCCAGGAGGGAACCGTCTACGCCGCGCTGTCAGAGCGGGCCATGGACGCGGCCAACCTGTGCGTGGTGGCCGCCCGCCATCTCCCTGCCGATGACAGCCGCCTGACCGAGCTGCGCAGCCTTCGCGCCACGCTGGAAAACGAACAGGCAACCACCGTCCTGCTGGCCCAGGCGGATCAGCGGCTGACGGCCCTCGCCCTTCAATTGGCCGACGAGCTGCCCAAGCTGGATACCGTGCAGCAGAGCCCCCGGGATCAGGTGTACATCAGCACCCTGACCCGCATCCTGGGCGAGGCGTCGGGCTCCGGCAGCTCCTACCTGACGCAGGTGCGCGCCTTCAACCATCGGCTTCGCTCCTCATTCACGGGCAGGCTGGCCATCGCCCTGGGCGTGATGCCCCTGGCGGAGGAAGGAGGGCTGCCATGATGCGCCGTATTCTTCAAGGGCTGGCGATGGTTATCACCGCCCTGACCCTGGCTTTCACCGCGATCTTCTTCGCCCTGTGGAGCACCGCCCTGGCCGAACCCCGCTACCCCGATTTCCGCACCGACGGCACCATTGTCGACGCTGCCGCCGTCCTCTCCCGGGAGACCGTGAACGATCTGACGGAGGCCATCGACATCATTGAGGATGAGACCGACGTTTTCCTGCATGTAGCCACCGTCGATTTTCTGGACGGCGCCAGCCTGCAGCGCTACGGCGAAGGTCTTCGGGAGCAATGGAACCTGGGCGACGACGACCTGCTCCTGTGCGTGGGCGAGGACAAATTCGGCCTTTTCGGCGGCCGGGATGTGAACCGCCGCCTTCCCAGCGGCATTCAGCAGCGGCTGATCAGCGCCTACCTGGAGGAGCCCTTTCTCCGTCAGGATTACGACGGCGCCATCAACGCCTTCATTCCCGCCCTGGCCAAGGAAGTCGCCCGGGCCTGGGATGAGGAGATCGACCTGTCCGGTCTTTTCGGCACGGTGGGACGGCCCCTTGATATGTCCGACTGGCTGCCCCGTCGGCTCGAGACCGAGCAGCGGGTTGAGAAGCACACCGTCGAACTGGAAGACGACGATTCCGGCATCAGCCTGGGCAAGGCCCTGCTGACCATCTTCCTGCTGATGGTCATCTTCGGCAACAGCGGCAGACGGCGCAATCGCCGGGGCTGCGGATGCGGCTGCATGCCCTTCAGCTCCCTGCTGGCGGGCTTTGGGCTGTGGAACCTCTGGGGCAAAAAACGGTAAATTCTTCTCCCGGCAGACAGGATACTGTCCGCCGGGAGCTTTGCGTACCGCGGAAGGGGCGGCAGGCTTTTCGCCCGCTCCTTCGTTGATTCAAGGAAGGAAGTGTCTGCCATGCGCGTCATCGGCCTGACCGGCGGCATCGCCTGCGGCAAAAGCAACGTCAGCGACGCCCTGCGGGCGCTGGGCGCCTTCATCATTGACGGCGACGCCATCGCCCACGACATCACCCGGCCCGGCGGCATGGCCCTGCCCGCGCTGCGGGAAGCCTTTGGCGACGGCGTCTTTGCATCCGACGGCAGCCTGAACCGCCGGGCGCTGGGCGCGCGAATCTTCGCGGACGGCCAGGCCCGGGCGACGCTGGACGGCATCATGCAGCCCATGATCCGCCAGGAGATCCGCCGCCTGATGGCGCAGGCCAAGGCTGAAAGCGCGGCTGTGTGCGTGCTGGACATGCCCCTGCTCTACGAGACCGGCCTGGACGCCTGGTGCGACCGTGTCTGGTGCGTCGCCCTGCCCAGGGAGACGCAGCTGCGGCGGCTGATGGCCCGGGACGGTTTGACCCGCCCGGAAGCCGAGGCCCGCGTGGACAGCCAGCTGCCCGCCGGGGAAAAGGCCGCCCGCGCACAAGTGGTCATTGACACCAGCGGCACAATCGGCTACACTAAAGCCATGATCCCCCCGCTGTACGCTGAGGAAGTCAGGCTGGCTTCACCCCCTGACAAAGGAGGCCCCCATGGAGAATCCCAACCCGCCCATTCAGCGCCGCAGGCGCTCCGACCGATACAAGACCCCTGACGGACAGGCTCTCCCGCCGTCCGCCCCCGCCCCCGCCGAGCGGCCGTCCTTTTCCCAGGACGCGCCCGTCGTCCGCCGCCCCGCGCCCGTGC
>CBFFZW010000004.1:0-104593 GCA_965646445.1 uncultured Christensenellales bacterium | reverse complement strand
GGCCTGCATGTTACGGACGGTAGGCCTTCATCCGCCGCGCCAGCACCTCCGGCCGCGCCACGGAATAACCGAAGAACCCCAGTACCTCCGCCGTCCGCTGATAGACGCCGTGGTTATAGGCCACCAGGCCCGCCCGTTCCAGGTGGAGCGAGCCGTCCTCATCGAAAAAATCCTCCCGCACCTGGACGCCGACCACCTCGCCCAGGAACATGTCGTGGCTTCCCAGCTCAATCACCTGGCGCACCCTGCAGGCCAGATAGGCCGGGCACTGGGCGATGGCCGGGGCATAGGTCAGCCCGACGGCGGGCATGGGCGTCAGGCCGCAGCGGGCGAATTTGTCCACCTCCCGGCCTGAGCGAACGCCGCAGAAGTCGAGGGCCCCGCACCGCGCCTCGTCCACCAGATTGACCACGAACTCGCCGCTCTCCCGGATGATGCAATGGCTGAAGCGGCTCTTCCGCACGCTCACGGACACCATGGGCGGGTCGGAATTCACCGTTCCCGCCCAGGCCACGGTGATGATGTTGGGCTTCTCCCCCTCCGCCTTCCCCCGGCAGGAAACCATGACGGCAGGCACAGGGGACAGCAGCGTACACGGATCAAAGGTGCGAAAGTTTTCCACGGCGCGACACATCCATTCTTGAAAATCTTACAAAAACAGTGTACAATGTCAAGCGTGTTCTGTCAACGGAAACCGTGATGTGGGAGGCCTCCTCATGACCGTGCTCTTTCAGGTGCTGACCCTGTTTCTGCTGATGCTCTGCGGCCTGATCGCCGTCAAGACCCGGCTCATCAGCCAGCGGGATGTGGGCGTCATGAATACCTTTGTGCTGAATTTCGCCCAGGTCGGCCTGATTATCGACGGCCTTCAGCGCAAGGCCGATCCTCAGCTGATTCGCGAGCTGGGCTGGACATTTCTTATCAGCTGTGTGATTATGATGCTATGCGGGGCCGTCGGCGGATTGATTTTCCGGCGGGAGGCCCACGATCGTCGAGCCGTGCTGACCAATCTGTGCATGGTGAGCAACTGCGGCTACATGGGCTACCCCGTCATCATCGCCGCCATGGGCCAGGACGCGCTGATCTATGCCGTGGTCTATTCCATCGGCTTCAACCTGATGTGCTGGACGGCAGGAGCCTTCGTCTTTGGCGGAAGGGAGGCCATGAAGCCCCGCAAGCTTCTGAGCAACCCGGCCCTCATCGCCACGCTGGTGGGCATGGCGCTTTTCCTCGGCGGATGGAGCCTGCCCAAGTTCCTCGGCGACGCCATGAGCATGCTGGGCGCCACCACCACGCCCCTGGCGATGTTCGTCATCGGCTCGCGGCTGATTTCCCTGCGCCCGGCCCATTTGAGGGACGCGAAGCTGCTGCTGGTCTGCCTGCTGCGGCTGATCGTCTTCCCCCTGACGGTGCTGCTGCTTCTGCGGCTGACGGGCTTGCCCCCGGTGGTGGTCAACGCGCTGTATCTGTGCACGGCCATGCCCTGCGCCGCGCTGACCGCCATGCAGACCGACCTGTTCCGCTGCGACAGCGACCTGGCCTCCCGGGGCGTCGCCCTGAGCACCGCCCTGTCCCTGATAACGCTTCCCGGAATGCTGCTGCTCCTGTAACACCACCGAACCAACCAATGAAGGAGGCCGCCCATGCCCTACCGTGCCCGGCATGAGAAAAAAAGCTATTTCGGCTGTCTCAGCCGCCTGTTGACCTTCGCCCTGCTGGCTGCCATGCTGATCTATCCCTTTGTCGAGCCCATGATGCTGGAAACCGAAAGCGTCACCCTGACGGGCCGCGACCTGCCCTCCGACATCGGCCAGCTGCGCCTGGTCTACCTCTCCGACATCCACGAGGGGCCTTACTTCTCCCATGACCGGGTGGTGGATCTGGTGCGCAAGGTGAACGCCCTCAACGCCGATCTGGTGCTGCTGGGCGGCGATTATGCCGTGGACAGCGACGGCGCCCTGGCCTTCTTCCAGAATTTGCCCAACATTCACGCCCGCTATGGCGTCTATGCCGTGATGGGCAACCATGACCGCACCGTGCCCGAAAGCAACCTGCAGGCCATTCGCGCCGCCATGGTGGCCGCCGGGGTGACGCCGCTGGTCAACGAGGTGCAGTCCGTGCGCATAGGCGCCAGCGACATCTACCTGGCCGGCATCGACGATGTGAATAACGGCTGGCCCGACTTGACCGGCGTCGCCTCCCGGGTGCGCCAGGAGGATTATGTGATTTTCCTCAGCCACAGCCCCGAGGTCATTCCCGACGCCCTGAAGGCGGAGGACCGAAACGGACGGCGCAGCTGGTTCGATCTGGGGCTTTTCGGCCATACCCACGGCGGGCAGATCGTGCTGGTGGGCCAGTACCTGGGCATCTCCAAGGTCGCGCCCCGGTATGAACAGGGCTGGCTGGTGGAGAACCGCATCGACATGCTCATCAGCCGCGGCGTGGGCACCTCCGTGCTGCCCATCCGCATCGGGCGAAGGCCGCAGATTCATCTCATCACCATCAAAGCGCAGTAGCACATCACAAAAGTGGCATAAGCCACTTTTGTGAGTTTTGCACGCCCTCACTGGTCGAACGGCGTTGCCGTTCTCCCGGCCGTTCGCTCGTGTAAGGAAGCGATTCCTAACGGAATCGCACGAAAATCGCCGTACATGCCGCCGATTTTCGATTTAGAATCGAAGGGCTTGCGAGCCCTCCGATGCCTCCTATAGGTTTTTGACAGTCTGAACGGAGAAGCCAACCGCTTCTCCGTTTTTTATCACAGGATATTCCCTAAGGTAAAGGCGTCCCTGTGGTGGATATGCTCGGCATACTCCCGTAAGTCCCGGCAGGCCTCCTGGCACAGGCTCGTATCCTGGGCGTCCACGCCCGCCTGAACCCTGCCCAGGGCCAGCGCCACGGCATCCGTATCGGCGTGACTGATGAGCAGGTGCAGCCAGTGCTCCGTTTCCTCCCAGGTTTCCCGGTAGGCCGAGGCAGTCTCCGCCGCCCGCGCCCACTGCTCCTCCGCCGTCAGCACCCGCAGTTCCTCCGCCGCGGCGATGTAGCGCTGACTGACCGCGTCGGTGGCCTGGGCGTTCAGGATGCCGCCCACCACCACCAGCACCAGAAGAATCACGGAAATAATCGTACCCGTCCGCATGTTACCACCCCGTCTCGTCCGCGTTCAGCACCGACACCAGCTGGGAATCTGTCCGGCCCTTGCCCTGGGTCAGCAGTTCGCCCTTGGTGTTGAGGCACATGAACAGAATTTCCGCCGCCCCGTGGTAGCCCATGGCCTTCACCTGCTTGTCCAGCCAGGAGGCTGTCAGCCCGCCCCGCTGGAGGTTCTCCCCCTGGATGCGGCCATCCAGGATCAGCGGCAGCGGCAGGCCCTCCCGATCCGGGGTCAGGTTCATGTCCGTGGGATTCACGGGCCGGGCAGACGCCTTGGGGAAGACCGTCACCTGGCCGCCCGTTTCCAGCACCGCCGTCCCGACCTCCGACGGATCCAGCATGCCGCCCGTGCGGATGCCCTCCATCAGGTCGTTCATGGTGAAGGCCATCTTCCGCAGCTGCTTTTCACAGATGACGCCGTTGCGGATGAGCACCGTGGGCTGCCCGCACAGCCACATGCGCACCCGCTCGCTGCGCATGGACAGCGCCGTCAGCAGGCCGTGGCAGGCAATCAGCGCCATGATCGGCACAAGGCCATAGAGCAGCGGCAGATCCACGCTGCCCATGGGCGTGGCGGCCAGCTCCGCGATCAGCACCACCACCACCAGCTCATAGGGCTGCAGTTGGCCCACCTGGCGCTTGCCCATCATGCGCATGGCCAGCACCGCCGCCACAAACAAGATCACCGACCGTACAAAAATCGTCAGCATCGCTATCCCTCCATGCTGGATAGCATACCCTGTCCACAGGCATTCATGCGCCGTCAGCCCTGCGGAGGGCGGAAAAAAGCGCCTGCCGGCCACAAGGGGTCAGCAGGCGATGACGGTTTTATATCACTTCCAGCGCGTCCCGATCCGGCAGCGCGGGAAAGGGCGCCGTGGGCAGCTCCTGATACCAGAAGGCCACGGAGGCCAGGTCGTCCTGCAAAGGCAGATAGCGCTTGCCCTCCCGCCAGCCCAGGGCCTGGATGGTCACCCGCAGCTCCCGCTCGAAGCAGACGGGATCGGTGATGTGCCAGCGGTACATGCCAAAGCGCGTCTGACTGCGGTACAGCCCGTCCGGCAGGATCACCTGATGCAGCCCCGCATAGGGCGTGGAGAAGGGCTCATAGCGGTGGGTGGTCTGGTTCTCAAAATTGTAGGAACCGCAGAAATAATCCTCCGTCCCCGTGCCGCAGATGGTGGGGTAGTCCCTGTCGCCATCCATAAAGAACTTGATTTCTCCCTCGCCCCACCAGCCGCAGCTGTTGGAGCCCCAGGCCATGTACAGGCCCACAAATTTCCCCCGGCCCGCAACGCCGTCCAGGATGACGTAATCCTGCTTGTAGGGCAGCGGATTCACCCGGCGGAACTGCGCGTGGAAGCGGCCCTCCTTCGGCGCGACCTCCCGCAGGCAGTAGTCGATCTGGTAATACAGCACCATTTCCTCATCGGCGGTGTTGGTCATGGTGAGACGCGCGCCGTCCGCGAAGGGCATGGGCCAGTAGCAGTTGAAGGCGCTGCCGGGGTTGACGCACACAGCCAGGGAGTTCAGCGGCGCGTATTCATTCCAGCCCATGCAGAAGAAGTCGCCCACAGGGCATTCCACGCTGGGCTGCTCCTGTCCGTCCCAGTACATGCGGAGGATCGAACTGCGCCATTTGCCGGTGGGCGTCATCCAGATGTGATTGACGCAGCCCGAGCCGGCGATGTCCGCCAGGGTGAAGGTTTCTCCCGGCTGGATAATCACATAAGGGTTGACCTTCCAGCCCGTGCCGAGGTCGCGGGCCGCCTGACGGGCGCTCCCCTGTTCGATGGGGCAAGCGCCTCCCCTGCCCGGCTCCCCCGTCAGGTTCTCCGGGCTGATGGAGCGGGTGATTTCCCGGTTCATCCGGGCCAGTTGATGAATCTGCATGACAGCTTCCTCCTATTGCTCAAATTCGACCAGGACGGCGGCGGCGCTCTGGGCGCCGACGGTTATGCGCCAGCCGTTCTCCGTGCATTCAAGGGGCTTTCCCGTTTCCGCGTTCAGCATGGCCGTCACCGTGCCCGTGCCCGCCATGGAAAGACAGCACTCGGCAGGCCGCACGCCGTGGTTGAACAGCTGGATGGCCCCGCTGCCGCCGTCCGACGCCGTCAGCACGCCTGCGCGTACCCCCTCCGGGATGCCGGAGAGCCCGCGCACGTCCAGGTAGCGGCCGTCCAGGTAGATGTGCGGATAGCGCCGGGCCAGATCGGCATACCGCCGGATCAGCGGATTTTGGCTCTGGCAGAGCATGCCGTCCGCCTGGGTCCAGGCATGGGCGTACTGCTCCTGACTCCCCGTGGCCGCCCCGGCGGTGGGCAGACCCATGAACCGGCAGGGCATGGTGTAGCGGGTGATCTGCTGGGCGGTGGTGCTGTCGCTGCCCGGAAGCCGCGCCCACATCAGCCCGCACAGGTCGATGACGCCGATGTACGCGTCGCAGACGCCCTCGCAGCAGTAGAAATAGTCGTCGCCGTAAGCGCGCATCACCTCGTCGATCCGCGCCATCAGGCTGTCATAGCCCTCGGCATAGGCGGTGGCGGGCGTGGCGTGGCCGTGGCTGGCGTTGTAGCACAGGTTGCCGGGCATTTCCATCATCTGGTCAAGCCACAGCCCGTCCGCCCCGCAGGCCCTGACGCGCTCCGCCGCCGCGACGATGGCATCCTGCCAGTCCGGCGCCATGGGGCACATGGCCACATAGTCCAGCCCGGTGCCGTACTGCTCGTGCAGCACCGAGGCATGCCGGGTCTGGATGGCGTTGGCCATGCCCTTGGTAAGGCCGGAGGCGGTCTTTTCATTGTACCAGTCGCTCATGGTATCCGCGATGTGCAGGTTCAGGTACGGAATCACCTTACCACCCGCGGCGTGAACAGCCTCCACACCCTGGCGGAAGCCCTCCTCGCCGCCGTACGCCTCCAGGAAGCGGTAGTCCGGGTAGCGGGAGTCAAAGCCCTGCTCGTGCCAGCCCATATAGATGGTCAGCGGCGAGTGATACGCGCTCCGATTCCGCCGGGCAATGTCCGCCATGCCCTGGGGCGCGCCCTGGCCCCGCACATAGGCCGTGTCATAGCGGTTGGCGTACTTCACCAGGCACGCGCTGGCAATGCCCGTATAGTCCCGCATCATGTCCCCGTAAGTCTTGACGAAGCCCCCGGCGATGAGATAATCCCGGTAGATGTCGGCGCACTCGTACCAGCCGCCGCCCCGCAGCGCCAGGTGCACGGGCGCAAGCTCCTTGCACTCCCCCGCGCCCACGAAGGGCCACTGGACGCAGCTGATACCGCACTGACCCCGCGCCGCCTCAAAGCTGAAATCCTTGTACGTCCGGGTGATGTCGTGCACGCCGAAATACAGGCTCTCATTGTCACTGTACAGCGCCAGGTACTGCATGGACATCAGCGACGGATAGGACGCCTGAAGACGGGAGGGCGCGTCGCTCTCCTCCGTCATCACCCGGCTGTACAGCTTGCCCTCCTTGTCCGGCCAAAGCAGATTCAGCGCCTCCGCGCCGTCCGTGACGCCGGTGAGCTTCAGCGGGACGGCGCTGGTCACCGCCGCGTCCTTACAGCGATTGTCGATGGTCATGCCGAAGACCGCGTCATCCGCCGTCATGGTCACCGTCTGGGTCACGAGGATCACCCCGTCGTTCACCGGGTGACTGCGGCGCACAAGAAGCCTTTTGCCCTCCGCCGTTTCCTCCCAGGTCAGCTCGGCCTCAGCGTCCCGGGGGCGCAGCGTGATCTCCTTGCCCCGGGTCGTCTTCCAGATGCTGCCCGTTTCGGTGTTGACGGTGATCTCATAGCCGCAGTCGCCCCCGTCCAGCCACACGCGGCCATCCCGCGCATTCTCCAGCCGGGTCAGGACGCCATGGCCGTCAAAAGTCAGGTTCATTCGCGCATTCTCCATCCTGTTTGTATTGCTTTCATCCGCCGCCTGGGCGCGGGCAGGCCGCCCGGACATCAGCCCGGTCATCAGCAGCGCCAGCAGAACAGCCGCCATTCTTTTCATCCCTTGACCCCCATTCCTGTGAAGCAGCTCCGCCGGGCGACCCGCGCCCATGGAGAAAAAAAGCGGGAGACGGCAGCAACCGCCTCCCGCCGCCTGATTAGTTGGCGAAAGCGTTGTTCAGGTCCTCAACGACAGGCTCCCACATGACGCGGTAGTTCTCGATGAAGTCCGCCCACTGGGCGTCGACATCCTCCACCGCGATGGTGGTGTCGGCGATCAGGCGCAGAATCTCGTCGTTGATGCCCACGGCGTACTCCGTCTTGGCGTCGCTGACGAAGAAGTTGTAGTCATAGTCCACGGCGCGGTAGCCGTTGGCCATGGCGTTTTCATAGCGGGCGGCATAGCACTTGCCGATGCGCTCGATGGTCGTGGGGTTCGCGCCGGGATCCACCAGCATGAAATCATCGCCCAGGATGGCCTGGCGGAACCAGAACACCTTCGAGGGATAATTGATGGGCGCGTAGGTGTTGCCATCGTCCAGCAGGCTGCCCACCTTGTCCCCCACGGTGAAGGTTCCGTCCTCGTTCTTCGTCAGGGCGTACACGTTGCGCTCGAAGTCCACGGTGCCCATGCTGCCGTCAGCATCATAGTAGATGTTCTTGAAGGCGCCGTTCTCCTCATACCAGGCAACGTTCTCGATGCCCAGGTTGTACACCAATTCGCCCTCCCGGGAATAGAGCCAGTCGTAGAGTTCCATCAGGCGAAGGAATTCTTCCTCGCTCATGTCGTTGGAGAAGATGGTGGCCCAGCAGTAGTTGCTGGCCTCGTTGCCGTACCACACGTTGTCGTCGTTGACCAGCACGGTCACGTTGGTCTTGGCGAAGGCGTCCTCCTGATCCGCGGCGATGCCGCTGGAGATCATGTCCTGCATCAATCCGCCGTAGGAGCCCACCAGGCCGTCGTAGATCATGCAGGCGGCGCGGCCGCTGGTGAACATGCTCATCTCGGCGCCGGTGCCGTACACATAGAAGTCAGGATCAAGGATGCCGTCGTTGTACAGCGCTTTCAGCTGCTTGATGCCCTCGGCGGTGCCGTCCATGGTGGGGCCCCAGACGTAGCGGCCGTCCACCTTGGCGAAGGCGTTGAAGTCCGGGTTGCTCAGGCGCATCAATTCCTGCAGAAGGCCCGCGCGGAGGGTCAGGCCCACGGTGTTGCCGTTGCCGGCCTTGTCGCTGTCGATGCAGGCCTTGCAGAATGCCGCCACCTGGGAGATGGTGGCCGTGTCGCCGAACTCAAATCCCAGCTCCTGGGCCCAGTCGGCGCGATAGTACAGCGTGTAGTGCCACAGGTAGGTGTCGCCGGTGGTGAAGTGAGCATAGATGGCCTTGGGGATGCAGTAAACCCGGCCGTCCTCCTCGGTAATCAGGTCGATGAGGTTGGAATTCTTCAGGTAGGTGTAGATGTTGGGATAGGCCTCCTGCCAGTTTTCCGGCAAAGGACGGATCAGGCCCTGCTCGGCGTAGCTGGAAATGGCCTCAAAGCCCGTGTCCACCGTCAGCACGTCCAGCATGTTGCCGCCGTTGACCATCAGGGACGCGGCGGAAGCGTAATCGCCCCAGCCGTAGCTGACCATCTCAAAGTCCACGTTGAACCTGTCGCAGATGTAGTTGTACATCTCGTCCACCTCCGCGCCGCTGGCGCCGATGTAGGACGCGGTGTAGCTGTAACGCTCGGTCTTGTCGGTTTCCGCCATCGCGGTGACAAGGGTCATCGCCATGGCCAGCGCCAGCACCAGCACCAGGGATACCAATTTCTTCATGGTTCTTCCTCCTTCTTTTCGGCGTCCCCGCCCTTACCCGCGCGGAGAACAGCCCTCTATTTTCCGAAGCGGCTTTCCCGCTTGAAAAATCAGATCATTCAGTCGCATCAGCTCTTGATGGAGCCCACCAGCATGCCCTTGACAAAGTGCTTCTGCAGGAAGGGATACACGCACATCACCGGCAGCATGGTCATCAGCACGCCCGCCATCTTGATGCCCTCGGAGAAGGAGCGCAGCTCCTCGGAGATGGAAGCGTTGAAGGCGCTGGTGTCCAGGGTGTCGGAAACCACCAGGATGCGCAGCATGAGCGGCAGGGTGCGCAGGGAGTCGCTCTGCAGCATCAGCATGGGCCAGAAATAGTCGTTCCAGGCCGCCACGGCGAAAAACAGCGTGAAAGTGGCGATGGTGGGCTTGAGCAGGGGCAGCACCACGCTGAAGAAGGTCCTGACCTCCCCCGCGCCGTCGATGTACGCGGCCTCCTTGAGCTCCAGGGGGATGTTCTCTATGTTGTTCTTGACGATAATAACGTTGTAGGTGCCGATGCCGCCCCAGAGCACCGCCGCCCAGCGGGTGTTGATGAGGCCCAGGTTCTTGGCCAGCAGGTAGTCCGGCAGCAGTCCGCCGCCGAAAAACATGGTGAACACCATGTAGACGAACACCAGCTTCCGCCCGGGAAAATTGCGGAAGGACAGGCCGTAGCCCATGGTGAAGGTGCAGATCAGCCCGTAGGTCACGCACAGGAAGGTGTTCAGAATGGAGTTGTAGTAGCAGCTGAACAGGTTGCACTTCTGGATGATGTAGCTGAAGTTCGCCAGGGTGATCTGCTCCGGGAAGAACTGCACCGGATGGCGGATGTAGGAGCCCTCCGTCACAAAGGCGGTGACCAGCGCCAGATACACCGGCACGATGATGATGAGCATCAGCGCCGTCAGCACGACGATCACGGCGATGTCAAAGGCGTCGAAGCGTTTGCGGCCCCTGCGGCGGGCCGTCCCAACCGAAATGCTCATGCTCAGTCACCTCCGTAAATGGATTGTCCCGTCAGGCGCTTGATGCCGAAATTGGCCACCAGCAGCAGCGCGCAGTTGATGAGGCTCTTGAACAGGCCCACCGCCGTGGAGAAGCCGTAGTTGGGCATGCTGCCGAAGGTGATGTCGTACACATAAGTGTCAATGATCTGGGCCGATTTGGCCACCACGGCGTTGCGCAGGTTGAAAATCTGGTCGAAGCCCGCGTTCATCATGCCGCTGATGGCCAGGATCAGGCTGATGACCACCACGCCGCGCATCCCCGGCAGGGTGATGTGCCACATGCAGCGGAAGCGGCCCGCGCCGTCCAGGTGAGCGGCCTCGTACAGCCCCGGGTCAATGCTGCTGATGGACGCCAGGTACAGGATGCAGCCGTAGCCCGCGCCCTTCCAGATGTCCGTCACATAGAGCATGGTTCGGAAAATGCTGGTGGAGCCCAGGAAGTTGATCTTCTCCATCCCCACCAGGGTCAGCAGCTCGTTGATGGCGCCGTTGGTTCTGAACAGCGTGCGGATCATACCCGCCACAATGACCCAGGACAGGAAGTGCGGGAAGGTGTAGATCACCTGATACACCCGGCTGGTGCGGCGCAGGGGCATCTCGTTAATCAGCAGCGCCAGGATGATGGGCGCCGGGAAGCAGAACAGCAGCCGGCAGAAGCTGATCTGCAGAGTGGTGACGATGGCGCTGACGGCGTTGGGCGTGTTGAACAGCCGCTCAAAGTGCGCCAGACCCACCCATGGGCTCCCCCAGATGCCCTTGGAGGCCATGTACTTCTTGAAGGCCAGCAGCACGCCGTACATGGAGCCATAGCGAAAGATCGTCAGCACGATGATCCCCGGGAGCAGAAAAAGGTAAATATACCGGGCCTTCCACAGCCGCCGAAGAAGCGGCGCTTTTCCGGCGCTCAGTCCCACGTTCACAGGCTTCGGCACCTTCCTTTCATCTTCGGATGGACGCTTTTTGTTGAAAACATCATAGCGCATTTTCTTTCGTTTGTATTCCCTGATTCTTTCTGTTCATTGACGATATATTTCGCATTTGCCTTCAGCAAGCCCTCCGGCGCGCCGCTTGTTCATGAATTTCTTGTGTTCTTTGGCAAATTGTTGCTTTGCGGAGCACATTATGCTATCATCACAGGGAAAGCGAGGACAGAAATAAATGAGCATTCCCGAAATCGCGCCGTACATCCGCCGGGCCTGGTTTGATACCCTGGACGCCAACGGCTACATCCCTACCCGCGTCATCTATGATTATGAGCTGCTCTACATCAAGCAGGGAAAGTGTATCATCCGCATCGAGGATCGGGTATATCATCCGCAGCCGGGGGATTTCTTCCTGCTGCGCCCGAAGATCACCCATGCCATCGACGTGTCCGCCGATACGCCGCTGATTCAGCCCCACATTCACTTCGACCTCTACCGTCAGGAGGACAGCGAGGAGGTGCCCATCTGCATGGAGCCGCTGGAAAAAATCCCGCCGGAAAACCTGCGCTTTTTCCGGCCCGATGTCCTGGCCGACTGCGTGAATCCCATGCCGGACTTTCTGCGCGTCAGCGATCCCAAGCACGCCGAGCGCATGATGTCCGACATCATCTACCTTCACGCCAACAAGGTTTCCATCCTGGACGCGCTGAAGGAACAGTCCCTGTTCATCCAGCTGCTTCACTACATCTTATATGAAATGTCCCTGCTGTCCCATCGCCGCTCCGGGGGCATGGCGGACACCGCCCAGCGCGTCAAGACCTTTCTGGATCACAACACCCACCGCGCCCTCACCCTGGACGAAATCGCGGACAAGTGCTACATCAGCAAATGCTACATGGTCACCGCCTTCAAGAACACCTATGGCACCTCCCCCTGCAAGTACCACCAGCGTCAGCGGATGAACGAGGCCAAGTACATGCTCACGCTGACGAACCTGTCCGTCACCGAGGTCGCCACCTCCCTGGGCTTTGACTCGCTGCGTTCCTTCAGCGCGCTTTTCAGCCATCTGGAAGGCATCGCGCCCTCCGACTACCGCAAGCTGGCATCCCTGTGACATCCGCGGGAGCTCTCCTTTTTTCTTACCCTTATCTTGCAGCCCACCCCTGTCTGTGGTACAATAACGAATGGTGCAATCGGTACACCATTTTTGCAAAAGGAGTTTACCCAATGGAGGAAACGCGCATTTCGGTGGAGGATGTATCCTACACCTATGAGGAGGCGGAGGCCCCGGCGCTACGCGGGGTGAATGCCGCCGTCCACCCCGGCGAATTTGTGGCGGTGCTGGGGCACAACGGCTCGGGCAAGTCCACCCTGGCCAAGCTGCTCAACGCCCTGTATCTGCCCACGGAGGGGCGCGTGGTCATCCGCGGCATGGATACGGCGGACGAACAATATTTATGGCAGATTCGTCAGCAGGCAGGGATGATCTTCCAGAACCCCGACAACCAGATCGTCGCCACGGTGGTGCGGGAGGACGTGGCCTTCGGGCTGGAAAACCTGGGCGTGCCCTCGGAGGAAATGCCGGGGCGCATCGAGTCCGCGCTGGCGTCGGTGCGCATGAGCGCCTTTGCCGAGTCGGCGCCGCACATGCTTTCCGGCGGACAGAAGCAGCGGGTGGCCATCGCGGGCATCCTGGCCATGGAGCCCAGCATTCTTATCGCCGATGAGGCCACCGCCATGCTGGATCCCTCCGGCCGCGCCGAGGTGCTGGAGACCGTCCGCGCCCTCAACCGGCGCAAGGGCATCACCGTGGTGTGGATTACCCACTTCATGGAGGAGGCGGCCCAGGCGGATCGCATCATCGTCGTCAACAAGGGGGAAGTCGCCCTCACCGGCACGCCCCGGGAGGTCTTCCGCCAGGTGGACGCCATGCGGGCGCTGCACCTGGACGTTCCCCATATGACAGATCTGGCCCGATCCCTGCGGGAGGGCGGCATGCCCCTCCCTGAGGACGTGCTGACCGTGGACGAAATGGCCGAGGAGGTGTGCAGGCTGCTATGCCCATCGAAGTAAGACACCTCACCCACACCTATTCCGAGGGCAGCGCCTTCCAGGCCACGGCCATCCGGGATGTCAGTCTCACCATTGAGAACGGGGAATTTGTCGCCGTGGTGGGCCATACGGGCAGCGGCAAATCCACCCTGGTACAGCACCTGAACGGCCTTTTGAAGCCCACCGAGGGGCAGATTCTGGTGGACGGCGAGGACATGTTCGCCCCCGGCGCGGACAAGCGGATGATCCGCCGGAAGGTGGGGCTGGTGTTCCAGTACCCGGAATACCAGCTCTTTGAGGAGACCGTCGCGAAGGACATCGCCTTCGGGCCGAAGAATCTGGGCCTTTCCGCCGAGGAGATCGACCGGCGGGTGCGTCAGGCCATGGCCCATGTCCATCTTGACTACGACCAGTACGCCCAGCGCAGCCCCTTTGAGCTCTCCGGCGGGCAGATGCGCCGGGTGGCCATCGCCGGCGTGCTGGCCATGGAGCCGTGCTTCCTCATCCTGGACGAGCCCACCGCCGGCCTTGACCCCATGGGCCGCGACCGCATCCTGGGCATGATCCAGGAGCTTCACCGCCAGGAGGGCGTCACCGTGGTGATGGTCAGCCACAGCATGGACGACGTGGCGCGCCTGGCCACCCGCCTGATCGTCATGAGCAAGGGGCAGCTTGTCGCCACCGGCACGCCTCGGGAGATTTTCCGCCAGGCGGATATGATGGCGTCCATCGGCCTGGGCGTCCCCGACGCGGCCCGGCTCTGCGCGGCTTTGCGCCAGCGCGGCCTTCCGCTGCCGGAGGATCTGTATACCCAGGAGGAATTGCGGGAGCACCTGCTTCGGTTGTGGAAGGAGCGTGGCCAGGCATGATGAAGAACATCACCATGGGGCAGTTCTACCCTGTGGACAGCCTTGTGCACCGCCTTGACCCGCGGATGAAGATCATCCTGGCGGTGGTGCTGATCGTGGCGGTCTTTATGGTGCAGGGGTTCGTCGGCTACGCGCTGGTGCTGGCCTTCGTCTACCTGAGCGCCCGGCTGTCCAACGTGCCCTTCAGGATGCTCCTGGGCGGCCTGAAGCCCCTGCGGTTCATCCTGATCCTGACGTTCCTGCTCAACCTCTTTTTCAACAACGGGCAGACGGTGCTGTTCCACTGGCAGTTCATCACCCTGACGGCGGAGGGCCTCGCCACCGCCGTGCATTACAGCCTGCGCCTGACCTTCCTGGTGCTGGGCACGTCCCTCCTGACGCTGACCACCTCCCCCGTGGCCCTGGCGGACGGCATCGAGCTGCTGTTCGGGCCCCTCAAGCGCATCCATTTTCCCGCCCATGAGCTGGCCATGATGATGACCATCGCCCTGCGTTTCATCCCCACGCTGATGGAGGAGACCGACAAGATCATGAAGGCGCAGATGGCCCGGGGCGCGGACTTCGAGTCCGGCAACCTCATCGCCCGGGCGAAGGCCATGATCCCCCTGCTGGTGCCGCTGTTCGTCAGCGCCTTCCGCCGGGCGGGCGATCTGGCCATGGCCATGGAGGCCCGCTGCTATCACGGCGGCGAGAACCGCACGCGCCTGCGGGTGCTGAAGACGACCCGGAACGACTATCTGGCCCTGGGCACCGTGGCGCTGCTGACGGCGCTGATTGTCCTGGAAGGGCAGCTGCTATGAAAAGGATTCTGCTGACCATCGAATACGACGGTACGGCGTACAGCGGCTGGCAGCGGCAGTACAACGGTCTGGCGGTGCAGCAGGTGCTGGAGGAAGCCCTGGGCCGCGCCTGCCATGAGACCATCGCCGTCACCGGGGCCAGCCGCACCGACGCGGGGGTTCACGCCCTGGGGCAGGCCTGCCACTTCGATACCGCCGCCTCGATTCCCCCGGAGAAGTACCCCTTTGTGCTCAACACCATGCTGCCCCGGGACATTCGCGTCCACACCGGCCGCGAGGCGCCGCCGGACTTCCACGCACGGTTCATGACCTGCGGCAAGACCTACACCTACCGCATCATTAACAGCCGCCACGGCAGCGCCCTGCGGCGGAACACCCATGCCCATGTGCCCGTCCCCCTGGACGATGCCGCCATGGCCCGGGCCGCGCAGACGCTTCTGGGCAGGCATGACTTCGCGGCCTTCCAGGCCTCCGGCGGCACCGCGAAGACCACCCTGCGCACCATGCAGGAGGTACGTCTGATTCGTCAGGGAGATGAAATTGTGCTGACCCTGCGCGGCGACGCCTTCCTGTACAACATGGTGCGCATCATCGCGGGCACGCTGATGGAAATCGGCCTGCACAAGCGCGGCGAGGACGCCTTCCTCCGCGCCTATGACACGCTGGATCGTCTCAGCCTGGGCGTCACCGCGCCGCCCCAGGGGCTGGAGCTCACCCGGGTGCATTACCCGGAGGCGGCCTTCCGACTGCCCGCGTCCGTGAAGTGGCATCAGGATGCGTCGGCGGCTGACCCATCATAGAGGAGGAGCTATGCTTCGACTTGGCAACCTTTCCCTTCCCCTGGATTATACAGAAGACGGCCTCACCCGCCTTGTCCTCCAGCGGCTGAAGCTGCCCGCCAGCAGGCTCATCCGCCTGACGCTGATGAAGAAGTCGGTGGATGCCCGGGACAAGGCCGACGTTCACTTCGTCCTCACCGTGGACGCGGAAGTCCGGGACGAGGCCGAAGTGCTGCGCCGTCTGCGGCACGGCGTGGCTGAACGGGTTGTTCCCCGAACGGCGGCTCCCCTGCCTCGCCCCGTCTTCCGCCGTCCGCCGGTGGTGGTGGGCGCGGGCCCGGCAGGTCTGTTCGCCGCGCTGACCCTGGCCCAGGCGGGGGCCTGTCCCATCCTCATCGAGCGGGGCAAAGCCGTGGCGCAGCGCGCCCGGGACGTGGACGCCATGCGCGCCTGCGGTACCCTCGACCCCGAGAGCAACGTGCAGTTCGGCGAGGGCGGTGCGGGCACCTTTTCCGACGGCAAGCTGACCACGGGCACCAAATCCCCGCTGATCCGCACGGTGCTGGAAACCTTCGTGCGCCACGGCGCGCCGGAGGATATCCTGTATTCCTACAAGCCCCACATCGGCACCGACCGCCTGCGGGAGGTGGTGGCCGACATCCGCCGGGAAATCATCCGCCTGGGCGGCGAGGTGCGCTTCCAGACGAAGCTCACCGGCCTCATCCTTCGTGGAGAGCACGTGGAAGGCGTGACGGTAACGCAGGACGGGGAAAGCCGGGAAATCCTCACCGACGCGGTGCTTTTGGCCATCGGTCACAGCGCCCGGGACACCATGCAGGCCCTGTTCCAGCAGGGCGTGACCATGGTGCAGAAGCCCTTTGCCATGGGCGTGCGCATCGAGCACCCACAATTTCTCATCGACCGGGGCCAGTACGGCCCTGCCGCCGGACATCCCGCCCTGGGCGCGGCTCCCTACAAGCTGGCCGTCCGCACTCCTGACGGCCGGGGCGCTTACACCTTCTGCATGTGCCCCGGGGGCGAGGTCATTCCCGCGGCGTCCCAGCCGGGAGGGCTTTGCGTCAACGGCATGAGCAACCACGCCCGGGATGGCCGCAACGCCAACGCGGCCCTGCTGGTGGGCGTCCGCCCGGAGGACTTCGGGGACGACCATCCCCTGGCGGGCTTTGTGTGGCAGCGGAGCATCGAGCAGGCGGCGTTCCGCGCGGGCGGCGGGGACTTCCGCGCCCCGGTGCAGCGGGTGGAGGATTTTCTTCAGGGCCGCGCCACCACCCGCCTGGGCGACGTGCAGCCCACCTACCGCCCCGGCGTGACCCCCGCAGATTTGAGGGCCTGCCTGCCCGGCTTCATCATCGAGGACATGCGGCTGGGCATTGCGCAGATGGAGCGCCAGCTTCACGGCTTTGCCCATCCCGACGCGGTGCTGACGGGCGTGGAAACCCGTTCCTCCTCCCCGGTGCGCCTGCCCCGGGACAAGGCCATGATTGCCGAACGCCTGGACGGGCTTTTCCCCGTGGGTGAGGGCGCGGGCTACGCTGGCGGCATCGTCAGCGCTGCGGTGGACGGCATCGAGGCCGCCCGGGCCGCCCTGGAAAGGAGCGGCGTATGATCCGCGCCGTGTGCTTCGACATGGACGGCCTGCTGACGGACACCGAGCGCATCGGCCTTGACGTTACCTGCCGTCTCGCCCAGATGCAGGGCTTCCCGGTGACGCGGGCGCACCGCGACGCCATCGCCGGACTGACCCTGAGCCGCGCCATCGCCCGGCTTCAGGAGGACTTCCCCGCCCTGGACGGCGCCGCCATCCGCTCCCTGTGGTATGATGACGTCCTCTCCGTTGTCCGCCGGGACGGCCTGCCACTGAAGCCCCACGCCCGGGAAGTGCTGCGCGCGCTGCGCCGCCGCCCGGTGAAGCTGGCGCTGACCTCCTCCAACACCCAGCGCATGGTGGAAGCCTATCTGCGCCTGGCCGGGTGGGAGGATGCCTTCGACCTGGTGCTTCACGGCGGCATGGTAAGCCGCAGCAAGCCCGACCCCGAGCTTTACCTGCTGGCCGCCCGGCTGCTGGGCCTGCCGCCAGAGGATTGCGCAGGGGTGGAGGACTCGCCCAACGGCGTCCGGGCCGTGAAGGCGGCGGGCATGGTCAGCGTGATGATTCCCGACCTGCTGCCCTGCACGGCCCATGAGCCCCCCCTTGACCGACTTCCGCCTGACCGGGCTGAACGAGCTGGAAGCCGCACTATTCGGAGGTGAACAAGCATGATCCAAGGCGTCTGCTTTGATATGGACGGCCTGCTGGTGGACACCGAGCGCCGGGGCATCCCGACGCTGCAGGCCGCGGCCCGGCTGCAGGGCTGTACCCTGTCCGACGAACAGATGAGAACCATGGTCGGCGTCAACATGATCGCCACCAGGGCCAATCTGCTGCGATGGTTCCCGGGGAAAATCGACCCTGCCCAGTGGGAGGCGGACTGGTGTCGGCTGATGCTGGCATCCATCCGCGCGGAAGGCCTTCCCCTCAAGCCCCATGCCGACGAGGCGCTTGCCCATCTGCGGGCGCGGGGCTTCCGCCTGGCCCTGTGCACCTCCAACGCGCCCCATGTGGTGGCGGAATACCTGCAAATCGCGGGCTGGGAGAGCGCCTTCGACCAGGTGATAACCGGGGATATGGTTCAAAACAGCAAACCCAGTCCCGACATTTACCTCCTGGGCGCCCGGCGCCTGGGCCTTGAGCCCAGTCAGTGCTGCGGCGTGGAGGACAGCTACAACGGCATTCGCGCCGTGCGGGCGGCAGGCATGGTCAGCGTGATGATTCCCGATCTGCTGCCCTACACCGACGATTGCGCCCCCTTCGTGGATCATCTGCTGAGCGATCTTGCCCAGCTCGAAACCCTACTGTCAGCAAAGGAGTGATACCCTATGTCCGACGTGAAAGCGCGCTTCCTGCGCTACATCCAGATCGAGACCACCTCCGACGAATCCTGCGGTGCCTGCCCCTCCAGCCAGGGCCAGTGGACGCTGGCCCGCCTGCTGGTGGATGAAATGAAGGCCCTGGGCATCCGGGACGCCCGGGTGGACGAGCACGGCTATGTCTACGGCACCATTCCCGCCAAGGGCGATCATCCCGCCCGTGTGGGCCTCATCGCCCACATGGACACGTCGGACGGCGTGAAGGGCCCCACCCGTCCGCACATCATCCCGAACTACGACGGCCAGGCCATCACCCTGCAAAGCGGCGTGGTGGTGGACGGCTTCGACTTCCTGCCCGAGCTCAAGGGACAGGAGCTCATCGTCACCGGCGGCGACAGCGTGCTGGGCGCGGACGACAAGGCAGGCATTGCGGAGATCATGGCCCTGGCCGCCCGTTTGACTTCCCCCGACGCCCCGGAGCACTGCACGGTCTGCCTGGCCTTCACCCCGGATGAGGAAATCGGCCGGGGCGCGGATCGGTTCGATGTGCCGGGCTTCGGCGCGGAATACGCCTACACGGTGGACGGCGGGCCCGTGGGCGAATTGGAATACGAGAACTTCAACGGCGCGTCCTGCCAGGTGGAGGTTCGCGGCGTCAACATCCACCCCGGCTCCGCCAAGAACCAGATGAAGAACGCCGCCCTCATCGCCATGGAGTGGAACAGCCTGCTGCCCCCCTGGGAGACCCCCGCCCACACCGAGGGCTATGAGGGCTTCTTCCACCTGACGCACATGGAGGGCGACGAGGAGCGCGCCGTGCTGAACTACATCATCCGCGACCACAGCGACGAGGTGTATGAGCGGCGCAAGGACACCTGCCGCCGGATCACCGCCTACCTCAACGACAAGTACGGCGAGGGTACCGTCGCCCTCACCCTGAAGGACAGCTACCGCAACATGCGGGAGCAGCTGGCATCCCACATGGACATCATCGACAAGGCGCGCTCCGCCTTCCAGCGCTGCGGCGTGACCCCCATCGTCAGCCCCATCCGCGGCGGCACCGACGGCGCGCGGCTGTCCTACATGGGCCTCCCCTGCCCCAACCTGTCCACCGGTGGCTACAACTTCCATGGCCGCAAGGAGCTCATCACCGTGGAAGCCATGGAAAAGATGGTGGACGTGCTGGAGAGCATCGTCACCAACGCATAAACTGGGTGAATCCCTGCCCCGTCCCGGCCAATGCCTGGGCGGGTTTTTCGTGCGGCAAGGTCAGCCCCGCCGTCAGCGGAAATTTTTTCATGATGCCTCGGTGATGAATGTTGACAAAAACAGTCGGGTATGATAAAATGCACCTGGCAAATTCCGATGCAATTGGTCGGGTTTAAGGAAGGAGTCTGACAATGAAGCTGTCCACCAAAGGCAAGTATGGCCTTTACGCCATGTACTACCTGGCCCAGCACAGGGAGGACGGGTGTCAGCCCCTAAAATCCGTGGCTGAGATCGGCGTTCCAGAGGACTATCTGGAACAGCTTTTGGGGACGCTCCGGCGCTCAGGCCTGGTGACCACCGTCCGCGGGGCCCAGGGGGGCTACTCCCTGGCCAAGGCCCCCGAGGCCATCACCGTGGGTGATATCATCGACGCCCTGGAAGGCCCGCTGACCATCTCCGACTGCGTAGGCGACGAGCGCTGCTGCCACAAGTCCGAAAGCTGCGCTTCCCGCCGGGTCTGGGCTTACCTTTCCCAGAGCATCAACGGCCTTCTGCAGTCCATCACCCTTCAGGACATGCTGAACCAGGAAAACTTCGACCCCGACCCGATTTCCCGCAACTGATACGTCCAAAAGGAGACTTGTCATGAACCGCATCTATCTGGACAACGCCGCCACCACCGCCGTCGCCCCGGCCGTGCTGGAAGCCATGCTCCCCTACTTCACCGAAGTTTACGGCAATCCCTCCAGCATTCACGCCACGGGCCGGGAGGCTCACAAGGCCGTGGATGCCGCCCGGCGTCAGGTGGCCGCCGCCATCAATGCCCAGCCCAGCGAGATCTACTTCACCGCCGGGGGCTCCGAGAGCGACAACTGGGCCATCAAGGGCGCGGCCTTCGCCCGGAAAAGCAAGGGCAACCACATCATCACCACCGCCATTGAGCATCACGCCGTGCTGCACACCTGTCAGTGGCTGGAAAAGCAGGGCTTTGAGGTGACCTACCTGCCCGTGGACGAATACGGCATGGTCAGCCCCGCTGATGTCGAGGCCGCCATCACCGACAAGACCATCCTCATCAGCGTCATGATGGCGAACAACGAGATCGGCACCATCCAGCCCATCGCGGAAATCGGGGCCATCGCCCGCCGCCTTGGCGTGCTGTTCCATACCGATGCCGTGCAGGCCATGGGCGCCATCCCCGTGGACGTGCAGGCGCTGCAGGCGGACATGCTGTCCATGTCGGCGCACAAGTTCCACGGCCCCAAGGGCGTGGGCGCGCTGTACATCCGCAAGGGCGTTAAGCTGGATGTCTTCATGGCTGGCGGCGCCCAGGAGCGCGGTCAGCGGGCCGGCACGGAAAACCTGGCGGGCATCGTCGGCATGGGCAAGGCCATCGAGCTGGCCGTGGCCGACATGGCGGACAGCGCTTCCCGGATGACCGTCCTGCGGGACAAGCTGATCCGCGGCATCCTGGACCGCATCCCGGACGTGAAGCTCAACGGCCACCCTGACATCCGCCTGCCCAACAACGTCAATGTCTCCGTGCGTTACATCGAGGGCGAGGCCCTGCTGCTTCGCCTGGATCTGGCGGGCATTTCCGCCTCCAGCGGCTCGGCCTGCACCAGCGGCTCCCTGGATCCCAGCCATGTGCTGCTGGCCATCGGCCTGCCCCACGAGATCGCCCACGGCTCCCTGCGCCTGACCCTGGGCACCGACACCACCGAGGCGGACATCGACGCCGTGCTGGACAAGCTGCCCGGCATCGTCAAGGATCTGCGGGATATGTCCGTCCTCAGCGCCGAGACCACCACCGTGGGCACCTGCCCCTGGATGAAGTAAGAGGAGGCTCAAGCCATGTATAGCGAAAAAGTGATGGATCACTTCTCCAACCCCCGCAATGTGGGCGAAATCGAAAACCCCAGCGGCACCGGCACCGTGGGCAACGCCAAGTGCGGCGACATCATGAAGATGGACATCCAGGTGGAAGACGGCGTCATCGTGGATGTGAAGTTCAAAACCTTCGGCTGCGGCGCGGCCATCGCCACCAGCTCCATGGCCACGGAGCTGGTCAAGGGCAAGACCATCGAGGAGGCGCTTCAGCTGACCAACAAGGCCGTCGCGGAAGCCCTTGACGGCCTGCCCCCTGTCAAGATGCACTGCTCCATGCTGGCGGAGCAAGCCATCCACGCGGCAGTGGAAGACTACCGCAAGAAGCACCCTGAAGCCTGACGGCTTCGCCAAAGTGGCAAGGCTGCTTTGACGAAAGGATGCTGAGGAAGGTTTTTCTCCGCCCGACCGGCAGAGCCGATCGATACGAATTGAATCTGCCGACGGCGATTTGCTCAGCTGCTTCCCGTTGTTTTGTTGATACAAACAGCCCTCCTGTCATAGGACAGGAGGGCGCTTTTCGGTTGCTTTGTTGAATGAAGGCCGCACCCGGCTCATTGATTTGTATCGCTTTCTTTTTTCCAACGCAGCCAGTCCCGATCCAGCACCGTCGTATGCGGCTGGGTCAGGATGGTATCACAGGGAAAACGCTCACAGGCACCACAGCAGGCCAGCGCTTTTTCCAGCACGCAGTCGCGGGTAAAGCAGTCTCTCGCCTGATGCGCGTCCATGCAGCCTGCGCACCCGCATTTGAGATACGTCGGGCAGCAGCCACAGTAAAAGCCGCATTTGCCCAGCAGGTTCTTGTTCATGTCCGCTTCTCCTCACCCCTGCGGTGATGCTTCCTTCGTGAAAAAATCCGTTATAACAAGCTCCGGCGCCGGTATGTCAATGTCCGCTCAATCCACAATCGTCACCGTCAGCGGCAAGTCCAATTCCTTCAGCCCGTCCATGGCTTTCTCCGCCACCGCCTCATTGGCCAGGAAGGCCGCCTGCATGAAAACCGCGCCGTCCGAAGCGTACCAGGTGACCAGCACGGGCGCGCCCGCATCGTAGGAAAGCAGGTAAAGCCCCGCGCCGTCAGCCTCGCAGGCAAAGACGGTGCTGGTCGTGCACAGGGACGCTGCCGCCAGGACTTCCGTGCCCTCCATGGCGTTGAGCATGCTGGCCAGGCTCATGGGCAGACGGCGGGACAGCTCGGCCCGTACCACGTCGGACGGCGTGAAGTCCTCCATCTGTTCTGCCAGCCAGGAAAGCCAGTCTGTTTCCTCCGACCAGTCGGCCCGCAGGATCATCCGCGGCGCGACGTGATCGCCCTCACCCCAGGCCCTGATAAGGTCAGCCAGCGCCTGGGAACCGCCCATGATGGACAGGTAGTCTTCGCTGTCCGCCAGCGCATCCAGCCGCTGTACCATGACTTCGGCACGCTCCGCCAGCACATCCGCCTGTTCCTCCGCCAGGGCAGGCAATACTGCCAGGCACAACGCCAACACCATCAGCATCCACCGTTTCATCATCATGCTTCCTTTCCATATCCGCTTCACATATCAAACGAATGAAAAAGAGGAAAGCATCCGGGATTCCCCCCCTTTGCTTTCCTCTTGGAGCTTACTTTTTGCGACGCAGGAAAGCCGGAATCCCGCGCTGATCCGTCTCAATGGCGGAGGGCTGCGGCGGCACCTGCTGATTCATGCCCGTATCCTGGGGCATGGCCTGCGGCTGGTTGCCAAAGGCGGATTGGTAAGGCTGCTGGGGCTGATTGCCGAACAGCTGGCTGGTGCCGTAGGCCGTGGTGTTGGGATTCACCTGCTGCATGGGCACGGTATTCTGCTGCTGAGGCTGATAGCCAAAGCCCTGCTGGAAGCCGCCCACCGTGGGCACGCCCATGGAAGGCCGACCCGCGCTGACGAAGCCGGTGTTGTCCGGCTCCTGGGCAGGCGTCTTGTAAGCGGAATCATCATACTCGCCGGCAGCGGGCGTCGCGGGACGGCTGGAGGACGAATAGGTGCCGAAGCTGCTGGCCGCGGTATAGCCGGAGCCAAAGAGGCGTTCCTTCTCCAGCTCCCGTGGCTTCTTCGCGGGCTCCTTGGGCGGGAAGGGCGTCTTCTCAAACCCGGTGGCAATGACGGTGATGCGCACCTCGTCGCCCATGCTCTCGTCAATGCCCGCGCCGAAGATAATGTTCGCCTCGGGATCGGCGGCCTGCATCACCAGGTTCGCGGCCTCGTTGATGTCCACAATGCTGATGTCCTCGCCGCCGGTGATGTTAATCAGCACAGCGCGGGCGCCGTCGATGTTCGTCTCCAGCAGCGGGCTAGAAATGGCGTTCTTCGCGGCTTCCACCATGCGGTTCTCGCCCTTGCCGGTACCGATGCCCATATGCGCCATGCCGCCGGACTCCATGACGGTCTTGACGTCGGCAAAGTCCAGGTTGATGAGGGCGGGCACGGCGATCAGGTCGCTGATGCCCTGGATGCCCTGGCGCAGCACGTCGTCAGCGATGCGGAAGGCCTCCAGCATCGTGGTGCCCTTGCTGACCACCTGCAGCAGCCGGTCATTGGGGATGACCACCAGGGTATCCACCCGCTGCTTGAGATCGGCAATGCCCATTTCGGCGTTCTTCATGCGCTGCTTGCCCTCGAAGGCAAAGGGCTTTGTCACCACGGAAATGGTCAGCGCACCCAGATCCCGGGCGATCTCCGCCACGATGGGCGCCGCGCCGGTGCCGGTGCCGCCGCCCATACCGGCGGTGACGAATACCAGGTCGGCCCCCTTGAGCGCCTGCGCGATTTCCTCGCGGCTCTCCTCGGCGGCACGGCGGCCCACCTCGGGCACAGCGCCCGCGCCAAGACCCTTGGTCAGCTTTTCACCAATCTGAATCTTGGTGGTCGCGCCGGAGAGCGCCAGGGCCTGACGATCGGTGTTGACGGAGATGAACTCCACTCCGCGCAGTCCCGCGTCAACCATGCGATTCACGGCGTTGTTGCCGCCGCCGCCGCAGCCTACGACCTTAATGGACGCGAAACTGGTCTGCTCGGCATCCTGAAATTCAATCACTTTGCATCCTCCTGACATTATGGACAGCGTATCGTCCTTGGTCATTTCATGATGATGTCGCCGGCGGCCGTCAGCCGCCCAGCAGGCTGCGGAAGAAATCCTTCACCGCGCCGCCCACGCCCGCCGAGGGCTGCCGCTGCTGCTCAATGGTATCAATAATCAGATCCATCAGCCCCAGCGTACTGGAAAAGGCGTGGCTGTTCATCTTGGTGGTGCGCTTGGGGGTATCCCGGACGGGACGGCCCAGCTTGTTGGACAGGTAATCCTTACCGCCCCGGTTGAAGGACAGCCCGCCGCCCGTGAGGTAAATGTTGGACCAGTTGCCCAGCTTGATGCCGCTGTCATCCAGCGCCTGCTGAATCTCCTCGGCAATCTCGTCCACCCGGGCGGTGATGATCTCCGTCACCTCGTCGCGGGTAAAGGAGCGGGACTTCTGATCCCCCACCGCGGGAAGATCATAGGTTTCATTCTGCGTGGCAATGCCATAGACGTACTGCCGCTTGATCTTCTCCTCGGCGTCCTTCAGGGAGATGTCCAGCCCCATCGACAGATCCGCCGCGATGTTGCCGCCGCCGATCTCAATGGTTTTGTGGAAGGTCAGCGCGTCGCCCTCCACCGCCATGACCTCGGTATTCAGGTAGCCGATGTCGATGAGCACCGCCGTGCGGTCGCGATCCTCCTCGGGCAGGTACAGCATCGCCTCGCCCGCAGGGGTGGAGAAGAAGCCGCTGGCGGTCACGCCGATGTCGGCCAGGCGGTTGGTGATCTCGTCCACGAAGAATTGGTTCGCCACCACAAAGGAAATCAGCGCGCTGAGCTCCCGGCCCTTCATGCCCACAGGCTCGAGGGTCTTGCGGCCGTCGTCCACCATGAACCACGCGGGGCTGGAATGCACCACAATGCCGGGAATGCTGCCCAGGCTCTCCGTGGCCTTGCGGAAGATGGCCTTGACATCCGCCGCGCTGACCTTGGGATCCGTACCCTTGAGCGGCACGCGGGCCTCGGTGGCGTACACCCGGGTGAAGGCCCCGGGCACCCCCACGTTGATCTCCCGCAGCTTGCGATGGCTCTGCTTTTCCGCCTCGCTCAGGGAGAGGCGAATCTTTTCATCCAACTCGCCGGGATTGTTCCACCCCTCCTCCAGATAGCCGTCGTACATCGCAATGCCCGCGCCAACAATGTCACAGCGCTGGCTACCGCTGTTTTCAGCGACCAGGGTAACGATCTTGCTCGTACCAAAGTCGATAGCCGCAACCGTGGTCTTCATAGGTTTTTCATACCCCCTGTTTCCCGGGCCACCCGCCGCCGGGCCATCCGCAGGACATTTTCGCCTTCAGCGCCCCCGCTGTGCGAGGCCGCCGCGTCTGGCATGGCCCGCCTCGTCCTCCGCCCGCCGGGCTGATGGCAAGGAACTGCCATTTCACCATCCAATATACCAATTTTGATTATACCTGTTTTTGCGCCCGATTGCAAGTGCTTTCCAGCCTTCCTGCGCAGGAAACGCAATTTTTCGGCAGTTTTTACGTCCTGCTCACAGGTTTTCCGGGATATAGGAGGGATTCACCGGAGCGCTGACATCCACCGTGCCCGGGCCATAGCCGTCCTGACGGAGCTTGTCCAGGGTCAGGAGCATGGAGCGCAGCTTGGCGTGAAGCCCCTGGCTGTCGCCCAGCCGAACAGCGTATCCATCGGTGGATACGAGGTATAGGTTGTCCATATCAGCCAAATCCAATTCCCGCATTTGATCCAGCGCGCCCATCACCTTCAATTCCATCAAAACAGAGGTATACACGCCCATTCTGGCGGCGCTGACCACGCTCAGGGTACGGCCCACCTCGCACAGGCGGATGTCGAAGCCTTCCACCGCCACCAGGCCGGGATGGTCAATGTCCGTGTCCAGGGATTCGGCCAGCACCATGCCCCGGCTGTCCAGCACATAAAGGATGCCGCAGTACTTGATGACCGCCGCCGGCACGCGCTCCCGCACCTGGATGGTCAGCTTGTCCGGCAATTGGACATTGACGCACACGAAGCTCAGGTAGTGATTGCTCTCGATGCCCCGCTCAATGGCGCTCTCGTTGAGCGAGAGGGTGTTGACGCCCTGGGAAAGCCCCGCCAGGCGCAGCACCTCCTCGTCCGGGACGATGCTGTTGCCCTGGACGGTGATACTCCTGGCCTGAAAAACCTGGCCGTACACCACGAAGGCCGCCGCCGTCAGTACCGCCACGATCAGCACCATCCAGCGGATGGTGTGGCCGCCGTTGCGGGCCCGGGGCTTGCCCGCGCCCTCCGCCTGCTGGCGCAGCTGAAGGTCGTCCAGCCGGTGCCAGAAGGTTCGGTCAAGGTCGTAGAGGTTGTCCGAGCGAACGGCGCGAAGCTCAGGCGCCTCCCCCGGCTCCCCGAAGGGATCGGGAGGCGGCGCCTGGTAGGGCGGAAGCTCAGGCTGCCAGGGCAGCTGGGGCGGCATTTCTCCCTGCCACGGCTGATGGCCGGGGTCCGTCGCCTGCCATCCGGGCTGCGGGCCTGTAAAGCCCTGGGGGCCCGGATTTCCCTGGCGCGGCACGGGCCCCATGGGCTCCGTCTGACGCTTGCGGTAGGGCACATGGCCGCCGGTACGGGTGCTTCCCAGGGGCTGCTGCGCCCGGGTGCCGTCCTCCACGGGGCGGCGCATGGGGCCGCTGACCTGACCGGGAGGAAAGGCAGGGCCTCCCGGCTGCCAGGGTTCATAGGGCTGCTGCTGATTGGGCTGCATGGCCGTCTTTCCTCTCCTTTCCTCCAAAAAATGCTGATGATTTCGTTACGCCTCGATGCGGGTGACTTTGCCGCCCAGGGCGCGCAGCTGGTTTTCCAGATGATCGTAGCCCCGGTCGATCAGATCCGCCCGATCCACCTGGGTCACACCCTGGGCCCGCAGGCCCGCCAGCACCAGGGCCGCGCCGCCCCGCAGATCCCGAGCCGTCACCCGGGCGCCGTAGAGCGTCTCCGCACCCCGCACCACGGCGGTTCTGCCGCTGCACAGGATGTGCGCTCCCATGCGGTTCAGGTCACCGGCATGAGTGAACCTGTTCTCGAACACGTTCTCCACCACGACGCCCGTGCCCTCCGACGCGCAAAGCAGCGCCAGCATCTGCACCTGCATATCCGTGGGAAAGCCGGGATGGGGCTGGGTCTGCAGCTGGGCGAAGGCCGTCAGCCGCCGGGGCGCGGACAGCGTCAGCCGATGGGGCTCCTCGTGAAGGACGCAGCCCATCTCCCGCAGCTTGGCGTTCACCGCCACCATGTCGGATACCGGCGCGTCCATCAATTCGATCTCGCCCCCGGTGATGGCCGCGGCCGCCAGCAGCGTCCCCGCCACAATGCGGTCGGGCATGGGCTTCCACGTTACGCCGTGCAGGGCCTTGACGCCCTCCACGCAGATCGTCTGCCCCCCGGCGCCGCGAACCTTCGCGCCCATGCGGTTCATCATGTTCTGGAGATCGACGATCTCCGGCTCCCGGGCGGCGTTGTGGATCACCGTCTCCCCCGGCAGCATCACGGCGGCCATCATCACGTTCTCCGTCGCGCCCACGCTGGGGTAGTCGAAGTGAATCTCCCCCGCGTGCATCCGCGTGCCGTCGCAGTGGATCAGCCCGCCCTCCTCATGGATGCTGACGCCCAGGCATCTCAGGCCGTTAAGATGCAGGTCAATGGGGCGCAGGCCGATCTCGCACCCACCGGGATACGTCACCGTGGCGCGGCGGAAGCGGCTGAGGATCGGTCCCAGGAGGAAAATGGAGGAGCGGATGCGCTTCGACAGCCGATCCGGCATTTCCCAATTATGTAACCCGCCGGAGGCGATGGTCAGCCCCCTGCCCGCCGACGTGACCTTCGCGCCGAGGATGCTGAGGATTTCCGCCATGCTGTGCATGTCGGCAATGTCCGGCACATCGGTCAGGGTGACCTCCTCCGGTGTGAGCACCGACGCCGCCATCAGCGGCAGTACCGCGTTCTTCGCGCTGTCCACCCGCAGCGAGCCTTCCAGGCGATAGCCGCCTTCCACGATGAAAGCCTCCATGGAACCACCTCCGTTTTCGCTGCTTCAACGTATGCCGCAGCGGAAAAGAGGTGCGGGGGAAGTCGGAAATCACGTTTCCATCTTCCCGGCGGTGCGGGAGATGTTCATCAGGATGCCCACCGCCGCCATGGTGATGGAGATGGACGTGCCGCCCGCGGAAAAGAACGGGAGCGGCAGGCCTGTGGTGGGAAGAATGCCGATGACCACGCCCATGTTCAGAAAGGCCTGCACGGTGATGGAGCAGGTGATGCCCGCCGCCAGCAGCGCGCCGAACTTATCCCGGCAGCGGGTGGCGATGCGCATGCCCGCCAGCATGAAGGCCACGAACAGCGCGATCACCACCAGGCAGCCGCACAGCCCGAAGTCTTCCCCCACGATGGCGAAAATGAAGTCGCTCTCCGGGTAAGGCAGGTAGGCGTACTTCTGCCGCCCCTTGCCCAGGCCCATGCCGAACAGCCCGCCCGAGCCAAAGGCGATCAGCGACTGCGCCAGTTGGTAGCCCTCGTCGCTCATCTTGGCAAAGGGATCGGTGAAGGACAGCAGGCGTTCCCGGCGATAGGGAGCGCTCCAGGCATAGAAGCTGCCCACCCCCAGGCCGCCGATGAGCATCAGCAGCAGATGCTTCCACCGCGCCCCGGCAATCAGGATCATCAGCAGGCTGACGATGAGGATGCTGCCGGCAGTGGACAGGTTAGGCTGCTGGAGGATCAGCAGGAAGAAAAACCCCGGCACCAGCAGCACCGGCACAATGCCGAACCACAATGAGTGGATTCGCTTGCCCCGGTAGGTCAGGGTGGTGGCCATGTACAGCACGATGGCGAACTTGGCCAGCTCCGACGGCTGGAAGCTCATCCCCGCGATGGACAGCCAGCGCCGGGAGCCGTTGATGTACACGCCCACGCCGGGGATCACCACCAGGATCAGCAGCACCGCGCTGATGCCCAGGCCCGCTACCACCACCCAGGTGTCCTGCCAGAAGCGGTAGGGCACCCGGCTGGTGACGAACATGGCCACGGCGCCCAGGGCAATGCCGATCAGCTGATGGCGCACCTCCCGCAGGGGGTCGCCGGAATCCTGGGCCACATAGTAGGAGGCAGAAAAAAGAACCAGCAATCCCGCGAGCAGCAGCATGATGAACACCGCCATCAGCGTGCCGTCCACGGGATTCAGCTTGCCCCGGAGGGTCAAGCGGGTCTGCTTTGGTGCGCTTGCCTTGGTCTGTGCCTGATGAAGCATAGCCATTCCTTTCACCCTGGGGGAGCAAAGGGAAAGCGCAGTTGATGGTGGGGTCAGTTCAAGCCGCGGACGATGTCCTTGAAGACGCGGCCGCGCTCCTCATAATCGGCAAACATGTCGAAGGAGGCGCAGGCCGGGGACAGGAGCACGTTCCAGCCATCATGGGCCAGGGCGCGGCACTGGGCCACGGCGTCTTCAAGGGCAGCCGCACGGTGGATGGCGTGATAGCCGCACGCCTTGCAGGTGGCCTCGATCTGATCCGCCGTCACGCCGATGAGCACCGCCTCCCGGATCATGGGCGAAAGCAGCATTTCCTTCACCATGGGGGTGAAGTCGCAGTGCTTGTCGTAGCCGCCCAGGATGATGGCGGTGGGCCGATCCATGGTCTGGATGGCCTTGATGGTGGAATCGACGTTGGTGCCCTTGCTGTCGTTGATGTACCGCACGCCGTCCAGCTCCCGTACCAGCTCGATGCGGTGCTCCACGCCCTGGAAGGTTTTGAGGGTGTGGCGGATGACCGGGGCGGGAACCCCCATGGCCGTGGCCACGCAGGCGGCGGCCAGGGCGTTTTCCAAGTTGTGGGGGCCGGGGATGTAGATCTCGTCCACCCGGCACACGGGCTTGACCGCGCCCTTCCAGGCGATCATCACCTGGCCGTCCTCCACATAAGCGCCGCTTGTCACCTTCTTCTGCCGGGAGAAGAGCATCACCTGGGCTTTGACCTGCCCTGTCAGGGGCGCAAGGGCCGGGTCGTCGGCGTTGAACACCGCCACGTCCTCCGCCGTCTGGTTGCGGAAGACCCGCATCTTCATGGCGGTGTAAACCTCCATGGTGCCGTGGCGGTTGAGATGATCCTCCGTGATATTGAGCAGAGCAGCCGCCCTTGGGTGGAAGGTGTCCGCCATTTCCATCTGGAAGGAGCTTACCTCGCACACCAGCATATCGTCCGGGCGACTGATGAGGCCCGCGGCAGAATAAGGATAGCCGATGTTCCCCACCACATGGGTCACGCGACCGGCGTTGCGGAAGATTTCTCCCAGCAGCGACACCGTGGTGGTCTTGCCGTTGGTGCCGGTGACGGCCACCATTTCCCCGGGGCTGAGCCGATAAGCCAGCTCCAGCTCGCCGGTCACGCTGACGCCCCGGCGGCGGGCCTCCTCCACAAAGGGGGCCGTATTGGGAATGCCCGGACTGATGACCAGCACGTCGATCCCATCCAGGCAGTCCGCCGCCGGACGGCCCAGGGCCCATTCCACCGGTAGGGACATCAGCGGGGCCACCGCCTCGCCCAGCCCCTCGCCGGTTTTGCTGTCATTCACCACGACCTTCGCGCCGTGCTTCACAAGCAGCTGCGCCGCCGCCACGCCGCTGCGGGCCATGCCCACCACCAGCACGCGCTTGCCTTCATAATCCTTTTCATGTTTCATCGTTTGTCACACTCCTTTCAAAAAAGAAGTTCAGGAACGCATTTCATAGCCGTTTGGGCGCCTTCGGCGTCCTTACGCCAGCTTCAGCCCAATGATGGACAGAACCGCCAAAGCCGACATCACAGCCGTGCAGACGGCGTAGCCCAGAACGATCTGCGTTTCCTTCCAGCCGCACAATTCAAAATGATGATGAATCGGGGTCATTTTGAACAGCCGCCGGGGCTCGCCGCAGAGCTTCCTCGTGGCCTTGTAATAGTACCGCTGAAGGATGACGCTTACCGAGGAGGCCACCATGGTGAAGGTAATCAGCAAAAGCAGGAAAGGCTGGCGCAAGAGCATCGCCATGCCCACCACCGCGCCGCCGATGAACATGGAGCCCGTATCGCCCATGAACACCGTGGCCGGATAATGGTTGAAGCGCAGAAAGCCGATGCAGGCGCCGCACACGGCCATGGCGAAGACGCCCACGCTTTCCAGGTTCCGGGCCCAGGAGGCGTCAACGGACGCCAACGCCGCCGTGAAGAACAGGGCGATCAGCGCCCAGGCCACGCAGCCCACCGCCGTCACCGAGGACAGCAGCCCGTCCAGGCCGTCCTGAAGGTTGGCGCTGTTAATCATGAACAGGGTGGTCAGGGCCAGCAGCGGAATGTAGAACAGGCCCAAATCCCACTCGACGTTGAAGAAGGGGACGATAATCCTGGAGCCCACCTGGGGATGCAGATAGCAGTACACCGCGAAGGCCACCGCGATAAAAACCTGGCCGAAAATTTTCTGCCAGGGCGTCAGGCCCAGGGAGCGCTTCTTGACCACCTTCACATAATCGTCCGCAAAGCCCACCGCCATGGCGAGGAGCGACACCAGCACCAGGGGCAGCATGAAATCCAAGCCGCCGTTCCAGCTGGTCACATGGCACAAAGCCGCCGCCAGCAAAGCGCCCAGGGCAATCATCACGCCGCCCATGGTGGGGGTTCCCTGCTTGGTCTTGTGGCTCTGCGGGCCCAGGTCGTAAATGGTCTGGCCGAATTTCAGCTTGCGCAAATAAGGGATGAACCTGGGGCCCGTCACCAGCACGATGGCGGCGGATAAAAGCAATGCGATCAGCATCCTTAGCATGGTCGGGCAACCTCCTGCGTCATGGTGGGATTATGAGGGGCGGCGCATTTCCTCCAGCAGCTCCTGAACAACAACCTTCTCGTCGAAGGGATGCTTCACGCCCATGATGTCCTGATAGGTCTCATGGCCCTTGCCCGCCAGCACGATGATGTCGCCCTCCCGGCCGATTTCCAGCGCGCGACGGATGGCCAGCCGACGGTTTTCGATGATCTCATAGGGCTTGCCCAGGGGCTTGATCCCCTCCTCCACCGCCGCCAGGATGGCCATGGGCTCCTCCGTGCGGGGGTTGTCGGAGGTCAGGATGCACAGGTCGGCCAGCCTGCCGCCGATTTCGCCCATGATGGGGCGCTTGCCTTTGTCCCTGTCGCCGCCGCAGCCAAACACCGCAATCAGCCGGCCACGGGTAAACTCTCGCACCGTTTTGAGGATGTTCATCAGGGAATCAGGGCTGTGGGCATAGTCCAGAATGACCCGATAGGGCGTGCCCGTGGGCAGCATTTCAATGCGGCCGGGGACGGACTTCATGCTTTCCAGGCCCAGGCGGATGGCGTCGGCATCGATGCCCAGGATCATGGCGCAGCTGGCCGCGGCCATGGCGTTGTAGATGTTGAACATGCCCGTCATGTACAGGTTGACGCGGATGTTGTGCATCCCCTGCAATTGCAGCTCGAAGCTCACGCCTTCCTCGTTGATCTCAATATCCCGGGCGAAAAGATCCGCGTCGGCGCAGATGCCGTAGGTGACGCGGGGAATGGTCAGGTCAGCGCGAATTCTCGCGGAGGTTTCCTCATCGGCGTTGAGGGCGGCGTTGCGCACCATGCCGGAGGTGAAAAAGCGCTTCTTGACCTCAAAGTAGTGCTCCATGGTGTGGAAATAGTCCAGATGATCCTGGCTGAAGTTGGTATAGCAGCCCGCCTCAAACCGCAGCCCGTCCAAGCGGTGCATGTCGATGGCGTGGGCGGAGACCTCCATCACCACCACCTGAACGCCCTCGTCCGCCATGGCCCGCAGATCGCGCTGAAGGTCGATGGGATCCGGGGTGGTCAGCGTGCCGGGAAGGCGCCTCTGGCCGATCATGTTCCCCGTGGTGCCGATGAGGCCGCACTTGTACCCCGCCTGCTCGCAGATGGCCTTGGTCAGGTAGGAGGTGGTGGTCTTGCCCTTGGTGCCGGTAATACCCACCAGCTTCATTCCCCGCGCCGGATGGCCGTAGAAGGCCGCGGCAATTCGGGCCAGGGCGGCGCGGCCGTTGCTGACCTTCACTTGGGGCACGTCGACGTCCAGGAAGCGCTCCACCACCAGCGCCACACAGCCGTTCTCAACAGCCTGGGGCGCGAAGGTATGGGCGTCGAACCTGGCGCCGGAAATGCAGATAAACAGACCCCGGTCGGTTCGCTCACGGCTGCTGCTGGTGATCGCGCCGATGTCCACGGACTGGTCGCCGCGGGTTTCCAGCAAATAGGGCATGTCTTCCATCAAATCTTGCAGTCGCATAGGTAGCTCCTCTACTCTTCAATATCGGCTCATCGCCGGATGTTGTCTTAAGTTGGCGGGGCATCCTCCCCCAGGGACGAAAGCGTGACCGTCACGCAGGCGCCCGGGGCGACGTATTCGCCCTCCGCCGGATTTTGCCGGACACACACGCCCGTGCCCTCCATTTGGATGGTCAGGCCCCGCAGTCGGGTCATCCGGGCGCAGTCGACGTCGCTCAGGCCCGCAAGGCCCGGCACCCGCACCAGGGTTTCCGGCGTCAGCCCGCTGTCCGATACGGTGTAGGCCATCACATGGCCGCCCTTCATCAGGGTTGCCCCGGCAGGCGGAAGCTGCTCCAGCACCACGTCCCCCTGGCCGTCGTCCAGCAGCTCCACGCTCACCTCTGCCAGTGTACGCCTTGCGTTGGAAATCGTCAAGCCCGTAATGTCAGGAACCGTCACAGGTTCTGCCGTTTCGTCGGTGATCGGCGGAATTTGCATGGTTTGCAGCGCGTCCGCCAGAATCTGCCGGGCGAAGGGCGCGGCGGTGGTTCCGCCGTAATCCACGGGCACCTGAGCCTCCTTCACCACCACCAGCACGGAAATCAGCGGATTATCCGCCGGGGCAAAGCCGTAGAACGAACCGATATGAACGTCCCGGACGATGCGGCCTTCCTTGTACACCTGAGCCGTGCCCGTCTTGCCTCCCACCCGGTAGCCCGCCACCTTGGCGTTCTTACCGCCGCCGTTTTCCACCACGTTTTCCAGCAGCCCACGCAGGGTGATGCTCGTTTCCGGCTTGATGGGCGTCGCCACCACGGTGGGGCTGAAGCGCTGAAGCACCTGGCCCTCCTCATCCTGTACTTCGCTGACCAGGTAGGGCTTCATCAGCTTGCCCCCGTTGATGGCTGAGTTGGCGGCCATCATCAATTGCAGGGGCGTCACCGCCACGGACTGACCAAAGCCGATGCGGGCCAGGTCGACATTCTTGACATACCGGCTGCCGATGAGGATGCCGCCGCTTTCACCCGGCAGGTCGATCCCCGTCTTCTTGCCCAGCCCGAAGGAGGTCAGGTAGCGATAGAAGGTATCCGTTCCCATGCGCAGGGCCAGCTCCACAAACACGGGATTGCAGCTGTTCTGCAGTCCCTCCGCCATGGTTTCCGCGCCGTGGGCGCGGCCCCAGCAGCGGATGGTGTCGCCGTCCACCGTGACCTTGGCCGAGCAGTAGAAGTGATCCTCCGGCGTGGTAACGCCGCTGTCCAGAGCGGCGGCGGCCGTGAGAATCTTGAAGGTGCTGCCCGGCTCGTACACATCGGAGATGGCGGTGATCCGCATCAGCTCCGTCAGGGCCGCGGCATCGTTGCGGGGCGGATCGTTGGGGTCATAGTCGGGCTTCATACACACGGCCAGGATGGCCCCTGTGCGCACGTCGCTGACCAGGCAGAGAACGCTTTCGGCGTTGTTGACCTCCACACATTCCCGCATGGCCTTTTCGCAGATTTGCTGAATGGTGGCGTCTACCGTCATTTTCAGCGTACTGCCCTGCTGTGAGGGAATGTACCAGCCCTCGCTGCCGCCCAGAACGCGGTTGCGGGCGTCCACCTGGCGCAGATAGCTGCCCTCCCGGCCCGCCAGCACCGCCTCATACTGCTGTTCGATGCCGGACTGACCCAGGCTGTCCACGTTTGTCAGGCCCAGCACCTGGCTCAGCAGCGTACCGTAGGGATACCACCGCCTGGCGTCCTCGTCAAAGGAGATGGCCTTCAGCCCCGCCTTGGCGTCGGTCTCCGCCTTCAGCTGGCGGATGGCGTCCACCGTGGTGCGCGTAACCTGGCGCTTGAGGATCACCGAGCCCTTCGTTTTGTCCGACAGCCGCTTGACGGCCGTTTCCCTGTCCAGGGGAAGGACGCTGCCCAGGGTATCCAGGAACAGGTCGATGTCCGTGACCAGCCGGGGATCGGCGCACACCATGTAGGAGGTGGCGCTCAGGGCCAGGACATTGCCGTTGCGGTCCAGGATCGACCCCCGCCGCGCCGTGACAATGCCCTCCTTTGTCCATTGCCTGACGCCGCGCTGGGTCAGTTCATCACTGCGTAGTACTGTCAACTGCCACAGTCGGCCCGCCGTCAGGAGGAAAAAGACCCCCAGCATCACCGTCAGCAGCAGCATTCTTTTGCGAACCTTCAGCTCGGGATGCATGCCCGCCCTCCTGGTTGCGCAAATATTCCAAACGGGAGACCAAGGTTCCCCTCAGTCTCCCAGGATGGTCGCCAAATACTCGCCCGTCAGCCCGTTGGCGGAGGTGGAAGGAATCATGTTGGCGTTTTCCGGGGCGGTGAGGTAGATCACGTTGACGCCCCGGGCGGAAATCATGCCCAGCTGCACCGCCTGATAGCTCACGTTCACCTCCGCGGCGCTCATGGCCAGCTCCGTCTCCAATTCCTCGTTGCGCAGGCTGATGGCGTCGATGCGGTCCTGAATCCTGCTCACCCGCTTGCCCGCCTCCAGCACCTGGCTGTAATCCACCAGGCAGGCCGCGCCCAGCGCGCACGTCAGCAGCATCAGGGCCATCAGGGCCGCCGTTCCCCGCACCCCGTCACGGCTGACGGCGCGGATGCGGCTTGTGTCCCGGCTGCTGACCGCCGGATGACGCTCCGCCCTTCGGCGGCGGGGACGGGCCGGCTGATCCGGCACGGAACCCAGGGGCGTATAAGCGCCCTGATCGTCCTCCATCATGGGCACATAGGCGCTGCAGGTCATCCGCTCGCCGCGCAGGTTCTGATACGCCACTTTGCCGTAATTGTATGGCTTCATGCCCTGCCACATGAAGCGCGCCTTTCGCTTGAAAAGCCGGACAAACGGCACCATACTCTATTCATCCTTTCATTGTTTCATGACACACAGGGGTTATTCCATGCTTTCCAAAGCCGAAATATCGTTGAGGATACCCGGCAGGTCGGCCATGAACAGCTCGAACTGCTCATCCGCCGCGGGACGGGCCACAATGCGCACATGATCGTCCGCGCCGGTAATCTCCACATCCTTTTCCTCGCCCAGAATGCACTGGCGGATCTTGCTGGGCAGCAGCACACGGCCCTGGCCGTCGCACTCCTGCCCCCGGAAGGACAGGGCGTCCATCTGTTCCAGATAGCGCTTCAGGCTGGTATTGACCCGGCCCAGGCGGGCATAGCGCTCGCGCATCCTGGCCCACTGAAGGGTAGGATAAAGGGCGATGGACTTGAAATCAAAGGACGGCGCGATGCAGAAGGTCTCTCCCAGGGTTTCCCGGAAGGCCAGCGGCACCACCATGCGGCCCTTCGCGTCCAGCGAGTGGGAAAAGGAACCGATGAATGTCTTGCTGTATTTTTCCAGCAGCTGGCGGTCTTCCTCCGTCATCGGTTCAGCGGCGCCCGCGGCTGCACCGATCATCTGTTCCTTATCATTCGTATCAGGCACCACTTATCACCACCAAACTGTCTTTTTTAGGTCGTCTCCCCCATTATATCCCACCTTTTTGGAATGCGCAATAGCTGGCAGAAGTTTCTTTCTGTTTTGGCGGCCTGATTTCATGCACAAAACGTCATTCTTTCGCAATAGTTTTGTCATGTATTTGTTGTCCTTTTGTGGTCTGATGTTCGCACTTGCCCACATTTTGTGCACGAAAAAGCACCCGTTCCTCAAACGGGTGCTTTCCTTCTCGCAATTGGGTCTGGACTGGAAAATTTGACGCTGAAAATTAACAAACTTCTAAAAAATTTTTTACCTTATGCATCCAGCGGAATCTCCGCCAGACGGAAGTCCAGGCTGTCGCAGGACACCAGGCGATAGCGGACGCCCTCATGCTCGCCGTTGAAGCCGGCCCGGATGCCCGCCCCATGCAGGTGGCCGTATACCACGGTATGGACGCCATACGCCGTCAGCAGCCGGGTGACCTCCGTATCCCGCTCCATCTGATACAGCGGCGGGAAATGCGTCATGACCACCAGCGGCCGACCCTGGGCCAGGCGCTGACCGTCCTCGATGGCCATGATCAGGCGCAGCAGCTCCCGCTGGTAGATTTTCTGCTCCTCCGGCGGCAGGGGCGCGTCCCTGGTGGGGATCGTCCAGCCCCGGGTGCCGCAGACGACGCATGCCCCCAGGTCGATGGCGCTGTGCTGCAGGACGCTCATGCCCGCCGGCAGCGCCGCGCGCACCTGGGTAACGCCGTTCCACCAGTAATCATGGTTGCCCTTCACCAGCACCTTGCACCCGGGCAACGCGCCGATGGCCGTCAAGTCTGCCACGGCGTCCCGCAGCTGCATCGCCCAGGAGATGTCCCCGGGAATCAGCACCGTATCCGCTTCCCCCACCCTGCCGCGCCAGTCCTCGCTGATGCGCAGGAAATGATCCTCCCAATGGCCGCCGAAAACGTCCATGGGCTTGTCATCGCCCCCCGGCAGGTGAAGATCACCGATGGCAAACAGCCGCATACGTCCCTCTCAGCTTTCTTCCTCGTCCTCGTCTTCCTGCTCGTTCTCCTCGTCCTCGCGCACGCTTTCCAGGGACAGCTCGTTCTCGATCTCGCCGTATTCCTGGCTGGGGATGTCCTCGTCAATCTCCGGGATGATCTCGTCCATGGTGCTCACCGAGTCCATGCCGGCAATGGCGCTGCCGTCCACATGCTCCTCCTCGGCGTCCTCCTCCCGGCTTTGCTGCCCGCTCATCTCCTTCAGGCAGAACAGGCACACATCGCGCCCGGGCAACGCCGGAGCCTCGTTGCACACGCTGCACAGCTCGATTTCGTCCTTGGGCGCCTCGCCCTTCATCTCGCGCAGGCAGACCTTGCAGTACTTTTCAGCTTCGGTAATGTAATTCAGTTCACAGCGGGGACACAGGACAAACTTCATCGGGAATCCTCCTCCTCAAGGTTGAACATGCTGCTTGTGGTATTCCATGGACTTCCTTGCGCACGAAACGCCCCTGCCAGGGATTCCCTTGGAAGTCCCTTGGCAGGATTGGTTGACAGGATGCTGCCAGGTGTATTACACTTCTGTCACGGTTTGTAATAAAACCGTAATAAATGGAGGTGAACCGTCATGTTTCGTAAGCACACAGCCTTTCTGCTGGCCACCGCGATGCTGACCGTATCAGCCGCGGCCCTGGCAGAGGCCCCCACATCCCAGTTCGGCTTCAAGGGCTGGCCCTACCGGCAGACGCCGCCCTGTCAGGCCGCGACGCCGACGCCTGCCCCAGAGCAGACGTCCATCCCCACTCAGGCGCCCAGCACAACCACTCCTGCCGCGCCCGACGCCACCGCAACCGCACTTCCTCCCACGGAAGAGCCATCCATCCCCACGAAGCAGCCAACCACTGCCCCGACAAGCACGCCCACGATCGCACCAACCGCACGGCCCACGGTTCAACCTACCGCGACCCCTACGGTTCGTCCGATTCCGACGCAGACCCCTTCCATGGATGAAGATTATAATACAAACTCGCTGTCTGCGCAAGAGCAAATTGCGTTTAATTTGCTCAACAGCGACCGCAAGGCGTATGGCCGTGCCGCGCTGGCGCTGGACCCCGAGCTTTGCCGCCTGGCCCGCCTGAAGTCGGAGGACATGCGGGACAACAATTACTTCGCCCATGAATCGCCCACCTATGGCCGTGTGGCCGACATGCTGCGTCAGTTCGGCTACGCCTTCAACGGCGCGGGCGAGAACATCGCCCACCACGCCACGGTGGAAAAATCCGAGGCCGCTTTCCTTTCCTCCACGGGCCACCGGCAGAACATCCTGTCCACCGCCTGGACGAAGGTCGGCGTGGGCGTGGCCTTTGACCGGAACGGCTATGTGTACCTGACCCAGATTTTCGCCAGATAATCATCCTGGTGGCCTAAACGAATCCCCCTGTCGTTCTCGGCAGGGGGATTCAAGGTGTCGACAAAGCAGCAAAGCCACTTTGTCCGTCAGTCGATGTAGGGAGACTCCTGCACAAAGGTGCGGGACATGGCCGTGACCCCCGGCACCGACACGCCCGCCGCGTGAAGAATCGCGCGGCCCGCGGCGCTCCCCCGCCGTCTGGGCGCCGTTTGGGACGCCTTGGAGGTGGGCTCCGCCTCGGTCATTACGGGCCGGAAGACCAGATCGGGCGGCGGAATCATCAGGTTGCGGGGCTTTGAGGACTTCCGGGCAGGCAAGGCGGGAAGCAGCGCCGCCTCCTGGGGCAGCGTCGCGGGAGCATGGGTCTGGGCTATGCGCTTCATCATGGTCGCCTCCTTATTGCCCACAAGGGTTGGGTCAGGTGGGCTGCTCCATGGTATGCGCCGGGCCTTCCGCAGGTTCCGGGGCCGTGACATCCTCCAGCAGCTTCAGCAGCTCCTCGCGGCCCGTTCCATCCTCGGAGGAAAAGCAGATGATCTCCCAGGGCTGCACCAGCAGCGCCCGGCAGATGGGCGCCAGCTGCTTCATCCGCGCGCCGCGGCTGATCTTGTCCGCCTTGGTGGCAATCACCGTAAAGGGGATGCCCATCTGCCGCAGGAACAGGTTCATCTGCTTGTCGTCCTCGGTGGGCTCGTGGCGGATGTCCACCAGGCACAGCACATGCCGCAGCTCCTCCGCCTGCTCGAAGTAGTCCTGCATCATCTTGCCCCAGCGGGCCTTCTCCTGCTTGTCCACCTTGGCGAAGCCGTAGCCCGGCAGGTCGATCAGGTGGAACTGCTGATTGAGCAGAAAAATGTTGATGAGCCGGGTCTTGCCGGGGGTCGATGAGGTGCGGGCCAGCTTGTTGCGGCGGCACAGGCGGTTGATGAGGCTGCTCTTGCCCACGTTGCTCTTGCCTGCGACGGCCACCTGCGGCAGTCCCCGCCCGGCAAAGGGGCCGTATTCGGCCATGGATGTAACGAAGTCCGCGCTCTTGATTTCCACTTATTCACGCTCCTTGCCCGGCGCAGAGGCCAGGGCCAATGCAAGTACATCGTCGATCTTGTCCACCGCGGCGACGCGGAACTGGCTCAGCACATGGGGCGGTATCTCTTCCAGATCCTTCTGGTTCTCCTTGGGGATCACCAAAACCCGGATGCCCGCCCGATAGGCCGCCAGGGTCTTCTCCTTCAGTCCGCCGATGGGCAGCACCCGGCCCCGCAGAGTGATCTCGCCCGTCATGGCCACATCCTGGCGCACAGGAACGCCCGTGAGGGCGGAGGTCAGCGCCGTGGTCATGGTGACGCCGGCGGAAGGCCCGTCCTTGGGTACCGCGCCCTCAGGCACATGGATGTGGATGTCCTTGTCCTTGTAGAAGTCGTCCTTCAGGCCCAGCTCGGCGCTGTGCGCCCTCACCCAGGTGAAGGCGGCCTCCGCGGACTCCTTCATCACATCGCCCAGCTGGCCGGTGAGCTGCAGGGTGCCCTTGCCGGGCATGATGGCGCACTCCACCTCCAGCAATTCGCCGCCCACGGTGGTGTAGGCCAGGCCGTTGACCACCCCGACACGCGGCTCCTTCTCGGGCATCTCCCGCAGATACCGGGGCGCGCCCAGGTATTCCTTGAGCAGCGCGCTGTTCACCGTCACCTCGCTGACGTCGGTATCCAACATGGTCACAGCCGCCTTGCGCACCACCCTGGCGATGGTGCGCTCCAGGGTGCGGACGCCGGCCTCCCGGGTGTAACCCTCGATGAGTTCCCGCATCACCTTGTCGGAGACGCGGACGGATTTCGCCGTCAGCCCATGCTCCGCCACCTGCTTGCGCAGCAGATGGCGCTTGGCGATTTGCAGCTTCTCCTCCTCGGTGTAGGAGGGCACCTCGATGATCTCCATGCGGTCCAGCAGCGGGCCGGGGATAGTATCGATGCTGTTGGCCGTGGTGATGAACATGACCTTGCTCAGGTCAAAGGGCAGCTCCATGTAATGGTCGCGGAAGGCGCCGTTCTGCTCCGCGTCCAGCACCTCCAGCATGGCGCTGGCGGGATCGCCCCGGAAGTCGTGGCTCATCTTGTCGATCTCGTCGAACAGGAACACGGGATTCATGGTGCCCGCCTGCTTCATCCCGCTGATGATCCGGCCGGGGATCGCGCCGACATAGGTGCGCCGATGGCCGCGGATTTCCGCCTCATCACGCACACCGCCCAAGGACATCTGCACGAATTTGCGCCCCACAGCCTTGGCGATGGCCCGGACGATGGAGGTTTTGCCCACCCCGGGCGGGCCCACGAAGCACAGGATGGGGCCGCGCATATCCTGCTTCATCCGCAGGACGGCCAGGTATTCGACGATGCGCTCCTTCACCTTGTCCAGCCCGTAGTGATCCTGGGCCAGCACCCGCCTTGCCCGCTTGAGGTCGAGGTTGTCGGCGGTGGTCTTGCCCCAGGGCAGGTCGAGGATCCAGTCAATGTAGGTTCTGGCGATGCCCACCTCCGGCGTGCCGGGGGCCATGCGGGCCAGGCGCTCCAGCTCCTTGGCGCACTTTTCCCGGGCCTCGTCGTTCAGTGGCGTCTGCTCCATACGCTGACGGAGCTCATCCACGTCCGTGGCCTCGGTATCGCCCAGCTCGGTCTGGATGGCCTTGATCTGCTCGCGCAGGTAGTAGTCCTTCTGATTTTTCTCGATCTGCTTCTTGATGCGGGCCTGCACCTGCTTTTCCACCCCGGCCAGCTCGGTCTCCCGGCCCAGGATGGCGCACAGGCTTTCCAGCCGCCGCTGAACGTCCAGTTCCTCCAGGATGGCCTGGCGATCCTCCACATGATTGAGCACGTTGGCCGCGATAATATCCGCCAGCTGCCCGGGCTCCTCCACGTCACGGACGGAATTGACCGTCTCCTGGCTCACCCGCAGGCTGGTGCGGGCATAGGTCTCAAAATAATCCTGCGCCACGCGGGCCAGTGCCTGCAATTCAACGGTATCCTCATAGGCCTGGTCAGCCAGCTTGACCACCCCGGCCAGGTAGGGCTCCTCCTGGTTGATGCTCTGGAGCGTGGCCCGGCTCTCGCCCTCCACCAGCACCCGGATGCTGTCCCCCGGCAGGTTCATCACCTGCTTGATGGTCGCCACCGTGCCCACGCGGCACAGGCCTTCCACCCGGGGATCATCATCCTCGGCATCCTTCTGGGCCACCAGGAAAATCTGCTGATTCTCCATCATGGCCTGCTCCAGGGCCGCCACCGATTTGGTTCTCCCCACGTCAAAGTGCAAAACCATATGCGGGAATACCATCAGGCCGCGCAGCGCCAGCAGCGGCAGCGTCAAGGTCTTCTTTTTAGCGGGCATTCTTGTTCCTCCTGATTTTTCGCCGCCCGGCGGAAACAGCAAACTTGCCGGAAAAGCATATCCTCCGGCAAGTATATAGTATACAGGGATTCCCGACATTTGGCAAGAGGGCTTCGCCCCTTCTCATGGCTTCGCCGATCTTCGCCTCGCCGTCATTCCGGCAGGACGCTGGCCTTTGCCGGCCCGGCGATTGTGGGAGCGGCCGCCAGCGTCATTTCCGGGACGACCGCCGCGGGAAGCTCCCCGCTGTCCTCCACCGTGACGGGCAGAAGCATCTCCGTCAGCACCTCCCGCAGGGTGCTCACCGGGCAAACCTCAATGTCGCCGGTATGGATGCTTTCCATATCATTTTCCCGGGGAATAAAGACCTTGCGCACCCCGGCCTGCCGGGCGGCCTCCACCTTTTCGGGAACGCCGCCCACGGGTTTCACCTGGCCCTGGACGGAGATTTCCCCCGTCACGGCGCAGGCGCCGTCTACCTTCTGCCCTGTCAGCGCGCTGACGGCCACCACCGCCATGGCCACACCGGCGGAGGGCCCGTCCACCGGCGCACCGCCGGGGAAGTTGATGTGCAGGTTCCGCTGCCCCAGGGGGAAGCCCAGCTCCGCCAGCAGGGTCTTGACGTTCTCCGCCGAACCGTGGGCGGTGGACTTGCGGCGCATTCGATGGCCTTCCGCCCCCAGCTCCTCCTCCTCCACAATGCCCGTCACCTTCACCAGACCCGTGCCGGGCGTGGAGACAGCCTCGATTTCCAGCACCGCGCCCTGATGGGTGCCGAAGACGGCCAGGCCGTGAATCATCCCCACCCTGGGGGTCAGGTCGGCCTTCTGGGAGGGACGGACGGCGTAGTGCCCGGACTGCACCACCCAGCTGACGTCCGCGCCGGTGATGACCTTCCGCTCCTCCAGCTGCGCCAGACCCGCGGCCATCTGCACGATGTTCACCGCATCCCGCCCGCAGGAGGAATAGCGGCCAATGGTGTCCGCCTCGCTTTGGGCCATCTCGTACCCGGCCCGCTCAGCGGCCCCGGCGGCGATGGAGGCAATCTCTTCCGGCGTTAGCGCGCGGAAGAAGATTTCCATGCAGCGGGAGCGAAGGGCCGGGCTGATGTCGTTGGGGCTCCGGGTGGTGGCGCCCACCAGGCGGAAATCGGCGGGCAGCCCCTGCTTGAAAATATCGTGGATGTGGCGCGGCACGGAGGTATCCTCCGGATTGTAGTAGGCGCTCTCGAACATGACCTTGCGATCCTCCAGCACCTTGAGCAGCTTGTTCATTTGGATGGGGTGCAATTCACCGATTTCATCCAGGAACAGTACGCCGCCATGGGCCTTGCTCACCGCCCCTGGCTTGGGCTGGGGCACACCCTGGACGCCCAGAGGCCCCGCGCCCTGGTAGATGGGGTCGTGCACGCTGCCGATGAGCGGATCGGCAATGGCCCGCTCGTCAAAGCGGACGCAGGTGGCGTCCATCTCAATGAAGGGGGCGCTTTCCTTGAAGGGCGTGCCGGCGCTGTGCTTGGCGGCCTCCAGCACCAGGCGGGCGGCGCAGGTCTTGCCCACCCCGGGCGGGCCGTAAATCAGCACATGCTGGGGATTCGCCCCGCACAGGATGGCCTTGAGGGACTTGATGCCGTCCTCCTGGCCCACGATCTCCCGGAAGTGCGTGGGGCGCACCTTCTCCGCCAGCGGCTCGGACAGGCGGATGGCCCGCATTCGGTTCAGCTTCTCCATCTCCCGGTTGCTTTCCCTGCGCGCCGCGGGCTGCGCGTTCTTTTGCTGCTTGAGCTGCTTGTAAAAGTACAGGCCCACCACCAGCGTTACCACCAGTTGAATGACAATCAGCAGGACGTTGACCACACTTTTCCCTCCGTTTCTTCGCTTATCATGGGCGGAACAGTGCGGAAACATGTGCGGCAGGAATGGCAATTTTGCGCAGTCCTCCGCTTGCTGAGCGGAGGACTGCGGAGGCATCCAACCGTCCTTTGGGGACAGTCAGGTCAGGTTTCGCCTGCGGGCGACCAAAGGGCTTTCCGATCGCCCTTTGGAAACCTTCGGTTCGCATACCTAATAAACTTGTCCGGGTTTTATGAAAGAGCCTTGCAAGGACGTTTCAGAGTATCGACAAAGTAGCTTACACCACTTTGTCGAGTTATGCACGCCCTCACTGATCGAACGGCGCTGCCGTTCTCCCGGCCATTCGGGCGTGTAAGGAAGCTTTTTCTAACGAAAAAGCACGAAAATCGCCGTACATGCCGCCGATTTTCGATCAAGAGTCAGAGGGCCTGCAGGCCCTCCGACACCTCCCGGGACTTTGTTGATGGTCTGAAGGACGTTTCTTCCTTGCTGACACACTGCACAATTCAAGAAAAAAGCGGAAAAGGCCTCGCTTCTCCGCCCTTGCACCACTCAGTTCACCACATTCTGCCTTTCCCCGCGCAGGAAGGCCGCCACGTTATCCACCGCGATGGCCATCAGCCGCGCCCTAGCCTCCCTGGACGCCCAGGCAATATGCGGGGTGATGACGCAGTTCTCCAGCCCGATGAGGGGATTGTCCGCCCGGGGCGGCTCGCTGGACAGCACATCCAGCCCCGCCGCGGCCACCTTGCCGCTGAGCAGCGCCTCTCGCAGCGCCCTTTCGTCGATGAGCCCGCCCCGGGCCGTGTTGATGAGAATCACGCCGTCCTTCATTTGCCCGATGGTTTCGGCGTTGACGAAGCCCGCGTTCTCCGCCGTCAGGGGACAGTGGAGGGAGATCACGTCGCTCTCCCGGAGCAGCCGCGGCATAGGAACGACAAAGTCGTCATCAGCGTGGGCGCTGGCGGCGATGACCTGCATGCCGAAGGCCCGGGCGATGTCCACCGTGGCCCGGCCGATCTTGCCCAGGCCGATGACGCCCATGGTCTTGCCCGCCAGGCCCGCCAAGGGCATATCCCAGAAGCAGAAATTCGGACTGCTGGCCCAGCGGCCTTCCCGCACGGCGTCATCATGATGGCCCACGCGGTTGCAGATTTCCAGCAGCAGCGCGAACACATGCTGGGCCACCTCCTGGGTGCCGTAGGCGGGCACGTTTGTCACGGGGATGCCCCGCTGCGCCGCCGCGGCAAGATCCACCACATTGTACCCCGTGGCCAGCACGCCGATGTACTTCACGCTCGGGCAGGCGTCCATCAATTCGGCCGTCAGCAGGGTCTTGTTCGTCAGGATGATGTCCGCCCCGGCCATGCGGGCCCGCACGTCCTCAGGGGCGGTATGGTCGTAAACCGTCACCTCGCCAAGGGCTTCAAGCCCTTCCCACGACAGGTCGCCGGGGTTCAGCCCCGCGCCGTCCAGCACCACAATCTTCATTGGCTTCTCTCCTGTCCTTTCGCTTGCAAAAGCCCCGCCTGCTCCATGCCGGAGGGCGGGGCGACCGTTATGATACGCTGGGCTCGGCGCTGTCCAGCACGGGCAGCTCCTCCTGCTGATTTTCCATGCGCTTGCGGCTCTTCCGGCGCGCGCCGTGGATCAGCTGGGGCTTGCCCTTGCCCGAAACCGCGTCCTCGTCAATGACGCAGCCCGTCACGTCGGTGAGGGCGGGCAGGTCGAACATGGTGTCCAGCATCATGGTTTCGATGATGGCGCGCAGACCGCGGGCGCCGCACTTGCGCTCGATGGCCTGGCGGGCGATGGCGCGGACGGCCTCCGGCTCAAAGGTCAGCTCGATGCCGTCCATTTCCAGCAGCTTCTGATACTGCTTGCACAGGGCGTTCTTCGGCTCGGTCAGGATGCGGGAGAGGGCCTCCGCGTCCAGCTGATCCAGCGTCACCACGATGGGCAGACGGCCCACAAACTCGGGAATCAGGCCGAAGCGGGTCAGATCCTCGGGGCGCAGCTCCTTCAGCGAGCGGCTCACATCCGCCGCCTGCTTGCTCTGTACCTCCGCGCCGAAGCCCAGGCTCTTCTTGCCCACACGGCTCTCGATGATGGGCACGATGCCGTCGAAGGCGCCGCCGCAGATGAACAGGATGTTGCTGGTGTCGATCTGGATCAGCTCCTGGTGGGGATGCTTCCTTCCGCCCTGGGGCGGAACGGAGGCCACCGTGCCCTCCAGGATTTTCAGCAGCGCCTGCTGCACGCCCTCGCCGCTGACATCCCTGGTGATGGAGGGATTCTCGCTCTTGCGGGCAATCTTGTCGATTTCATCAATATAGATGATGCCGCGCTGAGCCGCGTCAACGTCGTAGTCCGCCGCCTGAATCAGCCGCAGGAGAATGTTCTCCACATCCTCGCCCACATAGCCGGCCTCGGTGAGGCTGGTGGCGTCCGCGATGGCGAAGGGCACGTTCAGGATGCGCGCCAGGGTCTGGGCCAGGAAGGTCTTGCCGCAGCCGGTGGGGCCGACCATCAGGATGTTGGACTTCTGCAGCTCCACATCATCGTCAGCCGTCTTCCTGCCGATGCGCTTGTAGTGGTTGTAGACGGCCACGCACAGCGCGCGCTTGGCCTGCTCCTGGCCCACCACATAGTCGTCCAGCACCTTCTTCATTTCCGAGGGCGTGGGAAGATCCTCCACGCCGCCCTGCTCGGGCATCAGCGGAAGCTCCTCGGAAATGATCTCCTGGCACAGAAGGATACACTCGTTGCAGATGAACACATTGGGGCCCGCCACCAGCCGGCGCACATGCTCCTGGCTTTTGCCGCAGAAGGAGCAGCGGTGGATGATCCCACGGGGGGGCATTTCGTCTCTGGGCATAAAAACCTCCGGTGTCATCGAAATGGTCTGAAGAACCATTTCGATGAGGTTTGCACTCGCTTACTGGTCGAACGGCGGAGCCGTTCTCCCGGCCGTTCGCGAGTGTAAGGAATGTTTTCCGCAAGCGGAAAACGACCCGCGAACCCGGCAAAGCCGGGTTACACGATTTCAGTCTGCCGACGGCAAATTTGGCGTACCGCTGGCTGACTGCCAATGGCGATTTTACTTCGCCTGCTTGTCGCGGGGCTGATAGATTTCGTCGATGATGCCGTAGTCGAGGGCCTCCTGGGCGGACATGAAGTAGTCGCGCTCCACGTCGGCCTTGACCTTGTCGATGGGCTGGCCGGACATCTCCGCCATCATTCGGGTCATCTTTTCCTTGGTCTTCAGCAGCCACTCGGCACGAATCTGCACGTCCGTCGCCTGTCCCTGCGCGCCGCCCAGGGGCTGATGGATCATGACCTCGCTGTTGGGCAGGGCCAGGCGCTTGTCTTTTTCGCCCGCCATCAGCAGGAAGGCGCCCATGGAGGCCGCCATGCCGATGCACACCGTGCGCACCTGGGGCCGGATGTACTGCATGGTATCGTAGATGGCCATGCCCGCGGTTACGGAGCCGCCTGGGCTGTTGATGTACAGGCTGATGTCGGCGTCCGGGTCCTCCATTTCCAGGAAGAGCAGCTGCGCCACCACCAGGTTGGCCACGTTGTCGTCGATCTCTCCGCCCAGGAACACGATGCGATCCTTGAGCAGGCGGGAGTAAATGTCATAGGAGCGTTCGCCCCGGTTGGTCTGCTCCACGACCATGGGTACCAGCGTCATTGCGCTTGCCTCCTTTTTGCGGGCGTTCGCCGCGGCGCCATTGGCGCCATTCTATCATATGCGCCTTCGCTGCGGTTCATGCCTCCATGTGCGAAACGCAGGAGACAGTCATGAAACGGCGCCGCCGCATCAAACCGTCCCCTGCGCGTTCATTTGTTACATATTAGCCGGTTTCCCAGCGAATTACTCCGCGTCGGCGGCCTTTTTCTCGGTCACCTTGGCGTCGGCCTTCAGCAGGGCCACCACCTTCTGCACGGCGGCGGCGTCCGCGATGTAGCCGCGCTGCGCCTCGGTGAGGGAATCCTCGAATTCCTCCACCTTCTGGCCCATGCGCTCAGCCTGGCTCTTCATCTCGGCGGCAATCTCTTCCTCAGTGGGCTCGATGCCCTCGGCCTTGCGGATGGCCTCCAGGGTCAGCTCCACGCGCACGCGCTTCTCCGCCTCGCCGCGATAAGCCTCCTGCAGCTGCTCCATGGTCTGGCCGGTGTACTTCATGTAATCCTGCATCCGCAGGCCCTGGTACATCATCCGCATTTCCATCTCCCGCAGGATGTACTGGGTCTGCTCGGTAATCATGGCGTCGGGCACGTCGATGGTGGCGTTCTCGACGGCCTTCTCCACCAGAGCGTTCTCGATGGTCACATCGTTGTTCTTCTCGGCCTTTTCGGTGAGCTCCTTGACGATGGACTCCTTGTACTCGGCAAAGGTGGTGAAGTCGCTGACGTCGGCGGCGAAGTCGTCATCCAGCTCGGGCATCTCGGTCACGGTGATGCCGTTGACCTTCACATGGAAGACGGCGGCCTTGCCGGCCAGCTCCTCGGAATGATACTGCTCGGGGAAGGTCACATTCAGATCCTTCTCCTCACCGATCTGCATCCCGATCATCTGCTCCTCGAAGCCGGGGATGAAGGTGTTGCTGCCGATCACCAGGGTCTGATTCTGCGCGGTGCCGCCCTCGAAGGCCACGCCGTCCACGCTGCCGGCATAGTCGAGGTTCACGGTGTCGCCGTTTTCCACGGCGCGGTCATCCACGTCGATGGTGCGGGCGGCCTTCTGCTGATCCTGCTTGATGCGGGTGTCCACCAGATCGTCGGTGACGGTCTGCTTTTCCACCTCCACCTCCAGGCCCTTGTACTGGCCCAGCTCCACGTCGGGGCGCACAAAGAACTCGCAGGTGAACTTCAGCTCCTTGCCGGAGCCGATCTCCTGCACGTCCACCTCGGGGCGATCCACGGGCTGCAGGCCCTCGGCCTCAATGGCGGCGGGGTACACCTCGGGGAAGATCATGTCCAGGGCGTCGTCATAGAAAACGCCCTCGCCGTACATGTTCTCAATCAGCTTGCGGGGGGCCTTGCCCTTGCGGAAGCCGGGAACGTTGATGCGGCCGCGGTTCTTCAGATAAGCCTTATTCATCGCCTCGTCAAACTGCTCGGCAGGAATCACGAAGGTCAGCTTGGCCTTGTTGCTGGAAAGCTTCTCATAGGTATGGCTCATGTCGGATTGTTCCCTCCTGCGACTCTATCGGGGGCCTCTCGCCCCATGCGTCCTGCGCGAAAGCAAAACGCGCCGATTGACATTGTAACACAACTTTTCCCGCCACGCAAGATGGCCCACGGGCTTTGCGCGGGTTTTTCCGCTTTTTTTCCAAACAAAATCAGTGCGTCAGATCATCCGCCGTCAGCAGCTGATTGTTCGGCAGCTGCCAGACGTACCAATCCGCGCCGTCCGTCTCCATCACGATGGTGCCTTCGCCGCAGAACATCAGCTCCGCCTCCGGCATCGCCCGCCGGATACGACCCCGAACCCGCGGCACGTTCCGCTCCAGGTTGGTGACGAAAACCAGCTCAGGCGAAACAGCCTGCGCAAATTCCGTCGGCAGCGCGTTGATGCCATGATGGGGCGCCTTCATGATGTCGGCCTTCAGCTGACCCTCCGCGCCGTACTGCCGCACATAGTAGCGCATGGCCGTGCTCTCCGCGTCCGCCGTCAGCAGCACGCGGCTGTCGCCATAGGTGATGTACAGCGCCGCGCCCCGGGCGTTGGCCCCGGCGTTTTCCATGCAGCGCATCCCCCGCAGGGATGCGCCCCCCAGGGTCAGCACCTCGCCGTCCGCCAGCTCCCGGTAAGGGATTTCCAGCTTGCGAAGGCCATAGGTCACGCGCTCATGGTTCCGCTCCTTGTCCCGGTAGCTTTCGGGATTGGGCGAAAGGAACTCGCCGAAGGTGTAACCCTCCTCATGGATCAGCCCCGGAAAGCCCCAGATGTGGTCGGTATCCGAATGGGTGCTGAACAGGTACTTGAAGTGCGTCACCTGCTGGGCGTCCGCCGCGGCGCAGATGTCCGGCAGGCTGCATCCGTCCGCGCTGTCCACCATCATGGCCTCGCCCTCGCAGGTGAGCAGCATGGCGTCGTTGCGGTTGGCGTCGATGGCGACCAGCCGGAAGATCGGACGCTGGGCCCAGTCCGACGGCGGCATCTGCTCATAATGGATGTCCGCCCGGGCCGTCAGGCACAGGCACAGCGTCATCAGGAAGGCCAGAGAAAACCGCTTGTTCATCTTGCGTATCATCCCTTCGCGCGGTCAGAGAGGCCGCGTCAATTGGTGTGGGAAAGCTGATGGACGTACCAGTCCGTGCCGTCGGTTTCCAGGATGATGGCGCCCACCCCGGAGAACAGCACGGGCACACCGGCCTGCTGCGCCTGCTTGGCCGTCTCGTTCTTGCGATAGATGTTGGTGACGCACACCAGCGCCGGATTCACCTTCTCCCAGAAGCCCGGCTCCACCTTGGCGATGCCGTGGTGGGGCGCCTTCAGGATGTCCGCCTTCAGGCCGTCGCCATAGCATTCAGCCAGGAACGCCTGGGTGTCCCGGGTGATGTCCGCCGTCAGCAGCGCCCGGGCCGTGCCGTAGCTCACCAGCAGGGTTCCGCTGCGGGCATTGAGGTCGTTGGACGGCTCCTCCAGCTGCATCACCTTCAGCGTCGCGCCGCCCAGGCGCAGCACATCGCCGTTATGGGTCGTCACAACGGGAATGTTCCGCTTGGCCGCCAGCTGAAGCATGGTCTGCAGCCGCTCCTCCCGTTCGTCCGCGGCGAAGGGCGTCAGGATCGTCTCCACCTGCCACTCCCGGCGCAGCAGGTTGCAAAGCCCGTCGATGTGGTCATGGTGCGGATGGGTGGAAAAGAAGTACTTGAAGCCCCTGATGCCCTGCGTCCGCAGCACCGGGTCGATCTCCTTGGTGAAGCGCGATACGCCGCCGTCGATCATCATAGCCTCGCCGCCGCATTCCAGGAGCATGGCGTCGCTTTGGGCCGTGCGGAAGATCCGCAGCCGCAACAGCGGGCGGGCCGCCCAGCCCGCCGGAGGCTCCGTATCCAGATAGACCTCCGCCATCGCGGGGAGCGTCAGGGTCATCAGCACGCACAGCAGCGCAATCAGCTTCTTCATTGGTTCCTCCTTCACTCACGCAAAAACGGCTTCCGTATCAGAAGCCGCCTTCAGCAAATGCTCAGCGCTCCTCCATGCCCATCATGCGATGGAGCACCTCCTGGTAGGCCTGCTCCACGTTGCCCAGATCCCGGCGGAACCGGTCGATGTCGAGGGGCTCGTGGGTGCGGGCATCCCAGAAACGGGCAGTGTCCGGCGAAATTTCGTCCGCCACCACAATGCGCCCATGGAAGCGCCCAAATTCCAGCTTGAAGTCGATGACCTCAATGCCGATCTCCTTCATATAATTGGACAGAATGTCGTTGACCTTCAGCGCCGTGGCGTAAATCTGCTCCATTTCCTCGGCGGTTGCCAGCTTCATCGCCGCGATATGGCTGGCGTTGATGAGGGGATTGTCCAGCTCGTCGTCCTTGAGGGTACACTCAATCACCGTGGGCGACAGCGGCGTGCCGATGGGATAGCCGATGCGCTTGGCCAGGCTGCCCGCCACACGGTTGCGAACCTTGACGCCCAGGGGAATCATCTCCACCCGCTTGACCAGGCTCTGCCGCCCGTCCAGCTGCCGGATGAAATGGGTCTCCACGCCGTTTTGCTCCAGCATTTCATACAAATGGCGGCACACGGCGTTGTTGACCTCGCCCTTTCCCAGAATCCGCCCCCGTTTCAGGCCGTGGAAGGCCATGGCCTCATCCTTGAAATAGACGATGGCCTCATCCGGGTCGGCGGTGGCGTAGACGCGCTTGCCCTTGCCCTCCGTCAGCAGCTGCTCCATTTCCAGCACAGCGACATTCTCCCTTTCCATGGTGATCGAACTGTTAACAGCTATTGTAGCAGATTTGCCCGGTTTTCACAAGAGGCATGCGGGCCAAGCGCGCATTTTGTCACATCCTGCCAAAAGCAAGGGTGCCGGCGTCCGGGTTGAGGGCGCGACGGGCCGTGCTCCCATGGTGCGCAGGCAGGCCGCGCCTCATACGCCCAGCGGTACAAAAAGGAGGCGAGCATCATTGCTTGCCTCCTGATGATACGGTATGCGGCGGATTAAGCCTCGGGGGCTTCCTCCACATTGGGCAGCTCTTCCACGGGGGTCTCGTCGGTGGCAACCAGCTCGAACTCCGCCTCGGGCAGCTCCTCGCCATAGTTGAAGGCCTCGTCCTCCAGCACCTGACGGATGCTCAGGGAGATGCGCTTCTTCTCGGTATCCACGGACAGCACCTTCACGCGGACGGTCTCGCCCACCTGCACGGCGTCCTCCACCTTGGCCACGCGGTTCAGCGCGCACTGGGAGATATGCACCAGGCCGTCCAGACCGGGCTGCAGCTCCACAAAGGCGCCGAACTCGGTGATGCGGACAACCTTGCCCTCGACAATGGAGCCCTCGGGATAGCGCTCCTGGGCGTCGTCCCAGGGACGGGGCTGCAGCTGCTTGTAGCCCAGCTGAATCCGCTCGCGCTCACGATCCAGGGACAGGATCTTCACGTCCACTTCCTGGTTGGGCTTCACGACCTCGGAGGGATGCTTGATGCGGCCCCAGCTCAGGTCGGTGATGTGGATCAGGCCGTCCACGCCGCCCACGTCCACAAAGGCGCCGAAATCGGTCAGGCGGCGGACGATACCGTGAATCACGATGCCCTCCTCCAGCTTCTCCCAGGCTTCCTTCTTCTTCGCGGCGGATTCCTCAGCCATGACGGCCTTGCGGGAAGCCACGATGCGCTTCTTCTGCTTATCGACCTCGATGATCTTGAGCTTCATGTCCTTGCCCACGAAGTCGCCGATCTTCTCGACGTACCGCTGGGACAGCTGGGAGGCGGGGACGAAGGCGCGCACGCCGTCCACATCGCAGATCAGACCGCCCTTGACGGCCTCCTTGCCGAGGCCTTCCACATACTCGCCCGCATCATACTTGACCATCAGGGCGTCCCACGCCTTACGGTTGACGATGTTGCGCTGGGAGAGCACGACGTTGCCCTCGCCGTCATTGACCTTGACAACCTCGACCTCGATTTCGTCGCCCAGCTTCACGTCCTCCTGGGTCAGCTCGGAGCGCTTAATCAGGCCGTCAGCCTTGTAGCCGATGTTCACGCACACCTCGTCCTCCGTCACCTGCACCACGGTGCCGGTCACGGTCTGACCGGGGCGAATCTTCACCAGCGTCGCTTCGACCTCAGCCATAAAGTCCTTGTTTTCGATGTCAGTCATGCGGGTTACAACCTCCTTAAGTGAACCGTCAGGCGTGGATGCACCGGCGGTTATTCCTATGAATTCGGAATGAATATTTGCAAAGGCAGGCGGAATCTCCGCCGCGCACTCTACCAGGATTGTCCGCGGGCACCTGCTTTTGCAGGCCGCGTACAGCTTTTGCGTGTTGGCGCTGTTGCGCCCCCCCACCACGATCATGGCATCCGCCCGCCGGGCCAGCTCCTTGGCCTCCCGCTGACGAACCTCCGTGGCGGAGCAGATGGTGCAGTGCTCCCTCAAATCCCCGACACGTCGGCGCAGCACCGTGACAACGGCTTCCCACTTTTCCGGCGGAAAGGTGGTCTGGGCCACAGCGACGGCCTTCGGCAACTCCGGCAGGGCTTCCGCCTCCTCCGGCCTGGCCACCGCGTACACCGCGCCCCGGGCCCACCCGGCGGTACCGATGACCTCGGGGTGATCCTTCTCCCCCACCAGCACCACGGGACAATCGGCATCGGTCTCATCCCAAACGACGCGGTGAAGTCTGTCCACAAAGGGGCAGGTCAGATCCAGCACCTCGCACCCGGCGGCCTTCAGCGTTTCCAGCGTCTGCCGGGTCACGCCATGGCTGCGGATGAGCACATGCCGTCCGCCGACCTCCTCCGCGTCCCTGACGGGAGGAACGCCGCGCGCGGAAAGCTCCCTGACCACCTGCGGGTTGTGGATCAATTCCCCCAGGGTACAGGCCGGAACGCCGCTGTCCGCCATGCGTTCGGCGGCCTCCACAGCCCGCCGAACCCCCATGCAGAAGCCCGCGTGGGCAGCCACCTCAATGGGCATGGCAAGCATCCTTTCGCAAAATGCTCTGATTTACATTCTTTCGCCGTAAAAAACGTGATTCCTGCCAGGTTTCAAAAAAAAGATAAAATCTTTGTCGTTTATTTTTTGTCATTCCCGGCATCCCTGGCCATTTGCCGGTAGCAGGCGGTGATCCGCTCCGTCAGCGCCTGACAGGTTTCCCGGTTGATGCCCGCCTCCCGCAGATCCTCCATGGGGATGGGCTCCCCCACATAGCAGTGGATTCTGCGGAAAAGCCGCACCCGGCCCGTGAGGTACACGGGAATCATCGGCACGCCGCTGCGCAGGGCGATCATGGCCGCGCCGCTCTCCATTTCCTCCATCAGGCCCTGATGGTGCCGCGTCCCCTCGGGGAAAATGCCCAGCACCTCGCCGCCGCGGATGGCCTTCATGGTGGTGCGCATGGCCTCCATATCGCTGTTGTGGCGGTTGACAAAGATGGTGTGCATGTTCAGCAGCACCCGCTTGAGCAGCCCGTTGCCGCCCAGCTCCTTTTTGGCCATGAAGGCGATCTCATATCGCTTGACCGGCAGGGCCACGATGATGGGATCCATCAGGGAGAGGTGGTTGCCGATGACGATGAAGGGCGCGCCGATGTCCAGGCGCTGGGTGTCATGGTAGGTAACCGGGGTGATGGTGCGCACCATGACGCCCGCGACGCACCGGGCCGCCCGGTAAAAGCCGGATGGGACGCCCGCCGGACGGCGGGTCAGCGCCTTGGAGGTCGTTTCACTCATGGCTGCCGCTCCTTTACCAGGGCCACAATGGCCTCTACCGTTTCGCTGAAGGTCAGCTCCGTGGAATCCACCACCTGAGCGTCCTCCGCCACGGCCAGCGGATCCACCGCACGGTTCATGTCCTGCTCGTCCCGCCGGCGAAGATCCGTCAGCACCTGCTCGAAGGTATCGCTGCCGCCCTTCTCCTGCAGCTGCTTCAGCCGCCGCCTGGCCCGCTCCTCGTCGCTGGCGGTGAGGTACACCTTCACCGTCGCCTCCGGCAGCACCCGGGTGCCGATATCCCGGCCGTCCAGGAGCATGTCCGTACACGCGGCAAAGCGCTGCTGAAGCGCCACCATGGCCCGGCGGACGCCCGCGTACTTCGCCACGGTGGACGCCGCCATGCTCACATCCTCCGTGCGCAGGAAGGGCGTCACGTCCTCGCCGTCCACCAGGGTACGCTGACCGTCGTCCTCACAAAACACGGTGATGGCCAGCGTATCGCACAGGGCCGTCACCGCCGCCTCATCCTGAACGTCCACCCCGCGCCGCAGGACCGTCAGCCCCACGGCCCGGTACATGGCGCCGGTATCCAGGTGCAGAATGCCCAGCCGCCGGGCGACCTCATCCGCCACGGTGGATTTTCCCGCGCCCACAGGGCCATCAAGAGCAATGCTCAAAGGCATATGCTTTCTCTCCTTTTGCGTTGGCTTTTTCCTTCCTATCATTACACCGCGCGGTGCCCCATGCCGATGCACACCTCGTTGAGGTGCACCAGGCCGATGGCGAAGAACACCGCCACCGCCACATGCTCGCCGCTGCGGGCCACGGCAATCTTGCCGCCCACGCTCAGCCCCATGGCCTTGCCTGACACCTGGCTCAGCGCCTCCCGGGCCGCGCCGGCCACAGCGCCTTCCTCATGGTGCGTATCCCCGATGAGGCCCTCGCGCTTGGCCGCGACCACCGCCCGCTCCACCATCTTCATAATGGAAGGAACGAACTCGCCCCCGAAATCCACCGCGGCAGTGGAAAAGCCCTGGGCCGCAAGCTCCGCCTTGGCGGAGGTTTCCTCCTCGCGGCTGGCGGTCATGGCCAGATGGATGGCCGCCCTGGCCACGCTCCGGCTGTCGCCCATGGTCTTGCTCATACGCAAGCGCTCCCTTCCTGAGATGAACGTATCTATTATACATGAGAACACGCCCGCCCGCAAGTGCCGCCGCGTAAAAGTATCAGCGTCCCATCATACCACCAGCCCGCAAACCCAGGCGCCGGCCAGGTAGGAAACGACGGATACCGGCACCACCCACGGCAAACGGCGGACATCCGTCGCCCCCAGGTACACCGTCAGCGTGTAGAAGATGGTCTCCGACGAGCCCATCAATACCGACGCGGCTCGCCCCGCCCGGCTATCCACGCCGCACTGCTCGAAAATGGCCTGCAGCGCCGTCAGGCTTCCCGAGCCCGACAGAGGCCGAAGCACCAGCAAGGGCGCCACCTCCTCCGGGAGCCCCAGCAGGCCCGTCAGCGGCGTAAGCACCCTGGCCAGCAGTCTGCTCAGGCCGGAGGCGTTCATCAGGGCGATCATCAGCGTCATGGCGCACAGGGCCGGAAGAATCCGCCAGGCGGCGTCAAGGCCCCTTTTCGCCCCGGTGAGGAAGGCGTCGTACCCTTCCCCGCCGCCCCGCAGCACCATCGCGCCCACCAGCAGCACCACGGCAAGACCCGAGAAGCCCGTCATGCGCGCTCCCTCCTTCGGTTCAGCAGCAGCATCAGCAGCGCCGCCACCGCCGTGGCCGCCCCGGAGGAAAGCAGCGTCGGGCCCCAGATATCCGCCGGATTCGCCGCCCCCGCCGCCCCCCGCAGGGCCATGACCGTGGAGGGGATCAGCTGAAGGCTGGAATTGTTCAGCGCCAGCAGCATGGCCAGCGCCCGCAGGCCCGCTTCCCCCTGGGCGGAAAGCCGCCTGGCAGCCTCGATGCCGGCGGGCGTGGCGGCGTTGCCCAGGCCCAGGAGATTCGCTGCCACATTCATGCCCATGGCCGCCCAGCTTTCCTCGTCCCTCAGCCCGGGAAACAGCGGCTGCATGACGGCGCGGATGCCCCGACCCAGCCGCGCCACGTCTCCCCGGTGCGCCAGAATCTCCATCAGCCCGCTCCACATGACCATGGGGCCCATCAGATCCATCAGGAGCCTGACGCCCTGGCTTCCGCTCTCCAGAATAGCCCGGGAAGCCTCGCTTCCTGTCCCGCCCAGCCATGCCAGCGCGCAGGAGGCCAGCGTCAGCACCGCCCAAATGACACCCATTCAGCTTTCACCCCTATCACCAAAATTTGCGTTGAATATCCAATTTTCACTTTTTGGCCTTGTTGATTCTTTTGTAATGGAAAAACTTCTTGACAAATGATTGGATTATTAGTAAAATATATATGTTTTCTGGGTTTTCCAGGCAAAAGAACCCTACCTAACCAAACGGAGGAGGTACTCCAGATGAAGTCGACCGGTGTTGTGCGCCAGCTGGATACGCTGGGCCGGATTGTTCTCCCCATTGAGCTGCGCCGTACCATGGATATTGGCGTGAAGGACATGCTGGAAATCTTTGTTGATGGTGATGAAATTATTCTCAAAAAGTATCATCCCAGCTGTGTCTTCTGCAGCGACGCCCGCAACGTGGTTCCTTACAAGGGCAAGCTGGTCTGCAAGAAGTGTCTGGAAGAGCTCCGTCACAGCGAGGACTGACATCCGTCTGCATCAGCACGGAAGAGACGAGGCCATTGCGCCGCCGTCTCTTTTTTCTATGCCGCTGACGGCCAGGGCAGAACACTTTCCCCTTGCTTCCCATGCTTCGCGGGATTATAATACCAGCATCGAGGTGATGATGTTGTCTGAATGGCTTGATCTGTGCGACCGAGAGGGGCGGTCTCTTGGGCGCGGCCTGCTTCGCGGGGAAATGCCGCCGCCGGGGGCCCGCTGGCGCGTCAGCGACGCCTGGTTCGTCAACAGCGCGGGGCAGCTGCTGCTTCAGCGCCGCTCCCTGAACAAGCGGGTTCATCCCGGGCTGTGGGCCTGCACGGGAGGCGGCGTCCTCCACGGCGAAAGGCCGGAGGAAGGCTGCGTCCGGGAATGCCGGGAGGAAATCGGCGTTACCCCTGACTTCCGCCGCGGCGGGCTGGTGATGGGCTATGTGGGCGAGCATTCCTACCATGACGTCTACCTGTTCCATCAGGATATTCCCCAAGCCGCTCTCCGCCTTCAGCCGGAGGAGGTCATGGATGCGCGGTGGTTCACCCCCGACGAGGTGCGGGGGCTGATGCGGGCGGGGGCGTTTGTCCCCCTGGGCTATGTGGAGCAGCTTTTGCTGATGCTGCCTGTTTTGTCTTCCGGAAAGGATGATAACGATGCTGAAAGTTTATAAGGAAGAAAATATTTTGAGGGCCAGCGAGTGCGACCTGAACAGCCAATGGAAGCCCAGCGCCATCCTGGAAAACATGCAGGAAATGGCAGGCCGCCACGCGGAGCTGATCGGCGTGGGCCGCAACGCCCTGCTGGATCGAGGCATGGTCTTTGTGCTGACCCGGGTGGAAGTCGAAATGGATCGCTATCCCCGCCATGCGCAGACCGTCGCCACCGAGACCTTCCCCATGCCCACCCGGCGCTGGTTCTTCCCCCGCTATTTCGTCTTCCGCGACGAAGCCGGGAATGAGATCGGCCGGGGCGGCACCCTGTGGGTGCTCCTGGACATCAACACCCGCAAAATGGCTCGGCCCGACACCATCGCCAGCCTGATGCCCGACAACAGCGACCTGCTGGCGCCCCTGGGCCTGCCCGCCGCCGTCACGGAGGTTTCCGGCGCCCTGCAAACGGGCGTCATCCGCCCCGCCTATACCGACCTGGACATGAACGGCCACGTCAACAACGTGAAGTACATGGACTGGTGCTGCAACGCCCTGGGCATCGACGCCATGCGGGACAAGTGCCTTCGCCGCTTTGACGTGAACTATGACCTGGAAATCCGCCCCGGGCAGGAAATCCGCACCGAGCTGCGCACCCTGGGGGACGCCTTCTCCTTCTGCGGCTTCGAAGGCGAACAGCGGCATTTCGACGTGGGCGGCATCCTGGCAGACCGATAAGCGGTCTCGTCAAAGTGGCAATGCCACTTTGACGAGGGGCTTCGCCCCGTTTAGCCGCCCCGAAGGGGCCGCCGATTTTCGATCAAGAGTCAGAGGGCCTGCGGACCCTCCGACACCTCCCAGGACTTTGTTGATGGTCTGAGGGCTCGGAAGCGTTGCTGCTTCCGAGCCCTTCTGTACTCATTTCGAACCGTTATTTCAACCTGCTCCTGACCTCCGCCGCGGCCTTCTTCACCGCCGTGGGCAGGGCCAGCGCCTCCATCTCCCCGCGGGTCACAAAGCGCCAGGGGGCGGAGGGCTGACCGTCCCCGGCATTCATGACATACAGCTTCATCTGCCACACCTGATGGGTAAAGATGTGCTTCGCCTCCCCCGCGGGCCGGATGTCCGCCGCCGTCAGCCCTGTTTCCCGGCGAAGGGCGGCCCGGATGTCCGCCGTCTCCCGATTGCCCTCCAGCATGGGGAAAATCCACAGCCCCTGCAGCATGGCCTCCGTGCGCTGGCGCATCAGCACCCGGCCCTGGCTGAAGACCAGGCAGAGGTCGTAGTCGATGACCCTGGGCGGGTTTTTGCGCGGCAGAACGGGCAGCTCCTCGGCATCGCCCTCGCGGAAGGCGTCGCACCGGCTCTGCAGCGGGCAGCGCTCGCAGGAGGGCGTACCCGGAACGCAGATGGTCGCGCCCAGATCCATCATGGCCTGGTTGAAATCTCCCGGACGGTCGGACGGCACCAGGGCAGCGGCTTCCGCCGTCAGCCTGCGCTTGACGGACGGTATGCCCACGTTCTCCCGAATGCCCGCCAGTCTGGACACCACGCGAATTACGTTGCCGTCCACGGCGGGAACGGCCCGGCCAAAGGCGATGCTGGCGATGGCCCCCGCCGTGTACTCCCCGATGCCGTGGATTTTCAGCAGCGCCCCGACATCCGCAGGGATCACACCGCCGAATTCCGCCATCACCTGCTTGGCACCCTGGTGCAGATTTCTTGCCCGGCGGTAATAGCCCAGACCCTCCCAGAGCTTCATCACCTCGTCCTCTCCGGCGGCGGCCAGGGCCTCCACCGTGGGAAAGTGCGTCAGGAAGCGGTCGTAATAAGCCAGCACCGTCTCCACCCGGGTCTGCTGGAGCATGGTTTCGCTGACCCAGGTGCGATACGGGTCATGGATTCCCCGCCAGGGCAGGGTGCGGGCGTGCTGATCGTACCAATCGAGCAGCAGCGCGGCGATGGTCGGCATAGCTTTCTCTCCCCTTTACCATGCCATTGTACCACATTCGCCCCCGTCACCGCCAGTTTTGGGGCTGATTTCAAAGAAAATTTCGTCTGTTCGCAAAATTTTCACAAATTTAGAACGTTTGTTCGCTTGAAACTCATGGCAGATTGCGCCATAATAGCAACGTGCTTTAGCACTCAACCAAATCGAGTGCTAACAAGTGATGAACAGGAGGAATCAAACATGACCGTGAAGCCTTTGGGTGACCGCGTTGTCATCAAGAATGTGGAAGCTGAGGAAACCACCAAGTCCGGCCTGATCCTGACCAGCGCCGCCAAGGAGAAGCCTCAAATGGCGGAAGTCGTGGCCGTTGGCCCCGGCGGCATGGTGGACGGCAAGGAGATCAAGATGCAGGTGGAGGTCGGCCAGAAGGTCATCTACTCCAAGTACGCCGGCACCGAGGTCAAGATTGACGGCGAAGAGATCACCATCGTCCGTCAGGCGGATATTCTGGCCGTGGTGGAATAAGCCCCGCACCCCGCCATCAGCCGAAATTGTTAAAATCGTCAAAATCGTAATGTGTAAAGGAGTCTGAACGATTATGGCTAAGCAGATTCAATATGGCGAGCAGGCTCGCCGCAGCCTGGAAAAGGGCGTCAACGCCCTGGCTGACACCGTCAAAATCACCCTGGGCCCCAAGGGCCGCAACGTGGTGCTGGACAAGAAGTACGGCGCTCCCCTCATCACCAACGACGGCGTGACCATCGCCAAGGAAATCGAGCTGGAGGATCCCTTTGAGAACATGGGCGCTCAGCTGGTGAAGGAGGTCTCCACCAAGACCAACGATGTGGCCGGCGACGGCACCACCACCGCCACCCTGCTGGCTCAGGCCATCATCCGCGAGGGCCTGCGCAACCTGGCTGCCGGCGCCAATCCCATGGTGCTCAAGCGCGGCATCGAGGCCGCCACCGAGGCCGCCGTGCAAGGCCTGCGCAGCCTGTCCCAGCCCATCAGCGGCAAGCAGTCCATCGCCCAGGTGGCCGCCATTTCCGCCGCCGATGAAACCGTGGGTCAGCTGATCTCCGACGCCATGGAGACCGTGGGCGCCAACGGCGTCATCACCGTGGAAGAGAGCAAGACCATGAACACCGGCATGACCACCGTGGAAGGCATGCAGTTCGACCGCGGCTACGCCTCCGCCTACATGGTCACCGATACCGAGAAGATGGAAGCCGTGCTGGACGATCCGCTGATCCTCATCACCGACAAGAAGATCAGCAACATCCAGGAAGTGCTGCCCCTGCTGGAGCAGGTGGTGCAGATGGGCAAGAAGCTGCTGATCGTCGCTGAGGACGTGGAGGGCGAGGCCCTGTCCACCCTGGTGGTCAACAAGCTGCGCGGCACCTTCACCTGCGTGGCCGTCAAGGCCCCCGGCTTCGGCGACCGCCGCAAGGAAATGCTGCAGGATATCGCTATCCTCACCGGCGGCACCGTGATCTCCTCCGAGACCGGCATGGAGCTGAAGGAAGCCACCGTTGACCTGCTGGGCCGCTGCCGCCAGGTCAAGGTGACCAAGGAGAACACCACCATCGTGGACGGCGCCGGTTCTGCCGAGGAAATCGCCAACCGCGTGAGCACCATCAAGGCGCAGATTGCCGAGACCACCAGCGACTACGACCGCGAGAAGCTCCAGGAGCGTCTGGCCAAGCTGGCCGGCGGCGTGGCGGTGATTCAGGTCGGCGCCGCCACCGAAATCGAGATGAAGGAGCGCAAGCTGCGCATTGAGGACGCCCTGGCGGCCACCCGCGCGGCGGCTGAGGAGGGCATCGTGCCCGGCGGCGGCATCGCCCTGCTGAACGTGATCCCCAACGTCCAGGCCCTGCTGGAGAACTACGCCGGCGACGCCAAGACCGGTGTGCAGATCGTCCTGCGCGCCCTGGAAGAGCCCCTGCGCCAGATTTCCGTGAACGCTGGCATTGACGGCAGCGTTATCGTCGAGAACATCAAGAACGCCAAGAAAGCCGGTTATGGCTACGACGCGCTGAAGGGCGAGTATGTGGACATGATCGAGCGCGGCATCATCGACCCCACCAAGGTGACCCGTTCCGCCCTGCAGAACGCCGCCTCCGTGGCCGCCATGGTGCTGACCACCGAATCCCTGGTGGCGGACATCCCCGCACCCGAACCCGCCGCTCCCGCCGGCGGCGCTGGCGGCATGGGCGGGATGTATTAAGTCCCCTGCCCGCCTGGTAAAGCTGAACAGCATAAGCAAGCGGCCCGTCTTCTGCGGAAGATGGGCCGCCTTTTTGGCATCGTGAATTGGTCGTCATGGGGGTAAAGGTTGTTTGCCGGGGACCAGCATCCCCCATGCTGCGGTGGGAAGGTTGCTCAAGGGCGCATAAAAAGCCCAAAACCTTGCTACATCAAAAAAGCCCTTGCAATTTTCTTGCAAAGGCTTTTGCTCTATTCAGGGGTGCGGACAGGTTTGGGCTCCTTTAGACAATGCCAAAGAATTTATGAAAGAACACCTTTAGCCGGTCAATAACCCCCTGCTTTTTCGCCGCACGGTTCCCGCCGCCGAATCGTGACACTGGCGGCATCAGCCGATCAATATCCGTTCCGGTGGTCTTAATTTCGCCGATCTGCAATGCGGTTTCAATAAACTTACGGGTTTCCTCTGATTTGAGATTCTCCTCCGCAATGATGGCCGCCAGTTCCTGCTCTTTCTGCTGCATCACAAAGTCGCGCCACTCCAGGAAAACATCCTCCACATCATTGATCCCTGCAATAAAGTTTTCGATCAACGCTTTTTTGCTCCGCAGTTCCGGGCTGGCATCTACGGCTTTTCGGATTGTTATCAGAATTTCCTTGTCCTCGCGATGGGAATCATGGTACTTCTGCACCAGCAGCAAAATGTAGTCGATATTGATTTCCACCTGTCGAATCAGCTCTACCTCAAAAACAATATCATCATCAATATCGGAGCTTTCCCCTCTCTTTCTGCGCTCGGCCCACTCGTCCTTCAAATCCTGATACCGGCCCAGATAGTCCTGCAAGTCCCGCTCAGGCAGAACGTCGCAGCCCTGGAACTCGTCAAAGGAGGTCAGGATGTTCCGCATCCGCAGAATCGCGCCGAAAAGAGAAATAAAGTCCTTTTCGTTTTGTTCCCCAATGATCTGAGGTTCTGACAGTGGGAATTCTGCCAGCAGCTTCTGAATGAGAGCTTCATAACCGGGATGCTCGACTCCCTCCTCGTCCGTGTAGCCGCTGAAATAGTCCTGGAAGCTCCGCAGCAGCACGATGCCGCCCGCCTGCTTGTCCCCAAAGAGCGCGATGGCGTCATCCACCCGCTTTTGCAGATTGCGGAAGCAAACAATATTGCCAAAGGTCTTGATAGCATTCAGAATGCGGTTTGTGCGGGAAAACGCCTGAATCAAGCCGTGCATTTTAAGGTTTTTATCCACCCACAGGGTATTCAGCGTGGTGGCGTCAAAGCCGGTGAGGAACATATTGACCACGATCAGCAGGTCGATCTCCCGGTTTTTCATGCGCAGAGACACATCTTTGTAGTAATTCTGGAATTTGTCGCTGGAGGTATCATAGTTAGTGCGGAACATGCCGTTATAGTCCTGGATGGCCTGTTCCAGAAAATCACGGGAGCTTTGATCCAGGGCGGAGGTGTCCTCCGGGTTCTCCTCGTCCAGAATGCCGTCCGTCTCCGCTTCGTTGGCCCCGTAACTATAAATGATAGCTACCCGCAGCTGCTTGCTGGGATCAACGGTCATCTGCCGCTGGAACTCCGCATAATAACGCTTCGCCATGTCGACGGAAGCCACAGCAAAGATGGAATTGAATCCGCTGAGTCGTTGCTTTTTCTTGATTTCCTCCACATGAGATTTTCCGGCGGAGGCGACTTCCGAAATATTCGTCAGGGCATTGAAAACATAGGTCTTATCCCCGCGATAAGTCTTTGCATCAAAATGATTCAGGATGTACCGGGTGACAAGCTCGATTCGCCGGGGCGCCATGTACGCCTTCTCCCGGTTGATGTCCCATACCTGTTCGTCGATCATCTCCTCATCCATGCCCATGGTTTTGTAGTAGTCCACATGGAAGGGCAGGACGTTCTTATCGTTGATGGCGTCCACGATGGTGTAGGTATGCAGTTGGTCGCCAAAGGTTTGCCCGGTGGTGCAGAGCTGGGGATTACCGCCCTTGTTGGCGTTGACCGCGAAAATTGGCGTGCCGGTAAAGCCGAACAGGTGGTATTTTTTGAAATTCTTGACGATGGCCATGTGCATATCCCCGAACTGACTGCGGTGGCACTCGTCGAAGATAATGACAACATGCTTGTCATAGACAGCGTGGCCCTTGTTCTTCGCCACAAAGGTAGAGAGCTTTTGAATGGTGGTGATAATAATCTTAGCGCTGGGATCCTCCAGCTGCCTTTTCAGAATAGCGGTGGATGTGTTGGAGTTGGCCGCTCCCTTCTCAAAGCGGTCGTACTCCTTCATGGTCTGGTAGTCCAGATCCTTCCTGTCCACCACGAACAGCACCTTGTCAATGTAGGGCAGCTGAGAAGCCAGCCGGGCGGTCTTGAAGCTGGTGAGAGTCTTGCCAGAGCCGGTGGTGTGCCAGATATATCCGCCGCCTGCAATGGTACCGTATTTCTTATAATTGTTCGCGATATCAATGCGGTTCAAGATCCGCTCGGTGGCGGTGATCTGATAGGGCCGCATGACCATCAGCATTTGCTCAGAGGTAAAAATGCAGTACCGGGTCAGCACGTTCAGAAGCGTATGCTTGGTGAAAAATGTCCGGGTGAAGTCTATCAGGTCTGGCAAAACGCGGTTATTGGCATCAGCCCAGAAGGACGTAAACTCAAAGCTGTTGCTGGTCTTTTTCTTCCTGGCGGCGGAGGCAGATGCGTCGCGGATGGCGTTGCGGCGCGTGGTGTTGGAATAATATTTGGTGTTCGTGCCGTTGGATATGACAAAAATTTGCACATAGTCATACAGGCCGCTGCCTGCCCAGAAGCTGTCCCGCTGGTAGCGGTCGATCTGGTTGAACGCCTCCCGGATGGCCACACCCCGGCGTTTCAGCTCAATATGAACCAGGGGCAGGCCGTTCACCAGGACTGTCACATCATAGCGGTTGTCATACCGCGCCCCGTCCGCCTTGCCGAGGGCGTACTGATTGATAACCTGAAGGCGGTTGTTATGGATGTTCCTCTTATCAATGAGGGCGATGTTCTTGCTTTCGCCGGTGTCCCGCCGGAGAACCTGCACATAGTCCTCCTGAATGCGGCGGGTCTTGTCCTCGATGCCGTCGTTGACGCCCGCGATGCACTCGCTGAAGAACTGCTTCCACTCGACATCGGTGAAGGCATAGCCGTTGAGCTCCTCCAACCTTTGGCGGAGGTTGGCCACCAGCTCCGCTTCGGTGTGAATGGGCAGATATTCGTAGCCCTGTTCACAGAGCAGGCGGATGAATTCCTGTTCCAGCGCTGCCTCGCTCTGGTAGCTGTCGGAGCGATTCTGAACCGGCACATATTCAGTGACCACCGTGTCTTCCGTGGTCTGGGCGACGATGTTGAAATAGCTCATATTTTCATCCGACCTCTCCGAATGTTTTTATCTATCTCAGCACATACATTCTGAAATTCTCTGTCAATTTCTCTGTTTGAAAAGCGGATCACTTTTAGGCCATACTTTTCAAGGCATTTTGTTCGCTCGGCATCATACGCCTGCCCTTCTTCTGTGTAGTGTTGACTGCCGTCAACCTCGATGACTATTCTGGCAGAAGCGCAATAGAAATCTGCGATAAAAGAATCTATGATCCGCTGCTTATAAATTTTGACCGGGTATTTTCGCAGGAAGCAATACCACAGCTTTCTCTCCTGCGGTGTCATTTCGCGCCGGAGTTCTCTGGCGCGGTCGAGCATTCGATTGTTCTTTTTTACAGGATTGCTCATGATTTTGCATCTCCTTGCGCCCTCTCCGTTATACCCTCTCCGTCACGCCTGCGGCGTGCCACCTCTCCCAAAGGGAGAGGCAAGGTCGGCTTCCCTATGGAAAAAGGAGGGGCGGTTCTTGGCTCCCCCTCTGGGGGAGCTGTCAGCCCGTTAGGGCTGACTGAGAGGGCGAAATGTTAACAGCTTATCCCGGTAATATTCGTACTGTTTCTGCCGCGCCGCGATTTCAGCGGGCAAACCGGAGGTCAGGTCGTTACAAAGGGCGTCAAAGCGGTCGAGGATGGAGATGATACGTTCCTGCTCTTTTAGCGGGGGGATTGGAAGCAAGACCTGTCCAAGCGCTTCGCCACTAACATGGGGGACACCTGCTCCCCGCTTCATAGCATTCAATTCAGCTTCCTTATTTTTAAGGATATAATAAAGAAATTTCGGGGTAGTAATGTTCTTCTTTGCTTCATATCCAAAACCGTCTGTAATGAATATTGGTTCATTCCAATAGGAAACAAAACCAGCCGAAACGCCGCTCCTTGCGATAACCACAACCTCCCCATCATGGTTCGATTTATCAATATAGTAAGCGGGTTCTTGACCTCCAAGAATAACCGGTATATTGCCAGGCTTGGTAGATTTCTTGGTAATGTACTCGCCGCGAAATACATCCGCGATTTCTCCAAGCGTCCGCCATACGCATTCACTTGCCCCCCCCTCGAGGACATCGAAAGTCAGCAGCTTGTCACGATAGTATTCATACTGTCTTTTTCTCGCTGAAAGCTCTAATTGCAGTTGCGCTGTAAGTTCCGTGAAATTGTCAAGAATCTTGACAATTTCACTCTGCACGGGCAGAGGCGGGACGGGGATTTTATACGGAGATAAAATTTTAAGACTTAATCCACCTCTTGTTCCGTCTCCATTAGAAATAGTGCGCAATTCCTCATACTTTCCGTCCAAATAGTAGTATAGAAATTTATAATCTAATTCTGGACCACAAATAATTGAGCACAGGGATTGATTCGTACATAATTCGATTTCTGTAATTGCAACTTTCCCTCTTGTTTTTCCCTGTCCGGCAAGAGCAATTACCACTGTATGTATAGGAACAATAGTAGTGCTTGTTTTGTCATATCCAAGTTTTGTAATTTTAGATTCAGTATCAAATACTCGTTTATTGTTTACTTCTCCTGAGCTCATCCATGGAATTGTTCCATCTATCCAAAATGCAGGATTTGTCTTACTTGGTGTTGCTCCAGTAACAAGTCTACAAACTTTTCCCATTTGGTGAAATTCTACTCCATCCGGGCAAAGCTCTGCTATCAATTCCTCCAGCCTGCTCATGCGCTCACCTCGATTTCTGCGATGATCTTGGCGATCTCGTCCCGCAGAACCTGCTCCCGAGCCACGATATCCTCGATCTCGGCGTTGAGCTTCACAATGTCGATCTTCTCTCGGGTGTCCTCCGCCTCCACATAGGTGGAAACGGACAGGTTATAGCCGTTCTCGGTGATCTCACTGTACTCCGCCAGGTGGGAGAAGTGCTTGATTTCCTCCCGTCCGGCAAACACAGACACGATGCGCCCGATGTTCTCCGCCGTCAGCCGGTTGTTGTTCGTCACTTTGACGCACTCGCCGGAGGCGTCAATAAACAGCGTTTTGCTGTCTGCTTTGCCCTTTTTCAGCACCATGATACAGGTGGCGATGCTCGTCCCGAAAAACAGGTTGGCCGGGAGCTGGATCACGCAGTCGATGAAGTTGTTGTCCACCAGGTATTTGCGGATTTTCTGCTCCGCGCCGCCCCGGTACATGATGCCGGGGAAGCAGACGATGGCCGCCGTGCCGTTGGCCGCCAACCAGGACAGGCTGTGCATGATAAAGGCAAGATCAGCCTTGGACTTGGGAGCCAGCACTCCGGCGGGGGCAAAACGGGGGTCATTAATGAGGGTGGCGTCGTCGTCCCCCGCCCACTTGATGGAGTAGGGCGGATTGGAAACAATTAGCTCAAAGGGTTCGTCGTCCCAGTGCTGGGGCGCAGTCAGGGTGTCCTCGCAGGCGATGTCGAATTTGTCAAAGCCCACATCGTGGAGGAACATATTGATGCGGCACAGGTTGTAGGTGGTGATGTTGATCTCCTGCCCGAAGTAGCCAAACTGCACCCCGTCCTTGCCCAGCACCTTGGTGGCCTTCAGCAGCAGGGAGCCGGAACCGCAGGCGGGGTCATAGACCTTGTTAACCCTGGTTTTGCCCACCGTCCCCAGCCGTGTCAGCAGCTCCGACACGTCGGAGGGCGTGAAGAACTCGCCCCCGCTCTTTCCGGCGTTGGAGGCGTACATGGTCATCAGAAATTCATAAGCATCGCCGAAGGCGTCGATGCTGTGGCCCCTGATCTCCCCCAGGTTCATGCCGCCGATACCGTCCAGCAGCTTCACCAGCTTTTCATTCCGCTTGGCGACGGTGGCCCCCAGTTTGTTGCTGTTCACATCAAAATCATCGAATAGCCCGGTAAAGCACTGCTCGGAGGAACTGCCTTTAGCAGAGTCCTCAATATGATGGAAAACTTTCTCCAGCGTTTCGTTCAGGTTCTCATCCTGGGACGCTCTGGCCCGGACGTTGCAGAACAGCTCCGAAGGTAACATAAAGAAGCCCTTTTCCTGTACCAGACCTTCCCGGGCTTCCTCCGCCTCCGCATCAGGGAGCTGAGCATAGTCAAAGCCTTCGTTCCCGGCTTCGATCTCCCCAGCGTTGATGTACTCCACCAAATTTTCTGAAATGTACCGGTAAAACATGGTGCCCAGCACATAACTCTTGAAGTCCCAGCCGTCCACGCTGCCCCGAAGCTCATCGGCAATGGCCCAGATCGCCCGGTGAAGCTCCTCACGCTCCTGCTCCTTCTTTATGTCAGCCATCGTACGGTTTCCTCCTATGCTCATGATTCCTCATCTTGCAGAAAAATGTCAGATATATTTAGTTATAGCATAAACTTGGCCTTTTTTCAATCTGTTTTACGGCGGGGTAGGCCTGCCATCTTCATCATCCTGCTGGGCAAAGGGGCATGCTTTCCGATCACCCGCGGAAACCCTCCGCTCCGCGATATGATGGGCCTCCCCTCGCCCCTGGCCATCCGCTCCGAAAAGATTTCCTCAACATTCCCCGCCAAACCCAAACTGTTTTCCCTTTTGAAGCATCCTATTTTCGGGAGAACCGTCATACACTCTCGCAGGTGGCAGAAGTATCTCTGTCAAGTTCTGTCGCGGGGGCACTACCTTTGTCGATTTCCCCCGCGGATGGACTATTCACCCTTTTCTTCGCATACACTTGTGAAAGGATGGTGGCAACAACCATGACCCAACCCTCTTCCACCAACCCCAGGAAGCGCCGCAGCCTCTCCTGGCCCCGGCTTTCCCGCCCTCAGCTGACCTTCCGCCCCTGGATGCGGCAGGCAGCCCTGTGCCTGGCCCTGATGGTGCTGACGGCCTGCTATGTCGGCCCGCTGCACCAGGAGGCCACGGCGGTCCTGGCCGTCAAGCGCGTTCTCCCCGTCTACTCCGTGGAGCGGGAGGACCCGGTGATTTCCATCTCCTTTGACGCCTCCTGGGGCGGAGACAAAACCATGGGCATCCTTGATCTCCTGGATCAGTACAACGCCAAGGCAACCTTCTACCTGGTGGGCATCTGGGTGGATAAGTTCCCGGAATTGGTCAAGGAAATCCATGACCGCGGCCACGAGATCGGCAATCACTCCGACACGCACCCCCACATGACGCAGATTTCCGAGAGCCAGATGCGCAAGGAGCTCAAGGACATGAGCGACAAGGTGGAGGCCATCACCGGCGAGCGGCCCAAGCTCTTCCGCCCTCCCTACGGCGACTACAACAACCAGGTTGTCACCGTGGCCAGGGATGAAGGCTACGAGGTGGTGCAATGGAGCGTGGATTCCCTGGACTGGAAGAACCGGGGCGTGGATGACCTCATCAAGCGCGCCACCAGCAACGTCAACAAGGGCGACATCATCCTCTTCCACAATGACTCCCAGTACATCCTGGACGCGCTGCCCACCATCCTCAAGTCCTACACCGACAAGGGCTTCACCATGATCCCCTGCGGTGAAATTCTCCTTACCGGAGACACGACCATTGACGTGCAGGGCAAGCAGCACCCCGTTGCCACCAAGGCTCCTGCACAGTAAAGAAAGGTGATACGCTATGGAAGAAACAGGGAACTACTTGCGTTTGAGCGGCATCCTGACGGATACGCCCGTGTACGGCCATGAGGTATTCGGGGAAAAATTCTATTACGCCACCCTGTCCGTACCCCGGCTTTCCGGCGCGGAAGACCTGCTGCCCATCACCCTCAGCGAGCGGCTGATGGACGGCGAGGGCGGGCTGCGCGTGGGGCAGCCGCTGGCCATGGAGGGTCAGCTGCGCAGCTACAACAAGGTGGTGGAAGGCGCGGGCCGGCTGCTGATTACCGGCTTCGCCCAGCGGCTCCTGCCTGTGGGCGGGGACGAAAACCCCAATCAGGTTCAGCTGACGGGAGCGCTGTGCAAGCTGCCCTCCTATCGCACCACCCCCTTTGGCCGGGAAATTGCCGACCTGATGCTAGCCGTCAACCGCGCCTATGGCAAGAGCGATTACATCCCCTGCATCACCTGGGGCCGCACCGCCCGCTTCGCCAGCCACCTGAAGGTGGGCGACAAGGTGACGCTTCTGGGACGCTTCCAGTCCCGGGCATACCAAAAGCAGCTGGCGGACGGCACGGTGATCGGCAAAATGGCCTACGAGGTTTCCGTGGGACGGCTGACCATCGCGCAGGAACATATCCAGGCTGCCCCTTTCGTCATTCGCCGTGAACGCACGGAGGACGCGGCTTCCCTGGAAATGCAAGGCACACCGCAGTAACCGCGTTTCGGATGAAGGCCGAGGGCACCGTGGCCCCTCCGTCGCCTCTCCCGAAACCTACATCTGGACAAATCAAAAGGAGCGTCTCTGGCTTGCGGGCCGGGACGCTCCTTTTTCGTATGATGCTTTACAGCTTCGCGCCGCAGTCCGGGCAGAATTTCGCGCCGGGCTGGACGGCATGGCCGCAGGCGGGACACACGCTGCCCGCGCTCAGCTTCGCGCCGCAGCCGGAGCAGAACTTCGCCCCCGCCGGGATGGCCGCGCCGCACTGGGGACAGTAGCCGCCGGACGCCGTGCCAGCCGCGGGCTGCTGCTGGCTTGCCTGCATCGCCGAGGCGAACATCTGCCCCATGGCCACGCCCGCGCCCATGCCGACCCCCGCGCCGGCCATGCCGCCGGCGGGATTGTTGGCGGCCTCCCGCATGGCCTCCGCCGCCTGATACTGGCTGTAACGGGCCATGTCGCCCACCACGCCCATCGACGTGCGGCGATCCATGGTCTTCTCCACCTCCTCGGGCAGAGAAATGTTCTCAATCACCAGGCTGGTCAGCCCCAGACCCAGGGACGCCAGCTTCGGGTTCACGCTCTGCAGGACGTAGGCGCCCAGCTCGTCGTAGTTGGCCGCCAAATCGAGGGCGGGAATCTTGCTCTGGGCGATGGCGTCGGACAGGCCGGAAACCAGCGTCCGCTTGATCTGCCCCTCCACCTCATCGGCGGTGAACAGACGGCTTGTGCCGAAAACCTCCTTCAGGAAGGTTTCGGGATCCGTCACGCGGAAGGCGTAGATGCCGAAGGCCCGCAGGCGGATCATGCCGAACTCCGTGTCCCGCATCATCACGGGATTGGCGGTGCCCCACTTGCGACCCAGGAACTGCCGGGTATTGACAAAGTACACATCGGCCTTGAAGGGACTGTCGAAGCCGAACTTCCAGGCCTGCAGCTTGGTCATGATGGGCATGTTGGCCGTCTTCAGCTCGTACCGGCCGGGGGTGAACACATCCGCCAGCTGGCCCTCGTTGACGAAGATGGCCACCTGGCTCTCCCGCACGGTCAGCTGGGCACCCATCATAATCTCCTTGCCGCCGCGGTCATATTTCCAGACCATGGTATCGGCGGAATTATCCGTCCACTCAATGACATCAACAAACTGACCCCGAACCATGTTGCCAATGCTGTCAAGGATACCCATACACAACGCTCCTTTTTTAGCGGACAATCAGCCGCGCGTCAATCTGCGGCCAGCGCAGTCAGACCGTCGATGGCCTGCACGGAGGCTACCTTCAGCTCCAGATTAAGATATTCCCGCACATGGGCGATGGATTCCTGGGCATGGCGCAGCACCAGGTCGATCATCGCCGAGGCGGTGAGGTCGGAGCTTTCCCCCAGCATGGGGCAGCACAGGAGGAAGATGCGCTCATCCGGCAAAACGGAAACCAGCACCCGCATACCATCCAGCTCCGCGCCGAAGAAGTTGCGCAGAGCGACCTCCAGCCTGTCCACGCCATAATGCCAGCGGCCCCGGAAAAACGGGTCGTTTTCCGGCAGGGCCAGCTCCAGCAGCACCGCCCCGCTGTCGGGATCCATCCGGCTGCGCAGAAGATCCAGATACCGCCGAACCGCTTCCTTCGTGGCGATCCTGCCCGCGATCAGCGCCCGGAAGAACTCATGCCGGCACAGCTGCATCATATCCGCCGCGCCCACGTTATCATCGGAATAATCCGCGTAGGTGCGCCCCAGCAGCACCGCCAGCTCCCGCAGCTGAGCCTCCAGCCCCGTCCCCTGGCCGCAGCGCAGGATGGGCAGCAGCGGATAATCCGCCGTCAGCGCGTCCATCAGCAGCCGCTCCTGATCCTCCGGCAGGCTGATGGCGATGGCGTCCGCGTGGTGCCTGCCCAGGCTTTCCACCGCCCGCGCCGCGTCAGCGACCACCCGCGGCGGACGAAAGCCCAGCACCTCCCATGAGGCAATTTTCTCAAACGCCTCCAGCGTTTCCGCTCTGTCCGTTGCCAACAACAGCTTGTACATCCGTCGCCCTCCACCATTCACATCAGATACGACCCTATTATACTCGCTTACGGGCCAAAAGACAAATGTTTTATCGAAAAGGAACACGTTCAGGCGCTTTTGCGCCATCGGCGGCGCCTTCGGGCCTCTGAAAGCCCAGGCTGCCCAGATAATACATGCCCATCAGGCAGGCCATCCATCCCCCGGGCAGCAGACGGTGCAGCGCCACGGCCAGGTGCTGCACCGGGTCGGCCACGCATAAGCGCAGCGGCATCCGCCGCCTTTCCAGGAGCCGCGCCACCTTCCTGCCCAGCCTCTCCGGGTCGCTGCCGTTCGCCTCGTCCCGGCGGATGGCGGCCACGCCCCGGCGAAAACTGCCGGCGTAGGGGGAAGCGCCGTTCATGGCCGACCCCTGAAGGCGGTATTGCGCACTGCCGGAGCGATGATCCCCCGGCTCCACCAGGCAGACCCGGATGCCGAAGGGCCGGGTCTCCATAGCCAGACACTCCGCGTAGCCCTCGATGGCGTGCTTGCTGGCGGCATAGGCGCTCTGGAAGGGCACGCCCATCAGCCCGTTGATGGAGGAAAACAGCACGATGCGGCCGTTTTTCGCATCCCGCATCAGCGGCAGCACCGCCTGGTTCATCCGCGCCATACCCAGAAAGTTGGTCTCCATCACCCGGCGGTACTCGTCCAGGGAGGTTTCCTCGCAGGAGGCAAGCACCAGCATCCCTGCGCACTGCACCAGGGCGTCCACCCGGGGCGCGATGGCCAGCGCCGCCTCCCGGAAGGCCGCGACGCTGCCCTCGTCCGTCACGTCCAGGGGCAGGCGATGGATGCCCTCCGCCGTCTCCGCCCGAAAGGACCGCGCCCCCGCGATAACCGTGTGCCCTGCCGCCGCCAGCGCCCGGGTCGTATGCAGGCCCAGCCCGCTGGAGGCTCCCGTGACCCAGACGATCATTCCGCGGCCCCCATCTCGGTCAGCAGCCGCTCCACCACCTGCTCGGAGTGGCGGGCCGCCAGCCTGGTAAAGGCGGGGTAATCCATGTCGGAGCGGCCGTCCGCCTGATCGGAAATGGAGCGCAGGATGCCGCAGGGCACGCCGTGCATATAGCAGGCGTGGGCCACCGCGCCGCCCTCCATCTCCACCGCCAGGCTGCCGAACAGGTCGTGGATCGTCTTGCGCCGCTCCCCGGAATGGATGAACTGATCCCCCGTGGCGATGACGCCCACATGGACGCGGACATCCTCCACCGCGCCCGCGGCCTTCACCAGCGCCTCCCGGAGGGCGGCGTCGCAGGGCAGACGCACCAGGTTCAGCTTGCTCACCATCCCCACGGGATCGCCCAGGGGCGAGGTATCGCAGTCATGCTGGACGGCGCATTCCGCCACCACCAGATCACCGATGGCTACGCCCTCCGCCCCGGCCCCGGCCACGCCCAGGTTCAGCACCCACGCGGGGTGAAAGCGCTGGATCATGCTCTGGGCGCACAGGGCGGCGTTGATCTTCCCCGGGCCGCAGACGGCCAGCACCGCCTCCTGACCAAAAAGGACGCCGCTGATGAAGGTATCCATGCCGATAACGGTTTCCTGCTTCCGTGTCATATGGGCGGCCAGGTTTTCCACCTCGACCGCCATCGCGCCGATCAATCCGATCATTGCTTTTTCCTCCTCCGTATGCCGCGCGGCTGTTTTCCCTTTCATTCGCGCATTCGATTGATAGTATATGCGCATTTGCCCGCGCCGTCAAGCGCATAGCGGGCGTCGCGAGGGCCATGCTATGAACAGGAGGCGCGCAACCATGATTCTGATCGTATTCGGCCTGCTCACGGTGCTTATGGTCATCCCCATCACCTTCGCGCTGGAGGTGGTGTACCTGCGCCGCGCCAGGGTCACGCTGACCGTGGGGCTGCCGCTGCTTCGGCATACCTTCACCCTTCGGGACGGAAACGGCGACAAGCCCTCTTGGCGGAAGGCCGCGCCGGGCGGCGGCAGCCGCGTTTTCTGGCTGAAGGTTCTGCTGAGGGCGGATCATGCCCGCAGCTTTCTCCTGCGGCACACCCGCCTGGAGGAAGCAACCCTGCGCCTTCGCCTGAGCCTGTCCGACGCCGCCTGCACGGCCTTCGTCACCGGGCTTCTCCGCGGTCTGAACGCCGTCATCCCCTGCCATCTGCGCAGCCGGGTCACGGTGCTGGCCCAGCCGGATTTTCTCACCGGCCAGACCGCCGCGCTGGGGCGGTGCATAGTTCGGGTGCGTTTGGGTACACTGCTCATCACAGGTTTCATGGCGGCCTTGGCCCTCGCGATGCAGCGCCGCGCCCAGCCGCCGGTAAGCAAGGAGGCATGAACATGGATCATCATCCCATTGGTGAACTGATGCAGACCGCCATGGCGTCCATCAAGGACATGGTGGATGTCAACACCGTCATTGGCGAGCCCGTTGTGGCGTCCAGCGGCGCGACGATCATTCCCATCTCCCGGGTCAGCTTTGGCTATGTGACGGCGGGCGGCGACATCGCCTGCGAGGATCGGCGGCACACCACCGCCGCCATGGCGGAATTTCCCTTTGCCGGCGGCAGCGGCGCGGGGGTTTCGGTGCAGCCGGTGGGCTTCCTGGTGGTCAGCGGCGATTCGGTGAAGATGCTGCCGGCCCAGTCCCTCACCGTGGCAGACCGCATGGTGGAGCTGATTCCCGGCGTGGTGGAGGATGTGAAGAACATGTTCACCAAATCCAACCGGGAGGATCGGCCCGCCGGGCTGATGTAAGGGCGTCATGAGCATGAAGAAGAAGCCGCTCGTTTCCCTGGCGGCGGCGCTCGTCCTGACCGTGGCGGCGCCGCTGCCGTACGCGGCCCAGGCGGATGAAATCGGCACCTCCGCCCTGGCCTGCGTCATCATCGACCAGCGCACCGGCAACGTTCTGCTGGAGCACAACGCCGACGCGCCCCTGCCCATGGCCTCCACCACCAAGGTCATGACGGCGCTGATGGCCATCGAGCGGGGCAATCTCTCCGACCCGGTGACGGCCAGCCGCAACGCTTTCGGCGTCCCCGGCACCAGCATCTACCTCAGTGAGGGCGAAACGCTCACCCTCGAAGAGATGCTCTACGGCCTGATGCTGGCCAGCGGCAACGACGCGGCCACCGCCATTGCCGAGCACATCGGCGGCACGGTGACGGACTTCTGCCGCATGATGACCGAACGCGCCGCTAAGCTGGGCTGCCAAAACACCGTCTTTCTCACCCCCCACGGCCTGCCCTGCGAGGGACACTACACCACCGCCAAGGATCTGGCGCTCATCGCCCGGGAGGCCATGAGCCACGACATCTTCCGGCAGATTGTTTCCACCAGCAGGGCGAAAATTCCCTGGGAGAACCGCGATTATGACCGGGTGCTGAACAACAAAAACCGCCTGCTCACCTCCTACGAGGGGGCCACGGGCATCAAGACCGGCTATACCCGCAAGGCGGGACGCTGCCTGGTCTTCGGCGCGGAGCGGGACGGCATGGCCATCATCGGCGTGGTGCTGAACTGCTCGGACTGGTTCGACGAGGCAGCGCGGCTGATGGACGCGGCCTTTGCCCGCTGGGACGCCATGACCCTGCTGACCGCCGGGGAGCACCTGCGCACCCTGCCCGTCCAGCAAAGCGACGGCCTCACGGTGGATGCCGTGCTGGCCGACGACCTCACCGGCCTGGTGCCGGAGAACGCCCTGCCTCAGCTGGAAATCGACCTGCCGGAAAGCCTCGACGCCCCCGTGCGCATGGGGGACGTGGTGGGCCAGGCCCGCATGGTCTGCCAGGGCGAGACGGTTTGTACCGTCGACCTGCTGGCCAGCCATCATGTGGCCAAGGACGACTTCCCCGCCCGCTGGGCCATGTACTGGCGGCACTGGCTGCTGGTGGACGCGGCGGAATAGCAAGCATAGAGAAGGGGCTGACGCCATGCCGGAAGGCTTGACGTCAGCCCTATTCGTATGTCCTCAAAGCCTTCTCAAGGAATAGCCGTTTCTGAAGGCCGCCTCAGCCCTCCTCCGTGATGCTCCTGAGAAACCTGCGCAGGTATGCCATGTCAGAATGGTTGAACTTGGTATCCCTTACGCTGTGGCTGCGATTATAGATGCTATGGGGTGCGGAGGTGCAGCGATCGCCGTCGATCTTGGTAATGACGCCCTCTTCGTTGACATAGATCATCATGTTGATGTGAACCCAGCCGCTATCGTAGTTATCAGGGCGGGTGACAATGTATCCTGAGTCCCTGATGGAGTCTTTGTACTCCTCCTGAGCTGCGGGAAGGACCTTTCGACCGATGAATTTCTCAACACCTTGAATGGCCATGGTACGCCTTCTGTGCATAAAGTAATGCTTCACCATTCGACGCGGAAGGATGAAAAACCTGCTTGGCAGGCAGATCAGCATGCCGCTCCCCCTTCGCCCTCCGCCCTTCGCTCCACATCCCAGATGTGCCGGTCAAAGCGGAAAATGACGCACACGGCGATGCCGCACAGCCACAGCGCCGCGAAGAACAGCGCCGCGCCGCTGCCCTTGCCAAGGCCAAAGAGCGCGGCCAGCAGGCCGTCCGCGGGCTGCTCCGCCATCAGCGACTCAAACACGCCGTCCACCAGCGCGCCGCCCAGCAGATTACCCAGGGGAATGGTGAAGAACTGCAGCGAATTCCGCACGGCGTAGACCCGGCCCTGAATGTCCAGCGGGATGTTCAGGCGCATGATGGTGTTCAGGTTGGTGTTCATCACCGGGATGAACACCCAGCCCAGGAAGCCGCCGATGGCCCAGACCCACACATCGCGCCCGAAGGCCAGGAAGAAATTTTCCGTACACATGGAGGCGAACAGCGTCCAGCAGATGACCCGGACGCGGCTCCTGGGCGCGGGCAGCAGCACCGCCAGCAGGCTGCCAACCAGGTTCGCCGCGCCGATCACGGCATTCACCGTGCCCAGCACCGTCTGGCTGCCGCCTTCCCGGGAGAGCATCATGGCCGGAAAGGCCGCGCTGTACATGGACGCCACCAGGTTGATGGCCGCGAGGAACAGGATCAGATGGAGAATGCCCTGGTGCTTCCACAGCCAGCGCAGGCCCTCCCGCACCGAGGCCATCAGCGGCTCCCGGCGTTTGCCGCTCTGCTCCGCCTTCGGCAGGCGAATGAAAAGCAGCAGCGTCAGGAAGGCCACCGCGAAGGTGCCCAGGTCAAAGTAAATCAGCGCGTCCATGCCCAGCATACCCAGGATGGCCGTGGCCAGGATGGGCTGCAGAATGCCCGTCAGCGCGCCGGACAGGGCGCGAAGCCCGCTCATCCGCTGGTAATAGCGCTTGGGCAGCAGGATGGACGTTGCCACCTCCGAGGCAGGCTGCTGCACCGTGTTCATCAGGCCGTTGACGGCGTTGATGAGGTACAGATGCCCCACGCGGAGCTGTCCCGTGCGCAGGAGAATCAGCGTGGCGACGGTGGTCATGGCCGCGACGGTATCGCAGACCAGCATGGTTCTGCGCTTGTCCCAGCGGTCGGACAGCGCCCCGGCAAACACGCTGCACAGCACATAGGGCGCGTAGGAGGATACGGCTAACAGCGCCGTCATCAGCGCCGAGCCCTCCTGGGTGTAGGACCAGATGACCAGGGCATAGCTGGTCATGCCGCTGCCCAGGGAGGAAAGCGTCTGCGTCAGCCACAGAAGCAGGTAGTCCCTGATGTCGCGAGCGGTGCGCAGACACCGCCTCACGGAAAAAGTGCGTCGGGTATGTTCGGAATGTTCAGAATGTTTCATGGCGCCTTGCTCCTTCATGCTCGTTTGGATGGAAACAAACATCAGCAAGGCCCAAAGGGCAGTGGTTCGGTCAATAGGATCAGTTCCAAAGCGCTGGCCGAAACGGGACAAAGCCCCTTATTAGTTTCACAACGCTGGCCGAAACGGGACGAAGTCCCCGTGCAGGCCGCCCTTACAGAGCCTTGCACGGAGCCAGGGCAATCATCAGGATCATGGGAACACTTCCTTTCGTGCGCGGTCGGTGTCTTATGCCTTCGCCGTCGCCATTTTGCCGTCCAGGATGTCCAGCCCCTGCTCCTCCTGGAACTGGTTGGTGTACAGCTGGTAGTAGTAGCCCTGTTTGGCGATGAGCTGGCGATGGGTACCTTCCTCGGTAATCTTGCCGTTCTGGATGACCAGGATGCGGTCCGCCGAACGGATGGTGGACAGCCGGTGGGCGATGATGAAGCTGGTGCGGCCGTTCAGCACGGTCTGGATGGCCCGCTGGATCAGCTGCTCCGTCTCCGTGTCCACGGAGGAGGTGGCTTCGTCCAGGACGAAGATGGCCGGGTTGGTCAGGATGGCCCGGGCGAAGGAGATCAGCTGCTTCTGCCCGGTGGAAAGGCGGTTGCCGCCCTCCCCCACCTGATCGTCATAGCCCTTGGCCATGGCCAGGATGAAGGGCTCCGCGCCCACCATCCGGGCGGCAGCATAAACCTCCTCGTCCGTGGCTTCGGGTCGGCCATAGCGGATGTTCTCCGCCACGGTGCCCGAGAACAGCTGAGGCGATTGCAGCACATAGCCCAGGTTGGATTGCAGCCACAGCTGGCTGCGGGTGCGGTAGTCCTCGCCGTCAATGAGAATGCTGCCCTCGGTGGGCTCATAAAACCGGCAGATCAGGTTGACGATGGTGGACTTGCCCGAGCCGGTCTCCCCCACCAGGGCGATGGTCTGGCCGTGCTCCACATGGAGATTGAAGTGCGATAGCACCTGCTCGCCGTCCTTGTAGTGGAAGGTCACGTCCTTGAAGTCGATGTCGCCCACCAGGGCAGGCCAGTTTTCCTTCTTGGGGTGGAAGTTGTCGCCAAAGCGCGCCACGACTTCCGGCGAATCGACGATGTCCGGCTCGGTCTCCAGCAGGGTGATGACCCGCTCCGCCGCGGCCTGGGCAGATTGAAGCTCCGCGAAGATGCGGGCGATGTCGCGCACGGGCTGGAAGAACTGCACCGTGTAGTTGATGAACACCTGTAATACGCCCAGGGTCATCACGCCGCCCAGCACCTCATAGCCGCCCTTCCACAGGGCGTAGGCCGTAGCCAGGCTGCCCAGGCTGACCACGATGGGCAGGAACAGCGCCGACAGCGTGGCCGCCTTCACCGAGGAGCGGCGCATCTCGCCGGCGACCTGGGTAAATTCCTCGATGTTCATCTCCTCGCGCACCAGGGTCTTGGTGGTCTTGGCGCCCATGATGCCCTCGTTGAAGCCGGCGGTGATCTGGCTGTTGCGCTTGCGCACCTGCCGGTAGGCCTGAAGGATGCCCTTTTGGAACTTCCAGGAGATCACCGCCAGGGGCGGGAGCACCAGCAGCACCACCAGCGTCAGCCGCCAGTTGAGGATGAACATCTGCACCGAGCAGGCCACCAGGAACACCGCGCCCCAGCACAGATCGACAATGGACCAGCCGATGGTATCCCCCAGGCGCTGGGTATCGTTGGTCAGGCGGGACATCAGGTAGCCCACGGGCATCCGGTCGTAATAGGAAAAGGGCAACTCCTGCAGCTTCTGGAAGCCCAGGCGGCGGATGGTGTAGCACACGCCGCACTCCACATAGCCGCACTGCTTCAGAAAGCCCAGAATGTTGAACACCTGAATGGTCACCAGGGCGATGTAGCCCGCCACGAACCAGCCGATGCCCGCCATGGTATGGCCGGTGATGTAGTTGTCGATGGCGTAGGAATTCATCATGGGCAGCGCCACGTCAATGATGGCGGACACGGTCATGAACGCCACCACCATCCACAGATTCTTGTGGTACGGCTTGGCGATCTTCAGCAGCTTTTTCCACAGGGACAGGTCAAATCGTTTCGTATAATCTTCTTCCTGAAAGGACTGCATTACACTTCCCCTCCTTCCGCCGCCAGCGCGTCGTTGAGTTCCTCCTCCAGGGCATTCTGAATGCTGTTGATCCGCTGATACAGCCCCGGCTGACGGCACAATTCCTCATGAGAGCCCTGCTGGGTGATGCGCCCCTCCTCCAGCACCAGGATCACATCCGCCTGGCTCAGGGTGGTTACGCGATGGCTGATAATCAGGGTCGTTACGCCCGTCTGCTCATGGCGGAGGGCGGCGCGGATCTGCGCGTCCGTCTCCGTGTCCACGGCGGACAGGGAATCGTCAAAGATGAGCACGGCGTTGTCCTTCATCAGCGTCCGGGCGATGGCCACGCGCTGCTTCTGTCCGCCGGACAGGGTGACGCCGCGCTCGCCCACCAGGGTATCGTAGCCCTTGTCCGCCTTGGCGATGAAGCCCGAGGCGCTGGCCACGTCGGCCGCCCTGCAGATGGCCTCCTCCTCCGGGTTCCGCCGGGCGATGCCCACGTTCTCCCGGATGGTCTTGGAGTACAGGAAGGGCTCCTGAAGGATCAGGCCCACCTGGCCGCGCAGATAGGCGCGGTCGATGCGGCGGATGTCCACCCCGCCGATGGTGATAGAGCCGCCCGTGGGCTCGTACAGCCGCTGGAGCAGGTACATCATGGTGCTCTTGCCGCTGCCCGTGCCGCCCAGCACCGCCGCCGTTTTGCCCGCCGGAATGGTGAAGGACACATCCTTGAGCACGGGCTGCGGGTCGTCAGGATAACTGAAGGACACATGGTCGAACACGATGTCCCCGTGGAGGTCGGACGTCAGCGCGCCGGGCTCCTCCGGCTCGGCCTCCTCATGCAGGATGGCCTGCACTCGCTCCATAGACACCATACACTTGCCCGCGTCGGACAGGGTGCGGCCCAGCTGGCGGATGGGGAACAGCAACATGCCGATGTAGTTGGTGAACACGATCAGCGTGCCCACCGTGATTTCGCCCCGGCTGGCGTACCAAACGCACACCAGCAGCGTCACCATAGCCTGGGCCATGGACATGGCGTCGCCGCCGCCCCAGTAGATGGCCAGCAGGTCGTAGAGCTTGTTGGTCTTTTTGCGGAAATCGGCGCTGGCGGCGTCAAACTTCTCCACCTCTCGCTGCTGCTGGCCGAAAGCCCGCACCACCCGCACGCCGGAAAGGTTCTCCTGGAGGATGGCGCTCATTTTGCCCTCCGCCTCGTCGCTGAGCCGGAAATTCTTGTGCACCATCTTGAAAAACCACATGGCAAAGAGGAATAGCGGCGGCACCAGCACCATGCTGATGAGGGTGATGGTCACATGCCGGCTGAAAAGAATCGACAGGGCGATGACCACCATCAGCACCGTGTTGACCACCTCCATCACCTGCACGGAGAGAAAGCGGCGGATGGTGTCCACATCGGAGGTGCAGCGCTGAATCAGGTCGCCGGTCTCGGCCTTGGCATGGTAGGCGAAGGGCAGGCGCTGCAGCCGCTCATAAAGGCTTTTGCGCAGGCTGAAGGCAATGTTTTCGCTGGCTACGGCGTTGAGGCGGCCCTTCAAATAAGTAAACACGCCGTTGATCAGGTTGAGGGCCACCAGCACCACGCCCAGAATCCACAGATTGTTCACCAGAAACGTTCTGCCGCCCAGGGCGCGGATGGGCCGCAGCAGAAATTCCGGCAGTGTGGAGGGGGCGCTGCCCAGCACGCTGTCAATGGTCTCAGCCAGCACAATCGGCGTCAGAAAGCCGATAAGCACGATCATCGTCGTGGCGATAACCGACCCGATATAGCAGGGCAGGTTCTGACGCATCAGGCGCAGCATGGCGCCGATGGGCTTTGCTTTGGTCTGCTTCATACGTTCCTCCCGTCATCATCCGAAATCATATAAAAAAGCACCGGCAGCGCTTTTTGAGCGGCCGGTGCTGAATGTGCAAGGCAGAGGCAGGCGCACGGAAACTATCCGCGCCAGCCATATACACAGACAGAAAGGGCCGCGTCGATCCAAGAAGTCTTTGCGTTCATCAACAAAATGCTATGCATACTGCGGCCTCCTTTCTATCTTTTTTGATTTTTGTTGCAGGCAACGGCCATAGTATACACGATTATCCCCCAGGCCGTCAAGGGGATTTCCGGCAAAATTGGGAAAAAAGTTTGTTCGGGCGTCTCCGCGTCACATATCCCCGCCTCCGCACGCCGCCAAACCGCCGTCCAGGGACGTGTCCGAAGCCTGCCGGGCGGGCTGACGCCGCAGCCGCCTCAGCGCCCGGAGCAGCACCCCGCCGTTCCACAAAAGGGTCACGGTCTGTCCCGTCATGGTAGCCAGGGCCGCGCCGAAAAGCCGCCATCCCGGCAGCGGCGCCAGCCAGGCCGTCATCAGCAGCACGGTGGCGGCGGACAGCACCGTGCCCGTCAGCGACCGCCGCTGAAGGCCCAGCCCGGCGATCATGCCGTTCATCACCTGGTTCAGGGCCATCACGGCCGTGACGGGGGCCAGCAGGCGAATCAAGGGAGCCAGCGCCTCCTGGCGGTACAGCGTTCCGCTGACAAAATCCGCCCCCAGCCATAAAACCACCGACGCCGCCGCGCCGATGCCCAGCCCAGCCAGGGCCAGCTGGCGCATCATGGCCTTCATCCGCCGCGGCTGCGATTCCAGCCGGGAAACCGCCGGGGTAGCCACCATGCATACCGCGCCCGTCACAATTCCCGGGAGCATCATCAGCGGCATGGCCATGCCGTTGAGCAGGCCGAACTGCGCCGTCGCCGCCGAGGCGGTCAGGCCGGAGCGGCGCAGGCAGGCGGGCAGCAGCACCGCGTTGAGGGTGCGCATCCCCGTCAGGCACAGCCGGGAGAGCACCACGGGCGCCGTCAGCCGGGTCGCTTCCCTCATCAGCGCCCTGCTGGGCCGGGCCAGGCTTCTTGGCAGGCGGACTGCCCGGCGGAACAGCCACAGCGACAGCCCCGCCGCCACGCATTCAGCCACGCCCGGCAGGGCCGCCGACAGGGCGATGCTCCTCCCTCCCAGCCACAAAAGCAGCAAAACCGACAGCGCAAAGCGCACCGTCTGCTCCACGCACTCGTTGGCCGCGGGCGTCAGCGTATTGGTCCGCCCATAGCAATAGCCGCTGTACACGCTGCACAGCCCCAGCAAAAGCACGCAGGGCGTCATGCTCCAGATGGCCGGAACCGCTCGGGCGTCCCCCAGCATCCACCCCAGGGCGGGGGAAAGAATCAGCAGCAGCGGCATCACCGCCAGGGCAATGCGCGTCACCAGCCGCAAGCCCGCGCGCAGGACGTTGGGCTGATCGGCGGCGGGCCGCCCTGCCGTCATGCGGCTCATGGCGGTGGGAAGCCCCGCGGTGACAGGCGTCAGGGCCAGCATGCTCACGGAGTGGGACAGCTCCATCACACCCAGGGCTTCCGCCCCCATCATGCGGGCAAAAACCAAGTGCAGCGCAAACCCCAGCGCCCTTGTCAAGCCGTTGCCCGCTGTGAGAATCAGCGCCTGACGCTTCAGACTGCCCCCCATCGCATCCGCCTCCCTTGCGTGAAAGCGTATGCCCATGTCCGCCCTTTCTTGCCGCCAATCTTCCGGGAAAAGGTTGACATCGAGGCGAAAAAACGGTATAGTTGTCCCATCAATCAAGGGCGTTTACGCTGAAGAAATGAGGTTGGCGCAATGGATAAGTGGGATTCCCGGTTCATGCAGATGGCCCACGTCATCGCAGGGTGGACAAGCTGCTTTGTGGAGGGCCGGAGCATCGGCTGCGTGATCGTCAAGGACAAGCGGATCATGACCACCGGCTACAACGGCGCGCCGGCGGGGCTGCGCACCTGCCGCGAGCGGGGCGAGTGCATGCGCCGCAAGCTGGGCATTCAGTCCGGCACCCGGGCCGAATTGTGCTACGCCATCCACGCCGAGCAGAACGCCATCATCCAGGCGGCGAAAATCGGCGTGTCCATCCAGGGGGCCACGCTGTACTGTACCCATCAGCCCTGCAGCGTGTGCGCGAAGATGATTATCAACGCGGGCATCAGCCGCGTGGTCTATCAGGAGGGCTACCCGGACGAGTTTTCCCTGCGCATCTTCGAGGAGGCGGGCATCCTCCTGGAAAAGTTTGACCCGGAAACGGCTCCGGCGGTGAACTGATTATGACCAGATAAGAAAAGGCGCTGCAAGTCTTTGTGGGACTGGCAGCGCTTTTGGTATGCTGATTTTAATCATGATGTTACCGCTATGATGATAGCTTTGTCGTCAGGGACGCTACGCTCCCTGACGAGGGGCTTTCATCGCTGCGCGATGCAGGAACGATGCTGGGGGCCTTGCCCCCAGACCCCTGCCTGAGGGGCATCGCCCCTCAGACTCCCGTTTACGCTGGCGCGAACCGGTGGGAGATGGGCTTTGTTTTATATTTTTTCCTCCGGGTAGGGCTCCTTGCCCACGCACCAGCCGCGCAGTTTATTCACCGTGCGCTCCACCGCGTCCCGGCTATCCTTCCAGGGCTCTTCCTTATAGCGATAATCATACTTCTTAATAAACCAGGACACATCCTCCTGCATCCGATCCAGATTCTTGGTTTCCAACTCGCAGATGGTATCCACAAAATCCGGCAGCTCCTTGGCGGGGAGGGCGTCCGGCGCCTCCCGCAGCACCCTTGCGGCATGCGGCAGACACAGGCCCTTGCTGTTTTTCAGCGCCTGGCGGAACTCTTCATCCGTTTTCACCAGATAAAAGAACGTCCGCAGATACCGGGCCATATTCTCCTCGATGCTGTCGCACATGATGCAGGTATGGGACATGGCGGCCAGCTCGTCGGCCAGATCGGCCATGTGCTTGCGGGCGCTTTGCCCCTTGCCGGACATGCGGTTCATCAGCGAGGCCTCGGCAAAGGTGTGAGCGGACTTCCGCAGCGCCGCGAAGGGCTTCTTCACCCGGTCGCGGGCCTCGATCATGTGGGATTCCAGCATCAGCGCGTGCCCCAGGCGGTTGTCGCCCACAAACAGCATCGCCTGGTGCTGGCGGCAGAAGCCCTTGGCGTTGACCTGGATGCGGATGTCCGGCTCCATCACCGACGCGCCCAGGTAGCGCTCCGCCTCGCCCAGCTCCGTCTTGCGTTCCAGGGCGCACAGCAGGCACTCGCCGTCCAGCTTCATGGCGTCCCACAGGGGGATGGTATCAATATGGTAGCGCATTCAGCATACCCCTTCCAGGTCATAACCTTATGGATATAGTAGCACGGTACAGCGTGTTTTGGCAAGCATGAATTCATTCCGCCCCGCATACCCTTGCGTGAAAGCGAGGGGATCCCCTATGGGCCGAATGGAAAGACGAATGTACCGCCGTATGCGGGGACAAGCCGCCATGCGGCGTCTGCTGCTGTTTCTGACGGCCGTTGTGGTGCTGGCCGGGCTGGCTTCGCACCTGACGGGCCGCCAAAGCGTCCGGGTGGAAGGAGTGACGCCCCCCACCCCGACCCCCGTAACCGCCGCCTTTGACGAGACGGTGACATCCCGGGAGATCACCCTGCCCGCCATCACCTGGTACGCCATCCAGACGGGCGTGTACTCCACCCAGGAGGCCGCCCAGGGCCGGGTGGACGCCTACAAGGAACGGGGCGCACCGGGATATCTGACGGAGGACGGCGGCAAATGGCGGGTGTTCATCGCCGTCTATGGGGAAAAGGAGGATGCCGACGCCGTCCGGGAGCGGCTTTCCTCCAGCCAGAGCGTGGAAACCTACGTTCACGCCTGGGCTTGCCCCACGGTGACGCTGCGGCTCTCCGGCATGACCGGTCAGCTGGATGTGGCGGAAGCCGGCCTCGCCCTGGCCTGGCAGACGGCGGATCAGCTGCGGGACGCCGCCCTGGCGCTGGATTTGGGAGAGCTGACGGTTCAGGAGGCCAAGAAGGTCGCGCAGGACATCGGTGAACGTGTCGCCCTGTGGGCCCGCACCGCCCGGGAGCGCTTCGCCCTGCCCTGCCCCGACGTGGTGGAAGATCTGCTGGCCTTCTGCGATGCCTGGGCCGCCAGGGAAAGCGACATCCTCCGATCTGACGGCGCCACGGATCTGGCCGGACGGCTGAAGCTCCAGGCCATGGCCTGCTACGATGAGGCCATCGCCCTCCGGGAGGATCTGATGGACTGACGCGCCCGCCTGACATCAATGATCGCCTTTGACGGCGAATTTTGCGGAAACGGTCGGCGGTCTGCCCGGAATGGTAGTACTTTCACGAACATTTTTCGTCAGGAAGGGACATTTTTCAAGCCTTTTTGCTGAATTGCCCCTTCCTTTTTCCATGCTTTTATGGTACGATAATTGTTAGTATAATGTCAAGCCACGGCTCGCGGAGAAACATCGCCCCCGCGCCGCGGCATGAAGGAGGAAGGAATGCCCAATGCCTGAATTACGGGAAAAGTATCCGGCCCTGGACGCGGCCATACAGCGCCACAAGGGCGAACCCGGCGCGCTGATGCCGGTGCTTCAGGAAGCTCAAAATATCTTCGGCTATGTGCCCCGGGAGGTGCAGCAGCGGATCGCTGACGGCCTGGGCGTCACCCTGGCGGAGGTTTATGGCGTGGCGACCTTTTATGCCCAGTTTTCCCTGGAGCCCAAGGGCCAGTATGTCATCGGCGTGTGCCTGGGCACGGCCTGTTATGTCAAGGGCAGCCAGAAGGTGCTGGACAAGCTCAGCGAGGAGCTGCGAATCCCCGTGGGCAAAACCACCCCTGACGGCGTATTCACCCTCAACGCCACCCGGTGTCTGGGCGCCTGCGGCCTGGCCCCCGTTATGATGGTGAACGACGAGGTTTACGGCCGTCTAACCCCCGACGAGGTGCCCGGCATCCTGAGCAAATACCGCTGATTTGACCGACGAGTGGAGGAACATCGCTTATGATAACAATGGCTGAACTGGACGCCATCCGGGCATCCCAGCAGGGCAACATGGCCATGCGCCACAACAGCGCGGAGAGCGCCGCCCCCGAGGCCGCCATCCGTCACCATGTGCTGGTCTGCGGCGGCACGGGCTGTACGTCTTCCGGCTCCATGCAGCTGCTGGAGCGCTTCCATCAGCGCCTGGAGGCTCATGGCATCGCCGACCAGGTGAAGGTGGTGCGCACCGGCTGCTTTGGCCTGTGCGCCGAGGGCCCCGTGGTGATCGTTTATCCCGAGGGCACTTTCTATTCCCGGGTGAAGCTGGAGGATGTGGACGAGATTGTGGCCGAGCATCTGGCGGCGGGCCGCAAGGTGCAGCACCTGACCTATGTGGATCACGTCACCCATGAATCCAGCGTGAACATGCCCCTGAGCGACGTGGGCTTTTACAAGCAGCAGAGCCGCGTGGCCCTGCGAAACTGCGGCGTCATCGACCCGGAGAACATCGACGAATACATCGGCATGGACGGCTACCGCGCCCTGGCGAAGGCCCTCACGGCCATGAGCCGGGAGGAGGTCATCCAGGAGGTGCTGGACTCCGGGCTGCGCGGCCGCGGCGGCGGCGGCTTCCCCACGGGCAAAAAGTGGCAGTTCGCCTACGCCAGCCAGGCTGACCAGAAGTATGTGGCCTGCAACGCCGACGAGGGCGACCCCGGCGCGTTCATGGATCGCTCCCTGCTGGAGGGCGACCCCCACGCCATCCTGGAAGCCATGGCCATCGCGGGCTACGCCATCGGCGCGACGGAGGGCTACATCTACGTCCGCGCGGAGTACCCCATCGCCGTCAAGCGCCTGCAGGTGGCCATCGAGCAGGCTCACGAGTACGGCCTGCTGGGCGAAAAGATTCTGGGCACGGACTTCTGCTTTGACGTGCACATCCGCCTGGGCGCCGGCGCCTTCGTCTGCGGCGAGGAAACCGCGCTGATGAACTCCATTGAGGGCAAGCGCGGCGAACCCCGGCCCCGGCCCCCCTTCCCCGCGGTGAAGGGCCTGTTCGGCAAGCCCACCATGCTCAACAACGTCGAGACCTACGCCAACGTGCCGCAAATCATCCTCAAGGGCGCGAAGTGGTACGCCTCCATGGGCACCGAGCGCAGCCGCGGCACCAAGGTCTTTGCCCTGGGCGGCAAGATCAACAACACCGGCCTGGTGGAAATCCCCATGGGCACGCCCCTGCGCACCATCATCGAGGACATCGGCGGCGGCATCCCCAATGGGAAGAAGTTCAAGGCCGTGCAGACCGGCGGCCCCTCCGGCGGCTGCATCCCGGCGGAGCACCTCGACATCCCCATCGAGTACGATACGCTCATTGAGATCGGCTCCATGATGGGCTCCGGCGGCATGATCGTCATGGACGAGGACAACTGCATGGTGGACATCGCTCGCTTCTTCCTGGACTTCACCGTGGATGAAAGCTGCGGCAAGTGTACCCCCTGCCGCGTGGGCACCCGCCGGATGTTGGAGATTCTGGAGCGCATTGTCGAGGGCAAGGGCCAGGAGGGCGACATTGAAAAGCTGGAAGCCCTGGCCAAGAACATCAAGGCCACGGCCCTGTGCGGCCTGGGTCAGACCGCGCCCAACCCCGTCCTGTCCACGCTGAAGTATTTCCGCCACGAGTACGAGGCCCACATCAAGGAAAAGCGCTGCCCCGCCCATCACTGCCAGGCGCTTTTGAGCTACGTTATCACCGACAAGTGCCGCGGCTGCACGCTGTGCTCGAAGGTCTGCCCCGCCGGGGCCATTTCCGGCGAAGTGCGCCATCAGCACACCATCGACCCGGCGAAGTGCCTCAAGTGCGGCGCCTGCATGGAAAAGTGCCGCTTTGGCGCCATTACCAAACGATAACGCTGGCAGGAAGGAGAATTTTTCAATGGAACAGCTTATTCAATTGACCATTGACGGCGTGCGCGTTGAAGTCCCTGCCGGCACCACGGTCCTGGAGGCCGCCAAGAAGGCAGGCGTCAACATCCCGACGCTGTGCTACCTCAAGGACGTGAACCAGATCGGCGCCTGCCGCCTGTGCGTGGTGGACGTGGGCGGCCGGGCCCTGCAGGCTGCCTGCGTGCTGCCCGTGAGCCCGAACATGGTGGTCAGGACGAACACCCCCGCCATCCGCGAGGCCCGGAAGATCAACCTCGAGCTGCTCTTGTCCAACCACGACAAGAAGTGCCTCTCCTGCGCCCGCAACCAGACCTGCGAGCTGCAGCAGCTGTGCCGCGACCTGGGCGTGGAGGACGGCGACCGCTTTGCCGGCTCCATGAACAAATATGACGTGGACGACCTGTCCCCCTCCATCGTGCGGGACAACAACAAGTGCGTCCTTTGCCGCCGCTGCGTGGCCGCCTGCAACAACACGCAGGCCGTGGGCGTCATCGGCCCGGTGAACCGCGGCTTCAACACGGCCATCGCCTCCCCCTGGGGCAAGGCCCTTGATGATATGGCCTGCATCAACTGCGGCCAGTGCATCGCCGCCTGCCCCACCGGCGCGCTCTACGAAAAGGACGGCACCGCCCGGGCGTGGGAGCTGCTGGCCGACCCCAAGAAGCATGTGGTGGTGCAGCCCGCCCCCGCCGTCCGCGCGGCCCTGGGCGAGGAATTCGGCATGCCCATGGGCACCCTGGTGACGGGCAAGCTGGCCGCTTCCCTGCGCCGCCTGGGCTTTGACCGGGTGTTCGATACCGACTTCGGCGCCGATCTGACCATCATGGAGGAAGCCACCGAGCTCCTCACCCGCATGAAGACCGGCGGCGTGCTGCCCATGATTACCTCCTGCTCCCCCGGCTGGATCAAGTTCTGCGAGCACTATTATCAGGACTTCCTGCCCAACCTGTCCTCCTGCAAGTCTCCCCACGAGATGGAGGGCGCCGTCATCAAGACCTACTACGCCGAGAAGATGGGCATCGACCCGGCCAGCATCGCCGTGGTGTCGGTGATGCCCTGCACGGCCAAGAAGTTCGAGGCTCAGCGGCCCGAGTTGGGGCATGACGGCCTGGCGGATGTGGACGCCGTCATCACCACCCGCGAGCTGGCGAAGATGATTAAGGAAGCGGGCATCGACTTTGTGAACCTGCCTGACGAGGACTTCGACAGCCTGCTGGGCGAGAGCACCGGCGCCAGCGTCATCTTCGGCGCCACCGGCGGCGTGATGGAAGCCGCCCTGCGCACGGCCTATGAGGTCGTCACCGGCCAGGAGCTGGCGGATGTGGAATTCCATCAGGTTCGCGGCGTGGAGGGCGTGAAGGAAGCCTCCATCCAGCTGGAAGAGGCGACCCTGAACGTGGCCGTCGCCCACGGTACGGCCAACGCCGCCAAGCTGCTGGACAGCATCCGCAGGGGCGAGAAGACGTATCACTTCATTGAGATCATGGGCTGCCCCGGCGGCTGCGTGACCGGCGGCGGCCAGCCCATCGTACCCGCGCCAGTCAGGCTGACCTGCGATCCCCGCGCTGTCCGCGCCGACGCGCTCTACCGCGAGGATGCCGGCAAGCCCAAGCGCAAGAGCCACCTCAACGCCGAGGTTCAGGCGCTGTACAAGGATTTCCTGGGCGAGCCCAACGGCCACAAGGCCCACGAGCTGCTGCACACCACCTATACCGCCCGGCCGAAGTATAGCGATTAATACGCATCCCGGAGCCGCCGCTTGTCATGAGCCGGCGGCTCTTTTTCACATTTTACGACAGCCTTCGCCCTTCTTCGCGAACCCTTTTTCCCCTTGGACATACGCTGACCATGGGAGGTGAAAGCCATGACCGTGCAAGAATTTCTCAACGCCATTCAGGCCATTGAGGCGGAAAACCCCCGGTATCAGCTGGGCGGCGACGGCTCCAACGGCACCTGCGACTGCATCGGGCTGATTATCGGCGCCGTCCGGCGGTGCGGACTGCGCTGGCCCGGCATCCACGGCAGCAACTGGACCGCTCGGAACCTGACGGCCAACCTGTCCCCCATCACCGGCGTGGACAGCCTGCGGGTAGGCGACCTGGTGTACAAGACCCGAAAGCCCGGCGAGAAGGGCTATGACCTGCCCTCACGCTACGACAACGACCCCGACCGGCTGGATTATTACCATGTGGGCGTGGTTCGCTCCGTCACGCCGCTGCGGATTGTCAACTGCACCACCCCCGGCATCCGGGTGGACACCACCCTGCGCGGCTGGTCCTACGAGGGGTGGCTGACGCTCATCGACGGCACGCCCTCCCCCATGCCCACCGAGCCCCTGCCCACCATCCGCCGGGGCGACCGTGGTGAAACGGTGCGGATGGCCCAGCAGCTGCTGATGGACGTGGGCTACGACCTGCCCCGCTATGGGGCCGACGGCTCCTTTGGCGCCGAAACCGAGCAGGCCGTCCGGCAGTTCCAGGCGGATCGCGGCCTGCGCGTTGACGGCGTGATCGGCCCGGCCACCTGGACCGCGCTGCTGAACAGTCAAAATACGCCGCTGTGGCGCGTGACCATCCAGCACCTGACGGAGGACGCCGCCCGGGAGATCATCAGCCGCTACGGCGGCTTCATGGAAAGAATGGAATAAACGATGCCCCTGGGGCCCTTCCCGACCGGGAGGGGCCTTTTCCTGTACGCGGTTCCCTCAAGTCTTTTCGCTCTTTACGAAACGACAGAAAAATGATAAAATAGCAAGCAGATACAAGGGAAGGATGTGAAGGGAATGCCCGGCTTGACCCGGCGAATTCATGATTATGTCCGGCGCTACGGCCCGTCCTACGCGGCGCGGCGCGCGGCGGAGAAGGCCTGGGAGCGGATGTTCCACAGCTATGACCGGGCGTGGCGGCGCCTTCAGCCCACCGAAGAGGAGCTGCGCCGTCAGCGTGAAAACCCGATGGACGCGGGGCTCATCAGCATCGTGGTTCCCATCTACAACACCCGGCCGGAGCTGCTGACGGCTCTGGCGGATTCCTTCCTGGCCCAAACCTACCCCTACTGGGAGGCCTGCCTGTACGACGGCCTGTCCAGCCGCGCGGATACCGTCGAAACACTGGATCGTATCGCGGCCCTTGACCCCCGCATCCGCGTCCTGCACGGGGCACGCAACGACGGCATATCGGGCAACACCAACCTGGCCGTCGACATGGCCCGCGGGGAGTGGCTTGTCCTTTGCGACCATGACGACCTGCTGACCCCCGACGCCCTGTACCGGGTGGCCGAGGCCATCATCGCTCATCAGCCGGACATGATTTATTCCGACGAGGACAAGGTGACGGAGGACGGCGCGCGGCATACCTCGCCCCATTTCAAGCCGGATTTCTGCCCGGACAACCTGCGTTCGGGCAACTACATCTGCCACCTGATGGCCATGCGGCGAAGCCTGCTCCAGGCCGTCGGAGGGCTGCGGCCGGCCTTTGACGGCTCCCAGGATCACGACCTGGCCCTGCGCATCACCGAGCGCACGGACAAGATCATTCATCTGTCGCGCATCCTGTACCATTGGCGGACGGTGGGCTCATCGGCCAGCCATCAGCACCTGGACAAGTGTATTGACGCCGCCTGCCGGGCCGTTCAGGAGCACACCCAGCGCATCGGCTGGCCGGCGGAGGTTGCCGCGCTGGACGGTGTGCCCCGCCTGCGCTACGCCATCCGGGGCAACCCCCGGCTCAGCGTGATTCTGATGGGCCGGGATACCGCCAAATGCCGCGCGGCCCTGGCCGCCTCCGCCCCGGAGGGCACCGAGTGGCTGACGGCGGATGCCGCGGTCAACCGCTATGCCGCCATGAATCAGGCTGCCGCCCGAGCCTCCGGCGACATGCTGCTGTTCGTGGATGAAACGGTGATCCCGCAGACGCCGGACTGGATCACCGAACTGATGATGTACGCCCAGCGAGACGATGTGGGCGCTGTGACCCCCGTCATGTGGAACCGGCGCGGCCGCGTCACCCACGGCGGCTTCGCGGTGGGCATGAAGGGCGTCGCCGTATGCCGGGAGCGCGGCCTTCCGCGCAGGGCCGGCGGCTGGCATCTGCTGATGCGGCAGAGCCACAACGTCAGCGCGGTATCCGCCCTGTGCCTGATGATCCGCCGGGATCATTTTATCCCCTTTGATGAAGGCTACCATAGCGGGCTGGGCGCCGTTGACTGGTGCCTGCGCCTGGGCCAAAAGGGCCTGCGCCACGTCTTCACCCCCCACGCCGGCGCGCTGTGCCGCAATCGGAAATGGCTGCTCCTGACAAGCGGCCGGGACGAGCGGGACATGGCCGCCTTCCGCAGGGCCCACGGCGACGCGGTGCACGACCCCTGTTACAGCGACTGGTTCTCCCGCGGCCGCGCCAACGGCAGCTTGCACCGGGAGCTTCTGCGCTGAACGTCATAGGAAGGAAAATTCATCATGAAGATCACAATGATTGCGCTGGGCTCCACGGGGGACGTGCGGCCCTACATGCTCCTGGGCCGTGAGCTCCGCCAGCGGGGCCATGAGGTCACGATTGCTTCCTTCGCCTCCTTCCAGGCCATGGTGGAGGGCGCGGGGCTGAATTTCCAGCCATTGGCCGGGGATGTCGTCGCCATCATGGCCAATCTGATGAAGCCCGGGGCCAAGGGCGTATCCTACCTGTGGCAGGTGGAGAAGTCCATCCGCGACATCGCCCCGGCGGTACTGGAGGATCTCACCCGCGCCTGCGCCAACGCCGACGCCATGCTGTGCACCTACTTCGGCAGCCTGTACTATTCCATCGCGGAAAAGTACAACATTCCCTGCATTCAAACCCACTATTACCCCATGGATCCCAACGACATCACGCCCATTTCCTCCGCCCCTGGACAGAAGTGGGGCAAGGCCTGGAACAAGGCCTCCTACAAGCTGGGCTATATGCTCATCGGCGTGCTGGAGAAGCGCTACCTGACCCAATGGCGCAAGGACAACGGCATGACCCTGCGTAAAATTCAGACCAAGCCAAACTATGCCGTGGGCGGTCATACCGTGCCGGTGATTTACGCCATGAGCCCCCTGGTGTTCCCCAGACCCAAGGCCTGGGACGAGCACATCCACCTGACGGGCTTCTGGTACGACGAGACGCCCTGCGACTGGACGCCCCCCCAGGATCTGGAGGAGTTCATGGCCGCCGGGGAACCGCCCATTTACATCGGCTTCGGCTCCATGGTCAGCGGCAACATGAACAAGACCTTCACCACCGTGCTGCGGGCCGTGCGGGCGGCGAAGGTGCGGGCCGTCATCAGCATGGGCTGGGGCGGCAGCATCACCGCCCAAGGCAGCAAGCGGGTCTACATTGCCGATTATGTCCCCCACGACTGGCTGTTCCCCCGGGTGTCGGCGGTGGTACACCATGGCGGCGCGGGCACCACGGCGGCCGGGCTGAGGGCGGGCAAACCCACCCTGGTGATTCCCTTCGGCGGGGATCAGCCCTTCTGGGGCAACCGGGTGTACGCCCTGGGCTGCGGCCCGAAGCCCATCGCACGGGATAACCTGACCGTGCAGCGGCTGACCCGGGGCCTGGTGCATCTGATCGGCAACCCGAAGTACCGCGTCGCGGCCCAGGAATTGGCGGAACGGATGCGGCTGGAGGGCGGCGTCGTCCGGGCCGCCGATCTGGTGGAGGAGGAAATCGCCCGCTGGAAGCAGTCCGCGCCGTGACTTTTCCCCGATGCTCCCCTCCTTTCCAATTTCCTGACAAAATCCGCGTAAGAAATCTTTCAAAAGCTATTGACAACCAGGACAAGATGGTGTAAAATAACTTTTGTCGCCGCTGAGGTGACAATGACGCGGGGTAGAGCAGCTGGTAGCTCGTCGGGCTCATAACCCGGAGGTCGCAGGTTCAAGTCCTGCCCCCGCAACCATCTTGGCTCAATAGCTCAGTTGGCCAGAGCATTCGGTTCATACCCGAAGTGTCATAGGTTCGAATCCTATTTGAGCCACGGAAAGCGATTCCTCAGGGAGTCGCTTTTTTGTTCCTTGGCGACTTTTCGCCCCTGTGCGCTTCCGCCATCAGAAAATACAAGAAAAATACACGGGCATCTATCCCCTGCCGCTTCTGTGTATGGTATGATGCTCATGAATGGCGCCATCGGGGCCTTTCAGCCGAAACGCAGGACAGGAGCAGCACAAAGGAGGCGGCTTATCATGAAGCCACTGCAGGATTATTCCTTTATCAAGGGTGTGAACTACGACGTATCCATGGATGAAAACATCACCATCCGTGACCTGGGCTACGCCAAGCGCCTGGGCATCAACAGCGTGCGTTTCTGGCTGGACTACCGCGCCTACGAGCAGGAGCCGGAGGGCTATATCAGCCGTCTGGTTCATTTTGTGCGCGTGTGCCACGGCCAGGGCGTGAGCGCCATGCCCATTCTGTTCAACGGCAACTGCATGGATCCGGCCATTCTGGAGGAGGACTTCACCCCCAGGGGCGAGCGCTACGCTAGGGCGGTGGTGGAGGCCTTGAAGGACGAGCCCGGCCTGCTGATGTACGACGTGATGAACGAGCCTCCCTGCAACGACCTGATTCTCCATGCCCCGGACGAGGAAACCAAGCAGGCCCGGTACGCAAAAATCTGGGCCTTCGTGCGCCGCTACTGCGTGTATGTCAAGTCGCTGGACAGCGTCAACGCCATCACCGTGGGCAACTGGCTGGCGGTGGATCTGGAATCCAGCGCGGATCTGGTGGACGTGCTGTCCTACCACGATTATTCCCCGACCCTCAAGGGGGTGCGGGCGATGGCGGAGCTGGCCCTGTCGGTGGGCAAAAAGTACGGCAAGCCCGTCATCAACAACGAGACCTGCTGCATCGCCCGGGCCAACCCCTACGACCTGGTGATTCAGACGCTGAACGAGTACGGCATCCCCTGGTACGTCTTCAACCTGATGGTGGAGGGCTACTGGAACGATGTCCACGGCATTTTCTACCCCGACGGCACCGTGCGGGACCCCGCCATCGCCGCGGCCATCGTGGGCTGCTTCCGCAACCGCGACCTAGCTTCCATCGTGCCGGAGAAGGCCAACCGCGAGCAGGAGGCCAACAAGCTGCTGAAGCGGCTGGAAACGGTGCTGGCCGATAACAAGTCCGACGTGTTTGCCTACGGCGGCTTTGACGTGGACGCGCTGCTGGAGGTCTGCGAGGCCATCGCCAACCTGCTGGAATGCGCGCAGCTGGTACCCATGCAGGTGCCGCCCACTGCCAGAATCGCCGCCTGGCGCAAGCAGGAAAGGCCCAATGTGCTGGACATCAAGCGCTTCGCCTATGACCTGGCGATGACGCTGAAGCAGGGCTGCCAGATTCTTTGACCATCGCCATGAAAAAGCGCCGGAAACCAAAACAACAGGTTTCCGGCGCTTTTTATAGTTCGCTTGACAGGCCTCCTGGGGCGTCATTCCACCATGACGGGCACCTGAACCACCGGGCCTTCCGACGGCATATCCACCGCCGTGGTCACGGCATCCGCCTTGCGCAGGAAGGCGTTCAGCTCCCGCAGGCGACTGATACGCCCCTGTACCCGCAGGCCGGTCAGGGCCTTGGAGCGGTAGCAGTCAAACAGCGCGCGAACCCCCATCGTCACCGGCAGCGCGGCCCAGAAGCCCGCCATGGAAGCCACCGCGCCGCCCACGCCCAGGGCCGCGCTGGTCTTGACCATGCGGTAGGCCCCGTCCATCATGCCGGTTTTGCCGGGCTTGCGCCCCAGGAGCACCTTGCTCCCCTCCGTGGCGGCGATCATCACAAAGGGCAGCGCCGTACACACGGACTCGGATAGCTCCGTCATCAGCCCCGCTTCCTCCAGCAGCCCCGTCTCCACGGCCACCTCATCCATGTAGGTCAGCCCCGTCGCGATGGCGTCCACCACCGTGTCATGCTGACGGCGGCGGTAATCAGCGACCATTTCCTCATACGTTTTCATCCGTACCTCCACCCTTTATCGCAGCAGGTTCAGGATCGTCACGGCCAGCCATGTGCCGCAGACGATGCCTGCCAGGATGATGGCCTGACCCATCAGGCCCCTGTTCTTGATTTTCGCGGAAGGCGCCTTGCGGGCCTCAATGGCCTCCAGGCGGTGGTCGATGTCGTCCAGGCGGCGGTCGATATCCCGCTGGTTCTCCTGGATGGTTCTGTCGATGGCCTGCTGCTCGCTGCGCAGGCTCTGCCGGGCCGCGTCCGCCTCCCGGCGGATTTCCTCCACCGCCTGACGCAGCCGGGCCTGATCCTCGCAAAGGCCTTCGGCCACCAGGGTCATTTCCGCGGTGAACTGCTCCACCAGGGCGCCGGTGTTCTCGCCCTTCACTGCTTTCACCGCGCTGTTCCACAGCTGGACAGGCTTGCTGACGTTCTTCTGCTCGCTCACGGGCGATCACTCCCTTCCACAAACCATTATACCATATTTCTCCCGACATGCAAGCGGCCCCGCAGCCCCGGCGATTCGCGCCGCTGTAAAGTCTATGAGGAACCTCCCCGCCATACGCTTGGCCTTCTCCTTCCCTTCCCTGAGAATGTAGCACCTTCCCACGGACATACTTCATTGGCGCGCTTCATAAACTTTTTCTAAGAAAATACCATTTGTACTATTGACAACAGCCAAAGAGCGTGATATTCTTACCGTGCAATTGGAAACGTTATCGGTAACGATGCCGCAAGGCGTCGCGCCGTCGGATGCTGCTGAAAGGGAGGTGTCCGCATGAAAATTTACACCATCAAGGACATCGCCCGGAAGGCTGGCGTCAGCGTGACCACCGTCTCCCGGGTGCTGAACCATCGGCCGGACGTCAACCGTGAAACCCGCGACAAGGTGGAGCGCGTGATGGCGGACTGCCATTTCGTGGGCAACGCCAACGCCCGGGGCCTCAAGCAGCTGGACGCCGACGTGGTGGCAATCATCCTGCGCGGGCATCAAAATCCGTTCCTGTCCGCGCTGGCGGAAGCCATGATGACCATCGGCCGGGACAGCAAGGCCGCCTTCCTGCTGGAATTTATCGACGAGAAGGCGGACGAGTTTCAGGCGGCGCTCCGGCTTCTGCACGAGAAGCGAGTCAGCGGGCTGATCTTTGTGGGCAGCCGCATTGACGAGCGGGCCGCCGTGCTCAGGGGCGTGGACGTGCCCATGGTCTTCGCCACGGTGGACGTGGGGCTGAACCGACTTCCCCGCGCCTCCTCCGTCTCCATTGACGACCGGGCCATGGCCTGCCAGGCGGTGGCCTACCTGCTTCAGAGCGGACATCGGCGCGTGGCGGTCTTCGGGGGCAGCCGCATGGAGGGCGATAACCTCTCCCTGCGCTATCTGGGCGTGCTGGACGCCTTCCGCCGAATCGGCCAGACCTTCGACGAAACCCGCTATGTGGAAACCAGGTTTTCCATGGAGGGCGCGTTTGAAGCGGCAAAGACCTTTTTCCGTCAGCGGCTCGATACCACGGCGGTCTTTTGCATGTCGGACGCCATGGCCCTGGGCGTCATCCGCGCGCTAAAGGATCTGGGCCGCGACGTTCCCCAGGAAGTGAGCGTTTTCGGCTTTGACGGCACGGAGATGGGCAAGTATTTCATCCCCCGGCTGACCACCGTGGAACAGCCCGTGGCGGCCATCGCCCGGGAAAGCCTGCGCGTCCTGGCCGACATGATGGAGCGCGGCGCGCCACCGCAAAACGTGGTGCTGAAGGCCGAGCTGCGCCTTCGCGATTCCGTCCGATAACGCTTTCATGTCCATCCGTGCCTCATAGGCGCCGCCAATTCGGGGCAGGCTACCTTCTGCCCGGCGGATGTGCGGCGCGCGACACCGTACTCCGCGCGGTTCACCCCGCGTGAGATATATTCAAGGAGGAATCTTTCCATGAAGAAGTTCCTGGCAATGGTGCTCGCCCTGACCATGATGCTGACCATGTTCGCATCCTGCGCCATGGCGGAGCAGGTTTCCCTGCGCGTCTGGGTCGGTGACAACGCCGACGTGGAGTGGATCAATCAGGTCATCGAAAACTTCAAGGCCGCCTATCCCGAAAAGGTCTACACCATCGAGGTGGGCGTCCAGGGCGAGGGCGACTGCTCCAAGGTCGTTCTGGCCGACCCCACCGCCGCGGCGGATGTCTTCACCTTCGCGGATGACCAGTTCAACAGCCTGTACAACGCCAGCGCGCTGCAGCAGGTCATGATCGACCCCGAAGCTGTCGCGGCCAACAACGTCCCCGCCTCCGTAGAAGCCGTGACGGGCATTGACGGCAACCTGTACGCCTACCCCGCCACCGCCGACAACGGCTACTTCATGTTCTACAACAAGGAGTACTTCTCCGAGGAGGACGTGCTGACCCTGGACGCCATGCTGGCCAAGGCTGCTGAAGCCGGCAAGTATGTGGCCTTCCCCATGTCCAATGCCTGGTACTTCTACTCCTGGTTCAAGGGCGCCGGTCTGGACATGCATGTGACCGAGGACGGCGTGACCAACACCTGCAACTGGAACGCCACCGACACCCCCATCACCGGCGTGCAGGTAGTCGAGGCTCTGCTGGCCATCACCGCCAACCCCGGCTTCAAGGAAGCTGATTCCGATCCCTTCGTCGCCGGTGTGAAGGACGGCTCCATCATCGCCGGTGTGTCCGGCACCTGGAACGCCAACGTGGCCGCCGAGGTGTGGGGCGATAACTACGCCGCCACCAAGCTGCCCACCTACACCGTGAACGGTGAGCAGGTGCAGATGGCCTCCTTCGCCGGCTTCAAGATGGTGGGCGTGAACGCCTACTCCGAGAACGTGGGCGACGCCATGGACTTCGCCGCCTTCATGACCAACGAGCAGTCCCAGACCCTGCGCTTCGAGCTTCGTTCTCAGGGCCCCTCCAACATCAATGCCGCCGCCTCCGAGGCCGTGCAGTCCAATCCCGCCATCGCCGCCCTGGCCGCTCAGGCCGGTTTCGCTGATGTGCAGCGCGTTGGCCAGGCCTTCTGGGAGAGCGCCGCTGCCCTGGGCAAGATCATCGTCAACGGCAACCCCGACAACGTCCCCCTGCAGGAGCTGCTGGACAACTGCGTGGCCGGCATCACGGCTGTGGGCCTGCAGTAAGCTTCGCTTCGTCCAAGTGGCATAGCCACTTGGACGAGGTCTTGCACGGCCTCCCTGGTCGAGCGGCTTCACCGCTCTCCCGGTCGTGAGGCCGTGTAAGGAAGCTATTTGCCTTGCAAATAGCAGACCCGCCCCGTCGGCGAAGCCGCCGGATACGATGACAGTCAGAGGGCCTGCGGGCCCTCCGACACCTCCAAAGGGAGGGGCGTGGCTATCGCCTGCTATTCGGCGCTTTCCAGATTTTTCGACACATTGTGCCGCCCTGTGCCTTGCAGCGCGGGGCGGTTTCTTTCTCCACGATTCGGCACCCTTTGGTGGTATTCCCCGATTTTTCACACAAGGAGCGCGGGAGCAATGGAAAAAAGCAAAGCCGCCGTCCCGGCCCGGCAGCCGGGAATCGTCCGATTTTTCGCGGCCATCGGAGATTTCTTTGCCAGCACCGTCCGTTCGTTTGCTGAAGGCGACATCTGGGTGAAGTTGTCCGCGCTGATCTGCGGCGCAAGCTGCTTCGCCCGGAAGCAGTATGTCAAGGGCGTCCTGCTGACCCTGGCGGAAGCCTTCATTCTCTATATCATCCCTGGCTTTTTCTGGCCTTACATGGCCAAGCTGAACACCCTGGGCACGGTGGAAGCCGCCCGTACCTTCGACCCCGTTACCCGCAAAAATGTCTGGAACAATTATGACAATTCCTTCCTGATCCTCCTCTTTGGCGCCATTGGCGTCATGGTCGTGGCGCTGGCCGTCATCCTGTGGATGCGCAACCTCCGCGCCGCCCGCGAGGTGGAGCGCGCCGCCAAGGTCGGCAAACATGTCAACACCTTCGCGCAGGATCTTCAGGACTGCCTGGGCGTCAAGTTCCATCGCACCCTGCTGTCCCTGCCGGTGCTGGGCGTGTTCCTCTTCACCGTCGTTCCCCTGATCGTGATGATCCTCATCGCCTTCACCAATTATGACCGAAATCATCTTGTGCCCAGCAAGCTTTTCACCTGGGTCGGGCTGAACAACTTTTCCAGCCTCGTCTCCACCGCCGCTGATTCCACCTTCGCCTACGCCTTTGCCCGCGTCCTCACCTGGACGCTGATCTGGGCCGTGGTGGCTACCTTCACCTGCTACATCGGCGGCATCCTGATGGCCATGTTCATTAACAACAAGAACACCCGCGGCAAGAAATTCTGGCGCATCTGCTTCATGGTAGCCATGGCCGTGCCCCAGTTCGTTTCCCTGCTGCTGGTGCGCAATTTCTTTGCGGACGCCGGCATCGTCAACACCATGTGCAAAAGCGCCGGCATCACCGACTGGCTGTATTCCATCCACGCCATCCCCACGGCCAACTACATCCCCTTCCTGACCCATCCGGCCTGGGCGCGGCCCATGATTATCCTCATCAACATCTGGGTCGGCGTGCCCTATCAGATGCTGATTGCCACGGGCATTCTGATGAACATCCCCGGCGAGCTGCTGGAGGCCGCCAAGATTGACGGCGCCAACGCCTGGCAGTCCTTCCGCAACATCACCATGCCCTACATCCTCTTCATCACCGGTCCCTCTCTGGTGAACTCGGTGGTCGCCAACATCAACAACTTCAACGTCATCTGGCTCCTCAGCCGCGACGTGTACACCACCTCCGATCAGCTGATGGCCAACGCCAACGCCAACGAGGTTGACCTGCTGGTTACCTGGCTGTACCGCCTGACGCAGGATCAGAGCAACTACAAGATGGCCTCGGTCATCGGCATTCTGGTGTTCGTTGTCTGCGCCGTCCTGACCCTGGTGGCCTTCACCAACATGACCAAGGGTGATAAGGAGGAGAGCTTCCAGTGAAAACCAAGACGATTCGCGTTATCCTTCGCCACATTGTGCTGGCCCTGCTGGCGGGCTTCTGGCTGATTCCCATCCTGTGGCTGGTGGTCACCTCCTTCGGCGTGGACAAGGGGCCGAACCTGTCCACCTTCTTCCCCGAGGCCTACACCCTGGCGCATTACAAGGCCATCCTCACCCCCGGCGATGACAGCGTGAACCAGTTCCCCCAGTGGTTCATGAACACCTTCACCATCGCCGTCTTCGTGTGCATCATTTCCACGCTGTTCGTGCTCATGGTCGCCTATGCCATGTCCTGCATGCGCTTCAAGGCCCGCAAGCCCCTGATGAACTTCGCCATCATCCTCAATCTTTTCCCCGGCTTTCTGTCCATGGTGGCGGTCTACTTCATCATGAAGGAAATCGGCCTGACCAACTCCATGACCGGCATGGTCATCGTTTACTCGGCGGGCTCCGGCCTGGGCTACCTCATCGCCAAGGGCTTCTTCGACACCATCAGCAAGTCTCTGCGCGAGTCCGCCTACCTGGAGGGCGCAAACGAATTTACCGTGTTCTGGAAGATCATCATCCCCCTGTCCAAGCCCATTGTAGTCTACACGGTCATCAACGCCTTCCTGGCCCCCTGGATGGACTTCGTTCTCGCCTCGCTCATGCTCAACTCCGGCGTTTCCGCCCAGAAAACCGTGGCCCTGGGCCTGTTCTCCATGGTGGATAAGGTCAACCGCAACAACTACTTTGCCCAGTTTTGCGCCGGCGGCGTTATTGTTTCCATCCCGATCTCCATACTCTTCATCATCATGCAGAAATTCTACGTTGAAGGCATTACCGGCGGTTCCGTGAAGGGCTAACGCCGTCGTCCAAGTGGCATAGCCACTTGGACGAGGTTTTGCACATCCTCACTGGTCGAACGGCAAAGCCGTTCTCCCCGCCGTTCGGATGTGTAAAGAAGCCCTTTGCTGAGCAAAGGGCAGACCCGCCCCGTCGGCAAAGCCGCCGGATACGATGGCAGTCAGAGGGCCTGCAGGCCCTCCGACACCTCCCGCCAGGGGCTC
>CBFFZW010000003.1:0-104959 GCA_965646445.1 uncultured Christensenellales bacterium | reverse complement strand
GAAGGTTGTTCCGAAAAGCTGCATCGCGGATCCTCAGCTGAAGCTGTACCAGTACACCGCCATCGACGAATACTCCCGCTACCCGGAGGATCACCGTATCCAGGCCGTGCTGCTTCCGGTAAATATCCAGAAGCTGTTCCTCATGGAGAAACCGAATCCCCCGTTCACTGAAGGCGGCGCACGCTGCGGACTCGTCTGCCCTGATCCCGGTATTCCCGTACACCTCCATGGAGGACAGCAAAATAAACCTGACATGAGGAATTGCCGCCGCCGCCCGCAAAGACCGTGCCAGCAGGGTTACGTCCGCATCCGACTCCTCCTCACGGGTGCTGCTGACGTAGTGGTTCCCGGCAAATATCACCCTGTCCGGCGCAATGGAGCGCAGGAGCTTCCCAAAGCTTTCGCCCTTGCGGGGACTGTGGTAAAAACGGAGCAGGGAGACGCCCCGCTGTTTCCGCGGAAGCGCCTTGTCGGACAGAAAATAGACGTCGTGCCCCTCCTGCACCATCCGCTCGGTCAGCGTTTCCGCCAATGCGTCGGCTGCTCCGATATAGACAATTTTCATGTGACTTCTTTCCTTCCGTTTGACTTTATGGCCGCCCCAAATCCAGCCCTTACAGGCTTATCAAAGTGCGTACTTATCGCCAATCGGCATATTTGTCGGCTTCGACTAAAACATACCATAAAGTATATTATTTGATAAGCCTTCCGCGAAAAAATTCTATTCAAAACAATCCGGCAATATATCCATCTGTTGGTGCGGCTTGTCTTTTTCGGCCATTTTGGCTTTTACCCGGCGGCCGGAACGGTCTGCGCTCTTGAGGCAGAACAGATCGCCGCACGATTTTACCATATGCCGCACGCTGAAAATCTTGACGGAATTGATTGTCCATGAAAAGATTCTTTTTCGGAATGGATAGGGATTCTTCAAGATGTCTGCCGATCCTTGTTCTGATTTCCGCTGAAAGGCGGATATGGATCGTGGATGGCAGCGGCACAGGCGGGGGAACGAAAATTTATCAAAAAACGCTTTTCAAATCGGCCAAAGTCCTGTACAATAGGCGCGACGGATCATCATCAAGGACAGAAAGGCTGATGAGCATGGGTTTTCCGAAGGATTTTCTTTGGGGTACCGCGACTTCCTCCTACCAGATCGAGGGCGGCGTGTATGAGGACGGCAAGGGGCTTTCCATCTGGGACGAGTTTGCCCATACGCCGGGCAAGATCAACGATGGCAGCAGCGGCGATGTGGCCTGCGACCATTATCACCGTTTCCGTGAGGATATAGCGCTGATGGCGCAAATGGGAATTCGGAATTACCGTTTCTCCATCAGCTGGCCCCGCATTCTGCCGGAGGGAACCGGCAGGGTGAACGCGGCAGGCGTCAGATTCTATTCGGAGCTGGTGGACTGCCTGCTGGAGCACGGCATTCGCCCCTTTGTGACGCTGTACCACTGGGACATGCCCACCGCGCTGCACCGCAAAGGCGCCTGGCTCAACAGCGATATGCCGGAATGGTTCGCTGAATATACCCGCGCGGTGGCGACGGCGCTGGGCGACCGCGTCAAGGACTTTTTCACCATCAACGAGCCGCAGTGCATCATCGGCAACGGATACACCAACGCGGATCACGCGCCGGGCGTGATTTATTCCCTGGGGGACAAGGTGCGCATGATCCATCATCTGCTGAAGGCGCATGGCCGGGCGGTGCAGGTTCTGCGCGAGGTGATTCCAGGCGTGCGCGTGGGCTACGCGCCCTGCAGCACGCCGCCCATGCCCGCCACCGATGATGCGGCGGATGTGGAGGCCTGCCGTCAGCAGTATTTCAGCATGCCGGAGGCTGACCGCGGCCTGGGCTGGAACGTTGCCTGGTACAGCGATCCCGTCTGTTTGGGAACGTATCCTGAGGAAGGGCTGAAGCGCTTCGGACGGTATCTGCCCGAGGGCTGGGAAAAGGATATGGCGCTGATCCATCAGCCGCTGGATTATTACGCGCAGAATATCTATCAGGGCCGCCTGTTCCGCGTCGGCGAAAAGGGCGCCGAGGCGGTGCCCTTCCCCACGGGTCAGTCCAAGACCGCGCTGAACTGGCCCATCACGCCCGACGCGCTGTACTGGGGGCCGAAGTTCCTCTACGAGCGCTACGGCCTGCCGATCATCATCACGGAGAACGGCATGAGCGCCCACGACGCGGTCAGCCTGGACGGCGAGGTACATGATCCCAACCGGGTCGACTTCCTGCACCGTTATCTGCTGGCGCTGCGCCGGGCGGTGGAAGAGGGCGTGGATGTCCATGGGTACTTCTGCTGGAGCTTCATGGACAATTTTGAGTGGGCCTTCGGCTACCAGGAGCGCTTCGGCCTGGTGCATGTGGATTATCAGACGCAGAAGCGCATTCCCAAGGACAGCTGCAAATGGTACAAGACCGTTATTGAACGGAATGGCGACAATTTGTGATGCCGCTCGGCGCTTCCCCCTGCCCCAAAAGGGGGAGGCTTGCCGAGACGAGCGGAGGGAGGGCCGCACCCCGGAATCAGAACGGCATTCGCCTGAACGGACGTGGGTGCCCTGAAAATGAGAAACCTTTCGCGTCGGTATTGACTGCTTCATTGGATAGCAAGGTCAGTATTGCCTGACTTCAGACCGCGTCAACGGTCAGGCAGGCATGACCTCCCGGCGGGATCGGAAGGGCCTGAAAGGCGGCATCATGGAGGGGCTGCTCCAAACAAGGCCGCCCCATGCAGTCGATAATGCTTACGCGGCGACGCGGCTGATCGGAGCAGCGCAAAATGACCTCTGGCTCCTCCGTGGCATTGAACAGGAAAATCGAGGAGGCTTGCGTAAGCGTCACCACCTTGCCGCGCTCATACACAACGATAATCTCCTCTTGATCTTTGCTTGCGCGGATCACCGGATACAGCATGTGCGGCGCTTCAGCCTGGATGGGCGCCTGAAGCACGTTGCGGTGGCGCTGCATAAAGTCCATGAAATAGCACAGCATCCGACGGTGCTCTTCGGGCAGGCTCTCCAGGCGGACGGAAATCTGAGGCACGGCGAAAAATACGTTGAGAATCTGCCGGGCAGCGTTTTCCACGGTGTCCTCAGGGTGCCACATCAGCATGTCCGAATGAACCGCGGTGCTTCCGCTGAGCAGGCGGAGATCAGCCATGCCTACCCGGTTGCTGAGCCAATCCGCAGGGCAGTCGCTGACGCGGAGCATATTGCAGAAGCCGCGCATGGCCGGCCCGATATAAGACTGGCGGAACTCGATGAGGATATTCGGCTTTATGGCCTGCAGCGCACGGCGAATGTCCGTCAGCAGCTGCGCGACCGCGTCTTCCACCAACGCAAAGTCCATGCCCTCGCGGAAAGGCGGCGCCTTGGTGCTGTTCAGAAAGCTGTCGATAAAGTCCAGCTTGAAGCCGTCCAGGTTCCATTGCTTCAGCGCCTCCGCATAGGTGTCCACCAGGAACAATCGTACCTGGGGATAGCGCGGGTCCAGCACGCCTGCCTGCTGATCCTTGACCCGGGTCAGCAGCATGGTGCTGAAACGCTGCCAGCCGTCCGAATGCTCGCCAACGTACGCCATATTGTACCAAAGCATATAGGTCATGTTCATGCCGTGGATGGCCTGAATATGAGCGCGCATATCGGGTATTTTGTCTTTGGCAGCATACCAGTCGCCGCAGTAGCCGTAGCCCCGGCCGCAGTTGGAGGTCTGCCAGCCATCGTCCACAATGAAGGTATGAAAGCCGCTCTGCGCCGCCTGAGCGCATTCCTGCTCCAGCGAGCCCGCGACGGTGTTCTGATGGAAAGAGTACCAGGTGGAATATACGGGCAGCCGTGCGGCCTCCGGCACAGACATCGGGCGAAAGCCGCATTCGTCCTCCCACCAGGCGGTCACGGCCTGGAGCGCCTGCTCATAGGGCGTGTTCCGCTCGTCTCGCAGCAGTGACAGGACGTATTCCTCGCGCGCACGCAGAACCTCCAAAGGCACATGGATGCGCAGAAGCAGGCTGCCGTCTTCTTCGTGTACGCCGCAGGAATGATGTATTTCAGATATGGGATCCGACAGCGCGTAGGTCAGGCGATTCCTCCCGGCTTCATTCATGAAGCAAAAAACAGGCGCCGAGCGGAAAAGGCTGGTGACAACGGGCCCCTGCCAGTCCACGCGCAGTGAGCGATTCTTTGCGCATGACGGATGCCACATGCATTGAATATCCTTGAGCGGGCGTTTCCAGGCAATATCCAGCGCCGGCTGATCCGGCGGCGGAGCCTTCCGGCTGACACGGAGCTGAACTTGATCCGGCCCAATCCCACGGATGCTGACCAGGGCATCGAAATTCACAGTGATGGTCAGGTCTTTCCATAAATACTCCACGATAACACCTCATCTGCCTTGTTGATTGTTCAACCGTCGCCTTCCCTTGCTTATCGAACAAACGCTTGCGGGACAGGAAAAACGCCGAAGGCACGGCCGGCCTCCGGCGCTTGTTGTTGCTGCAGGCTTCATATCGCGCTGCAGCGGATGACCATTCTGCACGAGCAGGCGTTATTTGCTGTACTGCTCCTTCAGCTCGGTATACGTCGCGGTAAAGAACTCATCCAGCTTTGCCTGGCCCGCTTTCTCCATCTTGACAAGCATCTCATCGTAGGCCTTTAATGCGTCTTCCTCCGTTTGGGCGAAAACAATCTTGGCCACATAGTCGGACTTAATCACATCCACCGAAGCGTCGATGTCCGCCAGCTCCGTTCCGGCAGGAATGCGGATGGCAAACCACGGCGCGTATTCGGATTTTCCGCTGTAATACTCAGCCTCCATCCGAGAGATGGGATCGTCCTTCATCCAGGTCACCACATTGGACAGATAGCTATCCTCGCCGTAGGCGATTTCCTTCAAGCCGGACTTGACGGCAGTGCCGTCCCAGTCGGCGCACTTGGCCGCCCAGAAGTCAGCATAGTAGGTGGGCTTGCCATCCTCGTCCAGGTAATAGTGAGGCCCGTTGATGTAATCGCCCGTCCAGGCGCCGCCTTCAGCAGGGGATTTGCCCTCAGTGCCCCAGTACAGGATCCGGTTGCCCTCCTGGCTCATCATGAATTCCAGGGCGCGGATCGCACGATCCGGGTGCTCGCACTTTTTGGAAATCATAATGGTTTTCCATCCGCCCACGGAAGGCGTGCTGTAGGACTTGTAGGTATCAAAAGGCGCCATGGCGTGGAAATATGTGTCAGGATTGTCATCAGGCGTCTTTCCTTCCTCGCGGGTGTTCCAGAAATAGGCCATCACTTCGCCGTTGAACACCATGGCCGACACATTGGTAGAGGCGATCAGCGATTCCTTCACCATCAGACCTTCGCGGGCCAGCCGGTTGGCGAACAGCGCTGCCTGGCGGGCTTCATCCGAGTACAGCTGATCCGTCACCACGCCGTCTTCCCGTACATGATAGGGCGGCATGCCGAACTGCGTGCCAAAGACGGAGGCCGCATGCTTCCACACATCGCCGGGAGTGATGTAGGGTACCCGGTCGGGGTACTTTTCCTGCATGGCCTTCAGGGCCGCGACAAAACTATCCGGCGTGGACATGTTCGGAGAACCGATCTCCTCATAAATGTCCATCCTGACCAGCGTGCAGGAGGATCCGCCGACGACGCCATAGGTGCTCTTGGCCTTCGCCGCTTGAGCGGTGTTGATCGCATTGGTAATGCGGTAGGTCTTTCCGTCGCTCTCCTGGAAATTCTCGAAATATTCCGGCGCCACCAAGCTCTTGAAATTGGGCGCATACTGCTCAATCAAGTCGTCCATGGCCCAGATCTGATCGCTGGCAATGGCCTGCTGAACAAAGCTGTCCAGCCAATCGGCGCTGTTTTCCATGACGATGATGTCCGGCAGGCTGTTGCTGGCCAACATCAGCATGATCTGCGTACCGTCATAAGCCACAGGGAAAAGGCGTTCCAGCGTGACGCCGGTGTTCTCGCTCAGCCTCTTCATACCCAGGCTGTTCTCATCATCCACGGTGGTGTTGGGATAGTCCTCGAACAGAGAAAGGGTAACAGGCGTCGTGTCGGTCTTCCAGTCGTAGAGACTTTCGTCGTAATCGGTGATCCATTCATACGCCAGCGCACTGGCGGAGCAGGACATCAGCATGACGGCTGCAAGCAGCATCGCAAACAGTTTCTTCATGTATAGGCTCCTTTCCATGATCGTATCAGCAAACAAAACGGCTCGGCGGGGAAACATGAATGCACCGGGTGGAACTACAGCCTCCTTTCCATACGCATGGTGTAAACCATCAGGCTTTGACAGCCCCTACCAGCATCCCCTTTACGAAGTACTTCTGGCAAAAGGGGTAAATCGTGATGATAGGCGCAATCGTCAGCACAAGGGCGGCATATCGCAATGCTTCAGCGCCCAGCATGGCCTTTGTAACGCTGTACTGCGCTTGGCTTTGTGCGCTCAGGCGCGCCATCTCCTCCTGAATGAGCTTGGTCAGATAGGTGGAGAGGGTCATCAGGCTTTCGCTGGTGGTGTAGTATGCGGTGGAGTACCAGTCATTCCAGTGGCCCACGGCGGCAAAGAGGGCCATGGTGGCAATGACCGGTTTGCACAGGGGCAGAATGATCTTGAGGAAGGCCCGGAAATAACCGCAGCCGTCGATGATGGCCGATTCCTCCAGGCTGTCCGGCAAGGCCCTCATGAAGGCCTGCACCAGCATCATGTTATACAGGCTGACGCCCATGCCGGGCAAAATGTAGACCCAGAAGGAGTTCAGCAGGCCGAGGTTGCGCAGGGTCAGATAATAGGGGATGGTGCCGCCGCCAATATAGGTAGCGATCACATAAAGCATCATATAGAACTTGCGGAAATACAAATTTTTCTTGAACAGCGCATAGGAAGCCAGCATCAGCACGCTGACGGCAAGGATGGTGCCCAGAACCGTGCGCGCCACCGTGACGGCGAAGGCATGAAGGAATTTTCCGTTGCGCAGCACGAGGGCGAAGTTGTCCAATGTGAACGCCCGGGGCCAGAAATACACGCCGCCTTTAATGGAATCAACGCCGTCGTTGAATGCGTACACAACGCAGTACCACAGCGGATACAGGGTCAGGATCAGGCAGACAATGACCACGGTGTTGGCAAGGCTGTTCATAACATGGTCTTCACGGGAGAGCTTGATTTTTGAGTTTCCCATTGTTCCATCCCTCTCATCAGAAAATCGACGTGTCTGCAAAGCGTCTTGACAAGGCATTGGCGGAAAACAGCAGGATCAGGGATACAACAGATTGAATCTGCCCGATGGCCGTGGCATAGGAGTAGCGGAGCCGCGATAAGCCCGTTTCCGTAATGTAGTATTCCAGGACGTAACTGTAATCCCGATTGAAGGCGTTGCCCAGCAGGTAGGAGGTATCGAAGCTCCCGCGGAACAGGCCGCTGATGGACATGATCCAGTTAACGGCCACGGTAGGAATGATGCAGGGCAGCACAATGGAAAACATCCGCCTGAACCGCCCGGCGCCATCGACGACCGCCGCCTCGTAGACTTCCTCGCTGACATTGGTGATGGCGGAGAAGTAGATGATAGCGCTCCAGCCAGTACTCTTCCACAGGCTCACCAGAACCTCCAGAGGGTAATAGTATTCCGGCGTCGTCCAGAAGCCTATGGACTGATCGATCAGGTGGAGGGATTTCAACGCGTTGTTGACCAGACCGTTGTTGCCCAGCAGCAACTGCCAGAAGGAGGCGACCACAACCATCGACAGGAAGTTGGGCAGATAGCTGCATGTTTGGGAAAACTTCTTGATGCGCCGCAGAGACGACTCGTTGAACATCAGCGCCAGAAGCACCGGCGCCGGAAAGACAAAAATCATATGCAGGCAGCTGATGGTCAGGGTATTTCTTGCCGCACGCCAGAAGGTATCGTCTGTCAGCACCTGATGAAAGAATTTCAGCCCCACCCAGTCGCCCGCAAAGAAGGATTTGCCCAGCGTGTATTCCTTCACCGAAATGACGATACCGCTCATCGGCAAATAGCTGAACAGGAACAGGGCCAGCAGCGCCGGAACCAGCATCGCCTGCAGAGACAGCTGCTGCGGCGCGAAAAACAGCTTCAAATGCTGACGCAGGCTTTTGCGGGGATGAATCATTTTTTCCATGCTTATTGCTCCTTTCTCGCCCTCTGGCACATGGATCGGTACTGCTTTGGGGACACGCGGTAGAACTTGGTGAAAATCCGGGAGAAGTACAGCGGATCGCTGAAGCCCACTTCATTGGCAATCTGGACAATCTGCTTGGAGGTGGTTTCCAGCAGCTCCACCCCTTTCTTCAAGCGGTATTCCGTCAGGTAATGATGCACCGTCTGATTCATTTCACGCTTGAACAGCACATTCAGGTATCCAATGCTCAGGTTCAGCTGCCGGGCAATGTCCTCGGCGGTGATCCGTTCGGCATAATTGTTGTGAATGATTCCCCGGGCCAACCCCAGGTAGTTGCGCGTGGAGAACAGATCGCTGCGGAATTCGGGATCCGTCAGCTGCACAGGCTTCTGCTCATCCAGGGACATCCTGACGAACTGGTGAATCAGCAGGCTCAGAAGGCCTTGATGGACATAGGTCGTCAGCGTTTCGTCGATGGTGTCGCACAGCTGCTGAAGCAGACGGATCAAAGCGGCCGAATCGGTCACCGACCGGACGACGGTATTATCCGCAAAGCCCATCTCCTCCAGGATTTCATCCACGCCGCTGCCGCAGAAGCTGAAGTAGTAATACGCCCAGGGATCATCCTTGCTGGATTCGTAGTAATGCATCTGATTCGGGCGGAAGAGGAAGCACTGGTTCTCACAGATGGTGTGCTCACGGCTGTCCACCACCGCCTTGCCATGCCCGCGGATCACCAGATGGATGATGGCGAAATCCCGGATTAACGGCCCGTAGGAATATCCGGGCGGCGTCTGATGATAGCCGAAGCCTACCAAGGCGTAATCAAAATCCGTTGTTCGGTAACGGTACTGCTTATGGATTTCATTGTCGTTGTGAACATAGCTGACGATGATTCGCTGATCTCTGTTCATGGGCGCTTTTCCCCTTGCGTTGGCTCCAGCACGACCGTCTGTCCGGGAAGCACCTGCGCAGAGCGGATCTGTCCGTATAGGGACGCCTCCCAATGCAGCGGTCTGCCGGTGCGATTGGTCAGCTCGCTGAAGCCGCCGCCGCGGTGCAGCAGACTGATGCTTCCTCCCCACAGGGGCATGTCCATTACCTGCGCCCACGCTCCCTCCGGCACGGCGCTGCGGGTACACACCCTGCTCAGTGCCGCATCAGCCGAAAGACCCATATAGCCGAAGATCAGCGCGTCCACTGCCGCATAGGACACCTCCGGGTATTCCCGGCGGGAATAGTCACTGTCCGTCATTTTCAGCCAAATGGCCATGGCCTCCTGGTTCCGCCCGTGCCGCCACAGGATGGTCGGCAAGTAGGAGCGTACCTCCACGTTCATGGACGGCTCCAGGGAAAGCACATAGTCCAGCTGCCCCTGCATCTGCTCGGACGCATGGATGATGCCGCAGCGCAGGGGCGTCACCGCGTTATCGAAGCTGGCCCGGTCACTGAATCCGCCCTGGGCCAGCTTATAGGCATAAAAACGCTTCTCGTCCGCATGCCACCATTGGGATGTAAACGTTTCCTGCAGTTTGGCTGCCTTGAGCCTGCACGTCTCCTCCTTGCCGACCTCACCCTTCAGGCGGCAAATTCGCGCCGCCGCCAGCCATGCGCTGTACTCCAGGGAGAGCGCATCCGCCGCGATGCTGTAACCTGTTGTGCTGCCCTCATCATAGGAGGCAATGCCGCGGCGGCCGTCGCTGTCCACGCGATCCACGATGCCGTCATGATCCCGATCCCATGTGCGCAGATAATCCTCCACGGTCATGCGATGGAAGTCTTCCATCACGGGAGACAGCAGGTAGCTCAAGTCGCCCGTCAGGTCAAAGAGGTGATTGCAGGCGTCCGTTATGTCAAAATTGGCGGGCAGGTTATACCAGAAATCATCGTCGCTGGCATAGTCCACCGGCGCAGGCTTGCCGTTGGTCATGATCTCCCAATAGCTGCAGAAATCCCGGCTCGCGCTGATATGGCGGGCGAAGGTCTCCATCATGTTCCTGTTGTGGGGCAGCAGTCCTAAGCAATGCGCGCCCATCGCCTGATGGGATGCGTCCCGCATACAGAAGGAATCCCGCCCGGGCAGCGCCGATTCATAGCACGGGCCGATGGGCGCATGATCGCGTACATAAGCCTCAGCTTGCTTTTTTGCCCACAAAAAGCCTCGGCACAGCTTGACGTCGCTGGAAAAAAAGCTGACAGAAGGAGCGTGCGTACGCATTCGTTCATTTCCTCCCTGGCAATTGATTCGTCTTCGCAAAAGCACATACATGGATTATCACATCACATCAGCATAGACAGATTGTTCATTCCTGCGTAATAAACGTCGAATCCTTGCTTCAACCTGTCGCTTACGGTTTTTAGTTTACCATTTAACTTATGCCTTTACAATGGAGAAAGGAAATGTGAACATGGACAAACCGATTATTATCCTATCAATGGAATGGTTCATTGCTGATGAGAACCGCTTGCCGCCATCCAAACTGAACGGCTTGCGAAGAAGGGGTGCTGTTTTGCTGCTGAACGTCGTCTGAGTCCACCGTTCAGGAGCAAGCTGCCGGACGATGGGGGCTGTATCGCTGATTGATGTCCATGGCTTGGCAGCACATGTTTTCTATTAAGCGGGAACGATCCCGTATATTTGATGAAGTGGAAGAACCGCCCATTCAGGACGATAACTGCTTATATAGGTTGATAAACGGCTAAATAAAACAAAATTTTAAAAAATGTGCTTGACAATGAAAGAAAATGATGATATGATGAGGGCGAAAAGAGGGAACGTTCCCACAAAAGCGGAAAAACGGTGAAGGGAGGAGTGACGCATGGCAGCAACGATCAACGACATCGCCGCTTTTGCGGAGACCTCCAAGAGCACCGTTTCGCGCTATCTCAACGGCGGCAGCGTCAGTCCCAATGTGTCCGACAGGATTGAAAAGGCCATTGTCAGCCTGGATTATCGCCCCAACGTGAATGCCCGTCGGCTGGTCAACAGCCGCACCAACATGATCGGCATCGTGTTTGACGATATTTCCAACTACATTTATGGCACGATGATGGCCGGGATCCAGGGCGCGGCCGGGCGGCGCGGCTATAACTGCATCTTCCTTTCCCGCGCGGCGGAGCAGAAGGAGGAGAAGGACTACATTTCGCTCTTTCATTCCTCCACGGTGGACGGCCTGATATGCGTCAGCTTTGGCCGAAGGCGATCGGAGCAGGTGCGGACGCTGCGGGACAGCGGACTGTCGGTGGTGCTGGTCGGAGACGCGGCGGGCGAGACTGGCATCCCCACGGTGGATGTGGACAACATGAACGGTACCATGGCCGAGGTCAGGTATCTGATTGAACGGGGCCACACGCGCATCGCCTATCTGGAAGGGCCGGACAACATGCCGGCCGCCGCCTCCCGGCGCAGAGGATACCTTCAGGCGCTGGAGAATGCCGGCATCACGCCGGATGAGCGGCTGATCCGCCGGGTGGGCTGGTCGGTGAAGGAGGCGTACCAGGGCGTCAGCGCCCTGATGAAGCAGGAGCGTTTCACCGCGCTGGTGGGCTCCAACGCTTATTCAACCTACGGCGGCATGATGGCCTTGCAGGACGGCGGGCTTCGGGTTCCGCAGGATGTGGCGGTGGCTGGCTTTGACGACGCGCCCATCTGCGAATTTGTCAAGCCGTCCATCACCACGCTGGATCAGCCGCTTCTCCAGATCGGGGAGCTGGCGACGGAGCAGGTCATTGCCAGGATCAAGGGCAAGCCGGGCAACAGCTGCGCGACCTACGCCATGCCCACGCTGGTCACGCGGGAATCGACATGACGCCATAACGCGAATCAAAGGGAAAGGTGTGGGAACATGTACACAAGGAAACGTCAAAAATGGGCCTACCTGTTCATTCTTCCGTTTTTTGCTTCCTTTTTGACCTTCAGCATTTACCCCATTTTCTACTCGCTGTTCATCTCGTTCCATTCCTACGATCCCCTGTCCCTGCAGATGAGCTACGTCGGCCTGGAGAATTACTCGCGGCTGATATCCTCGTCGTTCTTCTGGGACAGTGTGGTGAACACCATTCAGATATGGCTGTTCTCCATCATTCCGCAGCTGACCATTGCCCTGATTCTTTCCCTGATCCTCAACGAGCGCTGGGTGAAGGGCAAGAACGCGCTGCGCAGCATCTTCTACTTCCCCAATCTGATTACGCCCATTACCATCGGCATGCTGTTCACGCTGCTATTCGGCTATCCGGGCGGCGCGGTGAACAACATCTTCACGGCGCTGGGCATTTTCGACGAGGCCATCGACTTCAAGAATGTGCCCATTCTGGCCAAGGCCGTCGGCGGAATCGCCATCTGCTGGCAGAATTTCGGCTACAACATCATCTTTATTACCGCCGGGCTGCACTCCATCTCCACGGATGTGTATGAGGCGGCGGAGGTGGACGGCGCCAACGCCTGGCACCGCATCACCAAGATCACCCTGCCGCTGCTCAAGCCCATCATGCTCTACATCATGATTACGTCCATCATCGGCGGTTTGCAGATTTTCGACATTCCCAAGATGCTCTTCAAGGACGGCGCCGCCAACGCGACCCGGACCATGGTGCTCTACATGTACGAGGCTGCCTTTGAGAAGTGGCAGTTCGGCTACGGCGCGGCGGCGGCCTACGTCATCGCCATGATTATCGGCGTGGCCTCCCTGTTCACCATCCTGTTCAACGCGCGCAAGAAGAAGGAGGCGGTATCATGATGCAGCTTAATACCAAAGCGATTCTCAAGCGCCGTCTTTCCCACGGCGCCTGCTACCTGGTGCTGTTGGCTGTATCCGTCGCCTGCTTCTTCCCGTTCTATGCCATGCTGATGGGCTCCACCCATGATAACCTGGCCATTACCACAACCCTGACGCTGACGCCCGGGGACAAGTTCATGGACAACTATCAGCGCATGATGCAGAACAAGGACATCTGGGGCGGCTTCATGAATTCCCTGTGGCTGGCGCTGGTCAATACCAGCCTGTGCCTGTACTTTTCGGCGCTGACCGGCTATGCCTTCGCGAAGTTCCAGTTCAAGGGCCGCAACGCGCTGTTCGGCTTCATCATGGTGGTGATGATGCTGCCGGGACAGCTGGGCGTGATCGGCTTCTTCCGGCTGGTCAGCGATATGAAGCTGCTCAACAGCTACATCCCGCTGATTATTCCCGCCGTCTCCAACTGCTTCGCGGTGTTTTTCTTCAAGCAGTACATTGAGTCCGGCCTGCCCAACGAGATGATCGAGGCGGCGCTGATGGACGGGTGCGGCGAGATCAAGATCTACCACAAGATCGTGCTGCCCTGCGTCGGCGCGGCGCTGGTGACCCAGGGCGTCATGAGCTTCATCGGCAACTGGAACAGCTACCTGAATCCCCTGATTATCCTGACGCAGACCAAGAAGATGACGCTGCCCGTCCTGCTGGCCTCCATCAAGAGCGGCGGCGGTTCGGCGGACTACGGCGCGCAGTATGTCGGCATCCTGATTTCCGTGGCGCCGCTGCTGGTCATCTTCACCCTGGCCAACAAGGTCATTATGGAAAAGATCGCGATCGGCGCGGCCGTCAAGGGCTGAGCCGTTGTGATAAGGTATCCCATCGTAACCCTGCGGGTCAATGATCCGCCGAAAAATAAGGAGGTATGCTCTATGAAACGGTTCCTGTCTCTGGTTCTGGGCCTGGTGATGGCCATCAGCTGCATTTCCGCTGTGGCCGAAACCGCCAACCCCTACGAGGTCGACGAGACCCTCACAGGCGAATTCACCTGGTGGACCTTCTTTGACCAGGCTCCCTTCCTGAAGGGCGAGTTTGAGAAGAAGTATCCCAATGTGAAGATCAACCTGGAAGTGTTCGGCGGCGACGAGTATCAGACCAAGCTGATGAACACCCTGCCCAGCGGCCAGGGCGTCCCGGATCTGTTCGACCTGGAAGAGGGCTATGTGTACAAGTTCATCAACAGCCCGCTGCTGGCCAACCTGGAGGAGCTGGGCCTGGGCGAGGTCTGCACGGCCTACTACGACTGGGCGGTGGCCATGGGCCGTGACGCTCAGGGCGTGCTCAAGGGCGTGTGCGACAACGTGTCTCCCGTCGCCTACTGGTATCTGCGCGACGCCATGGAGCAGTGGCTGGGCACCAGCGACGACGCTGAGATTTCCGCCATCCTGTCCAGCTGGGACGCCGTCAAGGAAAAGGCCCTGGAGATCAAGGAAGCCTCCAACGGCGAGGTTTACCTGTGGCCGAACCTCAGCGAGATGGTGAAGGTTGCCGGTTATTCCCTGACGCCCTTTGCCCGCAACGGCGAATTTGCCATCGAGCAGGGCTGGATCGACCTGCTGGATACCATGCGTGATTTCTGGAACGCCGGCATTGTGGCTGACCTGGGCTCCTGGGGCGGCGAGTGGTCCGCCAACTGGAACGACGGCAAGCTGCTGATCCGTACCATGCCCTCCTGGGATTTCTTCACCGACTGGAGCAAGAACGAGGGCAACGTGGGTGTGGCCGCGCCCCACATGAAGAGCTACGAGGGCGGCACCTATCGCGCCATCTACGCCAATTCCGAGAAGAAGGAAATCTGCGCCAAGTTCATTGAGTTCCTGACCACCGAGACCTATCAGCTGGAGAATCTGGCCGTCAACAACCAGATGCCCGCCAACAAGAACATCATCAACGTGCTGGGTGAGGATTACACCAACGCCCGGTTCGGCGGCCAGAACATCATGAAGACCTACGACGCGATCTGCTCCGGCATCGTGGACATCGTGCCCGACCAGTATACCCGCGACCTGCAGAGCAAGTTCTCCAAGCATGCTCAGCAGGGCATCAAGGACGGCCTGGACAACGACGCGATCATCGCGAATTTCCTGGCCGAGGTCAAGGATACCTATCCTGAGCTGAAGAACGTTCCCTAATCGATCAAACCGATACCATTCCCTCAGGGGGGCGGGCCTGACCCCGCTCCCCTGAAATTGTTGGTTAAAAGGGGAAATGCCTGATGAAATTTGCCGTCAGTCACGATCTGCATTGCCATACCAACCTTTCCAGCTGCTGCAAGGATGAACGAATGACCGCGGAGAATATCCTGGCCAACGCCGCAGCCAGCGGGTATGATACGGTGTGCTTCACCAATCATCTGTGGGACGCGGCTGTGGAGGGCGCGTCGGCCTGGTACGCGCCGCAGCACATCGACCATGTGCGCAGGCTCCTGCCGCTGCCGACAGCTGCGGGGGTGCGCGTATGCTTCGGGTGTGAGACGGAGTATTGCGGGCATGGCAAGCTGGGGCTGACGCCGGAACACTTCGGGCTGTTCGACTTTGTGGCGATACCGCTCAACCATCTGCACTTCCGGGGCTTTGTCAGCCCGGAGAGGCCGCTGACGGCGGAGGAGACGGCGTGTCTGCTGACAGAACGGATGGAGGAGATCATTACCCTGCCTTTGCCTTTTCGCAAGGTGGGCATCGCGCACCTGACCACAGGCCTGATGTATACCCAGGGGCGGGTACGGGATGTGGTGAAGCACATGAAACAGGAAAGGGTGCAGCGGGTTTTCGGTTTTCTGGCCGCGCAGGGCTCAGGAATCGAACTGAACAATCAGAGCTTTCAATACTATGACGAGGACAGGGAAGCGCTGCTGGCATTGTATCGCATGGCCAAGGCGGAGGGCTGCCTGTTCTACTGCGCCTCAGACGCGCACAGATGGGAAGAACTGGACATTTCTTTTTTGCGGCAGGTCGCTGACGATCTGCATTTGGAAGAGAAGCATCGGTATATGATACCTTGAACATAAATGGTTATAGATGCTTGGAAGGACGGAGACCACAATGAAGCTATTGCCTAATATATATCAGGTTGGCGGTCCCAGCAGGACGCATCACTATGACGCCACCAGCTATCTGCTTCCTGTCGGCGATGAATTGTATCTGGTGGACTGCGGCACGCGCGAGGGCTTTGAGCTGCTGCTGGCCAATATTTGTTCCCTGGGCTATGATCCCGGCCGCATCACGCGCATTTATGGAACCCACGGCCATTACGATCATATCGGTGCGGCGAAATTGTTCCGCGAGCGCTTCGGCACGCGGCTGTACCTGCATCCCCTCGACCGGGAACAGGTGGAGCGGGGCGACGGCGTCCGAACGACCGCGCAGCTGCTCTATGGCGTGGAGGCGGAGCCCATCACGGTGCATGAAACCTACGCGGACGGCGACGCCTTCACCACGGACGCGGGGCCGGTGCGCATCCTCCACACCCCCGGGCATTCCATGGGCAGCAGCTGCTTTGTGGTGGAGCACAACATCGGTATGCGGCTGCTGATTGCCGGCGACACGCTCCACGGCGGCTTCAGCCGTCTGATTGGCTCCGATGAGGCGGTGTGGCGGCAAAGCCTGGACAAGCTGCTCGCGCAGCATTTTGACGTCTTCACCTTCGGCCATTGCAATCCGCAGCTGATCTGTGACGCGGATGAGCGGATCCGCAGTCTGGTTCAATCCTTTGCCAATTATTACACTCCTTGGTTCAAGGACTTCTACCGCGATTATCCCTATTGATGGAGGCGCGCATATGGGTGAATTATTGATCGGTCTGGATATTGGCGGAACCAAATGCGCCGTGCTGCTGGCCGAGGTGAATCACGGCATCCACATCAAGGACAAGATCCGTTTCGCCACCGAGACAGAACGCGGTTTTGACTATGCGTGGGAGCGGCTGTGTCAGGGCATGGAGGAGATTCTCGCTCGCAATGCCCTGCGCTTTGAGGACATCCGCGCCGTGGGCGTCAGCTGCGGCGGCCCGCTGGATTCCCGGCGGGGCCTGGTGCTGTCCCCGCCCAACCTGCCCGGCTGGGACGAGATTTCTCTGCCGCGGATGATTACGCAGCGGTATGGCGTCCCCGCCTATATCCAGAACGACGCCAACGCCTGCGCGCTGGTGGAGTGGAAGCTGGGCGCGGGCCGCGGAACCCGCAACATGGTGTTCCTGACCATGGGGACGGGCATGGGCGCCGGGGTCATCGCTGAAGGCCAGCTGCTGTGCGGCCATACGGACATGGGCGGCGAGGTCGGTCATATCCGCCTGACGGAGGACGGCCCGGTGGGCTTCGGAAAGGCGGGCTCCTTCGAGGGCTATACCAGCGGCGGCGGCATCGGCCGTCAGGCGGTAGCGCTGACCGAAGCGCTGATGGCGGCCGGCAAGCCTCCGGCCTGGATCAGGGACGGTCATGCGCTGGCGGAGGTGGACGCCAGGCTGATGGCGGACTATGCCCGTCAGGGGGACGAGGATGCCAGGGCCTTTTATGGGCATATCGGCAGAATGCTGGGCCGCGGACTGGCACAGATCACGGATGTGCTGAACCCGGAATGCATCGTCATCGGCAGCATTTTCGTGCGTTGCGAGGATCTGCTGCGCCCCGCCATGGAGGCCGAGCTGCAAAAGGAGGCCATCACGCATTCCGTGCGGGGCCTTCGGGTGGTTCCGGCCCAGACCGGCGAGGCCCTGGGTGATCTGGCCAGCATCATGGCGGCGCTGCACAGGCTGGACATTGATCCCATGACGGTGGGTGACGAGACAGAGACCGCTGTTCTGCGCCATTATGAGCGCTTGTTTGAGCGCTATCCCGTGCTGCGGGACTGCCGCAAGTCGATCATGGACGCTTACATCATGCTGCGGGACAGCTATATGAAGGGCGGCAAGCTGCTGGTGGGCGGCAACGGCGGAAGCTGCGCCGACAGTGAGCACATCGCGGGAGAGTTGATGAAGGGCTTTTATCTGAAGCGCCCTGTATCCGCCGAAAAGAAAGCCCGCCTTGCCGCCTGCATGGACGGCATTCTTCCCGGCGCTTCCGACCTGATGCAGCAGGGCTTGCCTGTCATGGCCCTTACCGGCCACGCGGCGCTGTCCACCGCGGTGCAGAACGACATGGATCCGCTGCTGGCCATGGCGCAGCAGGTGGTGGCCTGCGGCCGCCCTGGCGATGTGGTGATGGGGATCAGCACCAGCGGCAACGCCCGGAACGTGGCCCTGGCCGTGCAGGCGGGAAAAGCCCTGGGTCTGAAAACCATCGGCCTGTGCGGCGGCAAGGGCGGGCGGCTGAAGGACATCTGCGACTGTGCCATCGTGGTGCCGGGCGGCTGTCCGGCGGATGTGCAGGAGCTGCATTTGCCGGTGTATCATACGCTCTGCGCGATGATCGAGGCCAAATTTTTTCGCGAGTGAGGCTGCGACATGAAAAAGATTCAGAACAAGGTGATGTTGATTACCTATCCTGACAGCATGGGCGGCGACCTGAAAAACCTGCGTCAGACGCTGGAGCGCTATCTGCCCGGCGCGGTAGGCAGCATCCACATTCTGCCGTTCTTCCCCTCCAGCGGCGACAGGGGCTTTTCACCGATCAGCTATGACATGGTGGAGCCGGCCTTCGGCGATTGGAGCGACATTGCCGCGCTGGCCAAGGATTATACGCTGATGTGCGACATGATGGTGAATCACATCTCCCGCCGAAGCGTGGAATTCCAGGATTATCTGATCCACGGGGAAAAGAGCCCCTATGCGGACATGTTCTTTGATTACGAGGCGTTTTTCGGCGGGGAGCCCTCCCCGGAGGAGGTGGCCGGGCTTTATCGCCGCAGCGACAAGCCCCTTTATCAGGAGATTACCCTGCCGGATGGCAAGGTCAAAAAGCTGTGGTGCTCCTTTTCCGCTGAGCAGATCGACATGGATACCAACAGCCCCGTGACCCGGGAGTATATCATGCGTAACCTGCGCCGGCTGGGCGAGCGCGGGATTTCCGTCGTGCGGATGGACGCCTATGGTTACATCACCAAGGTGCGCGGCACCAATTGCTTCTTTGTGGAGCCGGAAGTCTGGGGGCTGATCCACGACATGGAGGAGCTGCTCAGCCAGCAGGACATGACGCTTTTGCCGGAGGTGCATGACCGGTACGAGACGGCGCTTAAAATTGCCGGGCATGGCTACTATACCTATGATTTTGTGCTGCCTCTGCTGGTGCTGCATACCCTGTTCAGCGGCTCGGGCAGGGAGCTGAAGCGCTGGCTGGCCATCGCCCCGCGCCATCAGTTCACGGTGCTGGATACCCATGACGGCATCGGCGTGTTTGATGCTGACGGTATTGTGAGCGAGGAGCAGGCCGAGGAGGTCATCCGCCGCGCGGAGCCCAATCTGTCCTACTCCTTCAAGCCCATGGACATGTCCAAGCGCAATTACTACAAGGCGTACCAGCTTTACGGCACCTACTACTCCATCCTGGAGGAGGACGACCGGGCCTATCTGCTTTCCCGCGCAATTCAGTTCTTCGCGCCGGGCATTCCGCAGGTCTATTATGTGGGCATGCTGGCGGGCAGGAATGATCTGAGCTTCGACCCTGAGGATCACCGTTTCATCAACCGCCACAATTACACCATGGATGAAATCGCTGAGGAGACGCGGCGGCCGGTGGTGTGCCGCCTGCTGGATATGATGCGCCTGCGCAATACGCATCCGGCCTTTGAGGGCGAGCTGACCGTGGCGGATACCGAGGACAGCAGGCTGGTGCTTTCCCGCGGTGTGGAGGGAGAGTGCGTCTGCCTGGAGGCGGATCTGGTCAGCAGGGACTTTACCATCCGTTATACGGAAAACGGCTGTGAGCACATTTTCAGGCCATAGGAGGGATCGCCGCATGAAGCTATCTCAATTGGCGCGGTGTGAGGCGCTGGTTCTGGGCAGCGGCATCGAGGCCATGGTCTGCGCGCTGAAGCAGGCGGCCCGGGGCCGTCAGACCATGCTGGTCACGGCGTCCACCTGCCTGTACGCGGAGCACGATCAGACCGGCGACCTGCGCCTGCCTGACCTGCCGCCTGCGTGGATGCGGCTGCTTTATCCCGCCGACGTGACGGATGATCGCGGGCTGCTGCATCCCGACCGGCTGAAACGGCACGGGGAATCGCTGATGGCGAGCCACGGCGTCTCGCTGCTTTATGCTTGCCAGGTGCTTGCGGCGCAGGATCACGCGGCCACGGTGGCGCACAAATCCGGCCTGTACGCCGTTGCGTATCAGGAGGTATTTGACTGCCGCGAGCTGGCCCTGGATGCGGCGGACTGCTTCTGTCTGCACGTCATGGAGCAGGGAGTGATGCGGCAGATCGAGGTTCCCTGCGCTTCGGCGCTGGATACGCCGGATGACCAGGCGGCACGGTACGAGGCGGCGCTGGACGCGCTTCCGGCGGGCGCCACGCCTGCTCGGGGCGGAGTCCTGGCCTCCCGGCGGGCCGGCCTTGCCCTGACAGAGGCCGCCGAACGCGGAGAGAGGCGGAGCCACGGCGAAGGGCGTCAGGAGAGTTGGATGGACGCCTGCCCGTGGGTGAATCTCTTTTATCCTGACGTGGCGGAGGCCTGCGTTCCCGTGCCTGCCACGGACACATGCGATGTTCTGGTGGTGGGCGGCGGCACGGCTGGCGCGGCCGCGGCGCTGTACTGTGCCCGACAGGGGCTGCGCACCCGGCTGATCGACATGAATCATATGCTGGGCGGCACGGCCACCGTCGGCGGGGTGAGCACCTATTGGTTCGGCAAACGCGGCGGCGCGACCGCCGAGATCGACCGGCTGGTGGACGACTGCTACCGCCGTCACGGGCTGCCCCGAAGGGCCGGCCTGTGGTGTCAGGATGATGTGTTCCTTCCCGATCTGAAGGCGCATGTGCTTTTGCGGGCTTGCCTGGAGGCCGGGGTGGAGGTGCGCTTTGACTGTATCGCCTGCGGCGTTCAGCCGATGGAAGAGGGCAGGCGGGGCGTTTACTATGCCTGGCGGGGGGCGCCTGTCCTCACGCGGGCGGACATGGTCATTGACTGCACCGGCGATGGTGATGTATGTGTGCTGGCAGGCGCGGCTCATACCTACGGCAACAGCCAGGACGGCATGACCTACTGGGGTTCCCTGGCGCAGTATACCGCGCCGGATGCCTATCGCAACAACTTTTCCACCATGGTGCATGTGGGCGATCCGCTGGACTATACCCGCTTTATCCTGCAGGGGCGCGGTCTGGGCGGGGACTTGTACGATCATGGCCGGTATGTGGCGACCCGGGAGACCCGGCATATCCATGGCATGGCCACGATCACCCTGGAGGATATACTGAGCATGCGCCCTGTCGGGGATCCGCTCTACGCGTGCTACAGCAATTATGATCCCAAGGGGCGTCTGACGGCGGAGGTGTGCTATTTCGGCCTGCTGCCGCCCAATCAGGAAATTTTTGTCCCCCGGGGCGCGGTGATTCCTGTGGACGGCCAGGGAAAGCCATTGGAGGGGCTGCTGATTGGCGGCAAGGCCATCAGCTGTACCCACGACGCGTTTCCGGGCCTGCGCATGCAGCCTGATCTTCAGCGTCAGGGGCTTGCGCTGGCGGCGCTGGCAGGCTGCTGCGTTCATCAGCACGTCCAGGCATGGCAGGCGGAGGGCGTGGCTGAGCAAATCCTCGCGCTGGGCGGGGACTGGCAGGCCTGTCCCGATGTACGGCCGAAGCCGCTTTCCGAGGTGATTGCCGGACTGACCGGCGACGAACCCTGGGCGTGGCTGGACGATGCCGTTACCGCCGTTACCCAGGAGCCGCCCGCCATCGCCCAGATCATGATGGCTCCCCCGGAGGAAGCCGTTCCGCTTTTGAGGGAACGCTACGCGGCTTCGGAGGGCGCACTGCGGCTCATGCTGGCACGGCTGCTGTTGTGGCACTGGGCGGATGACGGCGCGCAGGATGTGCTGTCGGCCATCTGGGCCATGCTGCGCCAAACGGAGGGTTTGCCTCGCCGTCAGGGATCGCTGAATTACGGTCAGCTTCTGCCTGACCATGGGCTGATGCCGGAAATGGTGTATCTGCTCAACAGCCTCAGCCGCGCGCCCGGGGTTGATATCCTGCCGGTGATGGAGGAGATACTTTCACGGCTGGAAGCGGCGGAACGGGACTGGCACGATCTTCGGGCGGGAATCTACTGCTATGGCGAATGTTTTGCCTGGATCGCGCTGCGCCGGAGGGATGCGACGCTTGTTCCGCTGATTCGCCGGGTGCTGCGGCTGCCGGAGCTTCAGCGGGCTCCCGAGAACGCGCTGCTGCGCGAACGCTTCCATATGCTGAGGCTGGCGCTGAATCACGCACTTTACATCCTGGGGGATGACGAGGGCGCACAGGCGCTGCGGGATTATCTGTCGGACGATCGCCGTCCCCTGGCCTATGCCGCGGACAGGCTGCTGCAATCAAAAAGCTCACCGGGCAGGTGAGCTCAGAGGAGCGCGGCTTTGTCAATCGGGGGAGGGCCAGAGGCGGGGCTTGCGGTAGCCGCTGTTTTCCAGGAAATCCCGCACCCTTTCCGGCGCGACGGGATCGAAGACGATGCCAGCGCGCCGGGCTTCCAGGCACATGCGGCAGGTGTTTTCCAGCACCTCCAGCCCCTGACGGGCTTCCTCTATGCTTTGGTCATAGAGGATGACGCCGTGATTCTTCATCAGGATCACGTTGGCCTGGGCGGCGACCTCCGCCACAGCTTGCGCCAGGGCGTCGCTGCCGGGATGCTCATAGCGGATGCTGGCCATCCGCTGAAGGTAGTACATGTTCTCTACAAACAGGTCGTTGCGCACGCACAGGTCGGTGGACGCCGCCAGCGTGGTATGAAAGGGCGACGCGTGAAGCACCGCGCCCGCCCAGGGAGACTGCCTGTAAACCGCCAGATGAACCGGCAGCTCCTTGGAGGGCTTGCCGCCGCTCCACTGGCCGGAATGGATCTGGTAGAGGGTGAAGCTGTCCTCCGACAGCGCGCCGAAGCTGGAACCGCTGGCGGTGATGAGCATTTCCTCCTCGTTCAGGCGGATGCTCATGTTGCCGGCGCTGCCCCAGGTCATGCCTTTTTCGGCGATCCAGCGTCCGGCTTCGATCAGGGTCTTGACGGCGATCATTCGTTCCATCATGATTCCTCCTTGGATGCCAGTTTCATCAGCGGCAGATAGCGGCGTTCATAGCGTTCAGACCAGCACTGATGCTGGGTGATGTCGGGCGGATAGATGCGGCTGGGCGCAAGGGGCGGCAGCGAGTCCGACGCCAGCCGCGCCGCGCCGTAAAGCGTTCCCTCGTCCACGGCGGGCACCCCGACGGAAGCGCCGGTGATGTCGGCCAGCGTCTGCATGTAGGCGTCATGGCGCGTCAGACCGCCGAGGCAGATCAGGCGCTTTTCCTGCCGGAAGCCCATGCGGGCCAGAACGTAGCGCGTTTCCATGGCGATGCCCTCATAGACCGCGGCCAGAATCTCGCCCCGGTTGGTTGCTTCGGTGAGTCCCAGCAGCGCGCCGTGGGCATTGGGATCCAGGTGCGGCGCGCCGCTGCCGGCAAGGTAAGGAAAGTACAGCAGCGAGGAGGGCGCCGCGGCGCTGGCTTCCTTCATCAGGGCCGAAAAATCCTCATGGGGAAACAGGAGCTTTTTCCAGTAGTTGATGGAACCCCCGGCGGACTGGATGGAACCAAGGCAGGTATAGGGCGGGCCCACAGGGCTTGGCCCGTAGGATAGCCCGGACGCGGTTTCCGCCTCTTCCGTTGTGCGAAGCATCACCTGCGCGGTGCCGGTGGACAGGAAGCAGTCGCCGCGCTCCAGCGCTCCCACCGCGTGGGCGGCGCAGATATGATCGTGCCCCGCGATGCAGACCGGGACGCCCTCGGGCAGACCGAATGCGTTCGGCCTGACGGCGCCAATGGCCTGCCCGGTGGCGACCAGCCTAGGAAGGCTTTCGGCGCTCAGGCCCAGGGCACGGAGAAAGTCCTCGTCCCAGGCGGCGCGGCGAATATCCAGGCAGAGGGTACGGGCCGCCAGGGTCGCGTCCTCCGCGCATTCCCCGGTTAGCAGCAGCCCGGCATAGGCGACCAGGCCGCACCACATGACGGTATGGCCCGGTCGGCGCTGACGGTTCAGCAGCGTCAGAAACTTGTAGATGCCATATTTGAAGCTGTTGGGCAGGCCGGTGACTTCAGGCCTTCCGGCAAACAGCGGCTGCGTCCTCAGCTGCTCGTACAGCGGGATGGCGCGGCGGTCGAACCATGGCCAGATCATGCTCAGGGGCCGGTGGGTGGCTCGATCCAGCATCAGCCCGGCTTCCGCCATGCCGGTGAGGGCCATGCGGGTTATCCCGCTTAACGCCTGCGGGCCGAAGGCGCCCAGCAGCCGAGCCAGGTGGTGGGGCATCGCCTGCGGATCATAGCAGGGATGGCCTTCCTCCGTCACAATCGGCGTGGGGATTTCATTCAGCGCGGCCACCGTGCCGTCAGGCGCGATCAGCCCGGCCTTCCAGTTGGTCGTGCCAAGATCAATGGATAGGATCATCGCGACGCTCCTTGTCGGGGTTTTCATGGGTGGGAATACCTGCATTATAGCCGCAGGGCGGGGGAGGTGTCAACGCCAAAGTAATCAGAATGCGTCAGCGGGCTTCAAAAAATATCATGGCGACTATTGACAAAAGATGAAATTGACTGCATATTGATGCTGAATAAGGCCAAGGAGGGATGCCTTGATGGATAAGAAACTTTATATGATCGGCAACGCTCATCTGGATCCTGTGTGGATGTGGCGGTGGCAGGACGGCTATGAAGCCGCCCGGGCGACGTTCCGCTCGGTGCTGGATCGGATGAACGAATACCCGGATTTTGTTTTCACCTCGGCCGCTGTGGCCTATTATGAGTGGGTCGAACGGTCTGACCCGGCGATGTTCGAGGAGATCCGCGCCCGTGTGCGGGAGGGCCGCTGGCGTATGGTGGGCGGCTGGTGGATTCAGCCTGACTGCAACATCCCCTCCGGCGAGGGCTTTGCGCGTCAGGCGCTGGTGGGGCAGCGCTATCTGATGGAGAAGTTCGGCGTGACGGCCCGCACCGGGTACAATGTGGACAGCTTCGGCCATACCGGCTCCCTGCCCAAGATCCTGCGCATGTGCGGAATGGACCGCTACGTTTACATGCGCCCCGGCATTCATGAGCGCTCCTATCCGGCCTGGACCTTCCGCTGGCAGAGCCCCGAGGGCGACAGCGTGGACGCCTTCCGCATTCCCTTTGAGTACTGCACCTGGCCGGACGCCATCGAGGCGCATGTGGATCGCTGCGCCCATGAGATCCGGGACGAAAACGGCATCATGTGCTTTTACGGCGTGGGCAATCACGGCGGCGGCCCCACGAAAAAGAACATCGAAAGCATTCAGGCCCTCAACGGCCGGAACGGCGTGGCGCTGAGGCTGTCCCATCCCGACGAGTACTTCGATCAGGTGGCGGGGGATGCGCTGCCTGTGGTCAACGGCGATCTGCTTCATCACGCCAGCGGCTGCTATGCCGCCCATTCCGGCGTGAAGCGCTGGAACCGCAGGGCGGAGTGCGCGCTGGTGACGGCTGAGAAGTGGGCCACGGCGGCCCGTCAGCTGCTGGGCCGCGCCGATCGTCAGGCGGCGCTGCTCTCGGCCTGGAAAAAGGTGCTGTTCAATCAGTTCCATGATATTCTTTCCGGCACCAGCATTGCGGAGGCCTATGATGACGCGCAGCAGGATTTCTTCTACGCGCTGTCCCTGGCGGACGAGATCGCCAACGAGTCCCTGCAGTCCATTGCCGGGCATATCGAGGTGCCCTTCGTGGAAGGCGCGCAGCCCTATGTGGTCTTCAATCCCCACGGCTTTGACGCGACGTATCCCGTGCGGATCGAAATGGCCGGGCGGAAGACGAGGTGCCGCCTGCTGGACGCGCAGGGCCGGGAGGTTCCCCATCAGATGCTGACGCCCTCCGCGGCCTCCAACGGCCGCAGCGCGCTGTGCTTTGTGGCGCAGGTTCCCGCCATGGGATGGCAGCGCTACATGCTCGTCCCCACGGAGGAGGAGCTGCCTGCTCCCGGAGAGCCGACCCAGGACGCCCTTCTGGAAAATCAGTACCTCAAGGCGACCTTCGATCCCGCTACGGGGGAGATCGCGTCCTTGATCCTCAAGGCCACCGGGGAGGAGATGCTCCGTTCGTCCGCCGCTACCCTGGCCTTCCGGGATGACAGCGACACCTGGTCCCATGCCAAGCTCAAGTTTGACGGCCAGCCGATGGATGTCCGCCTGGCCGGGATCCGCTGCGTGGCGGACGGTGAGGTGCTGCGGACGCTGCGGGTAACGCAGAAGGTGGGGGCCTCCACCATTGTTCGCGATTACACTCTGTACCATGATTTGGATGAGCTCTTCGTCCGGGTGTGTGTCGATTGGCGCGAAAGCAAAACCTGCCTCAAATTTGCCTGGCCACTCAGGCACAATTACATGCATGTCCGCGCCCAGGCTCCCTTCGGCTATGCCGACCGGGAGATCGACGGCGAGGAATACCCGATGCAGCAGTGGGTGGACATCAGCGGCTGTACCACCGGCAGGGAAACGCTTCCCAGCGGCTTTGCCGTTATGAATGACGGCAAGTATGCCTATGACGCGCACGACCGCGCTCTGCTGCTGACCGTGCTCCGCAGCCCGTATTACGCCAATCATGAGCCCTTTGTGGTGCCGGAGGACAGCGATGATTATCCTGTCATTGACGACGGGCGGCAGCGGTTCACGCTCAGTCTGTGCCCGCATCAGGGCGGGCAGCCCAGCGCGATGCTGGACAGGCGCGCCGCGCTGATGAACGCCCCGCTGTACATTCAGCCGGAATACGCACATCCCGGCGAATTGGAGGCCTGCGGCTCCTGGGCGAGCGTGGAGGGCGAGCATGTGCTGCTGGACGCCCTGAAGACCGCTGAGGATGGCTCGGGCGATCTGGTGCTGCATCTGCATGAGACCGCGCGGGAGGAAAGCGACGCCGTGGTGCGGCTGCGCAAGCCGGAGGTGAGCGTTCCGCTGCACTTCAAGGCGGGGCAGATCCGCTGCCTGCGCGTGACCGCGGATGGCGAGGTCACGGAGACCGACCTGCTGGAGCGTCCGCTGTAACGCTGGCGCAGCGCGCAAAACTGTATGATTCGGGAGGCAAATGCGATGATTCCTGTGATTCGTCGGCAGAATATGCTGGAGCTGCTCAAGGAGCATGAGCTGCTGTATCTGTCGGATATTGTGGAGGCCACCGGCAGCTCGGAATCCACCGTCCGCCGCGACCTGAAGGCCATGGCGCTGTGCGGGGAGGTGGAGCTGCTCAGGGGCGGCGGCGTGCGTCTGCCCCAGTGCGGCGGCGAGATGAGCATCAACGTCAAGCTGCAGCTGCAAAAGGAAGAAAAGGAACGCATTGCCCGCTGCGCCGCGAAGCTGATCTACCCGGGCGATATTATTTTCCTTGATCCTTCCAGCGCCAATTTTCTGCTGATCGACCATCTGCCGGAGGGCGTTACGGTGGTGACCAATTCCGTCACCAACATGAACCGGCTGCTGGAGCTGGATGTTTCCTGCATTCAGATCGGCGGCCAGATCAAGAAGAGCACCTCCTCGTGCATCGGCCCGATGGCGGAGCAGCAGCTGGCGGGGCTTCGCTTTTCCAAGTGCTTCCTGGGCGCGAACGCCGTGGAGCATGTCAGCGGCGTGTGCAATCACGACCCGCAGGAGCAGTCCATCAAGGCGCTGGCCATCCGCCATTCCGCGAGGACGTTTTTCCTGATGGATTCGTCCAAGTTCGGCGCGGCGGCCATGTGCAAGGTCGCGGATGTGGACGAGCACACCATCATCACCGATCGCCTGACGGAAGGCTATGAGCGGTACGACAACATCATCGTCGCGAAAAAATAAAGCGGCGCCGTTCTTTCCGTTATGCAGAAAGAACGGCGCCCATACCGGCGGCGGCCTCAGGCCTTGTCCGCGCTGAACAGATAGGTTTCCATACGGTTTTCCACAAAGGCGCCGACCTGCCTGACGGCCTCGGCCAGCAGCGCGGGATCCAGCTTTTCCACATCGGCGTTGGGCATCCTGGATACGTTCATGACCCGCTGGAAAATCAGCTCCAGATCGGTGGCGATGTTCAGCTTCACGATGCCCTCCTGAACGGCCTTCCGCACGGTATCCATGGGCAGACCGGAGCCGCCGTGAAGCACCAGGGGCGTGTCGATCAGCCGGCGAATCTGACGGAGCCGGTTGAAGTCGATGCTGGGGTTTGCGGTGGGATACACACCGTGGGCTGTGCCGATGCTGACGGCCAGGGTATCGCAGCCGGTTTCTTCCACGAAGGTTCGGGCTTGCTCCGGCACGGTGTACAGGGCCTCGTCTCCGCCCGTTTCCAGCTTGTCGGCGCCGCCGATGTTGCCCAGCTCCGCCTCCACGGCTACGTCATGGGCATGGGCATATTCCGTCACCTGCCGGGTCAGGGCAATGTTGTCCTCAAAGGCAAGCTTGCTGCCGTCGATCATCACGGAGTCAAAGCCGGCTTCCACCGCCTGGCGGATGGTGTCGAAATCATAGGTGTGATCCAGGTGCAGAATGACAGGCACCGTGGCTTTGGCCGCCGCGGCGCGGAAGGCCGAGGCAAACTCGCGGGGCGTCAGCTGGAACCAGCGCATCTCATTGGAGGACATCTGCACCATGACGGGGCTGCGCCGCCGTTCAGCGGCCTGGATGACGGCGGAAATCAGCACCGTATTGCGGGGAGAAAAGCTGCCAAGCGCGTAGCCGCCGCGGCAGGCCGCCGTCAGCTGCGCCAAAACATCGGAACGTTTCAAGGCTTTGGAACCTCCTTCGTTGGAATGGAAATGGGTTAACATACTTTCATTTTCCATTAAAGCAAAATCGGGGCGAAAAGTCAACGGGTTCAGTCAACAATTTCAAATTTCATTCACACTTTTTCAGCGTTTTCTGATGACGGGCTGGCAATTCGCGAAAAACCCGCCCAAAAGCAACTGAAAGAAGCGGATGAAATACTTTTTGTGAAAGATGATGAATTTTTCTGAAATTCATGAAGGATTGACCATTTCAGACGCGAATATTGCTACATGAAGCTGAGCAGAAAGGACGGTTCACCGAATGAGTACAGGACGACTGGCGATTCTTCATACCACGCCTGTGACGATTTCCAGCCTGGGCGCACTGTGCGCGCGCCTGCTCCCCGGCGTGGAGGTCAGCCATTATCTGGATGACAGCATTCTCAGACAGATCAATCGGGAGGGGCGCATTGCGCCAGGGGTGCGGTATCGCTTTCAGTCATTGATCGCGTTGGCGGCGGCCGGTCGACCGGATGTGATTCTTTCCGCCTGCTCCTCCGTTGGCGGGATGCTGGAGGAAGCGCAGGAGCTCTTCGATATTCCGCTCAAACGCATTGACGAGCCCATGGCCCGTGCGGCGGCCGCGCGCAACGGCAGCGTGGTGGTCTGTGCCACCGTGGCTTCCACCCTGGGCCCCACGGACGAGCTGCTGCGCCGCTTCCTTCCCGCCGCGCGGCCCGCGGATACGCTGCTGATGGCCGAGGCGGGCGCGCTGCTGGCGTCAGGAGATAAGGAGGCGTATCTGCGGCTGATCGCCGACCGGCTGGAGGAAGCGGCCGGGAAATATGACACGGTGGTGCTGGCGCAGGCCTCCATGGCCGAGGCGGTGGCGCTTGTGCCGCAGGGGCTGCGGGACAGATTCCTGACCAGCCCCGAAATGGGCATTGCGGCCCTGAAGGAATGGTTTGACGCGGAGGCCGCCGCAGAATGAAGAAGAAACGGATCGGCGTGGTTGCCGACGACATCACCGGCGCCAACGACATCGGCGCGCTGCTGGCGAAGAAGGGCTTTGCCGCCACCGTGGTTTCCCTGGAAAACGACCCTCAGCCGGAGGACTTCCTGGATGCCGACGCGCTGATTATCAACACGGGCAGTCGGCTGGATGCTCCCGCGGAAGCCGCGCGCAAAAGCAGTCAGGCCGCGTCGCTTTTGCGGGGCTGCGGCTGCGATATGCTCTATACCAAGACCTGCAGCGTTTTCCGCGGGAACATCGGCGCGTCCTTTGACGCGGTGCAGGATGTGGCGGGCGCGGCCTGCTCCATGGTGGTGGCGGGCTTCCCGCGCAACGGGCGCACGACCATGGCGGGAATCCATTATGTCAACGATGTCCCCGTGGGCGAATCCGCCTTTGCCCGCGATCCCGTTACGCCGGTGCGCTGCTCCCGGCTGGCGGACATCATCGGACTGCAGTCCCGTCGGCCCTGCGCGGAATTTCCCTGGCAGTGGCTTGAGGAGGATGAGGCGGCGCAGCGGGAGCGACTGGCCCGGCTGAAGCGCGAGGCGGCTTATGTGATCTTTGATGTGCGCCATCAGGAGGATCTTCGGGCCGTGGCACGGCTGATTCGGGAGGAGAGGAACATCTGCGGCTCCAGCGCCGTGTGCGAGGAGCTGCCGGAGGCCTGGGGCCAGATGGAAGCCCCGAGAGTGTTCGGGATAGGCGAGCCGTCCGGCACGGGGATACTCATCATGGCGGGCAGCCTTACGCCGCAGACCGCCGCGCAGATCGACGAGCTGATGGCCCGGAAAACGCCCTTCCTGACCATGGACCCGACGCTACTGCTGGAGGATGCGTCCCGCGTGAGCCAGATTGAGGCGACGGCTGACGCGGCGGCCAGGCTGATGCTGACCGGGCAGGATGTGCTGGTTTTTGCCGCGCGGGAAACGGAAGGCGTTCGCGCCGCTTCCGGGAGGCTTGGCCTGTCGGAGGTGGAGGCGGGCAGGCGAATTTCCCTGGCCTTTGAGGGAATCGCCAGAACGGTGCGCGCGCGGACAGGCGCCCGGCGCTATGTCGTGGCCGGCGGCGAGACCTCCGACGCGGTCAGCCGCGGCCTGGGCGTCCGCACCATGCGCATCTGGCAGGAAATCGAGGCCGGTGTGCCGCTGATGACCGCGCCTGTTCCGGGGGACGAGCTGCGGCTGGTCTTCAAGTCCGGCAGCTTTGGGTCCAGAGCGTTTTTGTCAAAGGCAGTCGCGTGCCTTCAGGGTACGACGCGCTGAAAGAGAGGTTTTTTGCGATGAAATGGATCAAGGAGCAGCCCTGGAAATTTGAGGCCGGGGCTTATCGTGTGGAACTGCTTGCCGACCGTCCCGCCGCGAAGGTTTGTCTGCCTGACGGCCAGGTGCTGGCGGAATTATTTCTGGTTTCCTCGGCGCATACATTGGGCGGGCGGGATGTCAGCGCCGCCATCCCTGAGTGGCAGGTGGAGGAGCGCCCGGACTGCCTGGTGCTTCGCGCCGAAACGGATTCTCTGATCTGGCGGCGGAAGACGATCACGCTGACCATGAGGGAGGATCGGCTGATCTATGGCATGACCGTGGAGGGCGAGGGGCTGCTGACGGATGTGGAGCTGCTCAGCGGCTTCTATACCGGCTGCAACAAGCGTCACAGCAACGCCCGGTTCTATTCCGGCTTTCATGCGGACAGCATCTTCAACCCGGAGCCCGACGGCCGTGAGCGCTACTGCGTTTCGCCTGCCGAGCGCTGCCTGATTGATATGACCGGCGTGCCCATCCCGGGCCGCGACCACTGGTTCTTCACGCCGCCGCCCTTCTGCTTCGTGCTGCGCAAGGGTCAGCACTGTATGACCCTGGGCGTGACGGCCAAGCCCGGCGGGCATACCTTCACGGAGTATGAGTATACGGGCGGCAGCGGCCAGGGGCTTATCCTGCGCTATGAGGGCATGACCAGGGTGGACGGCGCATACGAGCTGCCGGAGGTGCAGATGATCTTCGGGCAGGATGAGTATGAGCTGCTTGGGGAGTTTTCCCGCATCGAGCGGGCGGAGCCTCTGGCGAAAAAGCAGTTTGCCTGGTGGACACGCCCCATCTTCTGCGGCTGGGGCGCGCAGAGCGCTCTTTCCCGCGATTATGACAAGCCCGCGCCGGCCCTGGCCTATCAGAAATTCTACGAGGACTTCACCGACTCCCTGGACGAGAAGGGCATCGACCCCGGCACGATCGTGATCGACGATAAGTGGCAGCGGGCCTATGGCATGAATGATGTGGATACGGAAAAGTGGCCCGACATGAAGGGCTTCATCCGCCGCATGCACGACAAGGGCCGCAAGGTGCTCCTGTGGCTGAAGGCGTGGGATCCAGAGGGCGTCGATCCTCGGCTTTGCGTGCGCGACTGGCGCGGTACGCCCCAGGCCATCGACCCGGAGCATCCCGAGTATATCGCCATTTTCCGGCGGGCCTGCCGCGAGATGCTCTCGCCCGAGGGGCTGGACGCCGATGGCTTCAAAATTGATTTTACGGCCAGAATCCCCACCTGCGCCGGCTGCGAGCATTACGGCAGCCACTGGGGCCTGGAGCTGATGCGCGACTATCTGGCGATGGTGCATGACGCGGCCAAGGCCGTCAAGGAGGACGCGCTGGTGATGTGCCACTGCCCGCATCCGTACCTGGCGGACAAGCTGGACATGATCCGGCTGAACGATGTGAACATCGGCCAGCCGGTGAATCCGCAGATGACCCACCGCGCCAGGGTTTCCGCCGCGACGCTGCCGGATCGGCTGATCGACACGGACAACTGGCCCATGCCGGACAAGCGGTCCTGGCTGGACTACGAGCGCCTTCAGCCTGAGCTGGGCGTGCCCAGCCTGTACTATCTGTGGCACATGGACAACAGCCCCGAGGAGATAACGGACGCGGATCTGGACGTTGTCCGCGACAGCTGGAAGCGCTGGGAGGAACGCCGCGCCCAGCTGAAGCTGAACCTGGATTAACGCTTGAGGCGCGCCAAGGAGCTATCCCGGGCGCGCCTTTTTTCCATCCTTCAACCGAGTATCAAAACGCAGGAGGACAAGGCCCATGGACAGAAATCACGCCCGTGCGCGGGCAGAGGCGCTGGTAGCCCGCATGACGCTGGAGGAGGCTGCCGCGCAGCTTTGCTTTGACGCCCCGGCCATCGACCGGCTGGGCGTTCCGGCCTACAATTGGTGGAACGAGGCCCTGCATGGTGTGGCCCGGAGCGGTACGGCCACCAGTTTTCCTCAGGCCATCGGTCTGGCCGCCACCTTTGATCCTGAGCTGATTAAGCGGCTGGGCGACGTGGCCGCGGAGGAGGGCAGGGCCAAGTATAACGCGGCTGTCCGCCATCAGGATCGAATGATCTATAAGGGCCTTACCTTCTGGGCGCCCAATGTCAATATATTCCGCGACCCGCGGTGGGGCCGGGGCCATGAGACCTATGGCGAGGATCCCTTTCTGACCGCTGAAATGGGCAAGGCTTATGTCCGCGGCCTGCAGGGGGACGGGGAGGTGCTGAAGGCTGCCGCCTGCGCCAAGCATTTCGCTGTGCATTCCGGGCCCGAGGCCCTGCGCCATTCCTTTAATGCGATGGCTGCGCCCAAGGACATGGCGGAGACCTATCTGCCCGCCTTCCGCGCCCTGGTGCAGGACGCCGGGGTGGAGGCGGTGATGGGCGCTTACAACAGGACGAACGGCGAGCCGTGCTGCGGCAGCAGGACGCTGATGGTGGAGCTGCTGCGGGAGCGGTGGGGCTTTGAGGGACATTTCGTTTCGGACTGCTGGGCGGTGATGGACTTCCACCTGCATCATCAGGTGACCGATACCCCCGAGGAGTCGGCGGCCCTGGCCCTGCGCATGGGCTGCGACCTCAACTGCGGCAGCGCCTATCGCTACCTGATGGACGCCTATGAGGAGGATCTCGTCACGGAGGAGGAGATCCGCCGGGCGGCTGTGCGGCTTTTCACCACCCGGTATCTGCTGGGCATCATGGACGGCAGCGATTATGACGCCATCCCGTACAGCCGCGTGGAGTGCCCGGAGCATCTGCAAATCGCGCATCAGGCCGCGCTGGAAAGCTGCGTCCTGCTCAAGAACGACGGCCTGCTGCCGCTGGATGGCGCCAGGCTGGGCACGCTGGCGGTCATTGGCCCCAATGCCAACCATCGCCGCGCCCTCATCGGGAATTATTACGGTGTTTCCAGCCGCTATGTCACGGTGCTGGAGGGCCTGCAGCAGGCGCTGGACGGCAAGGCCCGGGTGGTTTATTCTGAGGGCTGGACCTCGCTGACCGGTCGGGGCGAGCAGCGGGACGATCGCTTGTCCGAGGCGGTGATCGCCGCCGAGGAGGCGGACGCGGTGGTGCTGGTGGTCGGATTGGATGAAACGCTGGAAGGCGAAGAGGGCGACCAGGGCAACGCTGATGCTTCCGGCGACAAGCCCGACCTGCTTCTGCCGCGATGCCAGCGGGAGATGATGGACGCCGTGCTGGCTGTTGGCAAACCCACAGTGATTGTGCTGCTAGCCGGAAGCGCCATCGACCTGGGCGATGCCGCGGAGAGGGCCAACGCGGTTCTGCTGGGCTGGTATCCCGGCGCGCGCGGCGGCGCGGCGGTGGCGGAGCTGCTGACGGGGAAGGCCTCGCCGTCAGGCAAGCTGCCTGTCACTTTCTATTACAACCATCAGCTGAACGAAATGCCGGCCTTCACCGATTACGCCATGACCGGCCGCACCTATCGCTATGTGCGCAACGCGCCGCGCTATCCCTTCGGCTTCGGCCTGACCTATGGCGATGTGCGGGTCATCAGCGCGGAGGCGGAGGGGAACGATCTCCATGTGCGGCTGCGCAACGACGGCGCGGCGGATACCTGGGAAACGGTGCAGGTATACCTGGAAAACACGGGGAGTCCTTACGCGCCGGCACATCCCAGGCTGGGCGCGTTCCGGCGGGTGTTCTGCCCTGCGAGTCAGGCCGTGGAGGCCGTGCTGCATGTGCCGCAGGAGGCCTGGCAGGTGGTGGACGACGACGGCCGGTATGTCAGTGAAGGCGCGCGGATCGCTTATGTGGGGCTGGGACAGCCCGACGCCCGGACGGCTCAGCTGACAGGCAGGCAAAGCATCCGCGTCCCCATGGAATGAGGCGCGGCTGATACAGGACAGGGAAGCGAGGTGATCCAATGGCAAGTCTGCTGCTGGTGGAGGACGAACAGGCGTTGCTCCGATCCATGCGGGACAACATGCCCTGGCACGAGTGCGGGATTGACAGGGTCTATACCGCGTCGAATGGCATGGAGGCCCTGGAGCTTTTCCGCCGTCACCCCACGGAGGTGGTGGTTACGGATATTCAGATGTCGGGGATGCTGGGCATCGACCTGGCGCGGCAGCTTCAGGCCTTGGGTCATCCGGTCAGCATTATTTTCATCAGCGCCTATTCCGACGCGCTCTATCTGAAACGGGCCATCTCCCTGAAGGCGACGGACTATCTGTTCAAGCCCGTGGAGTTTGCCGAACTGAAACGGATCATCCTCCATGCCCTGCGCACGATGGAGGCGAATCAGCACCATCTTGAGAGCAGCGCCATGGTTCATACCTACACGGATGAGCTGAAAATCCCGGTGCTGGCGTCGCTGCTGCTGAAGCGGACGGAGGCGGACATCCTGGCCGCGCAGCTGGAGCTGGTCGGCCTTTCGCGGACGGGGGAGGCAGGCTGCTGGAGCGTCCTGTTTTCGCCGGATGCCGCCCGCTACGGGAAGCAGCATCTGCTCCATTTGGCCCGGCGTCATCTGGATGACCTTGTGCTGGAAACGTTTTATGTCGGTCTGGATCAGGCGCGCGGCGCGCTGGTCATTCATCTCAGCGCCAGACCGAAGGCAGCCGCGGTGGAGACCCTCGACCTTCAGGCGGCGCAATGGCTGCAAGGTGACGCGGAGGAATCGCCCGCGCCGCGCACCCCGATGGTGGACGAGCTGATGCTTCTGTACGGCATGGGCAGCGAGTTTATCCGTCAGCAGGGCAAGAAATCCTTTTTCCATGCCAACAGTCTGGCCAATCCTTCGGCGCTGTGCCAAAGGATCGTCGATGATATTCAGGCGCACTACATGGATCCCGCCCTTTCCGCCACGGCCATTGCCCAGGCCATGCACTACACTGTGTCCTACATTTGCTCGGTGTTCAAGCGGGAGTATCAGCAGACGATCCACTGTTATATCAACAAGGTGCGGCTGGACAACGCCTGCCGCCTGCTGGAGACCACCCGGCTGCGGGTGAGGAACATCGCCGAGCTGACCGGCTATGAGAACGAGGCGTATTTCTCCCGCGTGTTCAAAAAGGAGATCGGCCAAACGCCGCTGGAATACCGCCGAAAAAATGCCCATGGAGCACCCGTATGAAGCTGCGCTACAAAATGATGCTTTGCATGGCCGTGCTGATGCTTATGACCCTGGGAATCTACATCGTCAGCAGCACCGCGCATGTCCAGGACGAGCTTTTTGGCATCACGGTACAGACCATGAACAGCACCGTGAGGGCCAACGCGGAGAAGCTTTCCTCCAGCCTGGGGCAGATGTCCTCGCAGATCATCACCCTTGCCAACAGTGTGGAGCTGCGCGAGGGGCTGAAGGCCTATGAGGAAAAGTCCCTGGTCGACAAATGGGAAAGCTGGCGAAGGATCAACAGCCTGTTCCAGATCTGGTCATATTACTCGCCGTATCAGCGGGTCTATTTGCATTTGCACGAATCGACGCTTTTCTTCCGCAACAGTCCCTACTATATGCCGGGAACGGAAGGGATCGCCGCTTATTCCGCTTACAGCTCGGACTTTGGCCAGCAGTACTGGACCATCAATGAGGAGGACGGCAGCTGCTCCTGCTTCATGCCGGTGGTGCCGGGGATGAAAAGCGTCGGCTATGTGGAGCTGGCCATCGGTATCGAGTGGTTTGACAGCGTGACGGATTTAGTGGACGAGGCGGAGCTGTCCACCTATATCGTCGATACGGCCGGCAAGGTTCTCAGCGGAAGCCGGGCAGGTCAGACCCTGTCGCCGGGGCAGCTTCAGCTGGCGGGGCAGCTCAGCGCGGACGATGTGCGGAAGGCCGCCGCCGCCGATCAGACGCTATATCTGTATGAATCCGTCGCGTCCACGCCTTTCCATGTGGTGTGCGAGCTGAACGGCGGGATGCTCAGCAGCAGCGGCGACCGCGTGGCCGGGCGGCTGCTTTTGATCGGCGTGATGATTCTGCCCCTCTCGCTGCTGATGGCGCTGGGCATGAGCCGGGTTGTCACCCGGAAATTGACGCTGCTGACCAATGAGATCGAGCGCATCAAGGGCGGCAATTTGGATTTGGATACCAACCGGACGGTCAGGGATGAACTGGATCAAACCCTCTATGATTTTGCCATTATGGCGCAGCAGCTCAAAAAAATGATGGAGGACGTGCGGATCGCCGAGCAGCGGCGAAAGGAGAGCGACCTGCGCCTTCTTCAGGCTCAGATCAACCCTCATTTCATCGCCAACGCCTTGTCCTGCGCGGACTCCCTGGCGCTGAACCATGATGTCGCCAAGGCCCATGACCTCATCAAAAGCATTTCCAACTACCTGCGCCTGTCGCTGCACAAATCCTGGCAGGATGTGCCCCTGGAGCGGGAACTGGCGCTCGTTGATACCTACTGGCAGATTCAGCACGTGCGCTTCGGCGATAGACTTGCGCTGTCGGTCAAGATCAGCCCCGGCCTGCTGGCAGCGTCGATTCCGCCGCTGACGGTGCAGACGCTGGTCGAAAATACGATGATGCACGCCTTCCGCTCCGACCGGCGGGAAAGCTGCAGCGTGGAAATCCGCGTTCATGAGATGGAGCGGATCCTGGTCATTGAGGTGGAGGACAACGGCTCCGGCATGGACGCCCAGCGGCTGGAGCAGGTTCGCCGGGCGCTGGAGGACGATCAGGTGTCCAGCTGCTATGGTTTGTGGAATGTGAATAAAAGGATTGCGGAGCGTTTCGGCCCGGAATTCGGCCTTTCCGTGGAGAGTGTCGAAGGCCAGGGAACCCTGTGTATCCTGACGCTTCCTCTCCAATGACGATTTAGCACTTTTCTACAAAAGAAAAAATAGTATAAAAAAGCGAGCAATATAGTGAAAAAATAAAATACCTGTTTGTGCTATCATTTTCACAGGACATTTAATGAAGCCATGATTCTGTGAAAGGAGCGATCGCATGACAGCGAACAAGACGCTTTCCCGGCGCATAGGCAGCATCCGGCGCAATGAGTATATGACGCTGTATCTGTTTTTGCTGCCCGCGCTGGTGTTTCTGATCATTTTCAGCTACATTCCCATGGGCGGTCTGGTGATTGCCTTTCAGGATTTCAACGTGTTCAAGGGCATTGGCGGAAGCCCCTTTGTGGGCATGGCCAATTTTGAGAAGGCCTTCAGCGATCCGTTTTTCCTGCGGGCGCTGCGCAACACGGTGTTCATCAATACATACAAGCTTTTGTACTGGATTCCGCTGCCGCTCATCATGGCCATCATGATTAATGAGCTGCACTTTATGCCCTTCCGCAAAACGGTGCAGACCATTGTGTACATGCCCCATTTCCTTTCGTGGGTCATCGTGGGCGGCATCTTTACGCAGCTGCTGACGGTCAACGGCGGCGCGGTCAATAAGATTCTCGCGGCCTTCGGTATCCAGCCTGTGCGCTTTCTCACGGACGCGAACTGGTTCCGTGAAACGCTGATCTGGTCCTCCATGTGGAAGGAAGCGGGCTGGGGAACCATCGTTTACCTGGCCGCCATCACCGCGGTGGATCCCTCGCTGTACGAGGCGGCGACCATCGACGGGGCGTCCAAGTGGCTGCGCATCTGGAAGATCACAATCCCCAGCGTCGCCAACACGGTGGCCATCGTTCTGATGCTTTCCCTGGGCAATCTGCTGGGCAACTCCTTTGAGCAGATTCTGGTGATGTACAATTCCATCGTTTACGAGACGGCGGACGTGATCGGAACCTATACCTACCGGATCGGCATCGGGCAGATGCAGTACAGCTATTCCGCGGCCATCGGCATGTTCAACTCCGTGGTGGGCTTCACCCTGGTGGTCAGCATGAACGCCCTTTGCCGCAAATTCTTAGACCGGTCCATCTGGTAAGAAGGGAGTGATTCATTGATGCGAAGGAATCAGAACGCCATCCGCCTGGATCGCTCCGAGGTCGCCGTCAGGGTCATTTCCTATACCGTGATGGCGGTGGTTCTGGTCATTACGCTGTTTCCGCTGATTAACCTGGTCGCCAAATCCATCAGCGGACAAAGCTATGTGATTGCCGGAAAGATCATGCTGATCCCCCATGACGTATCCCTGGCGGCTTATACCTATGTGCTCTCGGCGCCGCGCTACTGGCGGGCCTTCCAGAATTCTCTGTTCGTCACGTTCTTCTCCACGCTTCTGTCCGTGACGGTCTGTACGCTGGCGGGCTATGCCATGTCCAAGACCAGGCTGCCCGGGCGCAAGTTTTTCATGATGATTTTCATGTTCTCCATGCTCTTTGGCGGCGGCATGATCCCCACCTATCTGCTCATCAAGAATCTCGGCCTGCTGAACAATCTGTGGTCGATGATTCTGCCGGGCTGCTTCAGCACCTACAACATGCTGCTGCTGAAAAACTACTTTGAGGGACTGCCTGCCGAGCTGGAGGAATCGGCGCACATCGACGGGGCGAATTATTTTCAGATCTTTGTTCGGATCGCCGCGCCCCTGGCGGTTCCGGTGCTGGCGACCATTACGCTGTTCAGCATCGTCGGCGGCTGGAACGCCTACTTCAGCGCCAAGCTGTACATCACCAAGCAGGAGCTGCTGACCATGCAGCAGTATCTGGCGGGCATCATTTTTGAGGCCAGCGATCCCACCGGCTCCTTCACGCTGACGGCCAACAATGCCAGCGGACTGGCCAAGCAGTCCGTGGTGGACGCCACGGTGGTCTGCGCCATGCTGCCTGTGGTGATCCTGTATCCCTTCCTTCAGCGCTATTTCGTGTCCGGCATGGTGCTCGGCTCTGTCAAGGGTTAAGAAAGCGCTTGAAGCGTTTTCAAAATAAATCAGGAAAGGAAGTACCACCATGAAGAAACTCGTATCCCTGCTTCTGGCCTGCCTGCTTCTCCTCTCTGCGCTGCCGGCGCTGGCGGAGGAAGGCGTCATCGACCTGAAGTATCTGTACAGCTCCGACAGCTTCGACCCGGAAACCGACATCACCCGTCAGCTCATCCGGGAAGAGCTCAACGTGAACATCATCCCCGAGATGTATTCCGCGGCGGATCAGATCACGCTGATCCTCTCCTCTGACCAGACCTACGACATGATTAAGGTCACGGACACCTCCCTCCTGGCGACCTACGCCGAGGCCCATGCGGTGACGGATCTGACCGACATCGTGAAGAAGTATCCCGATTTCTACAACATGTTCTCCCAGCAGATCTGGGATACGGTCAGCGTTGACGGCCGCATCTACGCCATCCCGGAGATCGACACCTCCGACCTGGAGTGGGGCATCGTCGTCCGCACGGACTGGCTGGAGAAGTGCGGTCTGGAAGCGCCCACCACGGTGGAAGGCTTCTACGACATGCTGGTCGCCTTCTCCAAGCTGAATCCCGCCGACGTAGGCGTGGACTACATCATCCCCTTCACCATGGGCGGCGTGAACACCACCCTGGGCGCCAATGGTCTGATCCAGGCCTTCGGTCTGGGCGGCAACATGCACTGCTTCGTCGAGACTGCTGACGGCACGCTGTCCAGCAGCTATCAGCTGCCTGGCGGCAAGGCTTTCCTGACCTTCATGAACAAGCTGTACAAGGAAGGCCTGCTGGATGCCGACTTCCCCACGAACCAGAACAACAACGTGGTCGAGCGTCTTTCCTCCGGCGTGGCGGGCGCCGACGTGTACTGCTGCTGGGATTCCTACGGCCGGGATACCCTGCTGGCCAATTTCCCCGGGGCGGACTTCACCTATCTCCAGCCGCTGACCCAGGAGGGCTATGAGGATCATGGCCGCATCTATACGCGCGGCGGCCTGAAGAACTACCTGATCGTGCCCGCCAATTCTCAGAAGGCTGAGGAAGTCGTCCAGTACTGCGTGAACTTTATGGATGACGCGCACTACACCCGCCTGATCCTGGGCGATGAGGGCGTACACTATGAGGTGAAGGATGGCACCTATTATCCCATCTTCCCCGCGTTCAACGATATGAACAAGGGCCGCTGGTTCTATCCCACCAATGTGGGCGAGAAGTACACCCCCCTGTTCGCCGTCCGTGCGCACAAGGAAGAGAGCATGGGCATCCTGTGGGACAATATCAACCGCTTCCGCGAGGAGTACGGCTACCTGGAAATCACCCGCACCGCGCCCCTGCTGCCGGCGTACAGCGAGAACATCGGCACGCTGAACTCCCTGAGCTATGAATACCTGATTAAGGCCATCCTGGATGAAAACGAGCTGGCCAACTACGACGCCTTTGTGGAGACCTGGATGGCCAATGGCGGCGCTGCCTGGACCGAGCAGCTCAACGATTGGTACAAGACCATCAAGTGACAGGCCCCGCGGCAGGCTGCCGCTCCAAAGGACGCTGCTTTCGGGCAGCGTCCTTTTTCTGCTGCGCGGCACGGGGAAAGGGCGCTTTAACGGTGAAAAAACCTTTCAAATTCGTAAAGGGTTAATTAAAGGGTAAACAGCCTTTTTCTATAAAAGAAAACCCCAGAAACGCTTGTGTTTCAGGGGTTTTAAGAAAGTGCCGAAGGCGGGACTTGAACCCGCACGACATCGCTGCCAACGGATTTTGAATCCGCCGCGTCTGCCATTCCGCCACTTCGGCGCGCAAAAGCAGTATAGCACAGGGAAGCCGAAAAAGCAAGAATAAATCGCCGCTTTTCCCTTTACCCTGGAAAAAAGATGTGCTATACTGACACAAAGCGTTTCTTCGTAAAGGAAGGAAACGACGGGAGAAGGAGGAGACCCCCATGAAGAAGTTTATCGCGGAGTTCAAAAAGTTTGCCCTGCGCGGCAATGTGCTGGATCTGGCGGTTGGCGTGATTATCGGCGGCGCGTTCACCGGCATCGTGACGGCCCTGACCGACAATTTCATCAATCCGCTGCTGAGCTTGCTGTTCACGGGGACGCCCGGGCTGCTGGTGGACGGCACGCCCTGGACCTTCGGCGGCTGTGTGACGGCCTTCGGCACCACGCTGGTGAATTTCATCATCACGGCGCTGGCGCTGTTCCTGCTGATGCGCGGGATCAACGCGCTGATGGCCATGGGCCGGAAAAAGAAGGAGGAAGCGCCCGCCGCGCCGACCACCAAGGTCTGCCCGTACTGCCTGAGCGAAATTCCTCTGGCGGCGACGCGCTGCGCCCACTGCACCAGCCAGCTGGACAAGGAATAAGGCTGAGGCCGGACGGGCGCGCAAGCGTCAGGGGGCAATCGGGGAGTCGTTGTTCTGCCGTGGACGAAAATGTTCACGGCAATTTTTTTGCGGCAAAGTGCAAAGTATGCTTGACAAGAAATGCAAAGCGTACTATACTAAAATGCAAAGTCGACATTGCAAATTACCTGGAGGTTCATGATGAAGACACGCATCAGGGAACTGCGCAAGGAGCGAAAGCTGTCCCAGGAGGAGCTGGCCGACGCCGTGGGTACCACCCGGCAGACCATCACCTCCATTGAAACAGGCAAGTATGTGGCCTCCCTGCCGCTGGCGCACAGGATTGCTGTTTGCTTCGGCCTGACCATTGAGGATGTATTTTTGTTCGAGGAGGATTAAGAAATGGATATGGAAGCCTATCGTCAAAAGATCGTGCGCCGCCGGAGGGTCTGCCGGATCGCCGGAAGCATCAGCTTCCTGTGCTTTGTGGTTCTGCACTATCTGGGCAAGGAGGCCAACCAGAGCTTCAGCCTGATGGCGGGCCTGACCAGCGGCCTGACCATTCTGATCTGCATGCTGGCGTTGCGTTACAGCCGTGCGCTGAAGGACGATACGACCCTGCGCCGCCTGTACAATGAAGACCATGACGAGCGCAAGCAGGCCATCCGCGCCAAGGCGGGCGCCCCTATGATCCTGTTCACCTCCGCGGGGATGGTGGCGGCGGCGGCCGTGGCCTCGTGGTTCAGCAGCACGGTGACGACGACCCTGCTGGCCGCTGCCGCCGCGCAGATGCTTGCGGCCTGCGTGGTCAAGGCCAACTGCCTGAAGCGGATGTGATGCGCTGAGGGCTGCAGACGGCACTTCTCCTTGCGAAGCGTGGCGAAACGTGCTACACTATCGTTATGATGGCGGCAAGGAGGCGGCGGCATGAAGGTGATTGCCCGGGTGCGGTGCGATTTTCCCACCAAGTTCGGTCTGCCCAGGCAAAGCGGCCTGGTGGAGGCCGTGGAGGCCTGCGTCGTATTTGAGCCGGAGTACCGGGTGGCGGAGGCGCTGCGGGGCATCGAGGCCTTTTCCCATCTGTGGCTGATCTGGGGCTTCCATCAGGCGAAAAGGGCCGGTCAGCCGGAGGACGCCTGGTCGCCGACGGTGAGGCCGCCGCGGCTGGGCGGCAACGCGCGCATGGGCGTCTTCGCCACGCGCTCGCCCTTCCGCCCCAACCCCATCGGGCTGAGCTGCGTCCGTCTGGTGCGGGTGGAGGAGGCGCCGGGGCTGGGGCAGGTGCTGGTGATCGCTGGGGCGGACATGATGGACGGCACCCCCGTCTACGACGTGAAGCCCTATCTGCCCTACGCCGACTGCCGCCCCGAGGCCACCGGCGGCTTTACGGATACGGCGGAAAAGCGCCATGTGCGGGTGGTGGTGCCGCCGGAATGTCAGCGGTTTCTTTCGGCGGAGCGGCTGAAGGCGCTGGAGGGCATCCTGGCACAGGATCCCCGCCCGGCGTATCAGCACGACCCGGAACGGGTGTATGGGTTTCCCTACGCGGGGCTGGAGGTGCGCTTCACCGTCCGGGAGGATGTGCTGACGGTCACGGACATCCGAGAGCAAGGAGAGGAATACGAATGACAATATTGGAAGAGATTCTGTCGGCCTTCCCGGTTCGCAAGTCCCGGCGGCAGAAGGAGGCCTTCCGCCAGTGGGCCGTGGCGAAGGCGGAGGGCGCGGGCTACGCGGCCCATGTGGAGCAAAACGGAGGCCTTGGAGAGAACCGCAACGTGGTGATCGGCGATCCTGAAACGGCGGAGGTGGTCTTCACGGCCCACTACGATACGCCGCCGCGGATGATCCTGCCCAACATGCTGCTGCCCCGCAATTTCCCCTTGTTTCTCTTGTACCAGCTGGCGATTGTGGCGCTGTTCCTGGCGGCGGCGGGCATCGTCGGCGGCATCGCGGCGCTGCTGGGCGCGGACAAAATGCTGTCTTTCCAGCTGGGCTGGCTGATCTATGTCGCGCTGCTGCTCCTGATGATGTTCGGCCCCGCCAACCCGCACAATGCCAATGACAACACCTCCGGCGTGGCCACGGTGCTGTCGCTGATGGCGGCGACGGAGGAGCAGGATCGGCCCCGGGTGGCCTTCATCCTGTTTGACAACGAGGAGAAGGGCTGCCTGGGCTCCCGGGCCTATGCCAAGGAACATCCCCAGGTGCGGGACGAGCGCCTGGTCGTCAACATGGACTGCGTGGGCGTGGGGGAGCATCTGCTGTTCATCGCGCCGGAGAAGGTGCGGCACATGCCGTGCTATGAACGGCTGGAGAAGGCCATGGCGGAGGACGAGGCGTCCGGCGCGGTTTTCTTTCCGATGGAGAAGAGCAGGTTCCCCTCCGATCAAAGGAATTTCAAGCAGGGCGTGGGCGTCTGCGCCTGCCGGAAGGGCCCGCGCATCGGCTATTACTGCGCGGGCATCCATACCAGCCGTGATACCCGGTGCGATCAGGAGAATATCGGGCGGCTGACGTGCGCCCTGGGCCAGCTGATCGCCGCCACGCGGGGGAAGGAGCGCTGCGCATGACCATCCTGCAGGAATTGATCGAAAGCCACCCGATCCGCTATACCCAGGTGCAGAAAACCGCCTTCCGTCAATGGGCCATGGAGAAGGCAAAGGCTGACGGCTGGCAGGTTCGGGTGGAGGAGAACGGACGCTTCATCAAGCACCGCAGCGTGGTGATCGGGGAGCCGGAGCACGCGGCGATGGTCTTCACCGCGCATTATGACACGCCCGCCGTCAGCCCGCTGCCCAACCTGCTGATTCCGCGCAGCGCCCCGGTTTTTCTGGCCTGGCAGCTGCTGAACGTGACGCTGATGCTGGTCGTTTCCCTGCTGGTGACGGCGGTGGCCGATGTGTTCATTGCCAGCGCCCAGGCGGTGCTGTGGATTTTTATGGCCTGCTATCTGGGCTGCCTTCTGCTGACCAAGGTGGGCCCGGCTAACAAGCAAAATGTCAACAACAATTCCTCCGGCGTGGCGGCGCTCATGCAGACCATGGCCGCGATCCCACGGGAGCATCGGGGCAAGGTGGCCTTCATCCTGTTTGACGACGGGGAAAAGGGCGCGCTGGGCTCCAAGGCCTACGCCAGGGAGCATCTTCAGCAGCAGTATGTGAAGACCATCGTCGATCTGGACTGCGTGGGTGTGGGCGATACCATCCTGGTCATCGGGAAAAAGTTAGCCCGCATGCGGCCCGAGTACGTTCGCCTTTGCGCGGCGATGCGGGAGGAAGACGACCGCGCCGTGGACATTGTGGAAGACGGCGTGACCACCTACACCTCCGACAGGGACAGCTTCAAATGCGGCGTGGCGGTGCTGGCCTGCCGCCGAAGCCCCGGTGTCGGCTACCTGGTGACGCGGCTGAACACCCGCCGGGATACCCAGGCCGATCAGGGCAACATCGACTTCCTGACCCGACGCTTCGCCTCGTTGGCGGAAAAGCTGTAGTACGCTCATGATGACCGGGGCGCACAGCCTGCCCCAAAAGCCTTGGGAGGTGTCGGAGGGCCCGCAGGCCCTCTGACTGTCCATCGAAAATCGGCGAGCCCCTTCGGGGCGGTTAAACGGGGCGAAGCCCCTGTACGGCGATTTTCGTGCGATTCCGTTAGGAATTGCTTCCTTACACGAACGAGCGGCCGGGAGAATGGCGTAGCCGTTCGATCAGTGAGTGAGTGCAAAACTCAACAAAGTGGCTTATGACACTTTGTTGACACCCTAAAGCGCCCCGGTCATCGCATGATGACCGGGGCGCTGCTGATCTGTTTACTTGCTGGGCGTAGGCTTCGCGGTGGGCTTGGCCGTGGGTTTTGCGGTAGGCTTCACCGTGGGCGAAACGGAGGGGCTGGGAGACGGGGAGGGCGTGACCTGCGGCAGCTCCAGCTGTTCCTTGGTCTTTTCCAGCTCGGCCTGGGCGGATGCCAGGTCAGCCTGCGTGTCCTTGAGCGCCTTGTCGGATGCGGTCAGGGCCTCATCCTTGGCGGTGACATCAGCCTTCAGGCTTTCTACCTGCTCGCTCAGGGCGGAGGCGGAGGCGGCCAATTCGTCCTTTTCAGTGGTCAGGGACGCGACGGAGGCAGCCAATTCATCCTTTTCGGAGGTCAGGGCATCAATGGCGGCGGTCAGCTCATCCTTTTCGGCGGTCAGCGCGGCAATTTGAGCTTCCAGGTCGGTGTTGGCGGACTTGGTCTCGTCCAGGGCGGCGCGGTCGGACTCGCCCGTGGCGGTCAGTTCAGCAATTTGCCCTTCCAGCTCGGCCACCTTGGCGGTGGATTCCTCCAGAGAGGTCTGGGCTTCCTTCAGGTCGTTCTGGGCAAGCTCCAGGTCGGCCAGCAGCGTTTCCTTTTCAGCGGCGATGGTTTCCCATTCGGTACGGCTGGCGGCCAGGTCGGCGTTCAGGGCGTCCACCTGACTGTTCAGGCTGGCGCGCTGGTTGAACAGCACCACCGCCAGAATGACGGCAACCAGCAGGACGACGCAAAGCGCGATGAGGGACGGGTTTTTCCGGGTCTTGTTTTCGCTCATGGGATGTGGGTACCTCCTTCAGCGTTTTTTAGGGTCGTGGGGAAACAAAACGCATATGCCAGCGCGAATGCACGCGCGGGATACCTTAGGGATCGGACACGCCGTCCATGGAGGCCTGCAAGGCTTCAAGCCGGGCGCGCAGGGCCTCGACCTCCGCCGTGAGGGCTTCTGCCTGGGCGGCCAGGGCTTCGCCATCCGCCTGGGCGGCAGCCAGCTGCTCCGCCAGGGTTTTGTTCTCGGCGCGCAGGGCCTTGCGGCGGTCGCGAAGCGCCTGCTCATGGGCTTCCACCGCTTCCACGTCCGGCTGAATCAGCGCCAGGGCGGCCTGGACATCCGGCAGTTCGGCGGCGGCCTGATCGTACTCGTAGCGCTGCTTGGCTTCCCTTTGGCGGCTTGTTTCCAGGCTGAGGGCGACATCCGCCGCCTGGAAGCGCAGCGCGTATTGTACCTGACTGTACCAGCCAAGGAGGCCGCACATCAGCAGCATGGCCGCCGCGAACAGCAGCGCGAAAAGGCTCGGCAGGGGACGATGCGCCATCAAAGCTACCTCCTGATGGAAGTTCTGATATACTATTGTACCATAGCTTCGGGAAAAAAGAAATACCTTGGTGCGGAAATCCAAAGAAGAAACAGCTGAAAAATAGGATGGGTATTCTTGACGATTTCAGCCAATGGTGATATATTGATTCCATCCGATGAAGGAGGGTACCTCTGATGTACTGGATTGTAACGGAAACCACCATTGACATGCCCAAAGCCTATGTGGACAGTCAGCCGAATTTCCTCGCGCTGAACATGGGTTACACCATGGACGGCGTGAGTTACAAGCCTGACGGCACGGACGAGAACAGCCGCGCCATCTATCAGGCGATGCGTGAGGGCAAGGTGATTACCACCGCCCAGGTCAACAGCGAGGAATGGAAGGAGGCCTTCCGCCCGCTGCTGGAGCAGGGGGACGACGTGCTGGCCATTGCGTTTTCCAGCGGCCTGTCCGGCACCTGTCAGGCGGCCTGCGTGGCGGCGGCGGAGCTCCGGGAGGAATTCCCCCAGCGGAAGCTGATCGTCATCGACAGCCTGTGCGCCAGCGCCGGCGAGGGCCTGCTGGTGGATTACGCCCTGCGCAACCGGGACAAGGGCATGAGCATTGACGAAAACGCCGCCTGGGTGGAGTCGCATGTGCAGAAGCTGTGCCATTGGTTCACCGTGGACGACCTGATGTTCCTGCTGCGGGGCGGCCGCGTGTCCGCCGTCAGCGCTTACCTGGGCACGCTGATTAAGATCAAGCCCGTGCTGCATGTGGACAAGGAGGGGCATCTGATCCCCCGGGCGAAGGTGCAGGGCCGCCGCAAGAGCCTGCGGGCTCTGGCGGACAAGGTGAAGGAGAACATCGTTCATCCCGAGGATCAGGTGGTGTTCATCTCCCATGGCGACTGCGAGAGCGAGGCGCGGGCCCTGGCGGACATGATCCGCGCCGAGGTGCCCGTGCAGGATGTCCGGCTGAGCTATATCGGCCCCATCATCGGCGCTCATTCCGGCCCGGGCACCGTGGCGGTGTTCTTCCTGGGCGACGCCCGGTGAGGAGAGCGGGGCCTTCGGTGTCAGCGTTATTTTTCGTGCCATGAAGGGCATGGCGCATTCCGCGTTCATCACAATGAAAGCATGGCGGAGGGGCTGCGGCCTCTCCGTTTTTTTGCGTTTTCGGACAGAGAGCGGCGTCGTATACCGCGCTTGAATGATCGAACATGTTTGTGCACATATGTGCAACAATCCGCACAATATTTATTTACGGGCCGCGGCGAAGAAATGTACACTAAAGGCGGTGAGCGCCCGGCGTCAAGCCGGGGATAAGAATGCAGGAGGAATGCCCATGAATAACGGCATGACGTGTCAAAATGGACGGTTTTCGGTTGATGCCTCTCGCTACATGATTGAAAACGCGGTCATCGGCGTGGATTTTCATCAGCGAGTTCGTTCCGTGAGCGTCGACTGGACGCTGGTGAAGCAGCAGGAGCTGGTGTTGGAGGATCCTGTGGGCAGGCTGGAGGGCAGGAGGCTTTCCTTTATAACGCCTGAAAAGCTGCTGGTGGAATGGAGCGGCGGTCTGTACGCGGGCAGCGATACCTTTGTGTGCTGGATGCGCGTGGAGAATCAAAGCGGTGAGGACATGCTCCTTTCCGCGTTGGCGCCTTTGTGCGCGCGCGGACTGGAGGGCGGCGTGGTCAGGGCGGAGGGCATCTGCCATACGCGGGCCGTCATGCTCATCAACGGCAAATGGATGGGCAACGCCAAAACCCTGCACACGGAGCTGGATCCCCGCCGGGTGAAGGAAAGCTATCACACCAACGCCTTTCTGGATCCCGAGACGGATGAGGCGCTGGCGTTCGGCATGGGCGAGCGCAACAATACCATTGTGCGCCTGGAAGGGAGCCTCAACCGCCTGGGCTTTGAGCTGTCCATCTGCGGAAGCCTGGAAACCGACCTGTACGGCTCGCCCTACCGTCTGGCGGCGGGCAGGGCCTTCACGATGAACCGCGTGGTTGTGGAGCGAGCGGACAATGTGTGGGAAACCTTTGACCGCTATGGCGACCTGCTGGCGAAATACATGCGGATCGATCAGCGGCGGATTCGCGGCGCGGCGGGCATTTTCAGCGTTTATGGCCAGGAAAAGGCGGATACCGATCAATGGGAACGGATTGCCCTGACGGACGAACGCATCGCGGAGCTGATGGACGTGCTGGACCGATATGTGAAGCCCTATGGGCTGACGTATGTCAAGACGCAGTTCGGCGGCGCGTCCTCCGGCCCCAGCTTCAAGGATTCGGGGCTGAACATCTTCTGGCGGCGGGACTGGGCGGGCAAGGAGTCGATTCGTCCCGTGCCCGAGGGCGAAAGCCTGTCCGGGCTGATCGAGCGCCAGGGCTTTACCCCTGATACCTGCGACCTTGCCGCCTATCACCCCAACGGCGTGAAGGCCATGTGCGACATGATCCGCGGGCGCGGCTATCAAAACGCGCTGGTGTGCCGGTCGTACCTCAACGTCATTTCCGGCAGCGATGAGCGCGAGCGGCTCAGTGCTGACATCTGGGAAATGGCGGTGAAAAAGTGGGGCTACGATTATCTCATGTTCGATTTCAACCTGTCAGACTTTGAAACCGACCGGGATGATGTGACGATCGCCGAGGCCATGACCCGACGCTTTCAGACCATACGCGACCGGGTGGGGCCGGAGGTGTACATCGAGGCCTGCATGATGATGCCCGGCTGCGTCATGGGCATCGCGGACAGCTACCGGCCCGCCGATGACTGGCGCGGCGGCGCCGAGGAGGATCTGGTGGGCCCGCTCACCTCCCTGTATTTTTTGCACCGCAAGGTCTTCGCCCTGGACAGTGAATTTTTTGATCCCGACATCACCCCCTTTGTGTGGGGAAATCAGGGCAGCGCGAACAACCGCATCCGCTTTTTCGGATCGCTGGATCGCGTCCGCAGCTGGACAACCTGGTGCGGACTGGCCGGATACAGCCTTTTCACGGGCGGCGTCATCGACTTTGTGAGCCCGGAGCGCTGGCACATTTACACCCGGATGCTGCCTGTCCACGGCCCCTGCGCCAGGCCTCTGGACATCTGCCGCGCCCAGCGGCCTGCCGTATGGAAGCTGGACGGCGAAAACGCCGGGGGACAGTACAGCATGATCGCGTTTTTCAGCTGGGACAGCCTGCGGCAGAAAACCGTGACCGCGGCGTTCGCGCTGCTTGGCCTGAACCCCGCCAAACGCTACCTGGCCAAGAGCTTCTGGGACGGCAGGGTCTATGAGCTTTACGACGGCATGCCTTTCGTGCTGTCCGCCAGCGGCTGTGTGCTGCTGACGGTGAAGGAGCTTGACTCGCTTGCGCCCATGCTCCTGGGCGCCGACCGTCATGTGACCGAGGCCTTCGGCGTGAAGGCCTACCGCTATGAGGCCGAAAGTCAAACCGTCTCCGGCGTATGCGAGGCTCCTGCGGGAACCGGCATGACGCTGTATCTTTCCATGCCCGACAATCGCGGCCCCGAGGAGGCTGTGGGCTGTGAATGGGAAATCAGCCAGCCGGGTGTCGTTCGCGTGAAGACGGTCATGGGCGGGGACGGAACCGCCCGGTGGGCTCTGCGGCTGGATCGGCACAAGAAAACGATATAAGGCAGGCGCGGGTTATCTTGGCGCGGGCAGGCTCTGTCAACGGGCGTGCCCGCGCTTTTGTATGGAGGATCAACAAGACGGAGGGCTTGTCTGCCGCACGTCCCTGCGGGCCCATGGTGATTGTGCGGCAATGAATGATTGAACACATTTGTGCACGATTGTACAACAAGAGACACAATATTTATTTACAGAGGATTGCGCGGCCCTGTAAACTGAAGCCGAGGAGATTTGATGAAGTCAAACAGATACGGCGCGTGAAAAATGGCGCCATCCACCGGACTTGATCGAAGTTCTATCTGCGCAACGGAAGGATGTTGATGATGGATTTCAAGGTCATGCTGATCGGCACAAGCCAGCTCAGCTTTCCCGGCGACAAGGCAGGCCGTTTCCGCAGGGCGGCGGAGGAGCTGGCGGCGTTTTTGAAGGGCCTGGACGCCGAGCTGGCGGTCTATCCCGAAAACGTCATTACCCAGGAGGACGCTGTGCGTTCGCTCAATGCCGTCCACATGGAAAAGCCGGATTTCCTGCTGGTGCAGAATACCAGCTATTCGGCCGGTTTCCTGGCCATGGTCTATGCCAAGGCGGGCTATCCCCTGGGCGAATGGGCCATTCCCGAGGGCGCGGAGGATGGCGTTGTGCAGTTCAATTCCTTCTGCTCCATCAATATGCACATGGCCATCATCAAAAGCTACTATCCCCATGACCGCATCCCGGTCAAGTGGTTCTTCGGCAACGTGGAGGACGCGATTTTCGCGGAGCGCATGACCGTGACCATCAAGGCCCTGAAGGCCATCAAGCGTCTGCGCGGGGCCAAAATCGCCCTGATCGGCGGCGTCGCGCCGGGCTTCAATGACCTGTATTTTGACGAGCGCGACATGCTCAGGCGGTTTGAGGGCATGGAATTCAACCGGCTGCATGAGTTCGATGAGATCGGCGACCGCGCCATGTCCTATTCCGAAAGCGAGATCGCCGCGCTGGCCGAGGCCTATGAGCGCAAGGCCAGGCTGGGCGTTCAGCCCTGCTCCGTGCGTCACAGGATGATGAACGCCCGCTTCCTCAAGGCGTACAGGGACTTCATCGCCGAATATGGCTACGACGCCATGGCCGTCTCCTGCTGGCCTAAGTTCATGGCGAAATATGATTATTCCATCTGCTCCGTGGTGGCGGCGATGAACGACGCGCTGGTGCCCACGGCCTGCGAGGGCGATGTTCCCAGCGCGGTGAGCATGCTGATGCTTCAGGAAATCACAGGCAAATCCGCCATGTGCATGGACATGTCCGCCTTTGATGAGCGGGACGAGAGTGTGCTCATGTGGCACTGCGGCCCCGCGGCGGAGGTGTTTTGCAGCGAGAAAGGGTATTCCCTGGGCGGCAACTATTCCGGCAAGGCGCACATTCCCAACGAGCCGCCCATCTGCTGCGGCGTGGCCAGGGACATGGTGTTCAGGCCGCAGGCCGTTACGGTGGGGCGCATGACCGGCAATTTCGATCAGCTGCTGGTGTGCGGCGGCGAGTTCCTGGACGAAAGCAAGCCCAGTTTCATCGGCAGCCGCGGCTGGATGGGGAAATTGACGGTGGCCGGCGAGCCCTGCACTGCCCGGGAGATGGCGGCCACGGTGCTGGATCAGTCCCTGCCCCATCACTTTACCCTGGGGACAGGCGACCAGACCGCGGTGCTGATGGAAGTCGCCGCGTGGCTTGATCTGCGGGTGATCGCCAAAAAGGCATATACCCCCTACATGAAGCGCTGATGACGGAGAAGAAGCATATGCGCGGATGGCTGACGGCGGATATCGGCGGCACCAAATTGGCCGTGGCCGCCTTCGACGGCGAAACGCTCAGCGCCCGCCTGGAACGGCCGACGGAGGCCGCCCGAGGGGCCGGCGCCGTACTGGATGACCTGGCGGACATGCTTCGCCAATGCGCGGCGCGGGCAGGGCTCACGGATATTCTCGGCGTCGGCGTCGCGTGCCCGGGGCCGCTGTCGGCCAGGAAAGGCATCGTTTATCGGGCGCCCATGCTGGGCTGGAAGGATATGCCGCTGGCGGCGCGGCTGCGGGAGGCGCTGCAATGCCCTGTCCTTGTGGAAAACGACGCCAACGCGGCGGCCTATGGCGAGTATCAGCGCGGCGCGGGTCAGGGCTGTGATAGCATGGCGTACATCACTGTTTCCACGGGGGTAGGCTGCGGGCTGATTGTCCGGGGAGACATTCTCGCGGGCTTTCACGAAGGCGCGGGCGAGCTGGGGCACATCAGCCTTGAACCGGAGGGCCTCCCCTGCGCCTGCGGACGCCGGGGCTGCCTGGAGCTTTACGCCTCGGGCACGGCCATCGGGCGCATGACCAGCGAGGTCATGGGGCTGCCTGTTTCGGCCAGGGAGGCCGCTGTGCTGGCGGCAGGGGGCAGCGCCGAAGCGCAGAGGGCCTTCGACCAGGCAGGACGCGGGCTGGGGCGGGCCATCGGCATGCTTCAGCAGGTGCTGGATCCTGAGTGCGTCGTGCTGGGAGGCTCGGTGACGCAAGCCCTGCCCCTGATGCGGGAGGCCCTGGTCAGGACGGTTCAGCAAACCAGCTACTGGGGCGAGCGCCCTGAAGAATGGCTTCGCGTCGCGCGGCTGCAGCCGGATTCCGGCCTGTGGGGAGCGGCGCTGCTGGCCCGGAAACGATGGCCCGGGTAAGCAAAGAAACGGACAAGCGACAAAGGACAGAAGGAACATGTGATGAATATCAGACAAATGGTGAAGGCGCTGCGCAGGGCCCGGGAGGCGGAGGGCTTTTCGACGCTGCTGGGTATCGGCCCCATGTCGCCCATGCTGATTCAGGCGACGCTGGAGCTGAGCATGGAGCAGGATTTTCCCATCCTTTACATTGCCAGCCGCAATCAGGTGGACATGGACGATTTCGGCGGCGGTTATGTGTCCGGCTGGGATCAGAAGCGGATGGTGCGGGACATCCGGGCCATCGCCCAAAGCATCGGGTATACGGGGCAGTATTACATCTGCCGCGACCATGGCGGCCCGTGGCAGCGGGATGAGGAGCGCCGCGCCGCCCTGCCGCCGGAGGAGGCCATGGCCATCGGCCTGAAGTCCTATCTGGCGGACGTGGACGCCGGCTTCGATCTGCTGCATATTGATCCCACGAAGGATCCCCACATTCAGGGCACGGTGCCCATGGCGCTGGTGCTGGAGCGTACCGTGGCCCTGATCGAGGCCGTGGAAGCCTATATCCGGGAAAACAATCTGCCTGCCGTGGGCTATGAGGTGGGCACCGAGGAAACCAACGGCGGGCTCACCGGCGCGGCGGAATATACGCGGTTCATCGACAGGCTGTGCGCCATGCTGACGGCCAAGGGCCTGCCCACGCCGGACTTCATCGTGGGACAGACGGGCACGCTGACCCGCCTGACGGAAAACGTCGGGCATTATTCCAACGAAAACGCCAAGCGGCTGTCCGGCGCGGCGGCGGCGTACCACATCGAATTGAAGGAGCACAACAGCGACTACCTCAGGGACGATATTCTGCTGCTGCATCCGGCGCTGGGGGTGGGCTCCTCCAATGTGGCGCCCGAGTTCGGCGTCATGGAGACCCGGGCCTACCTGACCCTGGCGGCATTGGAAAAGCAGCTGCTGGACAAGGGGCTTGTGCCCGCGGCGGGCAATGTGGCGGAGGTTTTGTCCAAGGCGGCCATCGCCACCGGGCGCTGGCGCAAGTGGATGGTTGGCGACGCCGCCGCGCTGACGGCGGAGGAGGTGCTGGCCCGGCCCGAGCTGGCCGCGCTGATTACCGACATCAGCGGTCATTATGTGTTCGAGGAACCCCATGTGGCGGCGGAGCTCACCGCCATGCTGGATCGTCTGGAAAAGGCCAACGTGCCCGCGCGCCGGTATGTGATTGACCGCATCAAGCGCCGGGTTGGCGATTATGTTACCTGCTACAACCTCCGCGGCCTGACCACCAGGCTGAAGAAGTATGCGGAGTGAGGCGGCGTTCCATGTTTCTAAGCCAAGATCATCGTTCGGGGAGCGGGGGAAGGGTTCTCCGTCCCGGTCTGCGTGATGGCGGCTGAGGATAAGCACAACAACTGACGAACAGAACAAGGAGGAAAAAACTGTGAAGCGTTTTGCGGCATTGGCTATGGCTTTGATGATGCTTTGCGGCGTGGCCGCGGCGGAGGGAACCGGCTCCGAGGCTGTGTGGGGCAATCCTGTTTATGAGGGCGAATGGTACGCGCCGGTGGCGGGCGATACGCAGATCATGACCATCGGCAAGAGCGTGCGCACCAGCGTATCCTATCTGGAAGGCGACACCGTGGAGGATAACTATCTCACCCGCTTCATGGAGAAGCAGCTGAACGTGGACTACGTTTACGAGTGGGAAACCGACGAGGGCGCTTACAACGAGCGCGTCAACCTGATGATCGCGGAGGGCGACCTTTCCGAGCTGCCCGATGTGTTCACCGTCACCGCCTCCCAGCTGGCGCTGCTGGTGGAAGCCGAAATGGTGGCCGATCTGACCGACGCCTACGAAGCCCATGTATCCCCCAACCTGCGCGGCGCCATTGACGATACCAACGGCCTGGCGACGATGAACTGCACCTTTAACGGGCGGCTGTACGCCATCCCCGCGGTGAACTGCGGCGAAAACGCGGCTTCCCAGCTGTTCATCCGGGACGACTGGCTCAAGAACCTGGGCCTGGACGCGCCCACCAACATTGCCGAGCTGGTGGAGGTCGCGCTGGCTTTCAAGAACAACGACCCCGACGGCAATGGCGAGGACGACACGGTGGGTCTGATGTGCCAGTCCGACATCACCCAGATTGACAGCGCCTTCGGCTCCATGAACGTGTTCTTCCATCAGAACCACGCTTATCCCGAGTACTGGTATCTGGGTGAGGACGGTAAGGTTGCCTACGGTTCGGTGCAGCCTGAAACCCGCGAGGCGCTGCAGCTGATCGCCTCCCTGGTGGAGCAGGGCGTCATCGAGAAGGACTTCGCCACCACCGGCTGGGATCAGCTGATGTCCGCGGTGAAGAGCGGCAAGTGCGGCATGTTCTTCGCGCCCTGGTGGTTCTACGGCCAGTGTGTGGATATGACCGTGCGGAACAACGCCTGCCATTGGTCCTCCGTGCTCATCAAGGACGCGGACGGCGTGTATCATACCGCCATGCTCAACCCCAGCGATCTCTATGTGGTGGCCAAGGCTGGCTATACCGGCCTGGAAGCCCTCATCAAGACCTGCAATCTCCAGTGGGAAATGGATCAGACCCAGGGCCTGAACCTGTATCAGCCGGCGAAGGGCGATTCCAATGTTTACAATTTCATGGCCATGCCCCTGTCCCTGAACTTCAGCCGCTACAACGACAAGACGCTGAAGGCTGTGTATGCCCGCGAAGTTTATAACGGCGAGCGCGACGTGGCGACTGTCTACGGCGAAGGGCTGGAGGTGTATCATGCCTACAAGGAGTACATGGACAACGGCGCTTCCTACGAAGGCATGAGCGATTCCGGGCTGTACATGATGGGCTTCTTTGTGGACGGCTGCATGAAATTCCACGATGACGCGGCGAACATCGACTGGGTCAAGCCCGCCTCCTACACCACCACCGAGACCATGCAGATGAAGTGGGCCACCCTGCGGACGCTGGAGGATCAGTGCTTCACGCAGATCATCCTGGGCGAGAAGGACATCACGGCCATCGATGAGTTTGTCGAGCAGTGGTACAAGCTGGGCGGAACCGAAATTCTCAGCGAGCAGCAGGCGCTGGTGGATGCCCGCTAAGCCGCGCTGACAATCCGCTTTATCCGAACGATGGCGGGGGAGGGGCCGGCGCTTCTCCTCCGCCATCGGGAGCAACAAAAGGAGTACATCATGAGTATCGCTGCGGCAAAGAGAAAATCGAGGCGACGGGTACGGCTGAGGGATACATGGCCGCTGCACCTGATGGCGCTGCCATGCATCATTCTGATGCTCGTGTTCAACCTTTATCCGCTGATAACGGGCGTCCAGATTTCCCTGGTCAACTTCAAGCCCGCGCTTGGATTGGAGCGCAGCGCTTTTGTTGGCCTGGAAAACTATGTTTACATCTTCCAACTTCCCAATACCTACACGCTTTTCAGCAATACGCTGGTGATGGCGGTGGGCAAGATTCTCCTGACGCAGTTCCTGGCGCTTACCTACGCGCTGCTGCTCAACGAGCTGAGAAGCAATCGCGCCAAGCGTCTGTCGCAGACCGTTGTTTATCTCCCTCATTTTCTTTCCTGGGTCATCCTGGGCGTCACCTTCCAGTCCATCCTGGCCAACGACGGCACGCTCAACCAGCTGCTGATGCGGCTGGGCGTCATCAGCGAGCCGATCTGGTTTCTGGGCAGCAACAAGCTCTTTCAGCCCACCATGATTATCCTGGAGGCGTGGAAGGAGTTCGGCTTTGCGGCGGTGATTTTCATCGCGTCGCTGGCGGGCATCAACCCCGAGCTATATGAGGCTGCCGCCATTGACGGCGCGGGCCGCGTCAAGCGCATCTGGCATGTGACGCTGCCGGGCATCTCCACCACGGTCATGCTGGTGATGGCCCTACAGATCAGCGGCATCCTCAGCGCCGGCTTCGACCAGATCTATAACATGTATTCCCCCGTGGTGTATGATACGGGCGACATCATTGATACCTATGTCTACCGCATGGGCTTCCAGAACGCGCAGTATTCCATCTCCACGGCCATCGGCTTTACGAAATCCGTCATCTGTTTCATCTTGACGCTGTTGTCCAACTATCTCGCGTCCAAGTATGGCAACCGCCGCCTGTTCTGATGGAGGGAGAGCATATGATTCAAAGCAAATCCGCATCCGATCGGGCCTTTGGCGTGCTGACCTGCGCCGTTATCGTCCTGCTGACGCTGCTGTGCCTGGTGCCGCTTTTGCACATGGTGGCGCTGTCCTTCAGCCACAAGGCCGCCGTGACCTCCGGCAGCGTGGGTATCTGGCCTGTGGGCTTCAACCTGGAAGCCTACAAAATGATCCTGGCTGACGCACAGTATTTTCGTTCCTTCGGCATTTCCGTGGCCCGGGTGGTCGTCGGCACGGTCTACAACATCATCACGACCATTCTGTTCGCCTTCCCCCTGTCGCATGATAAGAGGCAATGGCCCTCCCGGAACCTGTACATGCTGTTCATGCTCTTCACCATGATGTTTGGCAACGGCGGCCTGGTGCCGTGGTATTTCACCGTCAAGAAGGTGGGGCTGCTGGGCTCCTTCTGGGCCCTGGTGATTCCCGGCGGCGTGTGCTTCGGCCACGTCATCCTCCTGATGAATGCCATGCGCAACCTGCCCAAATCTCTTCGGGAATCCGCCGAGCTGGACGGCGCGGGCTATCTCTCCCTGATGCGCAATATCTATTTGCCCCTCACGCTGCCCACGATGGCGGTGATTGTGCTATACTGTGTGGTGGGCCACTGGAATGAGTTTTTCGCCGCGCGCATCCTCATCAAAAAAATGGAGCTGCTGCCGCTGCAAAGCTACATTTATTCCCTGCGCATGACCGAAACCCAGCTTTCGACCCTGTCCACAACGGAAATGATGCAGCTGGAAACCCTTTCCGGGCGCGCCTTTGAGGCGGCCAAGATCGTCGTGGCCACCGTGCCGGTTTTGCTGGTTTATCCTTTCATTCAGCGCTACTTTGTGGGCGGCATTACCCTGGGCGCCGTCAAGGAGTAAAGAAGGAGAAAACGTCAATCATCAGGTCAGCCAGACCTATGGCGTACAGCTGTCGGAGGATCTGCTTTCCCTCGTGGGCGAGCCTGTGCTGCTGACGACGCCGGAGAACGACTGGGAGCTGAAATCCGGCCACTACATCTGGAACGAGGGCGTCTATGTGCTGAAGCACGAGGGACGGTATTACCTTTATTTCAGCGCGAACTTCACCTCCACCCATGACTACTGCGTGGGCGTGGCTGTTTCCGATGCGCCCCTGGGCCCCTATGTCAAGCCTGAGGAAAACCCGCTGCTGGCGCCCGCCGTCAGCCTGAAGACGGGCAGCGTGATCGTTTCCGGCCCCGGCCACAACGCCTTTTTCACCGTGGGGGACGAGCTTTTTACCTCCTACCATGTCAATACCTCCAACGAGAACCCCACGATGAACCGGACGCTGTGCATCGACCGCGCCGGCTTCCATGCCGACGGAACGGCCTTCATCAACGGCGTTTCCCTGAAGCATCAGCTGCTGCCCCTGGCGGACATCGGCCTGATGAACGCCGTCCGGCAGGCCGCCATCGAGTCGGATGGCGATACGGAGCTGCTGCGCGACGGAGACTACTGCGTCTCGGAGGCTTCCGCCCGTTACCTCTGGCGGGGTACGCGGGCTGCCATGACCTGGGACAGCGCTGTTCTTGCCGATATGCTCATGATCTACCCCCAGCGCGGAAGCACGGGCACCGGCCGGGTGATCCTTAATGAGCAGTATGCCATGGACATTGACCTTGCCGACATCGGCACCCAGCCGGGGGCGGCGGTGATCCTGTGCTTTGAGCCGATGGAGGTTGCCTCCTGCCGCGTGATATGGGATCAGGAGACCGCCGTGGGCGAGATCATGGTGCTGGCGCATCCGACGAAATAAGGCGAGCGGAAGGAGTAGGGATAGATGAACGCAAGGCTGACGCTGCATCCGGCCTTCCAGATCGGAAGGATCAATCCGCGCATCTACGGTTCCTTTATCGAGCACATGGGACGCGCGGTGTACAACGGCATCTATGAGCCCACGCATCCCACCGCCGATGAACGGGGCTTCCGCAATGATGTAAAGCAGCTCATCAAGGAAATGAATGTGCCGATTCTCCGCTACCCCGGCGGCAATTTCCTTTCCGGCTACGACTGGAAGGACGGCGTGGGCCCCCGGGAGCGGCGTCCCTGGCGGCTGGATGCCGCGTGGCAGCAGCTGGAGCCCAATGAGGTCGGCACGGATGAGTTTCATGACTGGGCCAGCCAGGTGGGCAGCGAGGTGATGATGGCCGTCAACCTGGGCACGAAGGGCCCGGAGGAAGCGGCGCAGCTGCTGGAATACTGCAACATGCCCGCAGGAAGTCAGTATGCCGACGAGCGCGTGCGCAACGGCCGCTTGAAGCCCTACCGGGATCAGGTTTGGTGCCTGGGCAATGAAATGGACGGTCCCTGGCAGATCGGCTCCCGCACGGCGGAGGACTACGGCGACATCGCCCGCAAAACCGCCTGCCTGATGAAAAAGATTGACCCTGCCGTGAAGCTGGTGGCCTGCGGCAGCGACAATCTGGACATGCCGACCTTTGGCACATGGGAAGAGACGGTGCTGGAAAAGTGCTATGAGCACATTGACTGCCTGTCGCTGCACCACTATTTCACCAACGACTACACGGATCGTCCCGCTTACCTGGCCAATTCCCTGGCCATGGATGAATTCATAGGCGGCGTCATCGCCATCTGCGACGCGGTGGGTGCCCGGCTGCATCAGCGCCGCAAAATCAACCTGTCCTTCGATGAGTGGAACGTGTGGCCGCTGCGCTACAAAAGCAACAACGCGCTCCAGCCCTGGGCCATCGGCCCGGCCCGGGAGGAATACGTTTTCTCCATGGAGGACGCGCTGCTTTTTGGCAGCATGATGCTTTCGCTGATCTGGCGGTGCGACCGCGTGGAGATGGCCTGTATGGCCCAGCTGGTCAACGTATGCGCGCCCATCATGACGGTGGTGGGCGGCTCCGTGTGGAAGCAGACCACCTACTATCCCTTCCAGTATACCTCGCGCTACGGCCGCGGCGTCGCGCTGAACACCCAGGTCGCGTGCGACGGATACAGCACGGCCGCGCACCCCTTCGTGCCCTACATTGACGCGATGGCCGTCTGGAATGAGGAAAAGCAGGAAATCGTGCTGTTTGCGGTGAATCGTTGTGAAGGGGAGGAAGCCGTGCTGGACGTGGCGGCGGAGCGCTTCGGCGCCGTGGAGCTTGCGGAGCATGTGGTGCTGACCCACGCGGACCGGGACGCGGTGAACAGCCCCGACAGGCCGGACAACGTGGTACCCCGCGCCGACGGCGTGACGGTGGTGGACGCCTCGGGCATTCACGCCCGGCTGCCCGCTTTTTCCTGGAACATGATTCGCCTGAAGACGAAGCGGTAAACAGCGGAAAGAGGATCGGAGGAACCATCCATGGCGCAGGGCATACAGGGTACATGTGTTTTGATTGATCGCGACGGCACGATGGGCGGCGGGCATACCGTCAGACGCCCGACGGATTACGCGCCTTATCCCGGCACCCGGGAGGCGTTTGCGCTGCTGAGGGCGCGCGGTATCCCCGCGATGATCGTGACGAACCAATCCTGTATCGCCCGGGGCCTGGATGGGGGCTATGATTTCGCGGCGGAATTCCGCGAGATCGGCGCTGACGACTGGTTCATCTGTCCCCATGACACGCCGGATCACTGCCGCTGCCGCAAGCCGGAAACGGGGCTGATCGAGCAGGCCCGCGACAAGTATTCCCTTGACCTTTCCCGGTGCTACATGGTGGGCGACCGCTGGAGCGATATGGCGGCGGGCGGCAAAATGGGAATGCGCCTGATTCTGGTTCTGACGGGCCGCGGGCGGGAATCTCTTGGCCAGGATCGCGCGCTGTGGGGCGCGTATGAGCCCGAACTGGTCGCCCGGGATCTCCTGGAGGCCGCGCAATACATTGCTCAAAGGGTCGGCTGACGGCGTCGGACGCGGAGCAGAACATGGCGGGAGGACAATGTGGCGGGCATATCCATTGATTATAAGAAGCTGGACTCCTTGCTCAAGGATTTCTTCATCCTGACGGACATCCGCATCACCTACTGGACGCCGAACGGCAAGCGATGCCTTTCGGGCGCGGAAAGCACGGATTCCGCCTTCTGCAGCAGGGTCAAAAGCGTGCCCTCCCTGGCGGCTGCCTGCAATGCCTGCGAGGAAAGGGCGATTCAGCGGGCCAAGGAGCAAAAGTCCGCCCATGTGTGGCGCTGCCATGCCGGCATGAACGAATACATCTACCCCGTCATCAAGGATGATGTGCTGCTGGGTTACTTTATGATCGGCCAGTTTCGGTTGACGGGGGAGACGGCCCCGCCCTTCGATCATGACTTTGTGGAGAAAATGACGCTGGAACGGGAGGCGCTGATGGCGCTGTATCAGCAGCTGCCCTGCATCCCGGATGAAAAAATCCAGGCTGCCCGGAGGCTGCTGCACACGATTTCCGGCTATCTGTACTACAAAAACCTTGTGCAGCGCCGGGAGGTGCCGCTGGTGGCGCAGGTGGAGCGGTATATCAGCGGCCATCTGACGCAGCCGATTACCATTGATGATATTTGCGGGGCGCTGACGGTCAGCCGCTCGAAGCTGTGCCACGAGGTTCGCCGGGAAAAGGGCATGACCGTGGTGGAGATGGTGAATCAGGCAAGAATTGAAATGGTTGCCAGACGGCTGGAAAGGGGAGAAAGCGTGAAATCCGCCGCGTTTGCGTCGGGCTTTTCCTCTGTTTCCTACTGTTCGCGGGTGTTCAGCCAGTATATGGGCATCTCCCCGCAGCGGTACCAGATGGACAAGGAAAACCAGCGGACGACACTGTGACGGGCCGCGGCCCATGGCGGAAGTCCTGTCCGGCAGTTTTCATGATGGCTTTGCCGCGCGTCCGGCAGTCAGCAGCGCCCTGAACGGAATGGTTCACGGCGTATTTTTCATGTGCCTTGCTTGCAATTTGCGCGCCGATGGAGTAAAATAAGCGAATACCAAACCAGGCTTTCCCTGGAATGGCTGAAACGCCCACTGCCTTGGCGGGGGGCGCCCATAAGGAGTGAAGAGCATGACGAAGCTGGAAATGGCCCTGTTGGAGCTTCTGCGGGAGGACTGCCGTCTGCCCTTGGAAAAGCTGGCTGTGATGACCGGCGCAACCACGGAGGAAGTCGCGCAGACCATCGACCGCCTGGAGGAGGAGCGGGTGATCCTGCGCTATCAGCCCACCATCAACTGGGACAAGACCGACCGTGAGCGCGTGGAAGCCATGATTCAGGTGAACATCACCCCCCAGCGGGATACTGGCTTTGACGCCGTGGCCAAGCGCATTTATCGCTTTGAGGAGGTCAAAAGCGTTTATCTGATGAGCGGCAGCTATGACCTGCTGGTGCTGGTGGAGGCCCGCACCCTCAAGGAGCTGGCGCACTTTGTGTCCTCCAAGCTGTCCACCCTGGAAACCGTCACCGGCACGGCCACCAGCTTCGTCCTCAAGCGCTATAAGGAGGAAGGCGTGGTCTTCGAGGGGGACAAGACTGATAACAGGCTGGTGGTTTCGCCGTGAAGTACGACCGTTTTCTGAACCAGAGCATTGTCGCTGTGCCCCCCAGTGGGATCCGCCGCTTCTTCGACCTGGCCGCCACCATGAAGGACGCCATCTCCCTGGGCGTGGGCGAGCCAGATTTTGTGACGCCCTACCACATCCGCAACGCCGCCATCAACAGCATTCTGGACGGCGAGACCCAGTACACGGGTAACCGGGGTCTGCCGGAGCTGCTGCGGGAAATTTCCACTTATTTAGAGACGCGCTATGGCACAAGCTATCACCCGGAGAAGGAAATTGTGGTGACGGTGGGCGCGTCCGAGGCCATCGACATCGCCCTGCGCGCCCTGGTGGCGCCCGGGGACGAGGTGCTGGTGCCCGAGCCCAGCTATGTCAGCTACAGCCCCAGCGTGATTTTCGCCGGCGGCAAGCCCGTGGGGGTGGAAACCACCCATGAGGACGCCTTCCGCCTGAAGCCGGACAAGGTGCTCAAGGCCATCACGCCCCGCACCAAGGCGCTGATTCTGCCCTACCCGAACAACCCCACCGGCGGCATCATGGAGCGGGCCGATCTGGAAGCCCTGGCGAAAATCGTGAAGGAGAAGGATATCATCGTCATCAGCGACGAAATTTATTCCGAGCTGACCTACGGCGAGCAGCCCCATGTGTCCTTCGCGTCGCTGCCGGGCATGTGGGACTACACCGTTACCATCAACGGCATGTCCAAGGCCTTCGCCATGACCGGCTGGCGCGTGGGCTACCTCTGCGGGCCGGAGCCGCTCATCAAGGAAATGCTGAAGATTCACCAGTACGCCATCATGTGCGCGCCCCGGGCGGGTCAGGTGGCGGCCTGTGAGGCGCTGCGTACAGGCCGTGAAAACGGCTATGAGGACGTGGTGCGCATGCGGGAAAGCTATGACCGCCGCCGCAGGCTGATGCTGGAGGGCTTCCGGGGCATGGGGCTGGACTGCTTTGAGCCCCTGGGCGCGTTCTATGTGTTCCCCTCCATCAAGCGTACCGGCATGACCAGCGACGCCTTCTGCGAGACGCTGCTGGCGGACAAGCGGGTGGCCTGTGTGCCCGGCACGGCCTTCGGCCCCTGCGGGGAGGGGCATATCCGCTGCTCCTACGCCACCGGCATTGACAAGCTGAACATTGCCCTGGAAAAAATCGCGGATTTTGTGGCAAACTGCTGAACGTGGGATGAATCCCGCGCGGGCAATCGTTTCCATAAGGAACGGTAGGCTGCTCTTGAAGCCATAGGAGGTGCATCATGCGCAAACTGGCCGCGCTGCTGATGGCGCTGCTCTTAGCCCTTGGAATCCTGGCGGCCCTGGCGGAGGAGGACTTCTCCTTGGGCGATATTCTTTCCGGCGCCGACCCCAGCGTTGTGCGTGATACCGTGGTGGGCAACCTTTCCCTGGATCCCGGCGCGGACAACGGCGAGGTGATCTTCACCAAGCAGGAAAGCATCTACGAGGCGGACGGCTCGGTGCTCATCACCGTCACCGGCACGGGCGACTTCACCATTGGCGGAGACAGCCGCAAGCGGACGGATATTTTCGATGACGAGCTTCAGCGTCAGGGCGGGGACATCAATTTCACCATGCGGAATTTCCGCGATATCCTCATGGCGGACGACCTGACCATCGTCAACTTTGAGGGCACGCTGACGGAATCAACCTATGTGCCCCGGGAGAAGGCGGAAAACCAGTTCCTGTTCAGCGCGCCGCCCTCCTATGTGGCTATGCTGGCGGATAACGGCGTGGAGGCCGTCTCCCTGGAAAACAATCATATCATGGATCATGGCGAGGACGCCTATCAGGATACCATGGATACCCTCTATAACGCGGACATCGTGTACTCCAACTCCACGGAGGTCGGGGTTATCGAGGTCAAGGGTGTGGAGATCGCCATGCTCAGCTACCTGTGCATCGACCGCTATGAGCAGCTGTGGGACAAGGTGCCCGCGGACATTCAGGCGGCGAAGGCCCAGTATCCCATCGTGATTGTCAGCTTCCACTGGGGGAATGAAAAGGACTACTCGCCCACCAGCAATCAGATTCGGATGGGCCGCCTGGCGGTGGACGCCGGGGCGGATCTGGTGCTGGGCCACCACAGCCACCGCATGCAGCCCATCGAGCAGTACAAGGGCGTTTACATCTGCTATTCCCTGGGGAACTTCTGCTTCTCCGGCAACAGCAAGCCCAGCGACATGAGCAGCATTGTGTTCCAGACCCGCTTCCGCGTGCGGGACGGTGTGGTGAGCAACGAGGGCTTTCGGATCATCCCGATCCGCATTTCCTCCCGCACCGATTACAACGACTTCACCCCCACGGTGCTGACCAAGGATACCGCCATCGACAGCGTGCTGTCCACCCTGAAGGAGAACGGCCGCAAGCTGGACTATGTGGTGGACAAGTATCCGCTGGAGTGGTAAGACCATACGCGCCGCACGGCTATCGGGCTTGTGCGGCGTTTTTGCGCAGGGGCTTGTGCGGCCAAAGCATAAATGGTATAATAAGGAAAAAAACAGGCCGCGGCTTGATGGAATACGGAGGAGGAGCTGACGAATGGACGCGACGCTTTTGCTGGACGCCTGCTGGAAGGCGGGCATCCGACTTTATACCGGGGTGCCGGATTCTCAGCTGAAGGGCCTGTGCGACGCCCTCTACGACCGGTACGGCGCGTCGGGGCCGGAGCATATCGTCGCGGCCAATGAGGGCAATGCCATCGGGCTGTGCGCCGGGCATTACCTGGCCACAGGCCATCCGGCGCTGTGCTATATGCAGAACAGCGGCCTGGGTAACGCCGTCAACCCCCTTGCCTCCCTGATGGACGGCGAGGTTTACGGCCTGCCCTGCCTGCTGGTGATCGGCTGGCGCGGCGAGCCCGGCGTTCACGACGAGCCGCAGCATGTCAAGCAGGGCGCCGTGACCCTGGGCCAGCTGGATCTGCTGGGCATCCCGTACTGGGTGCTGGACAAGGACGCTGACGACGAAGCCTTCCGCGATATGTTCGCCCGGGTGCGCAGCGTGCTGGACGGCGGGAAGACGGCGGCCATCGTAGTGCGCAAGGGTGCGCTGACCTGCGCGGCCAAGCCCGATTATCGCAACGGCCGCGCCATGACCCGGGAGCGGGCGGCGGAGATCATCCTGGCCGCGGGGGAGGAGCGGGACGTGTTCGTTTCCACCACCGGCAAGCTGAGCCGGGAGGTCTTTGAGCTCCGGGAGAAAAACGGCCAGGGCCACCAAAGGGATTTCCTCACCGTGGGCAGCATGGGCCATGCCAGCATGATCGCCCTGGGGATGGCTCTTGCGCGGCCGGAGCGCCGGGTCTGGTGCCTGGACGGCGACGGCGCGGCGCTGATGCACCTGGGTGCGCTGCATGTGCTGGGCCAGCGGCGGCCATCCAACTTGATTCATGTGGTCATCAACAACGGCGCCCATGAGACGGTGGGCGGCATGCCCGTATGTGAGGGCGGCCTGGATGTGTCCGCGGCGGCGGGCGCTGCGAAGTATCCCTGCGTTTTGCGGGCGGAGGATCCGGCGTCCCTGGCGGACGCGCTGGCGAAGGCCAAGGCCAACGGCGCAATGACCCTGGTGGAGGTGCTTTGCGCCAACGGGGCCCGGGCGGATCTGGGCCGTCCCACCACCACGCCCCGGGAGAACCGGGACGCGCTGATGGCGTACATCAAGGAGGACAGGGCATGATCGCGCTGCTGCTCAATTCCGGCCGGGGCACCCGCATGGGCGCGGAGACTCAGGAGCATCCCAAGTGCATGTGCCGCATCAGCGATGATGAAACCATCATCTCCTGGCAGGTGAGGCAGCTGGCGCGGGCGGGCGTCCGGGAGGCGGTGGTGACCACCGGCCCCTTCGCGGACATGCTTCGGGAGCACCTCGAGGGCCTGCACAGCGGCATGGTCTTCCACTACGTCCCCAACCCCGATTATGCCCGCACTAACTACATCGTCAGCATGTATCTGGCTCGCCATTGGCTGCAGGACGACGTGCTATCCCTTCACGGCGATCTGGTTTTCGCGCCCCAGGTGCTGGACAGGCTGCTGGCGTCCCCGGTCAGCTGCGCGGTGGTGGACAGCGTCCTGCCCCTGCCGGACAAGGATTTCAAGGCGGAGGTGGCGCAGGGCCGCATCCGCGCCATCGGTGTGGATCGTTTCGGGCCGGGGTGCGTGGCGTCCCAGCCGGCGTACAAGTTCCTGAAGGCGGACTTCGCCCGGTGGATGGCGGAGATCGAGGCCTTCATCCGGCGGGGGGAGACGGGCTGCTACGCCGAAAACGCCTTCAACGCGGCATGGCGGGACATTCCCCTTTATGCAATGGACGCGCGGGGTCTGCTCTGCGCGGAGATCGACACCCCGGAGGATCAGGCGCGAGTGAGCGCCGCCTTCCGGCAAATGGGAGGACAGCGGTGATGAAGCAGGTCTACATTTGCTTTTCCACGGACATTCTGCACAACGGCCATCTGGCCATCCTCAAGCGGGCCGCAGCCCTGGGCGAGGTCACGGTGGGCCTGCTGACGGACGAGGCCGTGGCGGCCTATAAGCATTATCCGCTCATTCCGCTGGATGAGCGCATCCAGATGTTCGAGAGCCTTAAGGGCGTACACCGTGTGGTGGTGCAGGAATCCCTCGATTACACGGACATCCTGCGCAGGCTGAAGCCGGATGTGGTCGTTCACGGTGACGACTGGCGTGTGGGCTATCAGGCGAACATCCGCCAAAAGGTCATGGCGGTGCTGGCGGAGTGGGGCGGCGAGCTGGTGGAATTTCCCTATACCCACACGCCCACGGAGGAGACCCTGTCCGCCCTGGATCAGCTGCTGTCCCTGCCGGAGAGCCGCCGCAGCCGCCTGCGCAAGCTGCTGTGCTACAAGCCCTGCCTGTCGGTGCTGGAGGCTCACAACGGGCTGACGGGTCTGATTGTGGAGAAAACCTGCGTGGAAACGGCGGAAGGCCGCCGTCAGTTTGACGCCATGTGGGTCAGCAGCCTGTGCGATTCCACCGCCAAGGGCAAGCCGGACATTGAGCTGGTGGATATGACCAGCCGCCTGAAGACCCTTGAGGAGATCATGGAGGTGACCACCAAGCCCATCATCCTGGACGGGGATACCGGCGGGCAGGTGGAGCACTTTGTGTACAACGTACAGACGCTGGAGCGGATGGGCATTTCCGCCATCATCATCGAGGACAAGAAGGGGCTGAAGAAAAACAGCCTCTTCGGTGCGGGCGCGGATCAGATGCAGGACGATGTGGAGAGCTTCTGCCAGAAGATCACCGCCGGCAAATCCGCGCAGAAGACCAAGGACTTCATGGTGATCGCCCGCTGCGAGAGCCTGATCCTGGAGCGCGGGCTGGAGGACGCCCTTATGCGCTGCCATGCCTATGTGCGGGCCGGCGCGGACGGCATCATGATCCACTCCCGGCAGAAGACCCCCGATGAAGTGTATGCCTTCTGCGAGGCCTTCCGCCGGGACGACCCCAAGACGCCCATCGTCGCGGTGCCCACCACCTACAACGCCGCCACCGAGCAGGAGCTGGCGCGGCATGGGGTGAACATCGTCATCCATGCCAACCACCTGATCCGCAGCGCCTTCCCCGCCATGCAGCAGACGGCCCGAACCATCCTGCAAAATGGCCGCAGCCTGGAGGCGGACAGCCTGTGCATGTCCATCAAGGACATTTTGGCGCTGCTGCCGAACAAATGAAGCGTGTGGGAGGAATGGTGATGATCGCAAAAGAAGGCTGGAAAAAGCTGTGCGTGGCCGGGGCGGGCGTCATAACGGCGGCACTGACGGCAGGCGCTTGTCTGTTTCACGGCACCGCCTTGATGAACGCCATGGTACGGATCTGGCTGTTCCCGCTGATCGGGTGCGTCGTCGCGGTTACGGTGCTGGCGGTTCGTCCGGCGGTGCGCAGGGAGAATCTCTTCCTGGCGCTGGCCCTGGGGCTTGGCATGGGCTACCTGTTTGCCATTACGCCGTTGGCCGCGCCGGACGAATGGTTCCATTACAACGTTGTGCTGTCCATGAGCGGCAAGCTGCTCTACGGGCGATGCGCGGTTGACGCAAGCTACCTGACGCCCGACGGTTTCACGCCGACCATCTCATCGGTGGAGGCCTTCATGACCATGACGCAGGGGCTGAACGGCACGGGCCTGAGCGGCGTCATGACGGACTTTGAACCGATGACATGCAATTACAGCCTGATCTACTGGCCCCAGGTAGTGGGCGCCAGCCTGGCCATGCTGCTGGGACTGAACCGGCAATGGCTTTTTCTGCTGGGCGATTTGGTGAATCTTTTGTGCTATACGGGACTGACGTATCTGGCCATCCGCCGGATTCCGAAGGGCAAGCTGACGCTGATGCTTGCCGCCCTAACGCCCATGGCGCTGCATCAGGCGGCGTCGCTGTCGCCGGATGGGCTGCTCAACGGCCTGGCCTTCCTGCTGTTTGCGCAGATCATGGCCTGCATCCTGGACAGGAAGCCCATGAAGTGGCCGGAAATCTTTGTCATCGGGGTGACGGCGCTGCTGTTCGCTCCGGCAAAGGCCGTGTATTACCCGATGCTGCTGCTCCTGTGCTTCACACCCAGGGAGCGCTTTGCCAAGCCCGGGCGGAAGTGGTGGTTCGTGGGCGGCATCCTGGCCGCAGCGGCTGTCGCCTGCGTCCTGGTGCAGGTGAAGAACCTGGCGACCTCCATCGGCCACGGTGCGGATTCGCCCTACTATACCCTGAGCTGGGTGCTGCGCAATCCCTTCAAGGCACTTTTCATGCTGATGGCCACACTTCGGCCTACCGCTTTTCAGTGGTATGTGGAGACGGCGGTTGGCAGTTCACTGTGTAGCCTCAATCTGAGTCTTGCGACAGGCAGCATCTGGTGCTACATCATGCTGCTGCTGTTTTCGGCGGTGTGCTGGAGGGAAGGCGAGGAGCCGCTGCGCCGCCCCTTGCGGCTGACCATGCTGGGTACCGCGGTGGTGGTGATTGTGGCCGTCTTCGGGGTGATGCTGCTGTCCTGGACACACGTTGGTTCAAAAGTGATTGACGGCGTGCAGGGGCGCTATTTCATCCCGGTGATGCCCATGGTGCTGTTGGCCTTCAACGGCGGCGGCGTAAGGGCGAAGCGGGACTATACCCTCCCCGTGGTGGGCGCATGGTGCTTTCTGTCCATCTACTCGCTTTACCAGGTCTGCTCGACGATGGTGAGGATGGCGGCGGGATAAAAGAAGCAAGGGGACTTATTTACGAAAGCGAAAACGGCCGGTGTCTGAGCTGACACTGGCCGTTTTGTGTAACAGGATTAGCCGAAGAAAATCTGTCCGAGCCGGGTGACGGGGCTCTGCATGGTATAGCCGCCGCGCATGACCGTCCAGACCCTCCGGGGCTTGGGCATGGCTTCCGTGGCCAGGTAGCGCAGCAGGATGTCGCGGGCCGGTTCGGGCAGGGCCGCGCCGTCATCAAAGGCATGGAGGAAGGCGCGGGCGTGGCGATAGGTTATGGCGATGCGCGCCTTACCCTTCTTCCGGGTGGAGAGGGCGCGAAGGCCGCGCTGCATCAACCCCGTGCGGCTGGCCCCCTGCACGTTGCGGCCATGCTGGCGGTAGCGGAGGAGGGGCTCGTCCAGAAAGATGATGTGCCCAAAGGCCGCGGCGGTCAGGGCGATGAACCAATCGTGCATCACCATGTCGGCGGGATTGCCGTACTCGCAGACCAGGCGGCGCAGGGCGGCGTTCATCATCAGGGTGCAGCCGGTGACGTTGTTCTGCACCAGCAGCCGGGGCAGGGTGGTGGCCGCCGGGGCCCAGCCCTGGTGGCGGAAGAAACTCTCGTGGAGGGTATTGCCCGCCTCGTCCGTCAGGCGGCAGTCGCTGTGTACCATCAGGGGCGTCTCTTCGCCGTAGCGGGCTTCGGCTGCCGACAGGGCTTCCCGGCAGCGGGAGAGCCGATGCGGCTCCCAATGATCGTCCTGGTCGCACAGGGCGGTGTAATCGGCGGTATCCTGGCGCATCAGGCTGAAAAAGTTGCCGATGGCCCCGAGGTGCCGCCCGCCTTCCGCCGCCAGGACGAAGCGGGCGTCGCCTTCCGCCTGGGCATGGAGGATGTCGGGGGTGGCGTCGGCGGAGCCGTCGTCCTGCATGAGTACGCGGAAGCGGGGATCATCCTGCGTGGCCAGGGAGGCCAGCTGCTCGGGCAGGTAGGCCGCGCCCTGGTAGCAGGCCATTAGCACGGAAATGGTCTTCACCAGCGCCAGCCCCATTTCATAAAGAATTTCATGATGGAGGAAACCTGGCGCAGGTTGCCGCGCAGGGTGCGGGTGTTTTCCCGGGCCCAGGCATGGGTGACGCGCATCTCCGGGTGGTAGATGATGGAGCCGACGCCCATGGCCCGCCGGCTGAGGTCGGAGTCCTCCTGATAGAGGAAGAAGCGCTCGTCAAAGCCGCCCAGCTGGCGGAAAAGCTCCGTGCGGATCAGCAGGAAGCAGCCGGTGGCGAAGCCCACGGGGGTGGGCTGGCGGATGTCGAGGCCTTCCAGGGTGTATTCCCTGCGCCAGGCGCGGAAGGGCTCGCCCAGCCTTTCCAGCCGTCCCCCCATCAGATAGCGGAGGGTCGGCTGCTTCTTGGGCAGAAACTGCTCGCTGCCGTCCTCGTGAAAGACCCGGGGCGTGAGTATGGCGGCCTCCGGGTGCTCGTCCATGTAGGCGACCATCCGGGGGAGAAGGTCGGGGGCAAAGCTGACGTCGGGGTTGATGAGCAGGTGATAGCGGCTGGTCAGATGGGGCAGGGCGGCGTTGTTGCCCCGGCCGAAGCCGACATTCCGGGCCTGGGGCAGGATATGGGCGGAGGGCAGCAGTGCCTGAATGCGGGCGGCCATGCCGTCCTCCGGCGTGTTGTCCACCGCGAAAAAGTCGATGGGCATGGGCGTGTCCTTCAGGCACTGAACGGCGCGAAGCGCTTCCTCGCCGGGGTGGTAAAGCACCATGCAGGCGGACAGAATCGGCTGGGTGGTCATGACGTCCTCCTTGTGCGGGCGAAACTTGTCGCCTGTATTTTACCGCGCCGGCCCGGTTTTGTCCATAAAATGCTGGAAATTTTCCCGGATCAATGGTATACTCAAACTGGCGGTAAAGTGCCGATGGCGAAGCGTTGAGCGGGGTGCGCTCCATGCGCCGTTGGCAGACTGCGAATCGAAAACCGGCGGGCCTTTTCGGGGCGATGAGGCGGGGCGATGAAACGGGGCAATGAAACAGGGCGAAGCCCTCCCCCGCGCCTCGGCAGAGCAGAGTAGCCGCGATCGGAAAGCGCTGGTGGGAGGTACGGACATGAAAAAGCAGATCCTGGTGGCGGAAAGCTATCGGCCGCTGTACAAGCAGCTGATCCAGAAGCTTCGCGGGGACATTGCCGATGGGGTGTACCCGGTGCACAGCAAGATTCCGTCGGAGCAGGAATTGTGCGAAACGTACCAGGTCAGCCGGGTCACGGTGCGCAAGGCGCTGACGGAGCTGACCCAGGAGGGCTTGCTCAAGCGCCATCAGGGCAAGGGAACCTTTGTGAGCATCCCCAAGCTGTGCAAGGATTTGAAGGATGTCAACAGCTTCCACGACGCCTGCCGGATGATGGGCTGCACGCCCGGCACCCGGGTGATTCACGCCCAGATGGCGCCTGCCGAGGAGGAGGATGTCCGGGAGCTGATGTGCGCCGAAGGGGAGCAGGTGGTGGAAATCGTCCGCCTGCGCCTGGCCGACAACGTTCCCGTGATGCTGGAGGTCAACCGCTTTCCTGCCCGCTGCGCCTTCCTGCTGGAGGAAGACCTGACCCGCTCCCTTTACGCCATTCTGGAGGAGCATGACATCGAGGCGGCCCAGGCCCTGCACGAGATCGCTCTGTGCTATGCCGGCCCGTCCCAGGCCAAGCACCTGGATGTCAATCCCGGCGACGCGCTGCTGAGCCTGCGGGAGGTTATCTACGATCAGCATCATCAGCCCCTGCACACCTCCCGCCAGTCCATCCGGGGAGATCGCTTCACCTTCCGCATTTAAGCAATGTGACATCCGCCGCCGTCGGCGTGTCGACAAAGTGGCTTACGCCACTTTGTCGAGGAGGCTGAGGAATGTTTTTCTTCGCAAAATTGCATTTTGCTACGAAAAACTCCCCGCCCCGCCAGCAGAGCTGGCGGATACGATTACAGTCTTGCAGACGGCGGTCTGCTTGGTGGTTTGTCAACAGTCAGATTGGCCGCCGTCGGCGGTGCGTTTGAGTTAACCCATATTGAAACAGAAAGAGGGCTGCCCCTTGAGTAAATTTGCCATTTTTGTGGACTTGGAGAACTGCGGCGCCAAGGTTGCCATGCTGAACAGCATCATCGAGAAGGTCAAGATCCGCGGCGACATCCTGCTGGGCAAGGTTTACGGCTATACCGACCGCTTCAGCGACCTCAAGGAGGTGCTGTTAAGCAACACCTTCACCGTGGTGCCCTCCCTGCGCCACGGCATCGCCCAGAAGAACAACGCGGACATCCTCCTGGCCCTGGACGCGCTGGAGGTGGCCTACAAGAACGAGATGATCGACTCCTTCTGCATTGTGTCCGGCGACAGCGACTATGTGCCGCTGGTGGGCAAATTGAAAGGCATGGGCAAATTTGTGCTGGGCATCAGCCGAAGCGAGGCGGCCAGCAGCATTTTCATCAATGCCTGCAATGAGTTCCAGTTCCTGGAGAGCGTGGGCGGACGCAGCGTGTCCCCCGCGCCCAAGAAGCACAAGAGCGGCGCGTCCACCGAGGAAATGATGGACGAGGCCGCGCTGAACAAGCTGCTGTGCTCGGTCTTTGAGGAATCCAGTGACACGGACGAGATGTACGCCAGCGAGCTGAAAGGCGTGCTTTTGCGCCTGCGTCCCGACTTCAACGAGAAGTCCTACGGCTGCGCCACCTTCTCCAAGCTGCTGACCAAGCTCTCCGCCCGCTTTGGGGACCTGCGGGTGAAGAACGACAACTTCAACGTCATGGTCAGCATGAACAGCGCCCCGGAAACGGAGGAGGCTGTGCCGCAGCTGACCCGCGAGAACTGGAAGGAGGCCTTTAAGGCCCAGCTCCGGGCGTACAAGGAGGGCGGCTTCGACCGGGTGAATCCCTCCATCCTGAAGGCGGACATTATCACGGCCTACCCGGACTTCAACGAGCGGGCCATTGGCTTCAAGCGCTTCTCGGATGTGATGAAGCAGCTGGAAAAGGACGGCCAGGTGGTGGTGGAAATGGACGAGCAGGGCACCATGCTGATCGAGCTTTTGTGAGGGCGCGGCCATGAACGTACTGTACGCAACGGATGAAAACTACGTCCGCCACGCGGCGGCGGGGATGCTGTCGCTGATGGACAGCAACCGGCAGGCGGAGACCCTGACCATCCATGTGCTGTCCATGGGCGTCAGCGAGGAAAGCCGAAAAGCCCTGGAGCGCCTGGCGGACGAGCGGGGGAGAAGCATCGCTTTTTATGAGCTGGGGGATCTCCGCCGGTGGTTCGATTTTGACTTCAACGCCCGGGGCTTCGCGTCCAGCACCCTGGCCCGGCTCTTTCTGGCCCGGGTGCTGCCGGAGGATATCGACCGTGTGCTGTACCTGGACTGCGACACCGTGGTGCTGGAAGATTTGTCCCCGCTGTTTGCCCTGGACATGACGGGCTTCGACCTGGGCATGGTGGCGGAGCCCACGGCCAACAAGGCCCGCCGGGCCCAGCTGGGGATGCCGGTGGAGCAGCCTTATTTCAACGCGGGCGTGCTGCTGGTGAACCTGCGCAAGTGGCGGGCGGACGGCACGGAAAAGACCATCCTGGATTATTACAAGGCCAGGGGCGGCAACCTGGTGGCCCCGGATCAGGACGCCATCAACGGCGCGCTGCCGGGCCGCATTCTGGAGCTGCCGCCCAGGTACAACTACGGCTCCGTACAGCTGTATTATCCCTGGAAGGCCCAGCGGAGGATGTCCGCGCCCACGCCCTTCATGGATGAGGAGGCCTACCGCCGGGGCACGGAGAAGCCCGCCATCGTGCATTTCCTGGGGGAGGAGCGGCCCTGGCGCGCCGGCAACCGTCATCCCTACACCCCGGTATATGACCGTTACCTGGCCATGTCGCCCTGGGCGGATACCCCCAAGGAGGAAGGCTGGCGCGCTTATTACTGCTGCTTCAGCCTGTTCAACGCGGTCACCAGGCCCATGCCCATGGTGCGCTACCGCGTCATCGACGCGCTGATTCCCGCCTTCATGCGAATGCGGGAGAAAAAGCTGGCGGCGGCCCGCGGCAAATAACACGCTGAAGGCGCACCGCGGGATGGTTCCGCCATGCGGGATCGTTAAATGGGTATCACGCAGGAAGGAGCAGGAGCCATTGAAGTACCTTCGACGAATGATCTGGTATGCGGCCTCGCGGCTGCTGATTGTCTGCCTGGTGCTGGGCATGGCGGTGGTCGCCTTCTATTACGCCATGAATGTGACCAACGTGCACATCGTCCTCAAGGACGGCATGGCCCGCCGGGCTCAGGTGGTGATGATGGAGGAGGATCCCTCCGAGCTGAGCAAGTATTTCCAGAACAGCTTTCTGGAAAGGGATCCGGCCCTGCAGGCGGTTTTGCAGGGCACCTCGCCCTACGAGAATTACAACATCCGCGGCATCGACCATCGGCTGGATATGGGCTTTATGTGGGTATGGCCCTGGGACGAGACGATACGGGTGGACATTACCGAGCGCATTCCCCGCATCGACGGGCGCATCAAGGGCAGCGTGGCGGAGGCGGCCATCGCGGCCTATGGCGACAGCGTGATCTACCCGCCCAAGTGGCAGGCGGCGCGCTATCGGGCGGTGCTGGCCAAGGACAACGGCCAGTGGCGCATCCGCAGCCTGACGCTGCTGGAGCAGCTGGCGGAATAGTATGCACAGAGCGCCGTCAAAGCGGCTTGTATCGCTTTGGCGGCGCCTGCTTCATGCCCTGGCGGACAGGGCGGAATCCCAACGAAGATTTCCAGGGTGAGGCTGTTGCTTATCTGCGGAAACGCGGCTGGCGGAACGATGAAAAAAGTGCCGAAATCATGAAAAAAGGCATTCATATTCGCCCCGAGTTGTAGTATAATAAGGACGGACTCGCCATGGAATACGAAAGTGGGGTAGAAATCGCGTGACGTCGCTTTGGAATATGATCCAGAATATCGTGTGGAACGTATTTCACCGGCCGGGCCTGTCCGATTTATTGGATATTCTGATCGTTGCCGTGATTATTTATCAGCTGCTTATGCTGACCAGACAGACCCGGGGAAGCGCCGTTCTCAAGGGTCTTGTTTTGCTGCTGCTCATTGTGGGCGTCAGCGACGTATTGGGGCTGACGGCGCTGAACTGGCTGCTGATGTCGGTCATCAGCAACGGGCCGCTGGTGCTGGTGATTCTGTTCCAGCCGGAGATCCGCAAGGCCCTGGAGCAGATGGGCCGGGGCGCCATCATCGAGAAAAAGCGCCACGACGAAAACGATGACCGGGAGCGCATCGTCAGCGAAATCATCCAGTGCCTGTCCAACCTCAGCCGCAGGCGGGTGGGCGCGCTGATCGTCTTCGAGCGCAAGACCGGCCTGAAGGACGTGATCGAGACCGGCATTTCCATCGACGCGGAAATCTCCTCCGCGCTGCTTGAAAACATCTTCGAGCCCAACACCCCCCTGCATGACGGCGCGGTGGTCATCCGGGACGCCCGGGTGATGGCCGGCGCCTGCATCCTGACCCTGACGGAGGGCCGGGGCATCAGTCATGAGCTGGGTACGCGGCATCGGGCGGCCATCGGCATCAGCGAAACCACGGACGCCGTGGTGCTGATTGTCTCCGAGGAGACGGGCATCATCTCCATGGCCAGGGGCGGCAAGCTGACACGCCATCTGGAAAGCAAATCCCTGCGGGAGATCCTGGAGGGCATGTACGATCAGACGAACGGGCGGAGCTGGACGCAGGTGTTCCGCCGCAAGGCGAAGGAGGCGGGGACGAAATGAACGGAAAGGGACCTGCCTCCCGACGGGAGAGCCTCAAGAATATCCTGCGGGCCATGCTTCGGGGCCTGGTGCATAACGGCGGCTTCAAGCTGCTGGCGCTGGTGATCGCTATCGTGCTGTGGGCGGGCCTGATTGCCCAGGATCCCACGCTGACCCGCGAGAAGGCCTTCGACAATGTGACGGTCAACATCACCGGCACCGAGGCCATCAAGCGCAACGGCTTTATCGTCGTCAGCGATCTGGCGACGGACTTGCAGGGCGTCAGCATGCGGGCCAACGTGCCGCAGATGCAGTACCAGACGGTGCAGCCGACCTACTATAACGCCAGGGTGGATCTGAGCCGCATCACGGAGGCGGGCGTCCAGGAGGCGGCGATTCTGACCACCAATTCCAGCGCCTACGGCACGGTGACGGAGGTGGAGCCCGCCACGGTGCAGCTGGAAGTGGAGGAGTACATCACCCGCTACCGCATTCCCGTTTCGGTGGAGGTGGTGGGCAGCGCGCCGGAGGGCTACTATGCCGCCGCGCCCAATCAGGATCCGCCGGTGGTGACGGTCAGCGGCCCGCGCTCCCTGGTGGAAAAAATCGTGCGGGTGAAGGCCGTCATCGACCAGAGCACCCTGCCCCAGCGGGAGGGCTTGGTGCGCACGGCAGTTCCCTTCCGCCTGGTGGACAGCCAGGGCGAGATTGTGGAGAGCCACCTGCTGGAGGTCACGAACGAATCCTCCGTGCTGCTGGACAGCGTGGTGGTGGAGCAGCAGCTTTACGCCGTGCGCACGCTGGACTTGAACGATCTGGGCCTGGTGGTCGGCACGCCGGCGGAGGGCTATGAAATCAAGAGCGTATCCATCACGCCGGAGCGGGTCACCGTGGCGGGCAAGCGCGAAAACCTTGAGCTGCTGGACAGCCTTTTTGCCCAGGGCAGCGTGGATGTCACCGATCTGACGGAATCCGTCAACGAGCATCTGCGGCTGAGGCGGCCATCGGAACTGGCCTATACCAGCACCGACAGCGTGACCGTGGTGGTGGAAATCGGCCCCGTCATCCGCAGCCGTGTCTTTGAGAATGTGAAGGTGGAGGTAACGGGTACCGGGGACGGCCTGAGCGCCAAGCTGGCCGTCAATCGGGCGCAGGTGACCATCAGCGGGGCGCAGCTTTGGGTGCAGTTCCTCAAGAGCAGCCATTTGACCCTTGTGTGCGACGCCTCGGGCCTGGCGGCAGGCACTTACCAGTTGCCGGTGGTCTGCCAGGTGCGGGACAGCGAGGGACAGGCCTTCAGCGTGGAGGTGCTGCCGGAGACCATTGAGGTCACCGTCAGCGAGCGATAAAGGATGCCTGAAAACGGATGATGAGAGGGGGGGAGCGCTCATGGGAGGCTTCACCAGCGGTGTATTTACCGTGCTGCTGGGGTGGATTCGCACGGCGGCGGTGTTCCTGTGGGAGGCGATCTCCTCCCCGGAAGGCGGCGGTTGGCTGGCGTGGCTGGGCGAGCATTGGCTGACCCTGACGCTGATTATCTGCGGCGCGGGCATTGTGACGGACGCGGTGGTGAACCTCCTGCGCTGGCGGCCCGACCGGGTCTGGCGGAGCTTCTTCCGGCGTCTGGCGGGTCACGGCGCGGCGCAGGAGGAAACGCCGTCCCGGCAGCGGACGGTGCATCGCCGTTGGCTGTACGCCGACGGCAGCGAGCGCTTTGAGGAAATTGAAGCCGACCCCCTGCCGGAGGTCTGGCAGCCGGACATGTATCAGCAGGAGGCCGATTTGGCGGGCTACACGATGCCGGAGGAAGCGCCTGCCTATAATGAGGAGGCCTACCGCCGTCAGTATGCCAGGCCGGAGACGGAGCCTCAGCCGCCCCGCGACATGGAGCGTTATCAGCGCCCTGTGCCGGTCGAGCGGGAAGAACCCAGGGAGGGCCGATCCCTGCGTCAGGCGGCCCGGCGGATTCCGGCGGCGGCGCTGCAGCAGCTTTTCGCGCCCCAGGACGAGGACGAGCTGGATCTGCGCTATCGGCCCGCTCAGCCCGCGGTGAGCAAGGAGCAGGCCTACAACAAGCCCTATTATCCTCCACAATGGAAGCCGCCGGGGGAAAACGGCAGCTTCCGGTCGGAGGAATAAGTCCAGGAGGCACAAATGGAGCAGCTGCCACAGGCATTTGTGGAGAGCATGGCCAGGCGGCTCGGCGACGAGCTGCCGGCTTTTTTGCGTACCTATGAGGAGCCCTATTGGCGGGGCGTTCGGCTCAATCCGCTGAAAAGGACGGAAACGCCGCCCCTGTCCCTGACGGAGCGGGTGCCCTGGGAGCCCACGGGGTGGTATCTGCCCATCGAAAGTACGGCGGGAGCCCGCCCTCTGCATGAGGCTGGGGCGTATTATCTCCAGGAGCCCAGCGCCATGCTGCCCGCCGCCGTCTTGGCGCCGCGGCCAGGGGAGCGGGTGCTTGATCTGTGCGCCGCCCCCGGGGGCAAATCCACGCAGCTGGGCCTGCGGATGGCGGGGCAGGGGCTGCTGGTGTGCAACGAGCCTGTGCCCAAGCGGGCGGAGGTGCTGGCACGGAATGTGGAGCGCATGGGCATCGCCAACGCCCTGGTGGTCAGCGCTATGCCGCGACAGCTGGCCGACCGATGGCCGGAGGGCTTCGACGCCGTGCAGGTGGACGCTCCCTGCTCCGGAGAGGGGATGTTCCGCCGTCACCCGGAAACGCGGCTGGAATGGTCGCCGGAAGCGGCGGAGGGCTGCGCGCGCCGTCAGGCGGACATCCTGGATTGCGCGGCGGAGCTGGTGCGGCCCGGCGGACGGCTGGCGTATTCCACCTGCACCCTGAATCGGACGGAAAACGAGGATACGGTGGAGGCCTTCTGCCGCCGTCATCCTGACTTCGCGCCGGAAGGCTTTTCCCTGCCGGAGGCCGACGCGCCCACGGGGATGCTTACCTGCTTCCCCCATCGGATGCGGGGGGAGGGGCACTTCGTCGCGCTGCTTCGCCGTCAGGGGGATGGCGCGGCGTCGCTGACGGCAGATGCCTCCCTGCCCGCGCCGGACAAGGCGGCGGTGAAGGCGCTGGCGGACTTCACCCCGGATGCCCCCAAGCCCACGGCCATGCTGGGCGATACGCTCATCAGCCTGCCGGGGTGCCCGGAGGTTCGCGGCCTGCGGGTGCTGCGGGCGGGTCTGCATCTGGGCAGGCTGAAGGGGAAGGTTTTTCAGCCCGACCATGCCTGGGCCGTCAGCGTGTGTCCGCCGGACATGCCTCGTCTGATCCTGACGGAGGAGCAGGCGGCGCGGTATCAGGCGGGGGAAGTCCTGCCTGCCCCGGCGGACGTGAAGGGCTGGGTGCTGCCCACGCTGAACGGACTGGCCCTGGGCTGGGGCAAGGTCAGCGAGGGCATGATGAAGAACCACTACCCCAAGGGGCTGAGAAGATAGGCATTTCATGGCGACGGCAGAGCGGTGTGAACCGCTTCGCTCCACACATCATAAGGGTAAAAGCAAGGGGAGAACGGCAGGAAGGACAGGAGGGGAAGAATTTGAAGTTATTATTTATGATCGGAAATGCTGCTGTTGGCAAAATGACAGTCGGACAGGAGCTGATGAAAATCACCGGTTTACGGTTGTTCCACAATCATATGACCATTGAACCGGTCATTGAGATCTTCGGGCAGTATAACGGCGCAGCGATCAACAGACTTCGCCAGGTCATCTTTGAGGAGTTTGCCAAAACGGATAACTACGGCATGATCTTCACTTATATGTGGGCGTTTGATCAGCAGGCAGATTGGGATTATGTTGAGCAGGTCAAAAGGATCTTTGAACCGTACGGTACGGAATTCTACTATGTAGAACTTGTTGCATCCCGCAAAGTGCGCTTGGAAAGAAACGCAACGGAAAACCGTCTTTCACAAAAAGCGTCAAAAAGGAATGTTGAGCTATCCTATCAGAGACTGATTAGCGATGACACGCAATATCGCCTCGAAAGCGCGGATGGAGAAATACCCTTTGATCACTACATGAAAATAGACAATACGAACCTTGCGCCAGAGATCGTTGCGCAGATGATAAAAAAGCAATTTGATCTTTGAGTCATCGGATGTTCTGAAGTCTGGAACACAAAACAGGCGAAACGCCTTGTAAATACGGCATTTTCAGAAGGTTTGATAGACAAACCGGAATTTAGGGGGGGATTCATGGAAATACGGAATATGCGGCTTGATGATTATGATTGTGTATATGATCTTTGGCTTAGTTGCCCAGGCATGGGTTTGAATAACTTGGATGACTCCCGGGATGGCATTGCGAAGTATCTTGCCCGGAACCCTGATACCTGTTTTGTTGCTGTGGAACAGGGGGGTATCATTGGCGTGATCCTTACTGGTCACGACGGCCACCGCAGCTACATCAGCCACACAGCGGTATCGCCCACTCATCAGCGGCGAGGTATTGGGAAACGATTGGTTGAGACTGCTCTAAAAGCCTTAAAAGAGCAGGGCATTCATAAAGTAAACTTGGTTGCCTTCGCTCGCAACGAGAAAGGAAATGCTTTCTGGGAGAATATGGGCTTTACCCAACGTCCGGATTTGATATACCGTAATCGCGCACTTGCAGATATGGTGCGCATCGATACTTAACCAATTCCGGGTGATAGGGGTGTCATCTTTTGGGTGAAATCCCCCTTGATCAATGTTCTCTCGGCGGATGGCCGCAATTCCTTGCTTCATGCCCTTCCATTTCCCCGGAAAATATGGTATGATACAAACGATCGCGTATTTTTCTGTAAGCATAAAGGAGAAGTCATGATTACAGTCAGCAATGTTTCCCTGACCTTTGGCGGTCAAAAGCTGTTCTCCGGCGCGGATTTGAAGTTCCTGCCCGGCAACTGCTACGGCATCATCGGCGCCAACGGCGCGGGCAAGTCCACTTTTCTGCGCATTCTTTCCGGCGAGCTGGAGCCCACCACCGGCTCCGTCAGCTATCCGGCCGATCAGCGTATGTCCACCCTGAAGCAGGATCAGTTCAAGTATGACGCCTATCCCGTGCTGGATACGGTCATCATGGGCAACCAGCGCCTTTACGACATCATGAAGGCGAAGGACGCTCTGTATGCCAAGCCTGATTTTTCCGAGGCGGACGGCGAGAAGGCTGCCGAACTGGAAGGCGAATTCGCCGAGATGGACGGCTGGAACGCCGAGAGCGACGCCGCCACGCTGCTGACGGGTCTGGGCATCCCCACGGAGGAGCACTATACCCTGATGGCCGATCTGCCTGCCGGGGACAAGTTCAAGGTGCTACTGGCTCAGGCGCTGTTCGGCAATCCCGACATCCTTCTGCTGGACGAGCCCACCAACAACCTCGACAACCGCTCTGTGGCCTGGCTGGAGGACTTCCTGATGGACTTCGTGGGCACGCTGATCGTCGTCAGCCATGACCGCTGGTTCCTCAATAACATCTGCACCCACATCGTGGACATCGACTACAACCAGGTCAAGCTCTATGTGGGCAACTATGACTTCTGGTACGAGTCCTCCAAGATGATGCAGTCCCTGATGAATGATCAGAAGAAGCGCCGCGAGGACAAGATTCGCGAATTGCAGGCTTTCATCCAGCGCTTCTCCTCCAACAAATCGAAGGCCAAGCAGGCCACCAGCCGCCGCAAGCTGCTGGATCAGCTGACCATCGAGCAGATGCCCGCCTCCTCCCGCCGCTACCCCTGGGTGTGCTTCACCCCTGACCGAGAGGCCGGCAAGGACATCCTGCAGGTCAGCGACATCAGCTATGCCCAGGATGGTGTGCAGCTGCTCAAGGATGTATCCTTCATGGTCACCAAGGGGCAGAAGATCGCCCTGGTGGGCAACGAGCAGGCGGTGACGGCGCTGTTCCGCATCCTGGCGGAGGAGGTCGAGCCGGACGCGGGCGCCTTCAAGTGGGGCGTGACCATCTCCACCAGCTACTTCCCCAAGGACAACAGCCGCTTCTTCGACGGCTGTGACAAGACCATGATGGAGTGGTTCGCCCAGTACAGCCCCGAGCAGCTGGAAACCTACATGCGCGGCTTCCTGGGGCGGATGCTCTTCTCCGGCGATGATGTGTACAAGTCCGTGTCGGTGCTCTCCGGCGGCGAGAAGGTGCGGTGCATGCTCTCCCGAATGATGCTTTCCGGCGCGAACTTCCTCATGCTGGATCAGCCCACCAACCATCTCGACCTGGAATCCATCACCGCGGTGAACAACGCGCTCATCAACTTCCCCGGCAATGTGATTTTCACCAGCCAGGATCACCAGTTCATCACCACGATTGCCGACCGGATCATCGAGATCAAGGACGACGGCACCATCGCGGACTACTACTGCAACTACGAAGAATACCTGGAGAAGATCCGCGGCAACTGACGGATCGGCCAGAAAATACAAAGCGGACGCCGGCTTTCCCGATGGGCGGGGGAGGTCGGCGTCCGTTTGTGTTTATGCGTTCCTTGGGTCTTGGGAGCGTTTCTTCTTGGCATCCGGGTCGATAAACTCGATCTCCAGCCGATCAAAATTCACCAATTCCATAAAGGCGTCGGGCAGGAAACGGGTCTGCCCGAAGTCGTCCCATTCCCGCTGGTTCTTGTCCAGCCAGAGGGGGCGGGAGATGTCCAGCTTGCGGCAGGCCTCGGACAGCGCGTCCGAGGGATCATCCCGGCGGCAGGGCTCGACGACCTGCTTGTCCAGGCGGTGATGGCGGATGGTGCGCACCCAGAGGGCTGTGGCCATGGCGGTATCCTCCTTGTGTAAGCGATGCTACCATTATAGCATGTTCCCGTCAGGATGCAAGCAGGAATGCGGGCTGCCCGCGGAGAAAGAAAGATGGGACAACACCATGCGGGAGGGACGGCAATGTCTTTGATTTACGGCCATCGGGGCGCGTCGGCGGACGCGCCGGAGAATACGCTGCGGGCCTTCGCCCTGGCGGCGGAGCAGCAGGCGGACGGTGTGGAGCTGGATGTGCAGCTGACCCGGGACGGCCAGCTGGTGGTCTTCCATGACGAGAACCTTGCGCGGGTCACGGGCGAAAAGGGGCGGCTGTGCGACCGCACCTGGGAGGAGCTGCGCCGTCTGCCCATCCGTCTGCCGGGGGCGACGGCGGAGGACGGCATTCCGCTGCTGAGCGAGGTACTGACGCTGCTGCATAACCGGGGACTGCGGGTCAACATCGAATTGAAGAACAGCGAAATTCTCTACGACGGCTTGGAGGAGCGCTGCCTGGAGGCCGTCGCCCGGGCGGGCATGGAGGAGCGGACGCTGTACTCGTCCTTCAACCATATCAGCATGGTACGGCTGAAGCGGCTTTCGCCGTCAGCCAGGTGCGGCCTGCTGTACAGCTGCACCATGGTGGAGCCCTGGCGTTACGCCGCGGGCCTGGGCATGGACGCGCTGCATCCGCATTACAGCGAGCTTCAGCAGGAGAACGAGGTGCCCGAGGCCCATGCCGCCGGGCTGGAGGTCAACCCATGGACGGTGAACAGCGAGGAGGCCCTGCGGTGGGTCATCCGCCTGGGCGCGGACAGGATCATCACCAACGAACCGGGGAAGGCCCGGGCCCTGCTGAAAGCGGAGCAGACCGATTTGTGATTTTGGTCAGGAAATTTACGAAAAGTCACAAAAGCAAGCAGGAGAATCCGCCTGGGCGTCGAAATTATATCATACAACCACCTCCCAAAGGGTGGGAGGGATCAGAAAGGACGTGAGGCCAATGGTGCACCATCATTGGCGGAGGCAGCCGGACTGACCGCGTAATGGCTGCTTCCGCGACGGTATCCACAACGCGAAAGGAGCACGGGCTTTATGAAGTTGTCGATTTATGCGAAGAACATGACGGTTTCCTCTCAGGTGACCCGCCGCATTGAAAAGAAAACCGAAAAAATGAGCCGTTATCTGCTCCCGGATACGGAGATGCAGATTCGGATGCGCAGGGAAAAGAACGATCTGCGCGTGGTGGAAATCACGGTGCCCATGGGCAACAATGTGATTCTGCGCGCCGAGGCCTCGGAGCCGGATAACCTGTTTATGGCCATCGACCAGGCCCTGGCCAAGATGGAGCGGCAGATTCACCGTCACCGTACCAAGCTGGGCAAGCGGATCAAGGAGGACGCTTTCATCCAGGCGGAGCCCGAATATATCGAGGAAGAGGCGGTGGAGGAGGACGCGCCCAAGATTGTCCGCCGCAAGACCTTTCCTGTTCGTCCCATGTCCGTGGATGACGCCGTGATTCAGATGGAGCTTTTGGGTCATAGCTTCTTCGCCTTTGTCAACATTGAAACCGAGCGCACCAATGTGCTGTACCTCCGCAAGGACGGCGATCTGGGCCTTCTGGAGCCGGAAGCCTGACGGAGGAAGCGCCGCGCCGGGAAGCGCGTGCGGATAGAAAGTTCGGATCAAGAACATTGTGTTATGGGGCCGTCAGCGAAGGCTGGCGGCCTTTTTCATACACCCTGCCTCGATCTTGACAATTTCCCGACCTTCCTTTACAATAAAATGCATGCTTTGATACCAAAGGGGAATGGCTGAGATGAAGCGACTGATTGCATGGTTCCTGGTTCTGGTCTGGCTGCTTTTGCCCTGCGCCGCGTGGGCGGAGGAGCCGGTCATCGTCAACCTGGTGGAGAACCCGGAGGCCGACTACGCCTTTGAGGAAGGCGTGACGCTGCTGGAAATCGTCTTCCCCCGGGTGTACTCGTCGGACTGCGCCGTTCTGCGCTTCGGTGAGCAAACCATGATGATCGACGGCTCGACCCGGAATCCCGTGATGGTCGGCCGCATCCAGACGGCGCTGGATTCCATCGGCGTGGATCATATTGACGTGGCCTACAACAGCCATCCTCATGACGACCACATCGACGGCTTCAAGCTGGTGCATGAGTTTGCGCCCCTGGGCGAAATGATCCTGACCTTCCCGCCGGAGGGCTATCCGCGCATCAAGGGTATGCTGCGCTTCACGGAGGAAAAAGGTATTCCGACCCGCCAGGTAGAGAACGGCGATGTGCTGACCCTGGGCGCCAATGGCGAGGTGACCATGACGGTCATCCAGCGCAGGCAGCCCAAATGGGGCGTCAACGATCAGTCCGCCATGCTGATGCTCCAGTACGGCGAACGGCGCTTCCTGTTCATGGGGGACAACGAGCATCAGGCGCAGCGGTACTTTGCGACCTATCCGCCGGCCTGCGGCCTGAACGCGGACATGCTGAAATATCCGCATCATGGGCAGGCGCCGCTCATCAAGGAATTCCTGGAGGCGACCTCGCCCCAACTGTGCTTCATCAACGGTGCGGTGGACTCCGCGCGTCAGGCGGTGGCCTTCTGCGAAAAGAAGGGCATCGCGTATCTGCAGGGCTTCAGGGGGCTGACGCGGATGCGGACGGACGGGCACATCTGGGTCATCGACTATGTGCGGGAGATCGGCGCGGATCGCGAGCTGCCGTACACGCCCACAAGGGAATGACAACGGAGCCGGGAAATGGGTGATTTCCCGGCTTTTGCTCTGCGTGAATTGACAACCGTGCGGAAAATCGGTATCATGATAGCAGCAAACATGGGGGAGGCAGCAAAATGCAGTTGACCGTACTGGGCATGAACGGCCCGTTTCCCGCGCCGGAGGGCGCGACCTCCGGCTACCTGGTGCAGTCGGGGGAAACCCTGATTCAGCTGGACATGGGCAGCGGGGTGCTGGCGGCGCTGACGGCACGGACGGCCCCGGAGGATCTCACCGCGCTGGTGCTGTCCCACTGGCACTACGACCATGCTTGCGATGTGCTGCCGCTGCTGTACCGCCTGGAAGCACTGGGCAGCAAATTGACCATTTATGCGCCGGCGGACGAAGCGTCTCCCATCCGGCAGGCGGTGCTGGCCAGTGCCGTGGCGGATGTCCGGGACATCGCGCCGGGGGATTGTGTAGACCTTGGCGGCGTGGCGATGACCGTGTACGCCGCCCGCCATCCTGTGCCCGCGGTGATGCTTCGCCTGACGGCGGGGGACAGCATACTGTGCTATACCGGGGACACCAACACCGTGCCGCACCTGACGGAATTTGCCCGGGGCGCGGGGCTGCTTCTGGCGGACGGCCTGTTCCCCACGGCCCTGTGGGCAGAGGGCAAGCCGCACCTTTCCGCCGCGCAGGTGGCGGAAGTGGCCCGGGATGCGGGCGCGCGGCAGGTGGTCATCACCCACCTGAATCCCGCCATTGACCCGGCGACGCTGCTGGCGGAGGCCCGTGCCATCCGCTCCGACGCCGTGCTGGCCAGGCGCGGACAGGTCTACCAGGCATGACGGAGCGGCGCTGGGCCTGGTTTCTGCCCATGGCGGCGGTCGCGCTGGCGGTGGGCATCCTCCTGGGCAGAGCGTCGGCGTGGCTTTGGCCCGGTGTGGCGGCCCTGGCCTGCGCCCTCGGGGCCCTGGCATGCCTGGATGGTCGGGGTCGGGTTGCGGCGGCTGTGGCGGCGATGGCTGCGCTGGGCTTCACCCTGGGGCAGACGGCGTATCATCCGGCGCTTCCGGCGGAGGGCGACTATACCGTCACGGGCGTGGTGGTCCAGGAGCTTCGCCAGGAGGCCAACGGGCAGGTCAAGACCGTCCTGCATCATGTGACGCTGAACGGTCAGGCGGCGGAAGACGCCTACTGGAGCTTTTACCTTCGGGAGGGCGAAGGCCTGCCGGAGGCGCTGATCCCGGGCAAGCGGGTCACGCTGACGGCGCGGCTGTACCATCCCTCCGGCGCGGACAACCCCGGCGGCTACGACTTTCGGGAATACCTGCTTCAGCAGGGGATTCCCATCGGCCTGTACGGCTGGGAAGGGCTGACGGTGGAGGACGCGCCCCTGACGGCGGACGGGCTGGCCGCGGCGTGGCGGCATCGGCTGTCCGAAAGGCTGGTATCGGTCATGGGCGAAGAGGCGGGCGGCTATGCCTCCGCGATGCTCCTAGGGGTGCGCTCCCTGGTGCCCTCGGAGGATCGGGAGGCCTTCTCACGGCTGGGCATTGCTCATGTGCTGTCCATCAGCGGCTTTCATGTGGGCGTTCTGGCGGCCATGGTGGCCTGGGTGATGGCGAAGCTGCGCCTGTCCCGGCGGCTTCGGCTGATGGTCATGAGTGTGCTGCTGTCGGCCTACGCGGTGCTGACGGGCCTTCATCCGCCGGTGCTGCGGGCTGCCGCGCTGCTGCTCCTGCGGGAATTCGGGGTGCTGCGTCTTCGCCAGCGGAGCGGCGTACACCTGCTGTCGGCGGCATGGATCGTGATGCTGCTGATCTCTCCGTGCCAGCTCACGGGCGCCAGCTTTCAGCTGACCTACGGGGCCGTGCTGGGGCTGCTGCTCGTCACGCCCTGGCTGACCCGGCTGCTTCCGGGCCTGACCGGCGTGGCCAAACGGCTCTGGACGGCGGTGTGCGCCAGCCTGGGCGCGCAGATCGGATTGCTGCTGCCGCAATTGTATTGGTTCGGGGAGCTGCCGCTGCTGGGCCTGGTGCTGAACGTGGCCGTCTTCGCGCTGGTCAGCGCCGTGATGGCCCTGTACTGGCTGACGCTGGCCGTGACGGCGATCCCCGGCCTGTCCGTGGTGCTGGGCTGGCTGTCCGCGCAGGTGACGGCATGGCTCCTGGGCGGCGTCCGCTGGCTGGCGGAGCTGGACGCGGTGATCCTGTGGACGAAGCAGGCCGGACTTCTGACAGCCCTGGGATGGCTGCTGCTCATGGGGGCGGTGACGATCTTCTCGCCCCTGCGCGGGCGAAAGCGGCTGACGGCGGGGGTCATCGGCGCTATCGTGATGGCGGTGTCCCTGGTTCCCTGGCCGCAGCAGGCCACGACCTACACCCAGCTGAGCGTGGGCAGCGCGGACGCGGCGGTGCTGCGGGATCAGGATCGGGTGGTGGTCGTCGACACCGGGGAGGACGGTCGGGCGCTGGCCCAGTATCTGCACCAGCGGCGGCTTTCCGTGGACGCGCTGATCCTGACGCATCTGCACAGCGACCACGCGGGCGGCATTCAGGCGCTGCTGGACGAGCGTATCCCCGTGAAGACCTGCTATCTGGCGGACGGCGCGACGGCGGCGCTGATCGACCCGGCGATGGCGGACTTGGTGACAGCCCTGGCGGACAGCGGGACGAGCGTCCTCACCGTGGGCCGGGGCGACGTGATCGACCTGCCTTCCGGGAAAATCACGGTGCTGTGGCCCGAGCGCGGACGAACGCGCCCTCAGCGGGACGCGAATCTGTCCTCCCTGGCCCTTCGGGTGGAGGCGCGGGATGTCGTCCTGCTGCTGACCGGCGACCTGGACGGGCTGTATGAGCATTATGCCGCCGCGCCCGCCCATGTGCTGAAGGTGGCCCATCATGGCTCCAACGCCAGCACATCCGCCGATTTTCTGGCGGACGTCAGCCCGGACATGCTGGTGCTTTCCACCGGGGACGAGGACAGGGCGCAGCGCCTTTCACAGCGCGCGGGGGAGACGCCCATCTATGACACGGCGAACCGGGGCGCTGTGATGATCCGCATGGAAAACGGCGGCTATGCCGTCACGACGATGAGGTGATGAGCGAGCATGGATCGAAAGGAATTTTTGGCCGCCATCCAGGCCGGGGGGCTCCACGGGGCCTACCTGCTGGAGGGCGTGGAGGAAAACCTGAAGAGCGCGGCCCTTCAGAGCCTGCGCAAGGCGCTGCTGCCCGAGGGCCTGGAGGAGCTCAACGAGAGCATCCTGGAGAATCCGGCCACCGACGCGCTTATCGCCGCGGCGGAAACCCTGCCGTTCCTGGCGGACAAGCGGCTGGTGGTGGTGCGGGAGCATCCGGCGCTCACGGGCCGCGCGGAGGCGGACGAGCGGCTTTGCGGGTATCTGCCGCGCCTGCCGGACAGCTGCATCCTCATTTTCCTGTGCCGGGGGAAGGCCGACGCTCGGAAAAAGCTGTACAAGGCCATCCAGAAGAGCGGCGGGGTGGTATCCTTCAATCCCATGGGCGACGGGGAGCTGAATGCCTGGATCTGCAAGGGCTTTGCCGCCCTGGGCAAGCAGTGCGAGCCGGGGGTCGCGTCCCTGCTGGCCTTCACGGTGGGTAATGACACGGCCCTGATGCGCGGGGAAATGGAGAAGCTGGCGGCCCTGTGCGGCGAGCGGGACAGCGTGACCGAGGCGGATGTCCGCGCCGTGGCGACCAGAAGCGTGGAATGCACCGTCTTTGAAATGGTGGACGCGGTGGTGGCGGGACAGGAGGGCCGCGCCTTCGGCTTGCTGCGGGATATGCTGACGACGGGTTCCGACCGCCTGGGCATTCTGGCCATGCTGCTGCGGCAGTACCGCCTTTTGCAGCATGTGAAGATCATGCAGTTTGAGAAGCGCACGCCCCAGCAGATCAAGCAGGGGCTGGGCATCGCGCCCTTTGCGGCGGAGAGGTGCATCCGTCAGGCGGCGGCCTACACCGGCGGCGAGGTGCGCAGGGCCGTGGACTGGTGCCTGGATACGGAGTACCGGGTCAAAAGCGGCCAGCTGAATCAGGAGGGCGCCCTGGAAGCCGTGATGCTGCGGCTTTTCGCCCTGCGAAGGGCAAGGACAGCAACATAAGCAAAAGCCCGCGAAGAAATTCGCGGGCTTTCGGATGACCGGTGCTTCCGGGGCAGTGGATCATCTCACCGGCAGCAATTCGATGTATCCCCTGGTTCCGATGGGCTCCAGCTGAATCCTTGGGCTGCGGTCATCCCAACGGCAGCCGATCACGGCGGGATCGTATTTCTTCTCCGCCTCCCACAGTTCATGGATGGCCTGAGCGTAGTCCTCCTCCCGGAAGGGCTCGCCCTGGAACATCAGATACCTGGCGGCAGGCAGGTCAATGATGTCAAAGCCCTCGGGAACAACGCCGTCGTAGGTGCTTTCGACCTCAACACCCTGCACATACTCGCTGGTTCCGGGCTTGATGAATTCCTTGGGAAGCCACATGCACACAGGTTCTCCGCAGAGGGACTTCATGCTGGTCAGCAGGCCCCAGACATCGCAGCCCACCTCCTCGCAGTAGGCCCAGTACTCCTTCGCCTTGACGCCCCGCATGATGATGGCTTTTCGTGCGGGCTTTTCCACCACCTGGACAAAAACGGTTCTCGCGCTCATGGTCGATTCCTTCCTTTCCGCGTATCTGGATTTTGCGCCGTAGAAGGTAGAAAGCCGCAAAGGAACAGGGTTGCTGGCGTATGCCTTTGGGTTGTGCCCGAATTCCCGCTTGAAGGCCCTCTGGTAGCTGTCGACGCTGCCGAAGCCCAGGTCAAGGGCGACGTCAAGGATTTTCGAGTCGCTGTCCCGAAGCCGAAGCGCGGACTTGCGCAGCCGGAGCTTTCGGATGTAGTCCGCCGGGGAAAGCCCCGTATACGCGATGAACATCCGCCTTGCGTGCCACGGGGAAAAGAGGGATACCTTGGCGACATCCGCCAGGGAAATTCTTTCGCCCAGGTGCTCCTCGATGTAATCCTGCATCCGCTGCACCGCGTCGATCTGCTCCTGCATTGTTTCACCTCCCGACATCAGCCATTCTACCGAATGGCCCAGGATTTTTCTCGACGAATTTGGCTCTGTTTTATGCCCTGCGGGCCGCGTGAAGTCCGCTGCCATCAAGAAAACAAGGGCAGGACAGACCATCCGGCCTCCTTGCCCCTTAGTGAAAAAGCAGGTCAACGCGATCGCATGCCATTACTTTTTGTTCGGCTTCCTTTTTAACGCCAGCAATCTGAGAAAATCATCAAACAGCGCGGTGCTTGCCGGTTCAAACATCATCCATTTTCCGTCATGATAGGTTGGGGCTTCATCGTAGATTCTTTGGACTTCCCCGGCAAAGCGATCTCTGTCTTGTTCAAATTTGATGCGTTCGTCTTTTCCGAAGATAACCATAAAGCCGATGCAGTTTTCTCTTGCGTACAGCGCGCACAGCGTCTTGCCGCCCCGGCGGTATTTGTATTCGTAGACCCATGCTTTGCCGCCCTGATTCCACACATGCTCCATATCATACGTTTCGTCGATGAGGGCGCATAATTGATGCCATATCGCATGGAGCGATGGGCCGACCAAATCCATGATTTGCTGGCTGTCGGGTATGATGTCGAGCATGTGGCCTCCTTCAGGATGATTCATCGTTATGCCGTTACCGTCCGCGGCGGATGGTGATGACCTGGCGGCCCTTCTCGCTGGCCTTGCGGCCCAGGCCGTCCACCTGATCCATGAAGCGGGTGATGACCAGGGTATCGGGGTCGGGAGCGTCGATGTCGCACAGGCCGTAGCGCAGCAGCGGCGAATGCTTGCGCTCCGTCAGCTTCCGGGCCACATAGGCCTGCAGCTCCTTGTCCTCGCGGCCCCAGGGGAAGGGGCGGCGGCAGAAGGGATCAGGACAGCCGGTGAGGCCCGCCTCGTCGCCGTAGTAGATGGTGGGGCAGCCGGGAAGGGCGCAGAGGATGTCGACGCAGGTCTTGTAGCGGCTAACGGCCAGGGCGTATTCCTCCGCCGTCAGCCGGAGGGCCTGCTGCTCGTCCTTGCTCAGCCCCACGCCCTCGCGGCCGGCAAGGACGTTCAGCGCCCGGGCACGGTCGTGGCTGCCGATGAGGTTCATCAGCGCGTAGCGGAACTGGGGCGGGTATACCTCCGCCTGATGCCTGACCAGGCGAACCAGGGCGTCGGCGGGGGCCGCGCCCGTGGCGAAGTCCAGGATGGCCAGCCGCAGGGGATAGTTCATGACGGAGTCAAGGGTATCGCCGGTACAGTAACAGCGTACCTCGTTGTAGGCGACCTTGTTGGATGCGTCCTCCCAGACTTCGCCCAGCACCACGGCGTCCTTGTCAGCCTTTTTGACGGCGGTGCGCAGCTTGCGCAGGAAGTCCATGGACAACTCGTCCGCCACGTCCAGCCGCCATCCGCCGCTGCCCTGGTGAATCCAGTAGGGCACGACGCCTGTCCGATCACGGAACATGAACCTCTGATATTCCGGGTTGTTCTTGCGGCATTCGGGCAGGGAGGGAATGCCCCACCAGCAGCTGTACTGGTCGGGGAAGCGCTGGAAGGTATACCAGTCGTAGTAGGGTGATTCCGGCCCCTGGAAGGCGCCGGCGGTGTCGTAGTGGCCGAAGTGGTTGAAGTAGCGGCTGTCCTCGCCGGTGTGGGAGAACACGCCGTCCAGCATGACGCGCATCCCCAGGGCTTCCGCCGCCTGGCAGAGGGAGCGGAACTCCTCCCGGGTGCCCAAAAGCGGGTCGATCTCCATGTAATCGCCGGTATCGTAGCGGTGATTGCTGCGGGCGCGGAAGATGGGATTCAGGTAAAGCACCGTGATGCCCAGGGACTGGAGGTAGGGGAGCTTCTCCTGAATGCCGGTGAGGGTGCCGCCGAAGAAATCGAGGGCCATGTGGTCGCCGCTGCGGGGGTCGCTGTCGGTGAGCAGATCCTCGTCCCAGGAGGTATGGATGTGCCGGTCTGTGCGGTCGTCCACCGCCTGAGTGGGAGCACGCCAGAAACGGTCAGGGAAAATCTGGTAGATGTTGGCGCTGTGCATGAAGGCCGGGGTCTTGTAGGAGGGCTTGTAGATGGTGATCTGGTAGGAATGGAACTCCTCGTCCCCGTATACCGCGCCGACGCCGCCCAGCTTGTTCTTGGCGTTGCCGTAGCGCAGGGTTCGGCCGTCCGCGCGGTAGATGATAAAATCATACCAGAACAGCCCCGCCTCCCGGGGCAGGGTGATGGCGGCCTCGTAGAGGTCATGGCCGTCGAAGACCATGGGATAGGCCCGTTCCTCGTGCATCCAGGTGCGCAGGACGACGCTGGCGGCCTCGTCGCAGCGGAAACGAATGGTGACGGCGGCGCCCATGGGAGCAGGCCCGCCCGGGACACGGTAGAAGGGATCGTGGGAATCATGCAGCAGCATGGAGCATCATCCTGTTCTGTTGTGGGAATAGGGAACCGAAAAACCCGGACGTCCAGCCGTCCTGTGGAAGCCGAACGCCCGGGATCATATGTAACTTTGGCAAAAAGACGCCTGTATACCTTGCGGCAGTCAGAGTACCCCGCGGCCGTCCGCAGGACGCCGCCCACTTCCGTTCTCACCCTGCGCACGCGCATATAGCCGCCGCCGAAGGCGCGCAACCACGACGCGGAACGGGAGGTCCAGGAGGGTCGATGGCCCTCCTGGCGGGGTTCTAAGGGGCTGCGCCCCTTAGCGGCGGGCGAGAGGCGTGAGGTGCCAGATGGAGTCGTTGTATTCGCGGATGGTGCGGTCGGAGGAGAACACGCCGGACATGGCCGTGTTGATGACCGCCATGCGGTTCCACTTGTCGCGGTCAGCGTAGTCCGCGTTCAGACGGCGCTGCGCCATGGAGTAGGAGCCGAAGTCCTTGAGGACGAAGTAGGGATCAGCCATGGAGCCCCAGTCGCCCAGGAGCAGGCTGTGGTACAGATCCTGCAGGGCGCCGGGAGCCTCGGGCAGCAGGGTGCCGTCGATCATCTGGGTCAGCGCCTGACGAATCTCATGGTTGGTCTCGTAAATGGTCATGGAGTTGTAATTGTTTTCACGGTACATGTCCAGCACGGTGTCGGAGCGCATGCCGAAGATGTAAATGTTGTCCATGCCCACCTGCTCGCTGATTTCCACATTGGCGCCGTCCATGGTGCCGATGGTCAGGGCGCCGTTCATCATGTACTTCATGTTGCCGGTGCCGCTGGCCTCCTTGGAGGCGGTGGACAGCTGCTCGGAGACTTCCGCCGCGGGAATGAGCGCCTCGGCGCTGGAGACATCGTAATTCTCCAGGAAGACCACCTGCAGGTACTTGCTGGCCCGGGGATGCTGGGCGGTGAGCCGGGACAGGGCGTTGATGTAGCGGATGATCTGCTTGGCGCGGTTGTAGCCGGGCGCGGCCTTGGAGCCGAAGATGAAGCAGCGGGGCTCCATTTCAAAGGAAGCGTCGTTGACCAGGCGGTTATAAAGCACCTGGATGTGCAGGGCGTTGAGCATCTGCCGCTTGTACTCGTGCAGACGCTTCGACTGGGCGTCGAAGATGAAGGCGGGGTCGATCACCGCGCCCTGGCGATCCTGGATGAAGCGGGCGAAGCGCTCCTTGTTGCGCTGCTTGATGGCGGAGAATTCCTCGCGGAAGGCCTTGTCATCCGCGAAGGGCTTCAGCTCGGACAGGCGCTCGGTGTCCTTGATCCAGGCGGTGCCGATGCTGTCGCAGATCAGCCGGGTCAATTCGGGGTTGCAGCTCATCAGCCAGCGGCGGTGGGTGATGCCGTTGGTGATGGCGGAGAACTTCTCGGGCATCACCAGGTTGAAGTCATGGAAGGTCTCGGCCTTGAGGATGTCGCCGTGGAGCTGGCTGACGCCGTTGGTGGAGTAGGTCATGGCGACGCAGAGGTTGGCCATGTGAATCTGACCATAGCTGATGATGGCCATCTTGCCCACGCGATCGGCCTCGCCGGGGAAGTGGTTCCACAGCCGGGCGCAGAGGCGGCGGTTCATTTCCACCAGAATCTGATAGATGCGGGGCAGCAGGGTCTTCACCATGTCCTCGGGCCACTTCTCGAGGGCCTCGGCCATGATGGTGTGGTTGGTGTACGCCACAGTTCTGGTGACGATGGCTTGCGCCTCGTCCCAGCCCAGACCTTCCTCGTCCATCAGCAGGCGCATCAGCTCGGGGATGGCCAGACCGGGATGGGTGTCGTTGATGTGCACAACCACCTTCTCGGGGAGCCTGTGCCAGTTGGTGCCGTTGAGCTTCTTGAAGTCCCGCAGCATGTACTGCAGGGTGGCGGAGGTGAAGAAGTACTGCTGCTTCAGGCGGAGCAGCTTGCCTTCGTAGTGCTTATCCTCGGGGTAAAGGATGTTGGAAATGGCCTCGGTGAGCTCCTTTTCCGCCGTGGCCTGAACGTAATGGCCCTCGCCGAAATCGTTGAGGTTCATGCGCTTGGGGGCACGGGCGCTCCACAGGCGCAGGGTGTTGACGGTGGAGGTGTCATAGCCGACGATGGGCATATCGTAGGGGATGGCCTCGACGGTGTTGTAGTCTTTGTGGACAAAGGTCATGCGGCCGTTTTGATCCTCCACGTCCACATGGCCGTTGAAGTGAACCTCGCAGGCGTCCTCCATCACCGGCATTTCCCAGACGTTGCCGTTGCCCAGCCAGTAGTCGGGCAGCTCCACCTGCTGGCCGTCGATGATCTTCTGGCGGAACAGGCCGTACTCGTAGCGGATGGTGCAGCCCATGGTGGGCAGGTCGAGGGAGGCCAGGGAGTCCATGAAGCAGGCTGCCAGGCGTCCCAGGCCGCCGTTGCCCAGGGCGGGCTCGGGCTCTTCCTGTAATACGGCGCTGACGTCGATGCCCAGCTCCTTCAGGGCCTGCTGATACGCGTCGGTGGAGACCAGGTTCAGGATGTTGGTGTACAGGCTGCGGCCCATGAGGAACTCCACGGAGAGGTAGTACAAGCGCTTGCTGTTGTTGGCCTTGCGCTCCTCCCGGGAGATCATCCATTTCTGCATGATCTGGTCGCGGACGGTGGAAGCCAGGGCGCGGTAAATCTGCGCGTTGGAGGCCTCCTGAATGGTGCGGCCATTGTAGCGCTGGAGCTTGCCGATGATGGATTCCTTGATGGATTCTTTATCAAAAGACGTTGCCGGCATAGCGTTTTCCTCCTTTTATCATCAAGTGAAACAGGCAAACAAAATACAGTGGGCCATGCTCACACGGAATCATTATACAATATCTTGTGCAAAAGTACAAGGAAAAATTCGTATGGGCCTGACGGCGCGGGGGCGGGCGCGGATTGTCAGCGAATCTCCATGGTGCCCGGGGCGATGGCGCGCTTGCCGAACCGGGCGCGAACGCCGTCCACCGCCCGCTCCAGGGCGGCCTGACGGGGGTCGTCCGGCTGAATCTCGCTGAGGAATGACAGCTGCGCGGGGATGGCCTCGTCTTCTCCGCACAGGTTGCTGGCGGTGACCGTCATCAGGCGGATGGGCGAGCGGACGGGCCAGGATGTGTCCAGGATGGCGCAGGCCTCCCGGAAAAGCTGCCGGGTCAGGTTGGTAGGCATGGACAGGGTTCGCTGCCGGGAGATGACCTTCAGGTTGGGGTCCTTGATCTGAAGGGTGACGGTGCGGCATTTCAGCCCCTGAGCCCGCAGGCGGCTGGCCACACTGTCGCACAGGGGCATGAGGCCCGCGTGGCATTCCTCCCGGCCCACCAGGTCGTGGGGGAAGGTGATGCCGTTGCCCACGGACTTCACCGGGTCGGTGTCGCCCCAGAGGCGCACGGGGCTGTCATCCCGGCCGGCGGCCATCAGCCAGAGGGCTTCCCCTTGTTTGCCCAGGCATTGGGTGAGGACGGCGGGATCGCACACAGCCAGCGCGCCGATGGTGTTGATGCCGTGACGGCGCAGCACCTCCGCCGCCGCATGGCCAACGAAAAGCATGTTGCTGATGTCCAGGGGATACAGGGTGTCCTGGATGTTGGCGCGGGTGATGGCGGTGGTGGCGTCAGGCTTCTTATAATCGCTGCCCATCTTGGCCCAGGCCTTGTTGTCGCTGACGCCAACAGAGATGGTGATACCCAACTCTTCCCGTACCCGGCGGCGCAACATGTCCGCGATGGCGACGCCGTCCCCGAACAACGTGCGGGAGCCGGTGACATCCAGGTAGCTTTCGTCCACGGAGAAGGGCTCCACCTGATCCGTCACGGAAAGATAGATGTCGTTGACGCGCCGACTCATGTCCGAATATTTCTGGTGATGCGGCGGCAGCAGCACCAGGCCCGGACATTTTTTACGGGCCTGCCAGATGGTTTCCGCTGTCTTCACGCCGTACTGCTTGGCAATCTGATTCTTCGCCAGGATGATGCCGTGACGGCCCTCGGGATCGCCGGCCACGGCCACGGGACGGTTCGCCAGCTCGGGATGCTCCAGCAATTCCACCGATGCGAAGTAATTGTTGCAGTCGCAGTGGAGGATGGTGCGCTCAGCCATCCTGGTCTTCCTCCGGGAGGAAGGACTGGGCCAGGTTTTCCGGCTGAAAACGTGGATCGAAGGCCAGCGCCGCCAGGGATTCCCGGGAAACCACGGTGTCCGTTCCCAGACAGTCCGTGCAGCGATAGAAGCATTCCGGGCATACACAGCCCAGATGGGGCGCCTCCGCTTGCACCATGTAGACACCGCATTCCTTGCAGCTGCACCGCATAACAGAACATCCTTTCGCATTGAACTATTTCTATTATACCAGCTTTTGAACGGATTGCAAGGGGAACAACCCATTCAAAAAAGTGGCGTAAGCCACTTTTTTGAGGGGGCTTCGCCCCATTTCATTGCACTCACTCACTGGTTGAATGGCTACGCCATTCTCCCGGTCGTTCGTTCGTATAAGGAAGATTTTTTATGGAAAAAGCACGAAAGCTGACGCGCATGTCGTCAGCTTTCGATCAAGAGTCAGAGGGTCTGCGGGCCCTCCGACACCTCCCAGGACTTTGCTGAGGGGGCTTTGCCCTATTTTCTTGCACGTCCTCGCTGGCCGCAGGTTCCCCCGCGCGAAGCGCGAAATGGGAGGTGCAGGAAGGCTGGAAGCCCTCCTGCCGGGGTGAAGGGGCAGCGCCCCTTCCGTTCTCCGCCTAATTTACCGAGTAAATTCACGCTTCTTCATCGGCACCGCCGACCGCAGCAGCACCACCCGTGCCTTGGTCAGCCAGGGCAGGTTGGCAAACAGCTGGGCGTAGGTCTGGGCGGCCATCCGCGTTTCATCAGGGGTGGGATCCAGCCGACCGTAGAATACCAGGGATTCGCACTCGCCCAGGGGGGTGAAGGCCGCGTTCAGACAACGGAGGGAATCCAGGCGGCGCATGTAGGCGGCGGGGGATTCGCTGGGCTTGCGGAGCAGCTTCAGCACCCGCAGTACATCGTGAATGGCCTGCATCCAGACCGACCAGCGGGCAAGCTCGTCCTGGGCCTTGGCGGCAAGGCGGGCAGGCTGGGTCGTCAGGATACGGACGACCGCCGCGGCCAATACTGCCAAGAGCAGCAGAAGCCACCACAGCCAGGACAGGCTGGGCGCCTCGGGGTCAGGCTCCTGGGGCGGTTGAGACAACGCTTCCGGTTCAGGGGTGGCCGCGTCGTCCGTGTGGGGCGTGGGGGAGGGCGTAGGCTCGTCATCTGGCTGGTCTTCAGCGGGAGGCGGCGTGGGCAGCGTCTGCTCCTCCGGCTCAACGGTGGGTTCGGGATCGTCCTCACTGGCGCCGGGATCCTCGGCGTTGCCATGGTTCTGCATGGGCGTGGCGTCAAAGGTCAGCCAGCCGAAGCCCTCGAAGTACACCTCTGTCCAGGCATGGCCGTCCTCCCCGGTCACATGGGCGACGCCGCCCGCGTCCGGCTCGGCCAGATAACCCTCCACATACCGTGCGGGAAGGCCCGCCATCCGGCACAGCACCGTCATTGCCGTGGCGAAATAGGTGCAGTAGCCCTCCCTGGAGCTGAGAAGAAAATAGGACACAAAGTCGATATTTGCGGGCTGAATTTCCACGTCCAGGGCGTAATTGTAGTAGCGGCTGAGATAAATCTGGATAGCGCAGGCCTTGTCATAGGGCGTCTGCGCCCCGGCGGTGATGTCCAGGGCCAGGTCGTACAGCTCCTGCTGAAGATGGTCGGGCAGGTGGGTATAGTCCGCCATGATGGCGGAAAACTGGCTGTCGCCGTTGGCCGCGCAGGCTGTGACCAGTGTGCCCAGGCCGGGCTCACCGCCCAGCATCAGCGGCGCGACGACGGTGTAGGTATCCCCGGGCTGAAGATCCCGGGTGGCGAAAATCTCGCTGGAGGAGCCGAAGTAGGGTACCAGATCGCCGCCGGGGCGAAGCTCCCGCACGCGTTGGGGCACAAACAGCGTGCTGGCGCTGGTGGAAACCATGCGCGCGCTGACCTGCTCGGTCTTCATCAGGCCCTCATCCGCGCCCAGGGCGCCTTGGGGCAGGCCCATGTTGAACAGCGCCTCCCGCTGGGAACGCCATTGCGGGTAGTTCCACTGGTAGCGCCGCTGTCCGCCCTTGGTATCCAGCCAGACGCGGCCGGTGTACTCGTCCTTCACCGTGCCGCGCAGATAGGCGCGCTTAGGGGTGGAGACAACCATGACCGGCTGATTATCGGGCTGAATGGGCCCGCCCAGCTGGTTGGGGCCCTGAGGATAGTAGCCTTTGTCGGCCAGGGAGAAGACGCTGCGGGGTTCGGTGAAGAAGAAATAATCGAGAATGCGCTGGCGGAGCTGATCCGCCGTGTCCTTCAGCGGCGCGATGGTCACGCCGGAGGACGGCACGAGCAGGTAAGCGATGACGGCCAGGGCCGCGGCCAGGGGCAGCACCCGGCGCAGGGCCGGACTTTCCTGCGCGGCGGTCATGGCCAGCACCAGCGTGGCCGCGATGCTGGGCAGCAGCCAGACGAGCGCCTGTGCCCTGTCGCCCAGCCACAAAAGCAGTACCACCAGCAGCAGCACCGACAGGGGCAGGTAGAGCCCGGAGCGGCGCAGGGTCAGCACAAAGGCGCTGAAGCCGCACAGCAGGGCCAGCAGCACCGCCGTCTCCCGTCCCACCATGGGCAGGGCGATGGTCAGGCCGGAAAGCTGCAGGGTCATGGCCCGGAGAATATCGACCGCCGTGGCGCTGCCGCCAAAGACTGTCAGGTAAGCCGCGACGCCCAGGAGCACCGCCGCCGTCAGGGTCAGCGCCGTCCATTTTCTGCTGGAAAACACCGCGCACAGCACCGTGACGGCAAGGACGATGCCCGCTGCCATCAGGCGATAGGCGGGAAGCGCCAGCACCTCCAGCAGCGTCAGTACGAGGCCGAGGCCATAAAGGAAGGCGATCAGACCGTGGGCGAGAATGCCGCGGGCGGCCGCGCCGGATTGGTTGCTTGTATTCAGCCTGAGGGCCTCCTTTCTTTCATGTCATTTTCGTCCATTCTCATGCGGGCACGGGCGTCACATAGCAGACCTCGACCTCCGCCTGCTGCAGCTTGCTGACCATGCCCAGCACCAGGGGATCGTCCGGGGTGAAGGTAACCAGGTACAGGCGGACGTTGGGGCCCATGCGGCGCATGCGGATCATCACATCCACGATGCTGCCCGACAGCCGGGCGGAAATAATCACCGTGGCGCCCACACGGCGCATCCGGCGGGTTTCCAGCAGCAGCACGCGCTCGAACTTGTCCGTCTCGGAGAAATCCATGCGGGCCAGGTTTTCCAAGATCAGCGGCGCGCCCATGCCTTTTTCCAACTCGATGGGGTGCTGCCCCATCAGCGGCAGGCGGATGGCGTGATCCGACTGCAGCTGGGCCAGCATCACCGACGCCGCCGTTTCCAGGAGGGTATCGCGGATGTCCGCCTCGGCCTCGGCGTGTCCCCAGGAGGGCGGGGCGGAGCAGTCCATCAGCACCAGGGCGTCGGAAAGAACGGGCTCCTCAAAGCGGCGCACCATCAGGTCGCCCTTGCGGGCGGAGAGCTTCCAGTGAATCTTTTTGATGGCGTCGCCGGGCTGATAGGCGCGGAAATCCGCCGGGTTGGACACGTCCTCCGTGGCCCGGGCCATGACCTCGGAGCCGGGATCGCCGGGGGCGAACTTCAGCGGCTCCACGTCAAAGGGCATGGGCAGCACCAGCAGCTCCTCCCGGCCCGTCCTCGGCTCCACCGTCATGGCGAACAGGGCGAAGACGTCCTCCACCGTGCAGCGCTTGACGCCGGGGCGGCTGACGCCCACATGGGCCGCGTGGAAGGGCAGGGTCAGGCGCTGGGTCTTGCCGGGGGCGTCGCGAAGGCGGACGGTGGTCTCCGGCGTGTCCGGGGTGGCGTAAAGCTCCAATTGGATGGGCGCGATGGGCAGCCAGCCCTGATGGCGCACGACCATTTCCAGGGTGACGCTCTCCCCGCGCCGAACCGTGCGGCCCGACAAGCCGGAGGAGACGGTCATGGTTCTGGCGGCCCAGACCACGGCCAGCAGGCTGGAAAGCACCACCAGCGTCAGCAGCACCGCGATGTACAGGAAGATGGTGCTCCCGGTGGAGAAGGCTGCCAGCAGCAGCGCCAGGATGACCGTCACGGGGATGCAAAGTCGGATTTTCATAGCTTGACAGGCACCGCCACGTTCTTGAGGATGGCGACGAGCACCTGCTCGGCGGTGACGCCCTTCATCCGGGCCTCCGGGTGGAGCACCAGACGGTGGGCGAAGACGGGCAGGAGCATGTGCTGCACGTCCTCAGGCAGGATGAAGTCCCGGCCGTCCAGCAGAGCGCAGGCCTGGGCGCCGTGGATCAGCGCGATGGCGGCGCGGGTGGAGGCCCCCAATTGCAGGGCGGGATCCTGCCGGGTGGCGGCGGCGAGGGTGGCCACATAGGCGCGCACCTCGGGGGAGCAGTACACCTGGGTGACCATCCCCTGCAGGGCGATGATGTCCTGGGCGGCGCAGACCGGCTCGATGGTCTCCATGGGCTTCACCGTGCCGGAGTAGCGCTCCAGCACGTCCATTTCCTCCTCCACCGTGGGGTAGCCGATGGAAATGCGCAGGAAGAAGCGGTCCATCTGGGCCTCGGGCAGGGGATAGGTGCCCACGAATTCGCCGGGGTTCTGCGTGGCCAGGACGATGAAGGGCTGGGGCAGGGGATGGGTGATGCCGTCCACCGTCACCTGATGCTCCTCCATCACCTCCAGCAGCGCGGACTGCGTCTTGGGGCTGGTACGGTTGATTTCGTCCGCTAGCACCACCTGGCTCATGACGGAGCCTTCCTTATATTCCATCTGGCCGGTCTTGAAATTCACCAGGGTGAAGCCCGTCACGTCGGAGGGCATCAGGTCAGGGGTGAACTGGATGCGGCGGAAGGAGCAGTCAAGGGATTTCGCCAGGGCGCTGGCCAGGGTGGTCTTGCCCACGCCGGGCACGTCCTCGATGAGCACATGGCCCTTGCAGAGCAGCGCGATGAGCGCGAACTCGATGGCCTCCTCCTTGCCGACGATGGCCCTGCCGATGTTGTCCTGCAGGGCGCGGATCATATGCCTGGGCTGCTGCATAGCGTCATTGCCTCCGAATCACAAAAACTTTTCACCATAGTATAACCAATTTGTGACGATAAATCAAGAACTTGCCTGGGGTTTTCCTTGCCAAGCGCGGGCGGATGAGCTACAATAGCAGATACGGGGCGGGTTTGCGGGCCTGTCACGTTTGTAACAAAATTGAAATAAATGGAGAATCACTGGGATGAAGACGGTGCTGGAAATGCTCTCCGGGGGAGAATTTGTGTCCGGGGAGGTCATCAGCCGCGCCATGGGCGTGAGCCGCGCGGCGGTGTGGAAGAAGATCAGCGCGCTGAAGGAGGCCGGCTGGCAGATCGAGTCCGGGGGAAAGAAGGGGTATCGGCTGATCCCTGGCGACAGCCTGGAGCCGGCGCTGTGGACATCGGCCCTGACCACGCGCGCCCTGGGCCGCGGGGAGAACCGCTGCCTTCAGGAAGTGGATTCCACCAACACGGAGGCCAAGCGGATGGCCATCGCCGGGGCGCCCCACGGCAGCCTGTGCGTCAGCGAAATGCAGACGGCGGGCAAGGGCCGCCTGGGCCGCGCATGGAGCGCGCCGGAAGGCAAGGGATTGTGGGTCTCGGTGCTGCTGAGGCCGACGCTGACGCCGGAGCGGGCCCCGCTGGTGACCCTGTGCGTGGCCATGGCCATGGCCCGGGCGGTGCGGGAGACGGCGGGGATCGACGCGCGGATCAAGTGGCCCAACGATCTGGTGCATGATGGACGAAAGCTGTGCGGCATCCTGCTGGAAATCAGCGCCGACCCGGACAGCATCGAGTACATCGTCGCGGGGGCCGGGGTGAACGTGCGGGAGGGCGCGTATCCGCCGGACATCGCCCACAAGGCCGCCGCCCTGGAGGAATTTGGCCCTCCGCCTCTGCGGCGGACGCTGCTCGTCCATTACCTGGCGGCGCTGGAGGAGATTCTCGACCGCCTGGAGCGAGAGGGCTTTCGGGGAATTGCGGAGGAATATCAGGCGCTCTCCTGCACCCTGGGCCAGCGGGTGCGGGTGTCCGGCGCGGTGGAACTGACAGGCGTGGCCCGGGCCATCGACGAGACGGGGGCGCTGCTGGTGGAGGCGGACGGCGCGCTGCATCGCGTGCTGTCCGGGGATGTGTCCGTGCGGGGTGTGATGGGCTATGTGTAAGGTGAAGGGCCTGGGGATCGACCTGTGCGCCGTCAGCCGCATGGAGCCGCTGGTGACGCAGGGCCGCTTTGTCGACCGCTATTTTACCCCGGAGGAGGCGGCCTATATCGCCGGAAAAGGGCGCGGCGCGGCCCAGACCATGGCGGGGATGTTTGCTGCCAAGGAGGCTGCGCTCAAGGCCATGGGCTGTGGGATTGCCGTACCGTTGCGGGAGGTGGAGATTGTCCACGACGCGGCGGGGCAGCCCGGCTGCGTGCTCCATGGCGAGGCCGCGCGGCGGGGCGAGGGCTGCTGGCAGGTGTCCATCACCCATGAGGGCGATATGGCCGCCGCGGTGTGCCTGTGGATGGCGTGAGGGCGGAAAAGCAGCCTCCAAAACCAAAAAAGTGGCGCAAGCCACTTCAGGGTGTCAAAAAGGCCCCGGGAGGTGTCGGAGGGCCCGCAGGCCCTCTGACTCTTGATCGAAAATCGGCGGC
>CBFFZW010000002.1:0-107189 GCA_965646445.1 uncultured Christensenellales bacterium | reverse complement strand
GTTGCTTCTCAATGATAACAGATTGGCTCTCAAGTCTCTTCTCTTTTTCCCTTTTGTCCAACTTGTATTGTAGTACTACATCTGATAGGAACATCATTCCTGTGATGGCATTGACAGCGATGAAAACCAGGTCTATAATGAGCCAGGATTTTGTATACAAAGGATGGCGGGGCGAATGCTGGGAACCATCAGGCGGGTCTTCCCCAGGACGACGCCGGTGCTGGCGGGGTATCTGTTCCTGGGCGTGGCCTATGGCGTGGCGCTGCGGGAGAAGGGCTTCGGGCCGGAATGGGCGCTGCTGATGAGCGGCGCGATCTACGCGGGCTCCATGCAGTTCGCCATGCTGGGTGCTTTGACCCAGCCCTTCGCCCCGGTAACCGTGGCGCTGATGACGCTCCTGGTGAACGCCCGCCATATCTTCTATGGCCTGAGCATGCTGGAAAAGTACAAGGGCACGGGCCGCTGGAAGCCGTACCTGATCTTCTCCCTGACGGACGAAACCTATTCCCTGGTGTGCCAGGGCGCGCCCGAGGGCGAGGAGCGCGGGCGCTGGTACGCGGCGGTGTCCATGCTGGATCAGGCGTACTGGGTGGCGGGCTCGGTGGCGGGGGTCATGCTGGGGCAATGGCTGCCCTTCGATTTGGCGGGCATCGACTTTGCCATGACCGCGCTGTTCACCGTCATCGTCACCGAACAGACGGCGGACGCTGTCAAGGCCCTGCGGCAGGGGACGCTATCCCTGGCGGAGGCGCTGTTTCCTCCGGCGCTGGGGCTGGTGTGTACCCTGGGCAGCCTGCTCCTGGTGGGGAAGGACAGCTTCCTGCTCCTGGCCATGGCGCTGATGCTGGCGGGGTTCTTCCTGCGCTACCGGGGCGTGAGGGGAGGCGAGGCGGCATGACGGGGACGCAGCTTTTGCTGACGGTGGTCATTGTCGCGGCGGTGACAGCGCTGACCCGCTTCATGCCCTTCTGGCTGTTCCCGGCGGGGCGCGAGGCACCGGCGTTTGTCACATGGCTGGATCGGCGGCTGCCGCAGGCCGTGATGGTTATGCTGCTGGTTTACTGCCTGAAGGACGTTTCCCTGGCGGAAGCGCCCTACGGCCTTCCGGCGCTGATCGGCGTGGCGGTCACGGCGGGGCTGCACCTGTGGCGGCGGCAGATGATCCTCTCCATCGCCGGGGGAACGGCGGTGTACATGGTGCTGCTGCGCTTGATGGCCTGAGGGCGGTTTTGGGACAGCGGCGGCGTCATTTCCGCCATCAGGCGTGGACGCTGGCGCTGGCTTATGCTATGATAAAGCCGTGGAAAGCCGGGACATCCGGCGTGTGGGTAACGAATGAACAGGAGGATGACAAGAATGATTCGCTTTGAGCATGTCACCAAGGAGTATGGGAAAAGCGGCGTGAAGGCGGTGGACGACCTGAACCTGCGGGTGGAGCAGGGGAAGGTGTTCGGCTTTATCGGGCCCAACGGCGCGGGCAAAACCACCTCCATCCGCCTGATGACGGGCATCCTGGCCCCCACGTCCGGCCGAGTGCTGATCGGCGGCATGGATATGGCGAAGGAGCCCGTGGCGGCCAAGCGCCTGATTGGCTTTGTGCCCGACGGCCATGAGCTGTACGACCGCCTCACGGGCATTGAATATCTGCGCTTCCTGGCGGATATTTATGGCGTGGAGCCCGACCGGCGCAAGGCGCATATTGAAAAGTATCTGGCCCTGTTTGAATTGGAGCAGGCGGCGGGTGACCCCATCCGCAGCTATTCCCGGGGCATGAAGCAGAAGCTCACCGTCATCGGCGCGCTGATTCACAATCCGCCCGTGTGGGTGCTGGATGAGCCCATGGTGGGCCTGGATCCCCGGGCGGCCCATATCCTGAAGGAGGAGATGCGCCGCCACTGCGAGCAGGGCAACACCGTGTTCTTCTCCACCCATGTGCTGGAGGTGGCGGAGAAATTGTGCGACGAGATCGCCATCATCGACAAGGGTCGGGTTGTGGCGGAGGGCACCCTTGAACAGCTTCGTTCCGGCGAGACCGGTGCGTCCCTGGAGCAGCTCTTCCTGGAGCTGACCGATGCGGAGGTGAGGGCGGAATGAGCAGCTATGCCGCGCTCCTTCGTCTGGCCATCCTGAATACCTTGGCCTCCATTCGCACCGCCATCTCCCGCAAGGACGGCAAGGTCAGCCCCGCGGCGGTGATCCTGCTGGCCCTGGGCATTCTCTCCATCGCGGCGGTGGCGGGCTTCCTGATTTATGGCGAAATAACGCTTTACGGCATCCTGGCGCGGATGGGGCAGCCGCTGCTGCTCCCGGCCATGGCCCTGCTGCTGTCGATGGCCGTCACGCTGTTCATGGGTGCCTTCCACACCCTGACGCGGCTGTACTTCAGCCGTGACAGTGCCTGGCTGTCCAGCCTGCCCGTTACCTCCCGAACGGTGATGTCCGCCCGGCTGACCGAGGTTTATCTCAGCGAGACGCTGATTAACCTGGTGATCCTGGCGCCGCTGTTCATCATGCAGGGCATCCACATGGGCGGCGGCGTGCTGTTCGGCCTGCGCGCGGTCGTCACCCTGCTGCTCAGCGCCGCGCTGCCCGTGGCGGTCACGGTGGTGCTGGCCTCCGTGCTGGTGCGCTTCGGTGCGCTGAGCCGCCATAAGGAATTGGTGATGACCTGCGGCTCCGTCCTCCTGCTGGCGGCGGTGCTGGGGCTGGAATTCGCCATTATGCCCAAGATCCCGGAGGATGCGGGCGCCATGTTCTTCGTTCAGCTTTTGCTGAACCAGAACGGCCTGGTCAATACCCTGACCTCCGCCATCCTCCCCATTCGCTGGGCGGTGGAGGGCCTGGCGGGCAGCTGGAGCTCCTTCCTGCTGTTCGCGGGCGTATCGCTGCTGGCCATCGGCGGCGTGGTATGGCTGATGGGCGGCAAATATTTGACGGTCTGCACCAGCCAGAGCGAGCAGGCTGCCAAGCGCAAGCGCCGTCGGCTGGGCGCTGACGATTGGAAGGCCGCCAGTCCGACCATGGCGCTGTTCCGCCGGGAATGGTCGGAGCTTCTGCGGACGCCGGCCTACGCCATCAACGCCCTGAGCAGCGTCATCGTGGTGCCGCTGATGCTGGCGATGATGACCGTGAGCATCATTTCCTCGATGGAAATTACCTTCGCGGAGATGCTGACGACGATTCAGGGCTTCCTGGTGAGCATCCCCGCGATGGATCTGATGCTGCTGTTAGCCGCGATCCTGGCCTTCTGCTGCTGGATGAATCCCGCGGTGGCCACCGCCGTCACCCGGGAGGGGCGGCACCACGACCTGTACCGCATGATGCCCGTGACGCCCCGGGCGCTGCTGAAGGCCAAGCTGCTGACGGGCCTGTCGGTGAACGGCCTGGCGATCATCATTGTCGCCGTCATCGCGGCGGTGCTGCTGGGCTCCCTGGCCTGGCTGCTGATTCCCGCCATCCTCCTGGCCATGCTGATGAACTACGCCACCTGCGCCCTCAGCCTGGCGCTGGACGCGCTGCACCCCAACTACCACTGGACCACCGAAACGCAGGCCATCAAGCAGAGCATGAACGTGCTGATCGGCATGGCCATCAGCATTGTGCTGCTGGCGCTGCCCATTGTGGCCTGGGTGCTGCTGATGGTCAACACGGGCCTTGGCTCCCTGGCGAAGGCGGCGGTGGCCGCGGCGGTGCTGCTGCTGGAGTGCGCCGTGGCCGGGTGGCTGCTGCGGGGCCCCGCGGAAAGGTGCTACGCCGCTTCCGAGGGCTAACGTCATCCCCTGCGAAGCCTGTCCGATGAAAATCGGGCAGGCCTTCGCTATACGCTGATGCCGGCGGCGTTGCGGCGCGGCGCATGATTTCCGGCCATGCGCGCCATACTGCCGGCATACGCGGACTTTCCGCCGCCGGAAGGAAACCGGCTGCGGCGCGGCGAATGAAAAAGAGGATGGCGCCACTGGACATCGACCGTGGCGGCAATATGATGAAAGCGAGGCGGACCAGCCGTGCTGACGGTTCGTGACCTGTATGACCTGACCCATTCCCTGGCGGGGGATTATCTGGCGGGGTTCACCTATCCCTGGGAGGCGCTTTCCGGCATCAAGGCGTTCATTCTGGCTCTGGGCGAGACGCTCTCTGCCGAGGAATACGATCAGCCCGCGCCCCAGGTGTGGGTGCACAAGACGGCGGTTGTGGCGCCGACGGCCTACCTGGGCGCGCCCTGCGTCATCGGCGCGGGGACGGAGGTGCGTCACGGTGCGTTCATCCGGGGCGCGGCGCTGGTGGGCGAGCACTGCGTGGTGGGCAATTCCGTGGAGCTCAAGAACGTCATCCTGTTCGACAATGTGCAGACCCCCCACTATAATTATGTGGGCGACAGCATCCTGGGCTACAAGAGCCACATGGGCGCGGGCTCCATTACCTCCAACGTCAAGAGCGACAAGAGCCTGGTGGTGGTTCATGGCGACGGCGAGGATGTCCCCACGGGGCTGAAGAAGTTCGGGGCCATGCTGGGCGACCGGGTGGAGGTCGGCTGCAACAGCGTGCTGAACCCAGGCACGGTCATTGGCCGGGACAGCAACATCTACCCGCTGTCCTGTGTGCGCGGGCTGGTGCCGGAGAAATCCATCTGGAAGACCGGCGGCGTGGTTGTGCCAAAGCGGTGAGGTTATCGGCCTTTGACATTGGCCCGTGAATGATGAAAAGGCCCGCGGCGGAAAAAGTTGATCCGCCGCGGGCCTTGCTGTATGGATGGGTATACGCCGATCAGAGCTGCCGGAACGCTTCCAGCCAGGCCCGGGTGATGAGCTCGTGCCCGGCGGCGGTGGGGTGAACGCCGTCGTGGAGCCAATGAGCAGGGCCGGTGACGCGGCTGACCTCGTCAAACCGCTGCTGCAGGGGGATGAACACGGCGCCGTGCCTTTCCGCCACGCGCTTGGCTGCTGCGGCACGGAGGGGCACCTCCCGCTGGAAGGTCTCCAGGCGGTCGGGGATTTCCTCGGTATTGCAGGTGGCAAAGCCGGGGAGGACGAAGGGCTCCAGGATCATCAGCCGGACGTCCGGCAGCGCGGCCTGAACGTCAGCCAGCAGCATGTCGTACACGCGCTCGAACCGCTCCGCCTCCACGCCGTTATGCTGGGTGATCTCGTGCCACACGTCGTTGACGCCAATCATGATGCTGAGGATGTCGGGGCGGAGGTTAATCAGATCCAGCCTGATGCGGGCATACAGGTCAACCACGCGGTTGCCGCTGATGCCGCGGTTCAGGCACTCGTACTGTCCAGGGGCCTCAAAGCCCAGCCGCCCCTTGATGAAGGTCGCGTAGCCATGGCCGGAGAAAACGTCGTTTTCCCGGTTGCGGCTGACATCGGTGATGGAATCGCCCTGGAAAAGAATCAGCTGACTCATGATGTTGATGTCCTTTCGTATCAGATGGTGCGCGGCGCCAGTATAGCACACCGAGGGTCATAGCGCAAGCCGGATGGAAGCGTCAAGAAGCATTGTTTGCGATTTCGTCTTGACAAGCCCCGGACTTCACGCTATCATTTTTCCGTGGCCTGATAAGCCTTTGCATGAACGAAACCGTCGGCCTGCGGCGTTGTTTGGATAGTGTGGCGGCCAATACAAGGAGGAATACAGTCCATGAAGGATGCGAAAACACTGTATGTGGTGATTCCGTGCTACAAGGAGGAAGAGGTGCTGCCGGAGACGGCCAAGCGCCTGAAGGCGAAGATGAGCGGCCTGGTGGAGCGCGGGCTGATTGCCCCGAACAGCCGGGTGATGTTTGTCAACGACGGCTCCAAGGATCGCACCTGGCCCATCATTGAGGAGCTCCACCGGGAGGACGCGCTGTTCTCGGGTGTCAATCTTTCGCGGAACCGCGGCCATCAAAACGCCCTGCTGGCGGGCCTGATGACGGCGGTGAGCTTCGCGGATGTCATCATTTCCATGGACGCCGACCTTCAGGACGACATCAACGCCATGGACGCCATGCTGGAGCAGTACCATAACGGCTATGACGTGGTGTACGGCGTGCGTTCCTCCCGCAAGAGCGATACGTTCTTCAAGCGCTTCACCGCCGAGGGCTTCTACAAGGTGATGAAGGGGCTGGGGGTCGATATCGTCTTCAACCATGCCGATTATCGCCTGATGAGCAAGCGGGCCGTGGAGGGCCTTTCACAGTTCAAGGAGGTCAATCTGTTCCTGCGCGGCATCGTGCCTCAGATCGGCTATCCCTGGACGACGGTGGAGTACGTCCGCGCCGAGCGCTTCGCGGGGGAGAGCAAGTATCCGCTGAAAAAAATGCTGTCCTTCGCCTTCGACGGCATCACGTCCTTCAGCGTGAAGCCTATGCGGCTGATCCTGATGCTGGGGGCGGTGGTGTTCGTGGTCAGTCTGCTGATGCTGCTGTGGGCGCTGGTGGCCCACCTGACGGGCAGCTCGGTATCCGGCTGGACATCCCTGATGGGCTCCATCTGGCTCATCGGTGGCATTCAGCTGCTGAGCCTGGGGGTCATCGGTGAGTACGTCGGCAAGATTTACAGCGAGAGCAAGGCGCGGCCGCGCTTCATCATCGACACGGTGCTGAACAGGACGGACGGCTGATTTGCATTTTTCCGTGGTTTGTGCTATAATATCAACCATTCTGTAAAGCGAAAGGAGTGGCGACTGGTGGATCAACCTCCCTTGTGTGGGGACATAGGCTCCTGGCGCCGCGCCTTGCTGACGCGGAGGCCTGCGCCAGGGCTGCTTTCTGGCGGACACCGCTGAGGCTTCATGCCTTGGCCGCTGCTGAAAGGATTGTTTGATTTCCATGAGTCCGACCTCCGGTATCATGCTGGCCGCGCTGGCCCTGTGCGTCGCGCTGTCAGCCTTCTTCTCCTCTTCCGAGACGGCTTATTCCGCCGTCAACAAAGTACGCCTGAAGACCATGGGTCAGGGCGGCCAGCGCCGTGCCCTCATCGCCCTGGAGCTGGCGGAAAACTACGACCAGCTGCTGACGACCATTCTGGTGGGCAACAACATCGTCAATATTGCCGGCACCTCCATCGCCACGGTGCTGTTCACCATGTGGCTGGGCAACATGGGCGCCACGGTGTCCACGGTGGTGATGACGGTCATCATCCTGATTTTCGGTGAGGTGTCCCCCAAGGCCCTGGCCAAGGAATCGCCGGAAAGCGTGGCCATGGGCGTGGCGCTTCCCCTGAAGGCGCTGGTGAAGGTGCTGGGGCCGGTGAACTACGTCTTCATCCAGTGGCGCAAGCTGCTGGGGAAGGTTTTCAAGCCCAAGGAAGGCGAGAGCTTCATCGAGGAAGAGCTGATGACCATGGTGGACGAGGCCCAGAGCGAGGGCGACATGGACGCCCATGAGGGCGAATTGATTCGCTCCGCCATTGAATTCAACGATCAGGATGTGCTGAGCATCCTGACGCCCCGGGTGGATGTCACCGCCCTGGAGGATACCGCCAGCCTGGAGGACGCGGCGAATCTCTTCCGGGAATCGGGCTATTCTCGGGTGCCGGTGTATCATGAGGACATGGATCATGTGGTGGGCATCCTTCATGAGAAGGATTTCTACGCCAGCGTCCACGACGGCTGTCAGGACATCACCGCCATGATGAAGCCGCCGGTCTGGGCGCCTTCCACCCTGAAAATATCAAAGCTGCTCAAGCTGTTCCAGAACAGCCAGACCCATATGGTCGTGGTGGTGGATGAATTCGGCGGCACCGAGGGCATCGTCACCATGGAGGACGTGCTGGAGGAGCTGGTGGGCGAAATCTACGACGAGCATGACGACGTGGAATCCGCCGACGTCATTACCATGGAGGATGGTTCCATGCTGGTGGACGGCAGCCTTCAGCTGTCGGAGCTGCTGGAGAACCTGAACGTGGAGGACGTTTACGAGGCGGATACCGTCGGCGGCTGGGCGGCGGAGGTGCTGGGCTGCATTCCCTTCGTGGGCGCGGCCTTCGCCACGGACGAGGTGCGCGGCCTGGTGACGCAGATGGATCGCCGCCGCGTCACGCAGCTGCGGATCTGGAAAAAAGAGACTGAGACGGCCGATGGGGCCGAGGCGTAAACCAAGGAGGAGACCAGCATGAGCAAGAAAAGCAAGGCGGAGCGCCGTCAGCTGATGACGCGGGTGGTGTGCCTGGCCCTGGCCGGGGTTATGGTGGGGTCGGTGCTGCTGGCCGCCATACTGTCCCAGATTTTCTGATGAGAAAGCCCTGATGAATGGGGAAAGGAGGAGCGTCATGAGCCGGAAGGGAAGGCGTCGGGGAATATCCCTGGGAACGGTGGTGATGCTCGTCCTGACGGCGGTGGTGGCCGTCGGCCTGGGCGGGATTCTTCCGCGCCTGATGGGGGACGCGGTGGTGACCATCGACACCGGCCGGGTGCTGGACGCCCTCGCCCTGCATGACGGTCTGCCCGAGCTGTCCCTGAGCGATATTCCCATTGCCGTGACGACCCGGCAGCCGCAGGCGCAGCCTCAGCCGCAGACCACCATGGCGCCGGTTTCCGCCGCGGCCCTGACAGCGCCTACGGCCTCCGGCGCGGCGCCGCTCCCCACGGCGACGCCGGAGCCTGTCCAGGGCGGCAGCTTCACCCTGACGCTGGGCGGCAGCGTGTGCGTGGACGAAGCGGTGCGGCAGTCCGGCTATTACAGTGACAGCCGGAAGTACGATTATTCCGAGGTGCTGTCCCTGCTCAGCGGGGAGATGCAGTCCGACCTGACCCTGCTCTCCCTGGAAAATCTGGTAATGCCGGAAAAGAAGGTATCCAGCCTGATCGTGCCTACGGAGGTCATGACCATGCTGGCTTCCGCGGGGGTGGACATGGTTGCCCTGGGCTTTCCCAAGGCCATGGATCAGGGGCTGGACGGCCTGGCATCCACCATCGGCGCGGCCCAAAGCGCGGGCATGAAGACCCTGGGGGCCTATGGCGACCAGGCGGACGCCGGGGAGGCCCGGGTGCTGACCCTGGGTCGGGTGCGGGTGGCCTTCCTGCACTATACGGAAAAGCTGTCCAGCAAGGGGCAAAAAGCGCTGAAAAAGGCGGACGCCGCCTACGCGCTGCCCCTGGCGGAGCCGGAAGCCATCGCCGCCGACATCACCCGGGTGCGTCAGGCTGGCGCGCAGGTGGTGGTGGTTTCCATGAACTGGGGCACGGAGGGCAAGTCCGCCCCCACCAAGGCGCAGACAGAGCTGGCGCAGAAAATCGCGGACGCCGGGGCGGATGTCATCATGGGCACGGGCACCCGGGTGGTTCAGCCCACGGTTTGGCTGGAAGGCCATCGGGCGGACGGTTCGGTAAGCCGGACGCTGTGCGCGTATTCCCTGGGCGCGCTCATCAACGAGAGCCGCAAGAACGCCGGGGTTGCCGCGATGCTGCTGCAGCTGAAAATATCGGTGGACGGCGCCGGCCGCGTCACCTTCGATGAAGCCGCCTACACGCCCACCTACATCTGGCGCTACCGCGTGGACGGCAAGTACTATTACCGGGCCATCGCCAGCGACCAGCCCAATCCCTTCGGCATGGGGGAGGAGCAGACGGAGGCCAAGGGCCGTGCTCTGGGCACAACGCAGAAGTACCTGGGCGAGAATTGCCCGCTGGTATTGCGAACCAAATAACCAAACCGCCGCTGTGAAAATGCTTTGTTCACAGCGGCGGCTTTTTTCATATGGTTACGCCATGGCAAAGGCCTTGAAATTCACCTGCCCCGTGCCATGGTAAGTGAAGTACAGGGCCTGCTTTCCAGGCTGAACGCTCAGCGGCGCGGAAGCGTCGGCCCAATCGGCGCTGGGGTGGACGGGCACCTCCGCGCAGGGCTGGCCGTTCTGGGCGTGGGAAAGGAGCATGACGCCCTCGCCATTGCCCCGCAGGGTCAGGGTGACGCGGCTTTCCCAGCTGAAGTCGAAGTACTTGCAGCAGGCCCAGCCGCCGTCCTCCAGATTGGCAATGTACTGATCCCCGTTTCCCTCACGATCCCCGCCGCTCTGCGTGAAGTAGGGATAGCCTGGCCGCGCCTGGGCCTGGCCATAGTCATAGGTGCCGTGGGCGGAGGCCAGGTTGCAGGCGATGCGCGCCTCATATGCGCCCGTGCCCGGCAAAGGCCCGCCGTTGAGGCCGCAGCTGGTGGTTTCCACCTGGGCGATATGGCCGTCAGCGCTGATGGCAACGGGCTCGGCGCAGGCCTGACGGGAGTAGGGGAGCAGGTTGGTCTGTCGGTGATAGAAGATATACCATTGGCCGCCGATGTGAACCAGCCCGCCGTGGGTATTGCCGGTGGCGTTGAGGGGCTCGGTATTGCCGTTCAGGCCGATGTCCGCGATGCTGATGACGGTGCCGCCGAAGGCGAAGGGCCCCATGGGACGGTCGCTCCGGGCATAGCAGAGCTCATGGCTGAGGACGGAGGAGTAAATCAGGTTGTACCGGCTGTCGATCCTGCGGATGCTACTGGCCTCGAAGAAGGCGTGGCCCTCAAACCCGGTGCCGTCGGCGCGATGGATGCCGGGGATGGTCATCACCTGGTCGGAGACAACAGTCAGCATATCGGCGGCCAGCTCGACCACATATCCGGCGTCGCCCAGGGTCATGTTCGTGCCTTTGGTCGCGAAGCCTGTATACAGATAAACGTGCCCGTCGTCATCCACCAGCACGGCGGGGTCAAAGCAGCGGGTGTCGCCGAGAGCGCGGCCGTAGGGTGTTCCGTCAGCATGGCGGACATGCCCCAGGAAGCGGAAAGCGCCCGCAGGTTTGTCGCACACGGCCACGGAGGTGATGCGATCCTGGCTCATGGAATAGTAAAGGTAATAGCGGCCATCGGGCCCCTGAACCACATCTGGCGCGAACAGCTGCCCCTTGCCGGCCTCGGGATGCTGATCCCGGCGATAAATCGTGCCCTCGCAGCGCCAGTCGGACAGATCCTCCACCGGCGCGGACCAGCCAACATAGTCGCCCTCGCAGTAGGCCTGGCCGCCGAAGCGGTCGTGACTGCCATACAGATAAACGCGGTTGCCGAACAGCCGGGGCTCACCATCGGGAATATACTCCCAGCTGGGCAAAAAGGGATTGAACGCGGGCATGGGCCACACTCCTTTGGTTTGATGGCTTCATCGTACATGGCTGGCGAGCAATTGTCAAGGATAGCATGAAAAAACGGCAGCTTTTGACTGCCGTTTCGTTTTACCCCAGAAGCATGCGGTCATTGTTCAGGCCAGAGCCGCTGGCCCGCTCGAACATCTGCAGCAGATCGTCCACCTTCAGGCGTTCCTTGGCGTCGGCGCCGATGTCCAGGATGATCTTGCCCTCGTGCATCATGATGGTGCGGTTGCCGTATTGCAGGGCGTCCTTCATGTTGTGGGTGACCATCATGGCGGTCAGGTGGTTGTCCCGGATCAGCTTGCGGGTCAGGCCCAGCACCTTGGCGGCAGTCTTGGGATCCAGGGCGGCGGTATGCTCGTCCAGGAGAAGCAGGCGGGGCTTTTGCAGGGTGGCCATCAGCAGGGTCAGCGCCTGACGCTGGCCGCCGGAAAGCAGCCCGACCTTGCTGGTCATGCGGTCTTCCAGGCCCAGCTCGAGGGTGCTGAGGGCCTCGCGGAAGCGCTCCTTTTCCGCTTTGGTGATGCCCCAGCGCAGGGGACTGCGCCGCTGGCCGCGCCGGAGGGCCAGGGCCAGGTTTTCCTCAATGGACATCGAAGCCGCCGTGCCGGTCATGGGATCCTGGAACACGCGGCCCAGGTACTTGGCGCGCTTGTGCTCGGGCAGACGGGTGACGTCCACGCCGTCGATTTCGATGGAGCCCTTATCCACCAGGAAGGTGCCGGCCACCGCGTTGAGGGTGGTGGATTTGCCCGCGCCGTTGCCGCCGATGACCGTGACGAAATCGCCGGGGGCCAGGTGCAATTCGACATCCACCAGGGCGACCTTCTCGGTGATGGTGCCGGGGTTGAAGGTCTTGGCAATGTGATGAATTTTAAGCATTGTCCGCACCTCCCTTGCTGCCGGCGCGGCGGGTAGCCCACTTGCCCTGCCAGTAGGGGACGGCCAGGAACAGAGCCACCACCAGGGCGGTGAGCATCTTCAGGTCGTTGGTGTTCAGGCCCAGCCAGAGTACGATTTGCAGCACCATATAATAGATGATGGCGCCCAGGGAGACGGCCATCAGCTTGCCGCCGAAGCTGCGGAACAGCTTGCCGAAGACGACCTCGCCGATGATGACGGCCGCCAGGCCGATGACGATGGCGCCGCGGCCCATGCCGACGTCCGCAAAGCCCTGGTACTGGGCCAGCAGCGCGCCGGAAAGGGCCACAATGCCGTTGGAGAGCATCAGGCCGACAACCTTGCCGGTGCTGGTGTTGATGCCCTGGGCCCGGGCCATGTTGGCGTTCGCGCCCGTCGCGCGCAGGGCGGAGCCGTACTCGGTGCCGAAGAACAGGTACAAAAGCAGAATGACCACCACCGTGAACACGCCCAGGATCAGGATCGGGTTGTCCAGGGAAAGGGAGCGGGCGTTGCGCAGGGAAACAAGGAGGTCATATTTGTTGGCGCTGATGGCGGTGTTGGCCTTGCTGTCCATGATGCGCAGGTTGACGGAGTACAGCGCCAGCTGGGTCAGTATGCCCGAAAGGATGGCGGGGATCCCCATGGCGGTATGAAACAGACCTGTGGCAAGCCCGGTGAGCATCCCCACCAGGAAGGCGGCCGCAAGCGCCAGATAGACGTTGCAGCCGCTGAGAATCAGCATGGCGGCCACAGCGCCGCCCGTGGCGATGGAGCCGTCCACGGTCAGGTCTGCCACATCCAGGATGCGGTAGGTGATGTACACGCCGATGGCCATGATGCCCCAGATCAGTCCCTGGGCGATGGCGCCGGGCATGGCATTCAATAGCTTCAAGATGTCCAATGGGGGAGCCTCCTTGCGGTGGGGAATCTGTACAAAGCGAAGCCATGAAAGGTGATGCGCCCTTCATGGCCTTCGCAATGGTTCAAACGGGGAAAGGAATTAATTATTCCAACGCCTCGTAGCCCTCGGGGATGGCGACGCTGAGCGCTTCCGCGTTGGCAGCATTGTACTTCTTCACAAACTGGGGCGCGAAGGCGATGGGCATGGTGCTGATGTCGGCGCCGTTCACCAGGATGTCATAGGCCATTTCACCGGTCTTGTAGCCGATGTCATAGTAGCTGATGGTCAGGGTCGCCACACCGCAGCCGCGGCACAGGCCTTCCTCGCCGGTGACGGTGGGCTTGCCCGCGGGCAGCACCACGTTGGCGATGGTCTCGGTGTAGGTGGCGGCGGTGTTGTCAGTGGGGATGTAGATCACATCGCAGGCAGTGGCCTGCTCGGCCAGGGCGGCAACGTCGTTGGAGTCGGTGAAGGCGAAGCGCTGGGTGGTGTAGCCCAGGCCGTTCAGCTCAGCCTCGATGACATCCACCTGATACACGCTGTTGGCTTCCGCCGAGCAGAACAGCAGGGCGACGCTCTTGGCCTCCGGGAAAAGCTCCTTGACCATGGCGGCCTGCTCGTTCAGGGGAGAGAGGTCAGAGGTGCCGGACACGTTGATGCCGGTGAAGCCCTGCCAGTCGTCGTTCATGTCCAGGGCCGTGCCGTAGTGGGAAATGGAGGTGCCCAGCACAGGGATGTCCGCGGTGGCGGCCACGGCGGCCTGCAGGGCTGGGGTGGCGTTGGCCATAATCAGATCCACGTCGGCGGCAACGAAGCCGTTGGCGATGGTGGCGCAGGTGGGCGCGTCGCCGGAAGCGTTCTGCAGGTCGAACTTCACCTTGTCGCCCAGCAGCTCGGTGAGGGCGTCCTGGAAGCCCTTGGTGGCCTGGTCGAGGGCCTCGTGCTGCACAAGCTGCACAATGCCGATGGTATAGGTCTCTTCCGCGACGGCGGAAACGCAGGCAAGCGCCATCAGCAGCGCCAGGGTCAAAGCAACGATCTTTTTCATGGTAAGGTCTCCTTCCAATCCTACTTTGCGAAGGACGCTGCCGCCCTCCGCATCTACATGTTCAGTTTATCCTGTCATGGAGGGATTGTCAAGAATATTGTCACAAAAGGACAAGAAGAAAACAATAGAAAAAAGCGCGGAGCGGTGAAGGCTCCGCGCAAGGTGGATCAGACATTGAACAGCAGGTCGGAATAGGTCGGGAAGGGCCAGTAGTCCTTGCCCACAAAGGTTTCCAGGTCGTCCGCCAGCTCGCGGACGGCGGCCATGGCGGGGATGATGGCGTCATGCTCGTACTGGGCGTTGGCGTAGGCGCCGCCCTCCCGGCGGGTGGAAATGACGCCCCGCAGGTTCTCGATGGCGTCGGAGAGGCGGGCGGTGCGGTTGTTCAGCAGGCTCAGCAGCCTTTCGGCGGCGACGGAGGGCATCCCCGCGGCCTTCATCTGGTTAACCGTCCCGGCAATGCTGCCCATGAAGGCCAGGCAGGCAGGCATGATTTCGCGTTCGGCCATCATCAGCGTGGTGGCGGCCTCGATGTTCAGCACCTTGGCATAGACCTCCAGGCGAATCTCGTACCGGCTGAGAAGCTCCTGCTCGGTGAAGACGCCGTGGCGGGTGAACATGCTCACGCTCTTTTCGGAGATCAGGTGCGGCAGCGCGTCAAGGGTGCTGCGCAGGTTGGGCAGGCCGCGGCGCTGGGCTTCCTCCACCCATTCCTGGGAATAGCCGTTGCCGTTGAAAATGATGCGCTTGTGCCTGCGCAGGGTATCGACGATGAGGCTGTGCAGCGCGGCGCGGAAGTCGTCGGCCTTTTCCAGCGTATCGGCGAATTCCATCAGCGCGTCGGCCACGATGGTGTTGATGACCACATTGGTGCTGGCGATGGACTCGCTGGAGCCCAGGGAGCGGAACTCGAACTTGTTGCCCGTGAAGGCGAAGGGCGAGGTGCGGTTGCGGTCGGTGTTGTCCTGAGGGAACTTGGGCAGCACGCTGACGCCGATTTCCAGGTCGTGGCGCTGGGCCGCGTGATAGGTTCGGTCGGCCTCGACGGCGTCCACGATGGCGGAGAGCTCGTCGCCCAGGAACATCGAAATGATGGCCGGCGGCGCTTCGTTGGCGCCCAGACGGTGATCGTTCCCTGCGGAGGAAACGGCCACGCGCAAAAGCTCCGCGTGCTCATCCACCGCCTTGATGACCGCCGTCAGCATCAGCATGAACTGGGCGGAGGTGGCCGGGTCATCCCCGGGCTCCAGCAAATTGTAGCCGGTGTTGGTGGTCATGGACCAGTTGTTGTGCTTGCCTGAGCCGTTCACGCCTGCGAAGGGCTTCTCATGCAGCAGGCAGACAAGGCCGTGGCGCAGGGCCACCTTCTTCATCATTTCCATGGCCAGCTGGTTGTGATCCGTGGCCACGGAGGTGGTGCAGAAGATGGGCGCCATCTCATGCTGGGCGGGAGCGACCTCGTTGTGCTCGGTCTTGGCCAGGACGCCCAGCTTCCACAGCTCCTCGTCCAATTCCCGCATGAAGGCCTTCACCCGGGGCTTGATGGAGCCGAAATAATGGTCGTCCATCTCCTGGCCCTTGGGGGGCTTGGCGCCGAACAGGGTGCGGCCGGTGAAGATCAGATCCTTGCGCTGATCGTAGAGCTTCTTATCCACCAGGAAGTATTCCTGCTCCGCGCCCACGGTGGGGGTGACGCGGGTGGCGTCCCGGCCGAAGAGCTTCAAAATGCGCACGGCCTGCCGGTTCAGCGCCTCCATGGAGCGCAGCAGCGGCGTTTTCTGATCCAGCGACGCGCCGCCGTAGGAGCAGAAGGCCGTGGGGATGCACAGCACGCCGTCCTTGATGAAAGCATAACTGGTGGGATCCCAGGCGGTGTAGCCCCGGGCCTCGAAGGTGGAGCGGAGGCCGCCGGAGGGGAAGGAGGAGGCGTCCGGCTCGCCCCGCACCAGCTCCTTGCCGCTGAATTCCAGGATGACCCTCCCGCCCGCCTTGGGGGAGATGAAGCTGTCGTGCTTCTCGGCGGTGATGCCCGTCATGGGCTGGAACCAGTGGGTGTAGTGGGTCACGCCGCGCTCCACGGCCCAGTCCTTCATGGCGTTGGCGACCACGCTGGCTACCTGCGGATCCAGCTGCTTGCCGTCCTCAATGGTCTTCAGGAGCGCCTTGTAGGTCTCCTTGGGCAGGCGCTTTTGCATCACGGCGTCATTGAATACGTTGCTGCCGAAGAGATCGTCCATGGTGGGCATGGGGGATTCCTCCTTTATAAGCGCGCACAGGCGGAAGATCATGGGTATCGGGTTGAGTATAGACTGCGCGCGGAGGGTTGTCAAGGCATTGGGGCATCTTTTTGCGCGGGCGACGGCGGCCCTGGCGGCACGGCGGCGGAAATCGGCCAGATCGCACAGGCCGGCGGAAGACGCGAAGGGCGCGGACTTCGACAGCAATCCGCTGTTTTTTTCACTGGTCATGGAAGGAAAACCGTGTTATAATGGTAGCACGTCGTCCGGGGGAAAACCGCGATGGCGTGGTTGTCGTTAGCTTTTGAGAAGACGCGGCGGGGAGTCGGTACAATGTTTGAACCAAAGATCAAGAGCCGTCAGCTTGATTTGCTGATGGATGCCATGCTGTCCCTGGAGAGCCGGGAGGATGCTTATCGCTTCTTTGAGGACGTGTGTACCATTGCCGAAATGAAGAGCATGGCCCAGCGCCTGGAGGTCGCGGCCCTGCTGCGCCAGGGGGTGACGTATCAGGAGATCGCCCGACGCACCGGCGCGTCCTCCGCCACGGTCAGCCGTGTGAACCGCGCCCTGACCTACGGCGCCGACGGTTATCACCGCGTGCTGGAACGGCTGGAGGAGCAAGGCCTGCTGACGCCCGAGGCGGCTGAATGACCGCCGTTATATCCATGATTGATAAGGAAGATAGGGGATACTGTTGATGAATCTGAGTATGCTTAACCCACAGCAGCGCCTGGCTGCGGAAACCCTGGAAGGCCCGGTGCTGATTCTGGCAGGCGCGGGCAGCGGCAAAACGCGGGCGCTGACCTACCGCGTCGCCAACCTGATTGACCATGGCGTGCAGCCCTGGCAGATTCTGGCGCTGACATTTACCAACAAGGCCGCCAAGGAAATGAAGGAACGCATCGCCGGCCTGGTGGGGGACGCCGCGGAGGAGGCCTGGATTTCCACCTTCCATTCCACCTGCGCCAGGATGCTGCGCCGAGATATTGAAAAGATCGGCTATGACCGCTCCTTCGCCATTTATGACGACGACGATCAGGGCACGGTGCTCAAGGAAATCCTCAAGCGCAAGAACATCGACGATAAATTCCTGCCCATCCGGGAGATCCGGGCGAAAATTTCCGACGCCAAGAACCGCCTGCTTTCCCCGAACGAATGGTTCCAGCAGTCGGGCCGGGATTACCGCAGCCAGCTGATCCACGACGTTTACCTGATGTACGAGGAGCGCATGAAGGGCCTCAACGCCCTCGATTTTGACGATCTGCTGGTGAAGACCCTCGAGCTGCTGGCGGATCATCCCCCGGTGCTGGAAAGCTACCGCAAGCGCTTCCGCTATGTGATGGTGGACGAGTACCAGGATACCAACTTCGCCCAGTATCAGCTGGTGCGCCTGCTCACCGACGAGAGCCGCAACCTGTGCGTGGTGGGCGACGACGATCAGTCCATCTACGGCTGGCGCGGCGCGGACATCCGCAACATCCTCGATTTTGAGAAGGACTACGCCGACGCCGTGGTCATCAAGCTGGAGCAGAACTACCGCTCCACCGCCAACATCCTGGACGCGGCCAATCAGGTCATCGCCCACAACGCGGGCCGCAAGGAAAAGGCGCTGTGGACGGAGCAGGGCGAGGGCGAGAAGATCAAGCTGTTCGTGGGCGGCGACGAGCGGGAGGAGGCTGCCTGGGTGGCGGATCGCATCCGTCATCTGCACCGAACGGCCAAGGAGTCCTTTGGCGACGTGGCGGTGCTCTACCGCACCAACGCCCAGAGCCGCGTGCTGGAAGACATGCTGATGCGGGCCTCCATCCCCTACAAAATTTTCGGCGGGCAGAAGTTCTACGAGCGCAAGGAGGTCAAGGACATCCTGGCCTACCTGCGGGTGATGGTCAACCCCAGCGACGATATTTCCCTGCGCCGGATCATCAACGTGCCCCGGCGCTCCATTGGCGAAACCACGGCCAACGACCTGGCCGACCATGCCCGGGAGCATAACATGCCCCTGTTCTCCGCCCTGGCGGATCTGCCCGAGCACCTGACCTCCCGGCCCCGCAAGTGCGTGGGCGAATTCTTCATGCTGATGACATCGCTGATGGCGATGAAGGACGCCATGCCCCTGGCGGAGTATGTCAAAATGCTGGTGGAGCGCTTGGGGCTGATGGCGCAGTACCAGAAGGAGGACACCGAGGAGGCCAAGACCCGGGTCGAAAACATCCAGGAGTTCATGGGCGCGGTGGAAGAATTCGCCCGCGCCGCCGGGGAGGAAGCCACCCTGGAGGGCTACCTGGAAAACGTCGCGCTGGTAACGGATTTGGATCGCGCCGACGACAGCCGGGGCTATGTGACCCTGATGACCCTGCATTCCGCCAAGGGCCTGGAATTCCCCACGGTGTTCATGACCGGCCTGGAGGAGGGCGTTTTCCCGTCCTCCCGTTCCCTGATGGACGAGGACAGGCTGGAGGAGGAGCGGCGGCTGTGCTATGTGGGCATCACCCGTGCCCAGAAGCGGCTGTTCATTTCCCGCGCCAGCCAGCGGATGCTGTACAACCAGGTCAATCACAATCCTCCCGCGCGATTCCTGGACGAGATTCCAGCCCGGCTGATGGAGGACAACTGGTCGGAGCGCAAGGAAGCGGCGCTGCAGGGCAAGGAGCGCCCTCAGCCGCTGCAGAAGGGCTATGGCAGCGTCTATGGCCTCAAGTCCACGCCGGACATGAGCGATCTGGGCAAGCCCAAGCTGACCCTGGGGGGCAACGCGCTGAACATTCCCGGCGTCAGCAAGGGCTTCCGGGGCAGCAAGGCCCGTGAATTGGCCGGCAGCGCCATGCACAACCTGTTCCGGGAGGGCGACCGGGTTCTGCACCGCAAGTTTGGCGAGGGCGTGGTGGTGGCGCTCCACGGGCGGGGCAGCGAGGCGCGGATTCAGATTGAGTTCACGGCCTATGGCGTGAAGGAGTTCAGCCTTTCCATTGCCCCCATTGTCAAATTGGAGGATGAAGCATGACCGACGCGACGGCCCGGATGCGGGCCCTGGTGGACCGCCTCAATGAGACGGCCTATGCCTACTACGTCAAGGACGAGCCCCTGATTTCCGACAAGCAGTGGGACGAGATGTACGACCAGCTCACAGCCCTGGAAAAGGAAACGGGCGTTACCCTGCCGGATTCGCCCACCCACCGGGTCGGCGGGGAGGCGCTGACGGCCTTTGCGCCGCACACCCACATCACCCGGCTGTGGAGCATGGACAAGGTGCAGTCCATCGGCGCGCTGGAGGACTGGCTTCGCCGGGCCGAGAAGCTGACGGGCCAAGAGGCGCTGGCTTACTATGTGGAGTATAAGTTTGACGGCCTGACGCTGAATCTGACCTACCAGGGCGGCGAGCTGGTGCAGGCGGCCACCCGGGGCAACGGCGTCACCGGCGAGGCCATCCTGCCCCAGGCCAGGACGGTGCGCTCCGTACCGCTGCGCATTCCGTACCAGGGACTGCTGGAGGTGCAGGGCGAGTGCATCATGCGCCTGTCCGCCCTGGAGGCGTACAACCAGACGGCCAAGGAGCCGCTGAAAAACGCCCGCAACGCCGCCGCCGGCGCCTTGCGGAATCTGGATCCCGCTGTTACGGCCTCCCGGAAGCTGGACGCCTTTTTCTACCAGGTGGGTACCATCGAGAACCCGCCCTATGCCGATCAGGAGGGCATGCTGCGCTTCCTGCGGGAGAACGGCTTCCCCGTCAGTCCCTATTTGGGCCGTGCCTCCGGCAGGGATGAGCTGGAGGCCTGCATCCGTCAGATTGAGGCGGAGCGGGAAAGCCTGGACTTCCTCATTGACGGCGTGGTCATCAAGGTGGGCGATATGGTGCTGCGGGAGCAGATGGGCTTCACGGACAAGTTCCCGCGCTGGGCGGTGGCCTACAAGTTTGAGGCCGAGGAAAGCGTGACCACCCTGCGGGAGGTCACCTGGGAGCCGGGGCGCACCGGCAAGCTGACGCCCCTGGCCCACCTGGATCCCGTGGACTTTTACGGCGTCACGGTGCGCAAAGCCACCCTGAACAACTGGGGCGATATCCAGCGCAAGCAGGTGGCCATCGGCGCGCCGGTGTGGATTCGCCGCTCCAATGACGTCATTCCGGAGATCATGGGCCGGGTGGGGGAGCCGGAGGCGGGCGAGGAGCCGATTCTGCGCCCCGAGCGCTGCCCTGCCTGCGGGCATGAGCTGATCGAGCGGGGAGCCCACCTGTTCTGCATGAACCGGGAAAGCTGCCGTCCGCAGGCTGTGGCGCGGCTGAGCCATTTCGCCAGCCGGGACGCTATGGACATCGAGGGCCTGTCGGAGAAGACCGCCGCCCAGCTCTACGACCAGATGGGCGCCCGGGATCCCGCCGACCTGTACACCCTGACCATGGAGCAGGCGCTTTCCCTGGAGGGCTTCAAGGAGAAGAAAGCGCAGAAGCTGCTGACGGCGCTGGAAAAGAGCAAGGACTGCACCCTTGACTGCTTCCTGTACGCCATCGGCATTCCGAACATCGGCCGGAAGACGGCGCGGGATCTGGCGTCCGCCTTCGGTACGCTGGAGAAGGTGGCCCAGGCCTCCGCGGAGGAGCTGACGGCCATCCCGGACGTGGGCGACATTGTGGCCCAGAGCGTCACGGAGTTTTTCTCCTTCCCGGAAAACCGGCGGATGATCGACCGGCTGCTGGAGCAGGGCGTCAGGCCCCGGGAGGCGGATGGCCGGGCGGAGGGCGTGTTCAGCGGCATGAGCATCGTCGTGACGGGCACATTGCCGACCCTCTCCCGCAAGGACGCGGAGGAGCTGGTGCGCCAATGCGGCGGCACGGCGGCCTCCTCGGTCAGCAAAAAGACCGCCTTCGTCGTTGCGGGCGAGGCGGCCGGTAGCAAGCTGACCAAGGCGCAAAGCCTTGGCATTGAGGTCATCGACGAGGCGGAGCTTCTCCGCCGGGCCGGACGCTGAACGGGCTGTCAGCGGCGGGGCGCGCTGATGGGCCGGCGTGTGGCATGGGCGTAGGCGGCCTGAGCGGGCGTCATGCGGGCGGAGGCTTCCAGGGCGGGGACTTCCTCAGGGGCGCTGGTGGGTGTGGTGATGTTGCGGCTGGGCTCGAGGAAGGTGACAAACTTCACCGAGAAGATGTCGCAGACGACATAGCGCACCTCGATGTCATCGTACAGCACCAGGAACTGCGAGGCCACGTTGTACAGGATGCCCTGCTTGGTGACCAGCTGGTTGGAACCGACCAAAAACTCCACGATGACGTAGTTGCCGGTGTTCTCCTGCAGAATTTGCTGCATGGAGCCCTGGAAGCCCAGGGTGTCAAAGTCCTGATCCGCGGGCACGTTGATGCCCATCTGATTGGTATTTTCGCTCATGATGTTGCGCCTCCTTCATCAAAATACCGGGCTGCGGTACCTTATGCGGCGGCGCTGCGCATGATGCGCGCCGAATCGGCATAGGCTGGAAAAAATTCCGCCGGGGAGGGAACACGCCATGGAGCTGACGCAATGGGAACGGGCGCTGAAGCCGCTGATGCCGGAGGTGACGGCCATCCGCCATGCGCTGCACCGCCATCCCGAGCTGTCCGGGGAGGAAGCAGCCACCTCGGCCCTGGTGCGGGCGCGGCTGGAAGGCCTGGGCCTTGCGGTTTCATCGGTGGAGGGCAGCCACAGCCTGGTGGCGGAGTTGGTCAACGGCCAGGGCCCCTGCGTCGCCATCCGGGCGGATCTGGACGCCCTGCCGGTTCAGGAGGACAGTGCCTGCCCCTTTCCGTCGGAGGAAGCGGGGATCATGCACGCCTGCGGCCACGATGTCCACACCGCCCTGGCGCTGGGCTCGGCCATGTGGTTCTCCGCGAACCGCGACAAGTGGCGGGGCGCCGTCCGCTGGCTGTTCGAGGCCGCCGAGGAAACCCGGGGCGACGCGCGGCTTATCCAGGGACAGGGATTCCTTCAGGGGTGCCAGGCCGTTATGGGCCAGCATGTGGCCCCCGGCTGTCCCGCGGGCGCCTTTCGGTATCGGACGGGGGCGGTGTGCGGCGCCAGCGACGACGTTGCGCTGACCATCCGCGGCGCGTCTGGGCACGGCGCTTACCCCGAGACCGGGCGGGACGCCATCCTGATGGCGGGGCAGATCATCACCGCCCTGCAGGCGCTGGTCAGCCGGGAGACCTCGCCCTTTGACCCGGTGGCGCTGACCTTTGGCAGGATCGAGGGCGGCCGCGCGGGCAACATCCTGTGCGACCGCGTGGTGCTGACCGGCACCCTTCGCACCCTGAATGCCGATACCCGTGCACGGCTCCACGGGCGCATCCGCCGGCTGGCGGAGGGGATCGCCGCTGCCATGGAGGGCCGGGCGGAGGTGAGGCTGACGCCCAGCTATCCGCCGCTGCGCAGCGATCCGCGCCTGACGGAGCTGGCCGCCGACGAGGCCCGCCGGGTGCTGGGCGGGGAGCGGGTGCTGCGCCGGGAGCATGCCGGGCTGGGGGTGGAGAGCTTCGCCTTCCTGCTGGCGGAGTGTCCGGGCGTGTTCTACGATCTGGGCTGCGGCGATGGCCCCGGGCTGCACAACGCTGGCTTTTGCTGCGGGGACGAGGTGCTTCTGCCGGGCCTGGCGCTTCAGTGCGCCATCACCCTGCGCCTTTTGAATGAACTGAAGAAATGAGGGATGCTGATGTTCTCGCGACTGCAATCCTGGATGAGCTGGCTGACCAGCGACCCGGTGGGCTTTCTGGTTTACATGCTGTACATGGTGGGCACCGTATTAATCAGCCTGATCCTGCACGAGGTGGCCCACGGCTATGTGGCGCTGCGCTGCGGCGATCCCACGGCCAAATGGATGGGGCGGCTGACCCTGGACCCCCGCAAGCACCTGGATCCCTTCGGCACCATCTGCATGTTCCTGCTGGGCTTTGGCTGGGCCAGGCCCGTGCCGGTGAATCCACGCAACTTCCGCAATTACCGCCGGGATGATTTCCTGGTGTCCATCGCGGGCATCGTCACCAACCTGACGCTGTTCATCCTGTGCTGCGCGCTGAGCGTGGGCGTCAACCGGCTGATCTGGGAGCCGGACTTCCTGGAAACCTTCCGCTATCAGTACGGCTCGCTTCAGGGCCTGCTGAACGTCTACCACCGGGATGGCCTGTGGGCCAGCGTCATTGCTTCCGGCGGGGACTATGCCTACCTGTCCCAGTTTGCCAGGACGCCCTGGCTGCTCTATGTCCAGCGCTTTTTGCTGATGATGGGGCAGATCAATCTGGCCCTGGCGGTGTTCAACCTGCTGCCCATTCCGCCCCTGGACGGCTACCATCTGCTGAACGATACCCTGCTCAGGGGCCGCCTTCAGCTCAATCCCCAGCAGTTCCGCACGGCGCAGATCATCCTGATGGTGGTGTGCCTTTCCGGCGCGCTGGGCAGCCTGCTGTCCACCGTCAACGGCGCGGTGTATGAGTCCGTGCTGAATCTTTTCCTGCGCCTGACGGGCGGGGTCTGAGGAGACGCGCCATGCCCATGACCTTTCAGCTCAAGGACTTCGACGGCCCCCTCGACCTGCTGCTGCACCTGATTACCAAGGCCCAGGTGGACATCCGCGATATTTTCGTCAGCGAGATTACCGACCAGTACATTGAGTCCGTCCGCAGCGCGCCGGACATCGACATGGACGACGCCACGGATTTCCTGGTGATGGCGGCGACGCTGCTGGAAATCAAGAGCCGGGCCATGCTGCCCAAGCCTCCTGCCCTTCAGGAGGACGAGGAGGATCCCGAGGAGGCGCTGATCCGCCGTTTGGAGGAGTACAAGCGCTTCCGGGAGACGGCCTCGGCCATGCAGCACTTCGAGCAGGCGGCTCAGGCGCTTTTCGCCAAGCTGCCCGAGGAATACCCCCTGCCGCCCCAGGAAACGGAGCTCACCGGCCTGACGCTGCAGGGGCTGACGGAGGCCTTTCTGCGCATCTGGGCGCGGAAGCCCGCCCAGGAGGAGGCCGCGGAGGTCAACCATTACGCGCCCCGGGACATCCGCCGGGACGAGCATACCGTCCAGGAATGCATGCTGACGCTGCTCCACGGCATCCGCCGAAGGGGCAGAATGCGCTTTGAGGACGCTTTTTCCGATGCGCCCACCCGGGAAGAGGTGGTGACGCTCTTCCTGGCCCTGCTGGAATTGCTCAAGCTGGGCGAAACCCATGTGGAGCAGGAGGGCGTGGGCGGGGAGATCATCCTGCTGCCGGGGCGCAGAGAATACACGGAGGAGGACGCCGCCGATGAATGACGAGAACAGCGAGGGCTGCCTGCGGGGCCGGATTGAGGCCATCCTGTTTGTGGCGGGGGAGGCCGTGCGCGTCGAGGAGCTTGCCAGGGCGCTGAACGTGACCGTCCACGTCCTGGAGCAGGAATTGGCCTGCCTGCGGGATGAATATGACTTCGGCCAGCGGGGCTTCTGCGTGAAGCGCTTTGGCGGCAAGGTGCAGCTGGTGACCCGAGCGCTGTACTCGGCGGACGTGGTTCGGCTGCTGCAGCCCGTGCAGAAGCAGAGCCTGACCCAGGCCGCCATGGAAACCCTGGCCGTGGTGGCCTACCGCCAGCCGGTGACGAGGGCGGAGGTGGAGCAGATCCGCGGCGTGAAGTGCGACTACTCCCTGGCGTCGCTGATGAACAAGCAGCTGATCCAGGAGGTGGGCCGCAAGGACGCCCTGGGACGCCCTATCTTGTACGGTACCACGGAGGAATTCCTCTCGCACTTCGGCCTGACCTGCCTGGAGGAGCTGCCCCCCATGCCGGAGCCCGCCGTCCAGGAGCGGCCAGAAAACGTGCCCGAGCTGGGCGTTTGACCCCAAAAGCCCAAAACATAAAGGAGTTGAAGACCATGGAAAAGAAGATGCTGATTGACGGTATGATGTGCGCGCACTGCAAGGCGACGGTGGAGAAGGCCCTGTGCGCCGTCCCCGGCGTGAGCGGCTGCGAGGTTGATCTGGCGGCCAAAACCGCCGCCATCACCCTCACGGAGCATGTGGCGGACGAGGCGCTGTTCGAGGCCGTGAAGGCCAAGCGGTTCATGCCGGTGCGGATGGTGTAAGGGAAAGACATATATCAAAGGCGCGTTTATCATAAGGGCGCGCTTTTTTCGCGGAAAAAGCTGAAGGGACGCATTGACATTCCCGTCGAAAGTGCTACAATATTGTCCGGCTTCGGCGTCATGGCCGAAGGATCCTGTCAAGGAGGGATTCCCATGCAAATGTTTGTGCTGGTGCTCAACCGGGAGGAGTACCTGGATCCGATCCTGGAGCGAATGCTGGAGGCCGACATCGGCGGCGCCACCATCCTGGACTCCACGGGCATGATGCGGGTGCTGGACGAGGACGACGTCGACCTTCCCATGATGGGCGTGCTGCGCCACTTCTTCAGCCCGGAGCGGAAGCGCTCCAAGACCATGTTCACCCTGCTGGAGGATAACACCATCCCCCGCCTGATGGGCATCATCAATGACGTCACGGGCGGCCTGGACAAACCCGATACCGGTATTGCCTTCGCCCTGCCCACGACCTTTGTGGAGGGTGTGAAGCTGGCATGAATATTTTCCTGGCGCTGGCCATCGCGTTTGCGGTGGGCCTGGCGATGACTCGCCTGATTAACCTGATTAAGCTGCCCCATGTGACGGCCTACCTTATCGGCGGCCTGCTCATCGGCCCCTTCTGCCTGGGCGTGCTTACCACGGAAATGAACGCGCAGCTGGCCTTTGTCTCCGACATTGCCCTGGGCTTCATCGCCTATTCCATCGGCAGCGAGTTCAAGCTGTCCTACATGAAGGAAATCGGCGTGAAGCCCATGGTCATCACCATTTTTGAGGGCTGCACCGCGTCGCTGCTGGTTTTCCTGACGCTGCTGGCGCTGGGTCAGCCGCTGCCCCTGTGCCTGGCTCTGGGGGCCATCGCCGCGGCTACCGCGCCCGCCGCCACGCTGATGGTGGTGCGCCAGTACAAGGCCAAGGGCCCGGTTACGCGGATGCTGCTGCCCGTGGTGGCCATGGACGACGCCCTGGGCCTGATGCTCTACGCCATCATGATGGCGGTGGCCCGCACCATTGAGCGGGGGACGGCGCTGAGCGTCATGACCCTGCTGGTGATGCCGCTGGTGGAGATCATCGGCTCCCTGGTGCTGGGTGTGGTGCTGGGGCTGATCCTGGTGTATGTGCTGCGGTTCTTCCACAGCCGGGGCAACAAGCTGTCCCTGACGATCATGATGGTCTTCGCGGGGGTCGGGTTGTCCTCCATGCTGGGGCTGTCCAGTCTGCTGATGTGCATGATGCTGGGCGCGACCATGGTCAATACCTGCAGCCAGAGCAGCGTCATGCTGGAGCAGTGCGACCGGTTCACCCCGCCGCTGCTGATGCTGTTTTTCATCCTTTCCGGCGCGAACCTTGACCTGTCCGTGCTGCCGGCGGTGGGCCTGGTGGGCGTCGCCTATGTGCTGTCCCGGGCGGTGGGCAAGGCCCTTGGCGGCACCCTGGGGGCAGCCAGTCAGCGGTGCGATCCCATGATTATCAAGTACCTGGGCTTTACGCTGATTCCCCAGGCCGGCGTGGCCATCGGTATGGCCCGCATGTCCATGGCGGATCTGCCGGAATACGGCGCCGTCATCAACGCCGTGGTGCTGGCCGGTACGCTGATTTACGAATTGACGGGCCCGGTCATCACCAAGATCGCCCTGACAAAGGCCGGGGAGATCAAGCCCCAGCCGACGGCGCAGGCCAAAGCGGTGGCCAGCAAATAAGTCGGTCAAGCAAATCGCCGCGGTTCCCGAAAGATACGGGTTCCGCGGCGATTTTTGTGTGCGCATGTTCGGCGAAAGGTGGGCGAAGCGTAGAAAGCGGGCGAAGCCTGTTCAGACTGTCAAAAAACCTATGGGAGGCATCGGAGGGCTCGCGAGCCCTTCGATTCTACATCGAAAATCGGCGACATGTGCGGCGATTTTTCGTGCTTTTTTCGTCAGAAAAAAGCTCCTTACACGAATGAACGACCGGTCGAATGGCGTAGCCATTCGACCAGTGAGTGAGTGCATAACTCAAAAAAGTGGCGTATGCCACTTTTTTGACACTCTGAGCAGGCGAAGCCTGTTATTTTAGGTAGCGGCTCTTGATCTTGGGCATCCGGGCGTTGTGAACCCTTCGCCTGCGGATCAGCTTGCGCAGCAGCCAGATGACGAGCAGCAGCGCCAGGACGGGGAGGGTCAAATACAAGCCAATTTCCAGCGTGAAGGGCGGGAACGGGTTGGGGTCGGCGTCGGTCATGGCGACGATTTCCTCCAGGGTCTTCGGGGCGTTTTCGCGCTTGTCGATGCTTCTTCCGGCCAGCAGATTGTACTCGATGGGCTCGCCGTCCTCCGGGAAATAGGTCATGACGCCCATGACCTCACCGGCCTGAATGGGGGCCACGAAATCGCGGGTGTACTCAATCAGCACGGTATCGCGCAGGTTGGAGGCCATCAGATCCACCTGATCCCGGGTGGCGACGATGGACGCGGTACGGCTGGGATCGACGGCCACGCAGGTGAGGGGCAGAGTGCCCAGGGCGCTGTCGTTCAGGGAGAAGCCGGTGGTTTCCAGGGTGATGGGGTTCATGTTGTACAGGTCGGTGGGCGATACGCTCACATACTGGCTGAAGCCGTAGTCAAACATTTTGATGGTGTCCGCCCAGCGTGCCCGCTTGCCGGTGAAGAACACAACGGAAATCAGCTCCACGCCGTCGCGCTCAGCCGCGCCCACAAAGCAGTAGCCCGCCATGGAGGTGGTGCCGGTCTTGATGCCGATGGCGTCGGGATAGTAATACTTGTTGGAGCTTTCAGCGGTGCCGGGGATCATCAGCTGAATGCCGGTTCCCCAGGTGCGGGCCCGCATCAGGTTGGTGCGGGCGGCGGTATAGCTGGTGGTGGAGACCACCTGCCGGAAGGTCTCGTCCTGCATGGCCTCCCGGGCGATGATCGCCATGTCCCGGGCGGTGGTATAGTGGCTGTCGTTGTGCAGACCGTGGGGATTGGCAAAGTGCGTGCTGGTGCAGCCATAGACCGCCGCCGCCTGGTTCATCAGATCCACAAAGGCCGGGATGCTGCCCGACACGGAGGAGGCCAGGGCGTTGGCGGCGTCGTTGCCCGATTGAATCATCGCGCCGTACAGCAGGTCGATGACGGGCATCTCCTCGCCCTCGCGCAGGTCAATGTCCGTCACGTCGCTTTCCCCGCCGAAGTCCAGGTCGGCGGCGGTGACGGTGTAGGTGGCGTCCAGGTCGCCAAACTGGATGGCCAGCAGGCCGGTCATAATCTTGGTGGTGGACGCGGGGTACATCAGCTGGTCGGCGTTCTTCTCGAAGATCACTAGGCCGGACTTGGCTTCCACCAAAATGGCGGAAGTCGCGTACAGCTGGTCGGGCTCCAGATTTTCGGGATGCTCGGCGTCATAGGGCGCGGCGTCGGGGGAAAGGGTCGGCTCGGGTATCTCCAGGGCATAGGCGGGGACGGCGCACAGCAGCGTCATTAGAATCAGCAACAGGCATAGCAGCCGCCGCGGCATGGCATCACCCTCCTTTCCACATCATTGGTTGGCAGGATATGATTGATTATAGCATTTTCCCCGGCGTTTGTACAGCCGCAAAGCTCAGGGCGCGGCCAGCACGGGCAGCTCAAAGGCGGGCAGCGCGGGGACGCCCGCCAGCTGAAGCACCAGGATGATAAGGCCCAGCAGGGCGACGTACAGACCGAACCAGTTCAGCGAGACCCGACTGATGAGCCGCAGCATGAAGCGGATGGCCAGGTAGCCGCTGACGGCCGCCACGATGACGCCCACGACGGTGGGTACCAGCGCAAGCTCCTTGATGTAGCCCAGCTCGATGGCGTCCTTGCCCTCGAAGATCAGCGAGCCCACGATGGCGGGGGCGCTCATCATGAAGGAAAACTTGGCCGCGCTGCGCCGATCCAGGCCGGAAACCACGCCGCCGGCCAGGCTGCTGCCGCTGCGGGAGACGCCAGGCAGCAGGGCGATGGCCTGCATAACGCCCATGACGACGGCGCTGCGCGGGCCGGGCCGCAATTCACGGCCGGGTCTGCGCTGGCTGACGATCTCCGCCACAAGCAGGAACAGCGCCGTCATCAGGAAGCTGACGCCCAGGAACCAGCCGGTAAAAAACTGCTCCACAAAATCCTTGAAGAACACCGCCACGATGAAGGCGGGAATGGACGCGATGATGAGCATCAGCAGCGTTCTGGAGCGGAAGGGGTTGCGGAGGATGGCCCACCAGTCCTTCCAGAAGACGATGAGCACCGCGATCAGCGTACCGGCGTGGAGCAGCACGTCCAGCATCATGTACGCGCCGGTGGCGGCGGCCTCGTCGGAAATCCCCATGAGCATGCGGGCCAGCAGCAGGTGGCCGCTGGAGGAAATGGGAAGGAACTCAGCCAGACCCTGGGTCAGACCCAGGATGGCAGCCTGCAGAATCGTCATCCGAAAAAACTCCTTTCGGGTTGGCCGTCCCCGGCGAGGGGTCGAACATACGCGGGGGCACGGGCAGTAGTATAGCACAATCCTGGCGGGATGTCACCACGGGGAAGGAATTGTTTGCATTTCACCGCGGAAAAGCCCCGTCGGGGAAAAACTTCCGCCGATGGATTGCATTTTCCTTCCGCTTCTATTATAATTGAACGGATGTATGTCCATGATACGAGAGGAGATCACTTTCGATGAAACTTGGCGTAGTGGGACTGCCCAACGTGGGCAAGAGCACCCTTTTCAACGCGATTACCAAGGCCGGGGCGCAGGCGGCGAATTACCCCTTCTGCACCATTGAGCCCAATACCGGCGTGGTGCTGGTGCCGGACAGCCGCCTGGACGTGCTGGGGGAGATGTACCACCCCAAGAAGATTACGCCCACCACCATTGAGTTTGTGGATATTGCCGGCCTGGTCAAGGGCGCCAGCCACGGCGAGGGCCTGGGCAACAAGTTCCTCAGCCACATCCGCGAGGTGGACGCCATCGTGCATGTGGTGCGCTGCTTTGAGGATGAGAACATCATCCATGTGGACGGCTCCATTGATCCCGCCCGGGATATTGAGACCATCAACCTGGAATTGATCTTCGCGGATATGGAGACCATCCAGCGCCGCAAGGACAAGGCCATGAAGAATTTCCGCGGCGGCGACAAGAAAGCCGGGGTGGAGGTCGATATGGCCGAACGCCTCTACGCCCACCTGGAGGCCGGCAAGCCCGCCCGCACCTGCCCCATGAACGACGACGAGCGGGAGATGGTGGACGGCTGGTTCCTGCTGACCACCAAGCCCGTCATTTACGCCGCCAACATCGCGGAGGACGACCTGGGCAAGGATGCCGCCGACATCCCCGGCCTGGATCGGGTACAGGCCATCGCCGAAGCCGAGCACGCTGAGGTTCTGGTCATTTCCGCCGCCATTGAGGAGGAAATCGCCCAGATGGAGCCCGAGGAGAAGGCGGAGTTCATCGAGGAGCTGGGCATCGGCCAGAGCGGTCTGGATCGGCTGATTACCGCCTGCTACCGGCTGCTGGGGCTGATTTCCTTCCTCACCGCCGGTGAGGACGAGTGCCGCGCCTGGACTATCGTTAACGGCACCAAGGCCCCGCAAGCCGCGGGCAAGATCCACACGGACTTTGAGAAGGGCTTCATCCGCGCGGAAATCGTGCCCTTCGATACCCTGTGCGAGCTGGGCTCCATGGCCGCCTGCAAGGAAAAGGGCCTGGTGCGCTCCGAGGGCAAGGATTATGTGATGAAGGACGGCGACATCACGCTCTTCCGCTTCAACGTGTAACATGCAATGGCAAGGGGAGGTCTTCTGAATGAGCCGATTGACCTACTTTTTCAAGCGCCTGGTGAAAATGGATTGGGCGGCCATGTGGAAGACCACCGCGCTGCTCCGTGAGCGCTCCGGCCGCAGCAGGCTGTGGCTCCTGCAGGACATGCTGCGCTGCGCCGTGAAGTACAACGCGGGCTATGTGGATTACAAGATCGCCCAGATGTACAAGCTCAATGACGCTCAGCGCCGCACCGTCATCACCCGGGGCATTTCCAATGACATTGTGCGCCGGATGAACGACAAGGCCTACTGGCACTTCTTTGACGACAAGACCCAGTTCAACGAGCTGTTCAGGGAATGGATACCCCGCAGATGGCTGCTGATCCGGGAGGACACCAGGCCCGATGACGTGGCGGACATGATGACCCTGCCCCAGCTTATCGGCAAGCCCCTCGAGGGATCCAGCGGCCAGGGCATTCAGCGCTATACCCCCGAGGACTGGCAGGATGGCCCTGAGGCCTTCCTGGCACGGCTGAAGGCGGACGGCATCGGCATCCTGGAGGAGATCGTCATCCAGCACCCGGCCATGGCGTCCCTGTGCCCCACATCGGTCAATACCTGCCGCATCGCCACCCTGCTGGGAGACAAGCGGGAGGGGATTGTCTATGCCTTCCTGCGCATCGGCAACGGCAAGGTCATGGACAACGTGGACTGCGGCGGCATGGCGGCGCGCATCGACCTGGACAGCGGCAAGCTGCTCACCGTGGGCGCGGACAAGGCCGGCAATACCTACACCAGGCATCCCATCACCGGCACGGAGATCATCGGCTTCACCGTGCCCTACTGGGAGGAGGCCAAGGCCATGTGCCTGGAGGCCGCGAAGAAGGTGCCGCAGATGCGCTTTGTGGCCTGGGATGTGGCCATCACGCCGGACGGCCCGACCTTCATCGAGGGCAACAGCTTCCCCAGCCATGCCGTGCCCCAGTTCGCCGCCCATTACCCGGACGGCATCGGCATCCTGCCGGAGTTCAGAAAGTTTATTGATGTATAAGCAGCCCGCCGTCGGGAAAGCGGTGGGGAGAATTGTAAATTTTCAGCAAAGGAATTGCGAAAAGCTGCCATTCGCGATACAATCAGGGGGAGGTGATACCATGCTGAGGAAATGGCTGGCGCTGCTGCTGGCGATGATGACGCTGACTTTTCCGGCCCTGGCCCAGGAGGATCAGGACTGGGATTTGGATGTGGAGGAGTATGTGAGCCTGGATGACAACAAGCAGGTATCCCTGCCCCTGGAGGAAATGGGAACCGCGGATCCGTCATCACCCAGGGATGAGCTCATTGACCGCATCATTGAATTGGGACGGGAGCTTTACGAGGCGGCTGACGGCAAGGCCCAGCGCGCTCACTATTCCGGGGATATTTACGTCTGCAAGAATTTCACCACCTACCTGTTCCGGCAGTGCAGGGAGGACTTCCGCATGGCCGCGTATCCCGATACGCAGCTGATTATTCCCAACAACCTGCCAGCCAAGGAGTGCCGGCCTTACTACTACGGCCTGGCCTGGGAGGAAAAAACGGCGGAGCAGGGGAATCCCTTCGAGGTCGCGGCCAGCTTCCGCTACGACAGCAGCCTGTCCAAGAAGGAAAACCTGGCCCTGGCCTGCGACTTCATGCGCCAGGCGAAGCGCGGGGACTTCTTCCAGATCAGCTGCGATTATGAGTACGGCGTGGGCGCCCACAGCGCCATCATCATTGCCGACTGGGACAGCGAAAACGATGAAATCCATTGGATGGATTCCAACATGCGCGGCAAGAAAATCAACGGCGAGCGGTACGGCATCGTCCAGTTTGACGAGGTCAAGGACGTGACGTGGTGGGCGGAGGTTTTCTGCCATAAGAAGCGCGGCGCGACCCTGTACCGGCTTCGGGAGGACATTGTTTACGCCCAGTGAGGCTGATGCGCCGGGCAGATATGGAAAAGTGCGGATAAAATCGTCAAAACCTCTTGCAATTGGCAGCGGGGTTATGCTATAATATTCTGGTTGATATACGGGCGGTCCGCTGCCTGATCCCCTTGCGCTCATGCAAGGCCGGGTACGAACGTCTATGATGGAAGGAGGCACCAATCATGAGCGAAATTATCCGTTCTATTGAGGCGAAGCAGCTGCGCACTGATCTTCCCGCCTTCAACGTGGGCGACACCGTCCGCGTGTGGGTGAAGGTTGTGGAAGGCAACCGCGAGCGTCTGCAGGCCTTTGAAGGCACCGTGATCGCCAAGCGCAATGGCGGCGTCCGCGAGACCTTCACGGTTCGTCGCGTGTCCTATGGCATTGGCGTGGAGCGTACGTTCCCGATCCATTCCCCTCGTGTGGATCACATCGACGTGATTCGCCGCGGCAAGGTTCGTCGCGCCAAGCTGTACTACCTGCGTTCCCTGCAGGGCAAGGCGGCCAAGATCAAGGAAGCCAAGCGCGTGTAAGCGCATCAAAAAAGCGGTCTTCGGGCCGCTTTTTTTGTGCCGCGAAAGGCCGGTATCATCGCGCGGCGGCTTTCCCCGCATGCACAGGCGCGGACGCTATTTCGCCGTCAGCCGCAAAAGAAATTCATTTTCCCGCACATCAGCCGCCTTGCCACATACTCTGCTGGTGTAGGCTCCACACCGAGGGGGCCGAACACAAGGAGGCGTTGATGCTATGTCCTTTTACTCCTACAAGAACGCGAACCCTGCCTGCTGCCCCGGCACCATCAGCGGATGTGCTACCGACGGTCTGGAAGAAAAGGTGTGCGTTCAGGTCAAGCGCGTCTACGACAGCTGCTTGAAGCAGCAGCAGCTTGACAACCAGGTGGTGACCATCACCAGCTGCGCCCAGGTGGTCAACAACTGCCAGTGCAACAGCTGCGGCTGCCAGGAGAACCAGGAGACCATTCCGCCCACGTCCGCTCCCGTGCCGCCCATCACCTTTGAAAGCTGCCGCTCCACCACCACCCAGGGCACCATCCGCAACCTGACCGTTGATCGGCTGTGCGACCGTCCCTGCTTCGCCCGTGTTCGTGCCACGGTTGACATCCCCATCGATATTCTCTTCGTGGACAGCCGCTGCGTGGAGTACATCGGCAAGGGCGTTGTCTCCGTGAACATGGATGTGCTGCTGTCCATCCCTGATGAGTCCATCGTCCCCTACACCCTGGAGAGCATGGTCAGCGCCATCTGCGTCTCCGGCACCTTCCTGGGCAACAACCAGTTCCGCATGACGGTGTGCGCCACCATCATCCTGAAGGTTCTGGCGGATGTCGAGGTGCTCATCCCCAGCTACGGCTTCTGCCCGATTCCCCCGGCGGAGGAATTCGCGGAGAGCGTCTGCGATGAATTCTTCAGCTTGCCGCTGTTCCCCCCGGCCTCTCTGTGCAACGAGGGCACGGTGGCGGCCAACAATCCTGGCTGCAATGCCCGCTCGGGCTGCGGCTGCTGCGGCAGCAACAACAGCTGCGGCGGTTGCGGCTGCAACTGCGGCAATCGTTCCACCACCTGATAACGCCCTGACAGCATGACATACAAAAGCGGCCGCCCTTCGGTTTATGCCGGAGGGCGGCTTTCATTGATTCAGGCATTGGGGGCGGAGGCGGGGAAGGAAGGCGATACGTCAGTCTTCAGCTCCACGGAGAAGGTGGTGCCGACGCCGACCTTGCTGCGCACGCGCAGCTTGCCGCCATGGGCCATCACGATGATGCGGGCGATGGACAGGCCCAGGCCGTGGCCGCCGTTCTCCGCCTTCCGGGCGGAATCGCTGCGGTAAAAGCGCTCGAATATTTTGGGGAGCTCGTCCCGGGGGATGCCCGGGCCGTTGTCCGTCATCGTCAGGATGCACAGGTTGCCCTGGCGCGCCACGCCCATGGTGATGATGCCGCCCTTGGGGGTGTACTTGACGGCGTTATCGCACAGGATGCGCATGACCTGCTTCAGCATCCCGCGGTCAGCCGTCACCTGGCAGTGATCGGAGGGGGAAAGGTTGAAGGTGTCCTCCGGCGTCACCATGGCGGCCTCCTTGTGCACCTCCGTCACCACATCCAGGGCGTCGAAGCGGGAAGTCTCCATCAGCAGGGTCTTTTTATCATGGCGGGCCAGGAAAAGCAGGCTCTCCACCAGATCCTTCATGCTGGCCGTTTCCTGGGCGATGGCCTGCATGCCCTCATCCAGGACGGTGGGATCATCCTTGCCCCAGCGGTTCAGCATGCTGATGTAGCCCTGGATGACGGCGATGGGGGTGCGCAGCTCATGGGAGGCGTCGGAGACGAACTGCTTCTGGCTGTTGTAGCTGCGCTCGATGCGGTCCAGCATGGTGTTGATGACCGTGGCCAGATCCTTCAATTCGTTTTTCATGCCGGCCACGTTGATGCGGTTGGACAGGTTGCTGGCGGACAGGGTGGCGGCCATGTCGGTGATGTCGCGGATGGGCGCCAGCACCCGGCGATCCAGCCGACGATGCCTGCGCAGGAAGGAGAACAGCCGCATGGCGTCTATGAACAGCAGCGTCAGCATCAGCATCAGCCACACCAGCACGGTATCCTCGAGCGCGTAGGTGACGACCAGCGCCTGGCCGGAATCGTGAGGCGTGGTAATGATGAGCTCCCGCGGGGACAGATGGAAGGCGATGCCGCCCTCGTCCTTGGGGCCCCAGGCGGTGAGGTAGGCGTCGGCGCGGCTGTTCTGGATGTCCTGCTGGGTGAAGACGCCGTCCTTCGGCACGGGAGATGCCTGAAGGCGCAAAAGATCCTGCTGGACGAAGGGAAGCTGCAGCAGCGTCAGCACCACCGTCATCACCAGCAGGGCAGGGATGGTGGTGCGCAGCAGCTGACCGCAGTAGTGCAGCGCGATGCGGAAGGTCAGCGAAAGGCGGAAGCTGCTCAGCAGCTTGGTCAGCACCCGGTGGATGCCGCTGGAGGCGCGGTTGAAGCCCCGTTCCCGCTGCTTTTTCGCCTTGCGCTTTTTTTCTTTTTTCTTACTCATGGCTGAACATGTACCCCACGGCGCGGATGGTGTGAAGGGTCTTGATGCCGAAGGGCTCGTCAATCTTGTGGCGGAGGTAGCGGATGTACACGTCCACCACGTTGGTGTCCCCGGCGTAGTCATAGCCCCAGACATCGGTCAGCAGCGCGTCCCGGGTGACGGCCTGCCCCTTGTGCTGCATCAGGTAGCGTAAAAGGTCAAATTCCTTCTTGGTCAGGCTGATGGGGGTGCTGCCGTAGGCAACGGTGTAGCTGGCGGGATCCACCCGAAGCAGCCCGGCGGTCAGCACTGCGGATGGCGCGGCCGCCGCGGAGGCCCGGCGCTTTTTCAGCCCCACGCGGATCCGGGCCAGCAATTCCTCAATGGCAAAGGGCTTGGTGACGTAATCGTCCGCGCCCATGTCCAGGCCCATCACCTTGTCGGACACATCGTCCTTGGCCGTCAGCATGATGATGGGCAGATCGCTTTCATGCCGAAGGCGTCTGCACACCTCGATGCCGCTGAGCTCGGGAAGCATCAGGTCGAGGATCATCAGATCGGGCTGCCAGCTCAGCGCCTTGTCCAGCCCGGTGCGGCCGTCATGGGCCACATCCACCTCGTAGCCCTCATGGATCAGCTCCAATTCCAGGAATCGGGCGATCTTCTTTTCGTCTTCTACAATCAGGATACGGCTCATGGGCGACAGCTCCTTGTCGGTTATTGTTGGGGTAAGCGGGGCTTGTACACGAAAAGGGGAATGGGGGAGCGAGCCGCCCATTCCGAAAGGGGGAAATTACTCGATGGTCGCTTCGGTGAAGCCGTCCTTGTCCGCCTCCAGGGTCACGCTGCCATCCTGGCTTTCCACCTGCACAGGCACCTGGATGGTGGGGGCGCTTCCGCCGTAAGCCGCGTGGTAGGTGGTGGCGGCGGGATTGCCCTGGTAGTAGCTGCGCTCGGGCTTGCTTTCCTGCTCAGCCTTGGGCGCCTCGGCCTTGGGGGCGGGGGCGTCGCCGGTGAACTCCTGCACCATGCTGGTCACGGAATCCTTCACGTTCTGGGAGGCGTTGCGCACCATCTTTTCCAGGTTGGCGGAGGCGAAATCGGGGTCATGCTTGTCAAAGGACAGGCGGTAGCCCAGCAGCAGGGTGACGATGGTGCCCACGATGACCAGGTGCGGGCTGATGAGCAGCGACACCAGGCTGAACAGCAGCGACAGGTTCACAATGACCACATCGCCCTTCTTAATCTTGAAGCGCGCCTGGTACAGCTTGCTCATGGCGTTGATGAAGCCGCTGCGGTTGCGGCTGCGGTGGGGATCCTTGTTCGCCTGCCTGTCCTTGCCGCCGCGCTCGGCCTCGGGCTTGATGCGGCCGTTGCGCTCCAGATCCACCAGCGCCCGGGCCACGTTGCCGTTGTGGTAATCCAGCAGGGCCACGGCCTCCTGATAGCTGATGCCGCTCTTCCGGCGGATGAGTTCAATATCCTCGATGGTATAGCTTGCCATGGTACTAACTCCTTTCGTCGCTCAATCGGGTTGTTCCGGTTGATGTCTGTATGATACCACAGCCCGCCGTGCGTTGCTTGAGAATCGGGCAAGGAATTCATTAGAAAATGATGAAGGAATGCTTGGCTAAAGGCGGTGCGTTCTCTGCGCGAAAAAGCCCGGGAAACATGCGCGTCTCCCGGGGCATCCAATCGGCAGCAAAGTCCGAAGAAAGCACGCCTAACCCGTCATCAGCCGATGATCTCACCCTTATTGTTGAACAGGGGCAGCTTTTCCAGATAGATGATGTCCTCCCGATCCTGGGCCTCGCCCTCCGCCAGGATGGCCATCCGCCCGGCAATCTCACCGCCTGCCTGGCGCACCAACTCCTCCAGGGCATGGAGCGACTCGCCGGTGGAAATCACGTCGTCCACGATGAGCACCCGCTTGCCCTTGATGAGCGCGGCGTCCGCGCCGTCCAGGTAGAGCTTCTGCACGGCGGCGGTGGTGATGGACTTGACCTCCACGGAGAAGACGTTCTGCATGTACAGCTTGGCGCCCTTGCGGGCCAGCATCCACTTGGCGTCGCCGGACTGGCGGGCCATCTCATAGGCCAGGGGGATGCCCTTGGATTCGGCGGTGATGATGTAATCGTAGGCCGGGGCGCGCTTGAGCAGCTCGGCGGCGCAGGCCATGGTCAGCTCGCAGTCGCCGAAAATGACGAAGGCGCCGATGGACAATTGGTCGTTCACAGGGCAGATCGGCAGGTCGCGCTGAAGACCCGCGATGGTCATGGTATGCTTCATCATCAGCAATCATCCTTTTGTCGCATAAAGTGGAGCGCAGGCTCCTTTTCAATTTATTGTAGCGCGAAAACGCGGGCTTGTCAACGTCCGCTACACAGTTTGCCCGCCGGAAATGGTCATCACCCGGGCGGAGGCCAGCATCAGCGGGTCGCCGTCAAAAAGGGTGAAGTCGGCCCGCTTGCCCGGCTCGATGGAGCCGCACGCCTGCTCGACCCGCAGCAGCCTCGCCGCGTCAAGGGTGATGGCGCGCAGGGCCGCGTGCCGATCCATACCGCCCCGGACGCAAAGCCCGGCGGACAGGGGCAGGTGATGCAGACGGGTCGCGGGGTAGTCGGAGGTCAGCGCCAGGGGGACGCCCAGCCGATGGAGCCTGGCCGTCAGGGCATAATCCGTGCCCGTGCGAAGGACGCAGGCCCCCATGATGACCTCCCAGCCGGTGCGGGCGATGTCCTCGGCCATGTCGGCGCAGCCTGTCAGGTGGGTGAGCACCAGCGGGCAGCCGGTTTCCTGGCCGATGGCAAGGACGCGGCGGAGGGCCGCCTCGCCGTAGATTTCCACAGACACGCGGCGATGGTTTTCCCGTGCCTCCGTCAGGGTGTCGCGCAGGGCGGCGTCGGTGAAGCCCTCTTGCCGCAGGGCATACAGGGGCGATGGGGGCTGCTCTGTCGGGCAGGTACCGTGGCGCACAAGGCAGAGGCCGCTGCCGCCCTCCGGCCAGAGGGCCAGGGTGGTCACGCCGGAGGCCAGGGCGTCGGCAATCACGTCGCGCTCGTTCTTCTGGTCATCGGCGCTGGCGCGAACCAGGTGCATGTGGACGTCGATCAGCCCGGGGAGCACCCAGAGCCCCTTGGCGTCGATGACCTTTTCCAGGTCGAGGGTATCGGGGTCAATCCGCGGTTCCACGCGGAGAATGCGGTCGCCATCCACCAGGATGTCGCCCTCAAAGGCGCCGTCGGCGGCCATGGTATACAGGAAGCCATGCTGGATCAGGAACAAAGTATCTTCTCCCTTAATGATTTTTCAAAAGTGGCAAAGCCGGTTGATGCGATGAAAAGTCAGAGGGCCCGAAGACCTTCAGACCATCGACAAAGTCCCGTGAGGTGTCGGAGGGCCCGCAGGCCCTCTGACTCTTGATCGAAAATCGGCGAGCCCCTTCGGGGCGGTTAAGCGGGGCGAAGCCCCTGCGCGGCGGTTTTCGTGCAATCTCATCAGAGATTGCTTCCTTACACGAACGAACGACAGGGAGAACGGCAATGCCGTTCGACCAGTGAGGTCGTGCAAAACTCGACAAAGTGGCATATGCCACTTTGTCGATATCCTGGATCATTGTATCATGGATTTTCCTGCATTTCCATGGCCGGATGAAGAATTTACCTTCATGACGGGGCGCGGGGGGCAGCGCTTTTACAGCAGGATGCAGATCATGCCGCCGGAGCCCTCGTTGATGATCTTCGTCAGTGTTTCCTGCACCTTCTCCTGCGCATCCTGCGGCATCCGCATCAGCTTGTTGGACAGGCCCTCCCGCACCATGTCGTTCAGGCTCTTGCCGAAGAAATTGGTGGACCAGATGCGCTGGGGATCGTTCTCGAATTCCTCCAGCAGGTAGCGCACCAGCTCTTCCGACTGCTTCTCCGTGCCGACCACGGGGGTGACCTCGGTCTCAATATCCACCCGGATCAGGTGCAGCGAGGGCGCGTGGGCCTTCAGCTTGACGCCGAAGCGGCCTCCCTGGCGGACGATTTCCGGCTCCTGCAGGGTCATCTCGGACATGGCCGGCGTCACCAGGCCGTAGCCGGTTTCCCGCACGGAATGCAGGGCCTCCGCCACATGATCGTACTCCGCCTTGGCGGCGACCAGCTCCTTCATCAGCGAGAGCAGGTGCGCGTCGCCGCGGATCTCCGTGCCGCATTCCTCGCCAAGAATGCGATTGAACAGCCCCTCCTTCAGCGGCAGGGTGAAGTCGATGCGCCCCTCTCCCGGGAAGACCTGCTCCTGCCGGACGTCCTCGGCGTATTCCGACTCGGCAAAGGCGCCCTCAAAGACATCGGTCTCCCGCATCCGCCGCGGCGTCTGACCGGCCTGACGCACGGCGTCCAGCACATGGCTGACCAGCCAGTGGTTGGTATCCAGCGCCCCCAGCCAGGCGGGAACGGTCAGATGGGCCTCTCGCAGAGGGAATTCCATCAGGACGCTTTCCAGCACATGCTGAATATCCTCCACGCCCATTTCCTTGACGTTGAGCAGCATCACCGGCACGGCGTACTTATCCTCCAGGGAGTCCCGCAGGGCCAGGGTGTCCGCCTGGCGGGGACTGGCGGAGTTCAGCAGGATGACGAAGGGCTTGCCCAGCGCCTTCAGCTCGCCGATGACCCGCTCCTCGGCTTCCACATAGGCGCCCCGGGGCAGGTCGGTGATGGAGCCGTCGGTGGTGACGACCATGCCGATGGTGGCGTGATCGGTCATGACCTTGCGGGTGCCGACCTCCGCCGCCTGGTCAAAGGGGATGTCCTGGTCAAACCAGGGGGTGTGAACCATGCGGACGCTCTCGTTCTCCGAGGTGCCCAGTGCGCCCTTGACCAGATAGCCCACGCTGTCCACCAGGCGGATGCGCACGGGCGTCTGCTCCTGGAGCATCACCTGCACGGCCTCGCCGGGAACAAACTTGGGCTGGGTGGTCATGATGGTTCTGCCCGAGCCGGACTGAGGCAGCTCGTCGGCCAGGCGGTCCCTTTTGGGGCCGGCCGGGAGCTTGGGCAGCACCAGCTCCTCCATGAACCGCGCGATAAAGGTGCTCTTGCCCGTGCGGACAGGCCCCACCACGCCAATGTACACGTCGCCGTCGGTACGCTCCGCGATGTCGCGGTAGAGGTTGAATGAAGCGGCTCTTTCCATAGGATGTCCCTCCTCGTCTGCGCTTAACCCATTCCTATGTCCTGCTGGACAGCTTTATGCGGAAACAGCGGCGCATTTTGTCCTGTCAGCAGCAGCCTTTGCATAATGCTGGGCGGGTATGTTCATGCTGTATGAGAGGGGGTGCGAAAGTATGAAGCTTTACCGTACTGATTTGGCGATGGAACGTACCGTTCATCCTGAAGGCCCCGGCGAGGGGATCCGCTTGGAGGAACAAAAGATAGGGGCGATGACCACCACCTGGGTTCGGGTGGAAACGGAGGAGGCGGCCCGGCGGATCGGCAAGGCCCGGGGCGTCTACTGGACGCTGCATCATCCCGCGCTGCCCAGCCTGGGGCCGGAGGAAAGGCTGCCGATTGTGCGGGAAATCGGCCAGGTGCTCGCCAAGATGCTTCCGCCCTCCGGGGATGTGCTGGTGTTGGGCTTGGGCAATCGCCGGATGACGGCGGACGCCCTGGGCAGCCGGGTGGCGGATCGCGTGCTGGTGACCCGCCATATGAAGGAAGGCCGATTCCGTCCCGTCAGCGCCATCGCGCCCGGGGTGCTGGGGGTGACGGGCATTGAATCGGCGGAGCTGACCCGGGCGCTGGCGGAGCATTTGAAGCCTGCGGCCATCGTGGCAGTGGACGCCCTGGCCGCCATGGATACCGAGCACATCTGTACCACGGTGCAGCTGACGGATACGGGCATCCGGCCGGGGAGCGGCGTGGGCAACCATCGGGCGGGCATTACCCAGGAGGCCATGGGGGTTCCGGTTATTGCCCTGGGCATACCCATGGTGGTGTACGCTTCCACCATCATCCGGGACGGGCTTCGGCACATTCTGGCGGATGAGGAAGGGGAGGACGCCGACGCCATGGCGGAAAAGCTGGCGGAGAACGCCCTGGAGGACTTTGTGGTGACGCCCCGCGCCATCGACGAGCTGGTGGACGGCCTGGCGGATGTCCTGGCCCTGGCGCTGAACACCGCCGCCCAGCCGCAATGCACCATGGAGGAGCTGTCTTATTACCTGCATTGATTCTATTCACACACGAAAACGCATAGGCTGTACTGATTCCATGTTGATGAGGTGCGGCCATGTTTCACGTTTGGACAAAGCGACAGGTGCTGACGGTGCTGGCGGGCGTTCTTCTGCTGACGGTGCTGGCGTCCGTGGGGGCGACGGCGCTGCTTCTGAAGCCCGAAGCGGAGGAAGACGCCGTGGCGGTGTTTCAGGAGTCGGGGATGCTCTTTTCCCTGGAAGCGGTGGAAACGCCCGGGCCCGCGCCCGCGCCGGAGCCCTCCGCGGCTTTGCCCACGGCGGAGGCAACCCCGGTCATGGTGGATCGCGCCTTCCGCGTGGAGGTTGTGCGGCAGACGCCCGCGCCCCAGCACGGGGAAAAGCGGATTCTGATCTATCACACGCACACCTGGGAGGCCTTCACCCAGGTGGCGGACGCGCCTTATACGGAGACGGAAAAGTGGCGCACCAAGGATAATCAGTGCAATGTGGTGGCGGTGGGCGAGGCGCTGGCCAATCAGCTGCGGGCCCTGGGCTTCACCGTCATTCACGATACCACCGCCTTTGAGCCGCCCAACCTGGACACCTCCTACGCCCGCTCCCTGGAAATGCTGGAGGAACGCCATCGCCTGGGCGAGCGGTATGATCTGTACATCGACCTCCACCGGGACGCCATCTCCTCCAGCTCCACCATCAAGCGCACGGTGAACATCGGCGGCACGGAGGTGGCGCGGTTCATGGTGCTGATCGGCAAGGGAACCGGCGCGGGTTTCGATGTCAAGCCGGACTGGGAGGCCAACCTGGTCATCGGAGAAAAGCTGACGGCCTGCCTGAACAGTCAGGCGGACAGCCTGTGCCGGGACATCAAGCTCAGGACGGGGCGCTACAACCAGCACATCGCGCCGCGGTGTGTGCTGATTGAGTGCGGCAACAACCTGAACACCTTGGAGGAGGTGCTCAACGGCGTGCCCTATCTGGCCACCGCCATCTCGGATACGCTGGAGGCCATGGAGGAACCAACCCTATAAGCATATCAAAAGGCCCCGAAGCCCTCCCGGAAAGGGAGAAAACGCTTCGGGGCCTTTGCTGATGCCGTTTTACGGAGTGACAAGCTGCGCCTTGGCCATGGGGTATTCCTCCAGCAGCGACTGAGCGCCCGACAAGGACCGCAGCGCAGGTGTGAGCCACAGGGTCACGGCCCAGTCGCAGGCGGCGGCCAGACCGCCGTCCATCCAGGTGGCGCAGGCCGCGATGAAGCGGTGCATTTCCTCCATGGCCTGGCCGGACAGGGGCGGCGCGGCCCTCATAGGCTCCGCCAGAATCAGGTTGATGTCCGCGCTGCAGGGGGCGGCGTCCGTCAGCAGATGCTGCAGGGAGGCCGCGCTGACGGGCTCCGCGTCCGCTTCGGCCAGGGCGACGGTCTCCGGCAGGGTCAGGGGCAGAATGGGCCAGGGCTCCATGGCGTAGGCGTCGCTGGCCGCCACGCCTTCCGCCGTGCGGGAAAGAAGGAGCTTCGTGGCCTCCGGCAGGGGCGCGTAGCGGGCGAGGGTGGTCACCAGCAGGGCAGGGGTGGAATCCATGGGGGCTAGGGTCGGCAGGGGCTGCTGCTCGGCGGCGCACTGCGCGGCAAAGCCGGGAAGCCAGCCCAGGGCGGCCGCCAGGTTCCGCAGCACGGTGGAGGCTGCCGCCAGGGTATTGGAGACCACGCTGATGCGCGGGCAGACGGCGATGAGCACCAGCAGCGCCACGGCCTGGTTGCGGCTCAGGGACGCCCCGGTATCCTCCATCACGGCCATCACCCGGGCGATGATTTCCTCCGCGCCCAGGGCGACGCCGGGAACGCCGTTCATGCGCAGGGCGGCGCCATGGAGCAGCGGGGCGGCCATATGCGCGTCGGCCAGGGCGGAGGCCAGGGCCTCGGGGAGAACGGTTTGACGCAGCTCGTCCACCCGGCTTTGCAGCACGTCCCGCTGGGCCGTCAGCGCCGCAAGCTCCCGCCTGATGGTTTCCACGCCGTGCTCGCCGGCTTCCTGCTGGGCGGCAAGACGGATGCACGCCTCCCGCGCCTTCTCGCTCATGGCGTCCACCGAGCTTTTGCGGAAGCTCTCCAGGTCGGAGCGCGCCTTGTCCAGCTGAACAAGGGCGGCCAGACGCTCTGCCTCCAGCTCGTCCAGGCGGGCTTGCAGCGCCCGCTGCAGGGGGCTGTCGCTGCTTTGGCGCAGCAGGCGGGCTTCCAGCTGCGCCCTCATGCCGTCCAGGGAGAAAATGCAGTCCAGCAGCTGATTGTGCGCGGAGGGAAGCTGCCAGGCGGAGCGCAGGCTTTCACAGGCGGTCTCCACGGGGTTGTGTACCTGATGCATGGCGGTTCCGGCGGGCAGGGGAGCCGTCGGCGGCTCATAGCGCCCGACCTTGATCTGCGTGGCGACGACCTCCTGCAAACGGTTCTTGGGCGGAGGCACGGAGGTTTTGACCGACGCGCGGAACAGGGGCGTTCCGTTCAGCGGCACGGCAGGGCGCGGGGAGACGGGCTTGGCGGGAGCTTCCGGCCTGTGGAGAAGATTGGCGTCCTGGCTCACCGGCTGATCCAGCTGGCGAACCGTCTCGTCAAAGGTCATATCGTCATCCAGAATGGTCAAATGCTGCCCCAGGGGCAGGCTGACATCCAGGCTGATCTCCTCTTGGTTATCCTGCGGCGCTTCGGCTTTTTCAGCAGCAGGCGCGCTGACGGCGGTCTCCTCCCTGACGGCGGCGGGCTGGGGCGCGGCGCCTTCCCCCGGGACGCACAGCATCAGCCGCTCCAGGGCGTCCGGCGCGTTCAGGGTATACAGCATGCCCGTGCCGGAGGCGGCGGGTTCCGGCTTTTGCGGCGCCGCACGGCGGACGGGGCCGAACAGCGTGTCGTGCTCACGGATGTAAAACAGCGGCGTGACGGCGCACTTGGCCAGGGCGGCCGCGTCCTCGCAGGAGCCCTCCAGGATCTCATAAAAGGTATGCTCGGGCAGCGGCTTCACCGTATCGGAATACAGGATGTACTGGTTGATTTCCCCGCGGTCGGGACGATAGTTTTTGTTCGTGCGGATTTTTCCGGCATCGGCAGGGATGCCGCGCAGATCCACCGCGCAGAAGTGCCCCAGGCCGCGCATTCGCTCCTTGAAGGTGTGCGGCTCCCCGCGGTCGGGCACAATGCGAAGGCCGCCCTCCTCCGGCCAGAGCTGCCGGGCTTCCTCCGCCGCGCTGCCCTCGACGGTCAGCAGGGGCTTTACGCGGAAATAAGCGCGCTGAACGTTGTCCTCCTCCAGATAAGCCAGGACAAGATGCTGTTCGAGATTCATGGCTTTCCCCCATCCCTCTTATGCTGTTGACCCCTTTTCCCTGGAAAAACCGGAACGGATAATGCGAAGAAAAGCGCGGAAGGCCTTTTCAGCCGCCGTTTGTGAACGCTCCATACTGCCGCATCTTTTCTTATGTAATAATTGTATCAAATTTCAACCAGGATGTCAAGGAAAAATCAGGGGAAAGTGCAAGTTTTGCGCATATTCTTCCACCCGTCGGCCATGCTAAGGGCATCAACGTTTATAGGAGGCAATATGTCAGCTGGCATGGTGATTCTGACGGTCGTGGCCGTCCTGATCTTCTTCGGAATCCTTCAGCGGGTGCTGGATCGTATGTATCTGACCGATCGCGCGGCGCTGCTGCTGGTGGCGCTGATGTTTGTGGGCACGCTTCTGCCGCGCATCAATGTGGGGATGGTGTCCATCTCCCTGGGCGGCGCAGTGATCCCGCTGGGGGTCTGCATTTATCTGCTCATCCGGGCGAATTCCGCGGTGGAGGTATGGCGTCCGCTGATCGGCGCGGTGGTGACGGCGGCGGCGGTGTACGGCCTGAGCCTGCTGCTGCCCGCCGAGGCCGAGGAGCTTCCGGCTGATCCCATCCTGCTGTTCAGCCTGTGCGGCGGCATCGTGGCCTGCATCCTGGGCCGGAGCCGCCGGGGCGCCTTCATCTGCGGCATTCTGGGCATGCTGCTGGCGGACACCGCCACCGCCGTCATCAACTGGAGCCAGGGCATTGCCCAGCAGCTGGTGCTGGGCGGCGCGGGTATGGCGGATACGGTGGTCATCAGCGGCGTGATCGCGGTGCTGCTGGCGGAAATCGTCGGTGAAATCACGGAACGGGTGGCCCGCAGGCGCCATCCGGCAGGGGAGGGAAATCCATCATGAAGCGGCTGATGTCGGGGCTTTGCGTGCTGCTTTTGCTGATGTTGGGGCTTGCCAGCGCCGCCGCCCAGGAGGCGGATACGGTCTGGGAGCTGGTTGGCACAGACGGCGGGCATATCGCTTATGTGTGCTATGAGCCCGAGACGGGCGACCAGTATATCTCCGAGGACAACAGGCTCTACGAGGTCGTGCGGGTGGAGGGCGAGAAGGCCGTGGCGGAGGACAAGGGCGATATGCCCATGCCGGATGTCAGCTGGCTGGAAAGCGACGCCGCCCTGCCGGTTTCGGCCATGGGTCAGCGGCGCATTGCCCTGTACTGCACCCACAGCGATGAGAGCTACGAGCCCTCCGACGGGCTGTACAGCGATGATCGCCGGGGTTCCATCTATAAGGTGGCGGCGGGCCTGGCGGAGGAGCTGACGGCCCTGGGCATTGAGGCGGAGGCGGCGGACACCCTCCATCATCCCCATGATGCCGGGGCCTATCGCCGCTCCCGCCAGACGGCGGTGGAGCTGCTCAAAACCATGCCCGACGCCCTGCTGGACATCCACCGGGACGGCATCCCCAACCCGGAGGAGTATACCGTGACCATCGGCGGGAAAAAGGCGTCGAAGATTCGCCTGCTGGTGGGCCGGGGCAATCAGAACATGGCGGCCAACAAGGACTTCGCCCTGACGGTGAAGGCCGTGGCGGACAAGGTGTACCCGGGCCTGGTGAAGGACATTTACATGGGCAAGGGCGCGTTCAATCAGGATCTGTATCCCCGGGCGCTGCTGCTGGAGTGCGGCACCTATACCATCAGCCGGGATCGGGTGATGGCCAGCATGCCCATGATGGCGAGCGTCCTCAGCCGCGCCCTGTACGGCGGCGTCACGGGCTCCGCGGGCACCACCGACGTCCGGGGAAGCGCCGGCGCGGACAAGGGCGGGGAAACCCAGGGTCAGCCGGATCCCACCACCCCCGCCACCCAGACGTCGAAGGGCGCGGGAAGCGGCATTTTCTGGGTCATCGGCATTTTTGTGGTGGGTTTGTTTGTTTACGGTGTTGCCGCCACAGGGAGCCTCAAGGGCGGTCTGCACAAGGCGGGTCGCAACGTCAGCGAGATGACCGGCGGTCTCATCGGCACTGAACCGAAGGACGGCGAGGAGCCGGAGGGCGAAAAGAAGCTGTAAAAAAGAGGACGCTGTGCGGCGTCCTCTTTGCTTGTTTTGGTGTGTCAGCCCTTTGCTGCCATTTGGGCCAGGTGCTTTTTCTTGCGGTCGTTGCGCCAGACCAGTAGCACCATCATCAGCACGGTGCCCAGGTAGGGGAAGGTGGCCGTCAGCGCCGAGGAGATGCCGAAGGTCTGCAGCCGCATGCCCAGAGCGTCGATGAAGCCGAAGAGCAGCGCCGCCAGGAATACCCTGGGCGGGTTGGAGCGGCCGAAGATGACGCAGGCCACGGCAATGAAGCCCCTCGAATTGGACATATTCTCGCTGAAGGTGGACAGGTAGCCCAGGGACAGGTGCGCGCCCGACAGGCAGGCCAGCACGCCGCACAGCAGGGAAGCGATGTACTTCATCCGCTCCGGGCTTTTGCCGGCGGAGCGCAGGGACTGTGGATGCTCGCCCGCCGCCCTCAGCCAGAAGCCGAAGGGCGTGCGGTAGATGACCACCCAGCACACCGCCACCAGAATCCATGCGGCGTAGACCAGCAGGGTGTTGTTGTTCAGCAGCTGCCCGACGACGGGGATGCGCTCCAGCCAGTCCGCCTGAAGCCGGGGCAGCGTGGACAGGCCGCCCTCCGCGTGGAAGGTGCCGCTCTGGCCCGTCAGCTCCCGCAGGAGGAAGGTGGTCAGGCCGCCGGCGAAGATGTTCAGCGCCACGCCGATGATGAACTCGTCGCTCTTGAACCTGATGACGAACACGCCGTACAAAAGGCCCAGCAGCAGCCCCGCCATCAGCCCGAACAGGATGCCCACGGCCCAGGAGCCGCTGACCCAGGAGCCCATGACCGCCGCGAAAGCGCCGATGAGCATCATGCCGTCGCAGCCGATGTTCATCATGCCCACATGATCGGTCATCAGGCAGCCCAGGGCGCAGAGCACCACGGGGGTGGCGGTGCGCAGGGTGTTCTGGAAAAGCCCGACGTTCACAATGGAGAAAAAGTCGTTCATGTCCGGGCCTCCTTTCGCAGCGTTTGCGCCGCCCTGCGCTGGGCGCGGCGGGCCTGCAGGGCGCTGACGATGCCCTGCTCCGCCGCCATGAAGAAGATAATAATGGACTGAATGATGACCACCAGGCTGCTGGGGATGCCCGCGTTGAGCTCCATGGCGCTGCTGCCGATCTTCATCGCGCCGAAGAACAGGCTCATGAGGATGATGCCCAGGGGATTGTAGCGCACGATCATGGCCACCAGCATGCCGTCGTAGTAAAACTCGTTGGACACCGTGGTGATGAACCGCCCGTGCAGGCCGAAGACCTCGAACATGCCCACCAGGCCGCAGATGGCGCCGGAGGCTACCATGCTGCCCACGGCCAGACGGCCGGAACGGATGCCGCTGTAATGGGCGAAGCGGCCGTTCTGCCCGGTGAGCTTCATCTGGAACCCGGCGGTGGTTTTGCGCATCACATACCACACCAGGAAGGCGATGACGGCGGTGAGGAAGATGCTCTCCGTCAGGCTGGAACGGCGGATCAGCCGGTCAAACATGAAGGCCGGGTCGATGGCGTCCGTGCCGGAGGAGATGCCGCGCTCCATGGTCTTCAGGGGGCCGTTGGTCAGGTAGGTGCAGAAGTAGATGGCCGCCGAGTTCAGCAGGATGGTGGTGATGACCTCGTTTACCTTCATTTTGACCTTCAGCATCGCGGGCACCCAGGCGTAAAGCCCGCCCGCGGCCATGGCAGCCAGCAGGGAGAGGGGAACGCCAATCCAGGGGGAAAGCCCGGCCAGCCTGGCGCCCACCACGGCGGAGGCCATGGCGCCCAGGTACAATTGTCCCTCGCCGCCCACATTGAAAATGCCCGCCTGGGCCGCGATGGCCGTGGCCAGGCCCGTCAGGCAGAGGGTCGCCGCCTTGGCCAGGGTGTTGCCCACGGCCCGCTGGGTGCCGAAGGCGCCCTGGAGCATCAGCTGATACCCTTCCAGGGGGTGGTGGCCGGTCAGCGCCATGATGCCCGCGCCAAGGAGCAGGGCCAGCCCGACGCTGACCGCCAGGGCCAGAAGATATTCCAGGCGATGTCCGCGCTTCATGCTTCCGCCTCCTTGCCGCCGGTCATGTAGTAGCCAAGCTCCGCCTTGCTGATGGCGGAGGGGATGAATTCGCCGGTGACGCGGCCCTCGTAGACGGTCAGCAGCCGGTCGGACAGGCGGTAAAGCTCGTCGAGGTCGGCGCTGACCAGCAGGATGGCGCAGCCGCTGTTGCGCTTCTCCATGATGAACTGATGAATGGCCTCCATGGCGCCGATGTCCACGCCCCGGGTGGGCTGGGAGATGACCAGCACCGGCGTGTCAAAGGCGAACTCCCGGGCCACCACGACCTTCTGCATGTTGCCGCCGGAGAGGCTGCCCACGGGCACGTCCACGCCCGCGCCGCGGATGTCGAACCGGCTGAAAAGCTCCTGGGCGTAGCGGCGGATGGCCCGCCGCTTCATATGGATGCCCAGAAGGGAGAAGCGCTTCTGCTTTTCCCGGCCGACAATCAGGTTATCGGTGATGTCGGCGGGGGCGGAAACCCCGGTCTTTAGCCGATCCTCCGGCACATGGGCCACGCCCAGGGCCCGCACCTGGCCGGGGGTCAGGTGGCGGATGGAGGTTCCGCCGATGCGCACGTCGCCGCCGCGCAGGGGCCGCAGGGCCGTAATGGCCTCCACCAGCTGGCTCTGGCCGTTGCCCTCAATGCCCGCGATGCCCAGAATTTCCCCCCGGCGAACCTGGAAGGAAATGCCCCGGACGGCGGGGAGGCCCCGGTCGTCCAGCACCTGCGCGTTCTCCACGGTGACGGCGGGGGCGTCCTCCTGCCCGGTGACGGCGGGATGCTCGAGGGGGCCCAGCAGCACCTCCCGGCCCACCATCATGGAGGCCAGCGCGCGCTCGTTGACATCCCGCGTGTATTCCACGCCCACCAGGCGGCCCGCCCGCATGACGCCCACGCGGTCGGAAATGGCCATCACCTCGTAGAGCTTGTGGGTGATGATGATGATGGTCATCCGCTTTTCCCTGACGATGCGGCGGATGACGTGGAACAGCTCGTCCGTCTCCTGGGGGGTGAGCACGGCGGTGGGCTCGTCCAGGATCAGCACATCCGCGCCGCGGTGCAGGGTCTTGAGGATTTCCACCCGCTGCTGAAGGCCCACGCTGATTTCGTCCACCCGGTCGGTGGGGTTGACCTTCAGGCCATATTCCAGCACCAGGTCTTCCACGATGGCGTTGGCCTTTTTGAGGTCGGAAAACACGCCGCCCCTGCGGGGCTCGCGGCCCAGGGTGATGTTCTGCGCCACGGTGAAGGAGGGCGTCAGCATAAAATGCTGATGCACCATGCCTACCCCCCTGGCGATGGCCTCGCTGGGGCTGAAGCGCGTCATTTCCTGCCCTTTGACAATGACCTTCCCCGTGGTGGGGGCGTTCATGCCGTAAAGGATGTTCATCAGCGTGGATTTGCCCGCGCCGTTTTCGCCCACCAGCGCGAAAACCTCGCCCTTTCGTATATCCAGGGACACATCGTCGTTGGCCAGCACGCCCGGAAACTGCATGGATACATGCCGGAAGGAAACGATGGTTTCATCTGTCACAAGCGTTCGCCTCGCTATCCAGATTCAGGTTGAAAAAGGCGGGCAGGGGATCGCTCCGCTGCCCGCGCAGGCTGCCATACAAGAATGCAGAGAAACAGTCAAGTAACTTGCCGTCGGCAGACTCAATTCGTATCCGCCGGCTTTGCCGGCGGGGCGGGGAGTTTCTCGCAGCAAAACTTGTTTTTGCGGAGAAAAACATTCCTCAGCTTCTCGTTCAAGTGGCGTACGCCACTTGAACGAAACGTTAGTTCAGCGCCGTGGGCACCTCGATCTCGCCGGAAATAATCTTGGCCTTGATTTCCTCGACCTCCGTCTTCAGCTCGTCGGAAACCTGCTGAGGCATATCGTCGGCGCCGTAGGCCACGTCGATAAAGCCGGTGTCCATACCCGCCATCCAGATGGCGCCGGGCTGATAGCTGTTCTCCATGTCGCTGACCGTATCATAAATGGACTGGCCGACCCGCTTAATCATGGAGCAGATAATCACGTCGGGGTTAATGTACTTCTGGTCGGAATCCACGCCGATGGCGTAGTTGCCGGATTCGGCCGCCGCCTCGAAGACGCCCTCGCCGGTCTTGCCGGCCACGGCGAACACGATGTCGCAGCCGCCGTCGTACAGGGTGGTGGCCGCCTCCTTGCCCTTGGCGGGATCCTCATAGGTATCGGTGTACTGACGCTCCACCACCACATCGGGATTGGCGTACTTGGCGCCCGCCTCATAGCCCACGATAAAGTCGTTGATGGTGGCGCCGTCCTCGCCGCCTACCACGCCGATCTTACCCGTGGCGGTCAGCTTGGCGGCAATGTAGCCCACCAGGAAGGAGCCCTGGTTCTGGGCGTAAACGATGGACATCAGGTTGTCGCCCACGCCGTCCAGACCGTTGTCCACGAAAATGAACTTCACGTCCGGATACTCGGGCGCGGCCTTGGACAGATAATCCCAGAACTGCCAGCCCACGGCGATCACCACATCGCAGGTGTCAGCGGCGTCGTAGAGGCTGTTCTCATACAGGGAGGCGTCCTCCTTGCACTCGAAAATCTTGGGGGTTACGCCAAAGTCGGCCACCAGCCGGTTCAGGCCCTCCACCGAGGAATCATAAAAGGAGCGGTCGCCCTGGGTGCCGGCCAGCACCACGGCCACGGAAAGGGGCTTCTCCTCCTGCTCCGCCAGAGCGGGGAAAGCCATCATGCCCAGGCACAGGCACAGGGTCATGAGCAGTGCGAACAGTTTCTTCATGCGGAAATACCTCCAAATCATTTTCCGAAGCATTTCGGAAAGATTTAACCGTCATTCTCATTCGCGATGACAAAGCGAAATTCCTGCAATGCCCGGGCCACAAGCAGGATTTTCCGCGGATGGGAGCGTACTTTTTTTATCATAGCGAGGAGGCTGCGATCATGAAGCTGCTGTTTGTCGATGCTTGCCCACGGGGAGAAGCGTCCCGTACCCTGCGTTTGGCCCGGGTTTTTACGGAGGAGCTTTCGCACGCCTGCCCCGGGCTTGAAATCGTGGAGCACTGTCTGCCGTCCATGGGCCTGTGCCCGGAGAACGCGGAAGTTCTTGCCCTGAAGGAAGCCCTGTGCGATCAGCAGGCCTGGGAGCATCCGCTGTTGCGGGTAGGGCGGGAATTGCGGGAGGCCGACGCGGTGGCGGTGGCCGCGCCCTACTGGGATCTGTCCTTTCCTTCCATGCTGAAGGTGTGGGTGGAGCACGCCTATGTGCGCAACCTGACCTTCCGTTATGAGGCGGACCGCTGCATCGGCCTGTGCCGGGGCAGGGAAGCAGCCTACATCACCACGGCGGGAAGTCCCATCGGTCAGGAGGACTGGGGGACGGGGTATATCCGCGCCGTGCTGCGGACGCTGGGGAATCCCGGCTTTACCGTGGTGAAGGCCGAAGCCCTTGATCTGGAAGGCCGGGACGCGGAGGCGATTGTGCGGGAAGCGGAACAGACGGCCAGACGGGAAGCACGGCTGATGGCGCGGCGGCTGACAGCGAGAGCATAACTGAACGCGGCAGTGCGGCAAATTAAGATTTCCAGAACAGTATCCAACAGAAAACTAAATAGCCGCCGCCATGCAGCAGGCGTTATGCAGGCCCTTGTTATCGCTTTCGGGGCCGCCTTGGTATCTGAGGCTTTTATGAACTTGTTTGAGGAATGCGGCAGCGACGATCACGGCGTAAACGGACAGGATATACAAAAGCAGCCCGGCCTCACGCGGATGCCGGGCTGTTCGTTTACTTGCACAAATCGATTAGTTCGCTGATCTTCGCCTCCGCGCCCGCGATGACTGTATCCGCCGCGCCGTAGTACACGCGCAGGCGGTCGTCGTCAAGCCTGACGGCGGCGGTGGGGAAGATCACGTTGGTGCGGAAGCCCTCGTCCCGCTCATAGGCCGTTTCCGGGGCCAGCAGCGGCGTCCGGCAGATGCCCAGCACCTTGGCAGGGTTCTCCCTGTCCAGCAGCATCAGCGTGGCGCAGTAGCGCTTCTTCCAGGTATCCTCCCAACCGTTTTTCCCACGGGCGGGGTCGATGTCCACCGAGTGACAGACCGCCAGCCAGCCCGCGTCGGTGAGCACGGGCGGCGCGCCGGGGCCAATCTTGTCGTTGGCGAAGGGGAAGTCCTCCACACCGGCCAGCAGCTGGGATTTGCCCCAGTACACAAGGTCGGGGGAGAAGGAAATCCAAATATCGAAGCGATCCCGACCGCCCCGTCCGTACACGGGGAAGGGCCGCTCCAGACGGACGAACTCGCCGCCGATTTTCTGCGGAAACAGCACCATGTTGCGGTTGTCCGGCACGGTCATGGAGATGATCTCAATCCGGCTGAAGTCATCGCTGACAGACGCGATGGCCCCGCGGATGCCGTGGCGGGTATCCACCGCCATGCACATGTACATCTTCTCCTCAATGACGATCAGGCGGGGATCATACGCGCGGCTGATCTCCTGATCCCGAAGCATGTACAGGGGTTCCGGGCGCACCCTCCAGTGGAGGCCGTCCTCGCTTTCCGCCAGGCCGATGTTGGTGCCCCTGAAGCTGCCGCCGCCCTGGTGGCCGTAATCGTTGCGGAAGACCATGTAATACCTGCCGTCCTTGCGGATGACGCCCGCGTTGAAGACCAGGCTGCTGTCATAGGGAACCTGCGCCGCCGTCAGCAGGGGATTTTGGGCGCAGCGGGTCATCACCGGACTGGAATGAAGCTCATTCATGTGTCTCAACCTCCGTCAGATAGGGTTCCATAAACGAGACCACTTTTCCTGCAAGGGCCCGGCTGCCCTCCGGGGTGTAGTGCACCCAGTCGTCATGCAGCGCGTTCAGGTCCTGGGCGAAAAGGTACAGGTCGTTCACCGGCACCCGCAGCTCGGCCATGGTATCCTTGGCCACCTGGTTGAAAGCCTCGATCTCTGCGTTGGTGCGTACTGGCACACCCTGCTGGAATTTCGGACGGCTTTCATCTACCGGGGTGGTGGTGGCGAAAACGATCCTGGCCCGGGGAAAGACCCTTCTGATCTGCCCGTGAACGTGGCGCAGAAGCTGTCCGTACTGCGCGAGGGAGGTCATCGGCGCAGGATCGCCCCAGAAATGGCAGACATCCCAGGAGCCGTTGTTCCAGTGCACCAGGTCGATGTCCTCAGGGGGGCAGGAGGCGGTTTCCGCCCATTCGTGGAGAAAGCGCAGGGTGTGCTGAAGAAAGCGGCAGTTTTCTTCAGGGGCGTCCACCGTGGCCTTGCCTTCCAGCAGCGCGCGGACGTGGGCGGCATAGCCCAGGCGGATGGAATCGCCAATGAGGTAGACATGTTTCATGGCAGTGCGGCCTCCTTACGATCATAGGGGACGAGGCGAATTTGCGATCCCCCCCCGCCCCCGGTCTATTGATGCAGGAATTACTTGTTGATGCCGCTCTCGCTGACCAAGGTCATGTAATCGGCGTAGGCGGGCAGGTACTTGTCCTGAATGAAGCTGCGGAATTCCGCCTGGTCGATCTGGCCGCAGATGTACTTGGTGCGCATCTCGGCAAATTCGTTGGTAATGCCGGCGTTCACCAGCTTGGTGTTCTCGTCGGAGATGCCGGGCAGAGAGCCTTCGCCCAGATAGGAAACGCGGCAGGTCACGGCGGCGATGTCGTTGTAGCTGCTCATCCAGCGCTCCAGCTCGGCGTCGGTGGCGCTGGTGCCGCCGGCGATGACCATGGACTTGTCAGGCAGGGCGTAGGTAATGCTCAGGTAGGAGGAGCTGTACACGTTACTGCGCAGGGCGGTCTGTTCCTCGGTGGCGGTGAGGACGCGGGTCTCGGGATCAAGGGCGGTATAGGTCACGCCCTCCACACCGGCGAAGAGCAGCGTGGCGCACTCGGCGGTATAGCCGTCGTCCAGTACCTTGATGGCCTGCTCAATGTTCTGGCTGTTGGCGCTGATGGCATGGGCGCCCCACACCTGCGGGGGATAGTATACGTCCAGCACGCCCTCGGCCATGGCGGACAGGGAGGGACCGGCCACCAGATAGCCGTCGGGATTTGCGGCCTTGAAGGTTTCATTGTTGCCGAAGGAGTTGAGGTGGTTCAGCGTGGTGTCGGTGTAGATGGCGCCGATTTGGCCGGCGTAGAACTTGTCCTGATCCTCGTAGGACTGGGTGAGGTACCATTCGGGGTCGATGGCGCCCGCGGCGTACATATCGCGCAGCCAGGTCAGATAAGCCTCATAGGCCTCGGAGGCGGCCATCAGGGTGTAGGTGCCGTCCTCGTTGGGGACGGAGGTGGGCTTTACGCCGAAGCCGAAGATCAGGTTGCGGTCATCCATGCCGCGCAGGCTGGTGCCGTAGGTATCGTTCTGGCCGTTGCCGTCGGGATCCATGGTGGCGAAGGCCTTCATCACCTCGGAAAACTGCTCGGTGGTGGTGGGCACGCTCAGGCCCAGCTTTTCCAGCCAGTCGCCGCGGTAGATGATGGCATCCAGGGGCTTCGCCTGCACGCGGGGCAGGGCGTAGAGCTTGCCGTCCACATAGCAGCTGGCCAGGTCGTCGCTGGTCAGCGCGGCGAAGGCGTTGGGCATGGTCTCGGCGTTGAAGTAGGGGGTCAGATCCAGGAGCAGCTCGTCGCGGCTCCATTGCTGGAAGTTGCTGTCCAGGTTCTGGATGTGGATGAGGTCGGGCGCTTCGCCGGAGGCCATGACCACCTGCAGGCGATCCATGTAGTTGCTCACCGGCGGGGCCTCGATTTCAAAGGCTGTGTTGGTGCGCTCGCCCCAGGCGGCGATGACGGGATTATCCTCGACGATGAAGGCGGCGGGCAGACGAAGGATGGCGGTCAGCGTTACCGCGTCATCCGCCAGGGCGGAGGCGCAGCCGATCAGCATCGCGCAGGCCAGAAGAAGAGCCAGGAATTTTTTCATGGAAAATAGACTTCCTTTCTGATTTTATATACACCGCCGAGGCGGCGATATACGGTTTACTCGTAGAAGGAGGGCTGACCCAGCCTTTGGGCGAGCATGTTGCTGCCGAAGACCAGGGTCGCGGCCACCACGTTTTTGAACAGGCCCACCGCGGCGGAGTAGGAGTATCGCCCGCCCGCAATGCCAATCTGGTACACATAGGTTTCAAAAACCTCCGCCACAGACTGGTTCAGCGTGTTTTTGAACAGGTAGATCTGCTCAAAGCCGTTGTTCATGATACCACCGATGGCCAGGATCAGCATGATGACGATGGTGCCGGAAATGCTGGGCAGAGTGATGTACCACAGCTTTTGCAGCCGGCTGGCGCCGTCCACCGTGGCGGCCTCGTAGTATTCGGGGTTGATGGCGGAAAGCCCGGCCAGGTAAATGATGGTGCCCCAGCCGGCCTCCTTCCAGATGTGGCTGCCGATGATGACGCCCCGGAACCAGTCCGCCGAGCCGAGGAAGTTGATCTTTTCCCCGCCCAGCATAACGATGACCTCGTTCACCAGGCCCTCGGACATGCTCAGCATGTTGGTGACGATACCCCCCAGCACCACCCAGGACAGGAAATGGGGCAGGTACATCAGCGTCTGCGCGGTGCGCTTGAAGGCGCGGTGGCTGATCTCGTTGAGCAGCAGCGCCATGATGATGGGAACGGGGAAGGAGAAGATCAGCCGCAGCAGGGACAGGGAAATGGAGTTGCGGAAGACGTTGTAGAACATGCTGCTGCCAAAAAGCTCCCGGAAATTGGCGAAGTGATTGAAGGGGCTGCCGAACAGGCCCTTTTTGAAGCTGAAATCCTGGAAGGCCATCACGACGCCGTACATGGGCACATATTTGAAAATCAGCAGATAAATCAGCCCCGGAACGCACATCAGGTACAGCCACTTGTGCCGCAGGAAATACTTGAGATCAAAACGGGTTCTGGTATTCAGGGCAGGCTGAATCGTTTGCTGACGCTGCATAGCCGTGCGCCTCCTTTCTTATTCCTTGACGCCGCCCAGCACCAGACCGGTCATGAAAAACCGCTGGAGGAAGGGGTAGACGCACATGATCGGCACGCTGGCGACGACAATGGAGGCCATCTTCAGCAGGAAGGGCGTCGAAACGCGCTCGTCCAAAGCGGTCATTTCGTTGACGCCGGATTCAAAGAGCAGCTCACGCATCACCAGCTGCAAAGGCCACATGGGCCGCTTGGTGATGTAGATGATGGCGCTGAAGTAGCTGTTCCAGTAGCCCACGGCGGTGAACAGGCCCAGCGTCGCCAGGATCGGAAGGCACAGGGGCAGGATGATCCTGAAGAGAATCTGCACCTCGTTGGCGCCGTCGATCAGCGCCGCCTCCTCCAGCGATCCGGGCAGGCCTTTGATATAATTCTTCATCAGCACCAGGTTGTAGCAGCCCAGCAGGGAAGAAAGAATCAGGCTCCACAGGCTGTTGGTGAGCTTGAGACTGCGCATGAGCATATAGTCGGGAATCATGCCGCCGGAGAAGAACATGGTGATGATCCACAGGGACATCATCAGGTTGCGGCCCTTGAGCTTGTTTTTTGTCAACGGGTAGGCCGTCAGCACCAGCAGCACCATGGAAAGCAGCGTGCCCACCAAGGTGATGAACAGGGTGTTCTGGTAGCCTGTCCAGATGTAGCGATAGTTCAGCACCATGCGGTAGGCGTCCAGGGTCAGGCGCTCCGGGAAGAAGTCAAAGTGATTCTTCAGGTACAAATCGTAAGGCGTAAAGGAGTAAATCACCACCAGCAGGAAGGGCACAAAGCACATGAGAGCGAACAGGCCCGTGATGATATGCGCCACTGTGCTGACGGCCCTATCGCCCGCGCTGGCGCGGATGCCGTGATGCTTGCTATGGACTGAAACCATCGTTGTCATCTCCTTTGGAAAGGTTAAGGGCTGACTGTAATGCAAATGGTCTTGTAGCATGATCGGTAATGCCGGAGCGCTATGCTTAGCTTGTCTTTACTATATCATGAGGACTGAACAAAACGGGCACACATTCTTGACATAAACAAAGCATAAAATTGACCTTTGTTTCTTCTGGTGGAATTTAAACCGTTTTTTATCCTTGGCTTTCCGTGATTAGTGGATGTAGGCGCCATAGGCCCGAAGCTTGTCACGAAGCTGGTCGGTATCCACCCCGGCGGGCCGTCCGTCGGGCAGACTCATGGCGGCGGCCAGACCGGCGGCTTCACCTGTGACAAGACAGACGGGCATCACTCGGGTGCTGCCCTGAACCAACCGATCGGTGCTGATGCAGCGACCGGCGACCAGCACGTTGTCCACCTGGCGAGGCAGGAGGCAGCGATAGGGTATGCCGTGTGATTCGCCCTTGCCGTAGCGCTGATCTCGGGCGCGGCGGGCCTCCGGGTTGTCGATGGCTTCCTGAACGTGGGCTTTGTCGTGATGGACGTCCAGGTAGTAGCAGTTGCGGCCGATTTCATCCGGGAAATCCCGGCGGGCCAGATAGTCCTCTACGCGGAGAACATATTCTCCCTGAATCCGCCGGCCCTCCCGGATGCCCACGGCCGCCGCGGTCTCAATCAGCTGGGCGTTGGCGAAGGCCGCGGGCACATATTCCGCCAGGGCGTCCCGCAGGGCCTTGGCGATGCGCCGCCCCTCCTGTTGGGCTCTGGACAGACTGGCGGGGTCGCTGCTGTCCACGTCCCACAGGTGGCTGGCGTTGAAGCCCACGGTGCGGGGCCCGATCAGGTTCTGGCAAAGATGCGTATCGGGAATGATCGGGTACTTGCCGTCATGGACGATGCGGTAGATGGGGCTGTCGGGGTTCTGCGGATGCAGGTTGGGGCCGGTCAGGTAGGCGTACTCATCCACGTTGGTGAGGATGAAGCAAAGGCTGGCCGGCTGAAGCTCGCCGCTGTCCTCCGCGCCCTTGGCGTAGGGAGCGCCTGCGCCCACGGCAATGTCCGCCTCTCCTGTGCAGTCCACATAAACGGGGGCGCGAAAAACAGACAGACCGTCTTTGCTGGCGGCAACCAGGCCGGTCACATGGCCGTTTTCGCTGAGAACGTCCACCACCAGCGTGTAAAACCGCACTGTAACATGGTGGGCTTCCATCAGGTCGTCGTAGTGTCGCTTGAGGGCCTCGGGGTCGATGGGCACCCAATTGAGCCAGTCCTTCCGGGAGCGCACATGGGGGAGGTCATGGCGGGAGGCCTCCAGCAATTCGGCGGCGATACCGCGATAGACCATCTCTTCCTGATTGAAGAAGGGCGCCCAGGCGGGCACCAGGCCCAGGGTACCCATGCCGCCCAGGGCGCCGCCGCTTTCCAGCAGCAGAACCCTGCAGCCCTCGCGGCCCGCTGCTGCGGCGGCCGCGCTCCCGGCGGGGCCGCCGCCCACAACGATCATATCGTAATCCTCATGGACGGTCAGGTTCCTGACATAAGGAATCATCGGATCAGCTCCTTCCATGTTTTCACTATACCATACATGGTCTGAGCGGCGTCCGCACGATTTTAACAAAAAATAAGCACAGGATTGCTCTTGCGCTTATTGGCGGGATGATGACCTTTTTATCAGATTGGCGCTTTGGCCGGATGGCGGGATTCGGCGTATTTCTCCCGATAGGCTCGGGCGGTCATGCCGTACTGGGCTTTGAAGAGGCGGTAGAAGTAATTCACGTCGTCAATGCCAACGTCCATGGCAATCTGCGCGATGCTTTTGCTGGTGGATGTCAGCTGAATGGAGGCGTGGCGAAGCCGCAGCTGATTGACGTATTTGGTCATGGTGGAGCCCATCTGGCGGGAGAAGATGCGGCACAGGTATTCCGGTGTAATAAAGAACATGTCGGAGAGCATCCGCAGGCTGAGCTTGCTGCGATAGTTCTCCTGAATATAGGGCAGCAGGTCGGTGGTCAGCCATGAATTGCGGATTTGGGAATTGACGGGCGTGATGACCTGCCAGGCCGTGCGTCCGTCATGGCCGCCGTTCGCCTCCGCGATCATGTTGCTGCTGTTTTCCAAGATGGTATCAGCCAGGAGCTCCGCCAGCAGCTTGAGGATGGAGCGCGTGGTGGCCCGCTGCCCGCAAAAGGCCGCGTATTCGTTCTGGAGGGCGTCCTTCAGCTCATCGCTCAGGGTATGGCGTCGCTTTGCTGCCGCCGTGGGCAGATCCTCCCGCGACGCGCCGCTGACAAAGATGACGCACAGCAGCCGATTGCCGCGCATGACCGGGAGGATGTATTCGCTGACGCCCATGTAGCAGGTGCCGAAGAACGGCTGTCCCTTGAGGATGCGCAGCCTCCGCATGACGATCTGCTTTTGCCTCATGCAGGTGCTGGCGCTCATCAGCTCCTTGACCTGGGTGCAGTATTCGCAGCTGTGGGACTTCCGGCTGTACTCCAGGTACAGCTTGCTGTTGTAATTGGTGATGCCGGATACGTCGTGGACGCAGACGTGCACATGGAAAACGTCTTCAAACCTGGCGATCATGTCGCTGAGTGTCATGGCGCGCCCCCTCCCTGACTCAATGAAACGACCTTCCGTATGATGTACATCAATGGGTATTATACCGAACCGATGAAATAAAAGCAAGGTTTTCCCGGCCTTCAGGGCATCGGCGCTGCGTTTTTTCGGTAGGCGGAGGGCCCCACGCCCGTCATCCGGCGGAAGGCGCGGCTGAAGTCCTGCGGGCTGGAAAAGCCGGTTTGCTCGGCAATGCTGGAAAGGGGCAAGTTGGTGCAGCAAAGCATGGTTTTGGCGCGGTTGATCCGGCAGACCAAATGATAGCGGATGGGCGGCATATGGAAGGCGTCGCGGAAGCAGCGCACCACATAGGATCGGTCGATGTGATACACCCCCGCCAGCTCATCCAGATCAACGCGGCGGTCGGCATGGCGCTCCAGGTACAGCTTGATCTGCCGGGCCCGCTCCTCCTGCAGCATGGTGTGCTTCGACTGCTGCCAGGATACCTCGCACAGCAATTGATCCAGCAGGCGCAGGAAGCGCCACTTCAGCTGCAGCTCCGTGAACAGCTGGGGCGCCTCGTAGGCGCTGATGACATCAAAGAGCAGCTGCTCGATGTATAGGGGATTGTTCAGCCGGATATGGCTGGGGAAGCCCTCGAAGAAGTCCGGGATCACATCCGGCTGGATCATCTTCGCCTCCTCGCTGGAAAGGGCCTGGAGGCTTTTGAAGTTGACGGGAAGCGTGGCCGACACCTGGGGGTCATAGATCAGGTCGAAATGGATGTGAGGCTGCACCAGGGGCTCGTCATGCACGGTGAAGGAATGGCGCTGACTGGGCTTGAACAGGAAAATATCGCCCGGCCCCGCCTCGTAGCGCTCATCGCCCACGGTGATGGCGGCATGACCGGACTTCAGCAGCACCAATTCATAATCAAAAAGAACCCGCTCGGCCATGACATAGCCCGGCGGCATGGTGTGATACCAGGCACGGCGGATATAAGGGTTGATGCGCAGAAGCGTATCGTTGCGGTAGCGGTTGCTGTCATGGTGCATAGGCTGTCCTCCGGCGTCCTGCGGGTGATGGTGAAAGTATACGGCGTTTTGCGGGAAAAAGCAATCTTTCCGGGAAAATCGGTGCGCGGGGCCCAGGCATGACAAAAAAGTTCGATGGATGTTAAATGCAGTCGTATTTCTGCCATGGACGCGCCGCCGTGACTGCGGTTATAATGAACCATCATCCCCAATCAACGCCAAGTGCGGAAAGGAAATACGACCATGAACAGCATGATGAACAACCTGGCGCGGATTCAGCCCGAATACGAGACGCGCTCCATCTGCCCCGAAAACCTCACCGGGGAGCGCGGCGCGGGCGGCATGTGCGAGCTGGAAAACGGCTCGGCGCAGGTGGCGGCGGCCGACCTGGGCAAGGGCTGGAAGGTGAACCCCTATCTGGTGCAGCAGCCCGGTGAAATCCTGACCCTGGCGGATTTCCAGGGCGAGGGCATAATCCGGCACATCTGGCTGACTCCCACCGGCGTGTGGCGGGATCAGATCATCCGCTTCTATTGGGACGGCTGCGAGACCCCGGCCATCGAGTGCCCTCTGGGCGACTTCTTCGCCTGCGGCTGGGGCAAGTACGCGCAGATTTCCTCCGCCGCCGTGTGCGTCAACCCCGGCAGTGCCTTCAACTGCTACTGGACCATGCCCTTCCGCAAGGGCTTCCGCATCACCCTGGAAAACCGCAACGATCAGCCCTGCAAGGTCTACTACCAGGTGGATTTCGAGGTGGGCCCGGTGCCTCAGGGCATGGGCTACTTCCACGCTCAGTTCCGCCGCGTCAATCCGCTGAAGTACGGCGATGTGTTCACCGTGCTGGATGGCGTGGAGGGCCAGGGCCAGTATGTGGGTACCTACATGCTCTGGGCCTCCAAGAGCGAAGGCTGGTGGGGCGAGGGCGAAATCAAGTTCTACCTGGACGGGGATCAGGACTATCCCACCATCTGCGGCACGGGCACGGAGGATTACTTCTGCGGCTCCTACAACTTTGAGGATCCGGTGACCCACGACCATTATGTGCCCTTCTCCACGCCCTACTCGGGCCTGCCCCAGGTCATCACCCCCAACACGCTGTACCGCAGTCAGATGCGCTTTGCCATGTACCGCTGGCATGTGACCGACCCCATCCGCTTCCGCAAGGACATCCGGGTGACCATTCAGGCCCTGGGCTGGCGCAGCGGCAAGCGCTATCAGCTGCTGCAGGATGAGATCGCCGCCGTGGCTTTCTTCTACCTGGACAAGCCCTGCGCCGCGCTGCCCCAGCTGCCGGATCGGCACGGCCTGGAAATCCTGTAACCCCTTCTGCTGAAGCCCGAATGAAAGGCCCTCGCGGTACAATTGCCGCGAGGGCCGCTTTGCTGCAAAAGCGTCAGATGGCGCCGAATATGTCCATGGCCTTCAGCTCGGTGAGGAAGGCCTCCTTTTCCGTCGGCGTCAGATCCAGCTGAGGCGCGCGCATGTGGCCGCCGCGCAGTCCGCGGTAGTCCATGGCGGTCTTGAAATACGCCATGTTGCTGCCCGCGCGCAGGATGCGGACATAGTTCACGCAGAGCCTTTGCAGCCGTTCGGCCTCCTTCAGATTGCCAGCCATGTAGGCGTTGTACACGGCGACGAAGGGCTCAGGGAAGATGCCCGATATGCCGGACACCACGCCGTCGCAGCCCACGGTCATGCCCTGGAGGAACAGCAGATCCGGCCCGATCATGACGGAAAAGTCGTCGCCCAAGGAACAGTAGTCGATCAGCCGGGAGAAGTCGGCGTAGCTGTACTTGATGCCCGCCAAGTTGGGACAGCGTCGGCGGACGGCCTGACATACAACGGGCGCGATGTCGTTGGCGGCGCATTGGGGGATGCTGTACATGTACAGGGGAAAGTCCTCCGGCACGCTCCGGGCGAGGGTAACGTAGTATTCCTCCAGCTCCCGGTCATTGACCTTGAGGAAGTAAGGCGTGACCGCGCCGATGCCGTCGGCGCCGATGGCGGCCGCGTGGCGCGCCAGCTGCACGGCGTCCCGGGTGGTGTTGGCGCCGCAGTTGACGAATACGTTCACCCGACCGGCGGCGGCGTCCACCACCGTCTGGGCGACCAGCTGGCGCTCCTCCAGGGTCAGGTGCAGCATTTCGCCCGTGGTGCCCATGGGATAGAGGCCGTGCACGCCCTTGCTGATGAGGAAATCGACGGTCTCCCGAATGGACGCGACATCAATTCTGTCATCGGCGGTGAAGGGGGTGGTCATGGCGGTGGTGACGCCAAAGAGCTTTTTCATGGCAGATTTCACTCCGTTTCAGATGGAACGGACGCGCCCGGGGGCAGCGTCCGTCCAAGTCATGCATATATCGTGGTTTTTTCCTTACGCTTCCAGGGAGGCGAGGGGGATGGTCATCAGGATGGCGCCGGATTTGTGGCTGGTGCAGGCGATGTACAGCTTTCCGTCATACTCCATGCTGCAGGGGTACGACCATTCGGGGATGAGCCCCGTGGCCTCATGGGGGCCGTCCAGCAGACGATAGCGGCGGCTGATGTGATCCTCGCCGCGCCTGCTGACGGCCAGCGCCAGCAGGGAGCGGTTGTTGTTCCGATCATTTTCGGCGCTGAAGACCAGGTAGCTCAGGCCGTTGCTCAAAATGCCGCCGAACAGCTTGGAGCCGATGCAGGGCAGATCCGTCAGTTCGCCCTGAGACCAGGTGCGTCCGTAATCGTCGCTGGTGAAGCGATAGGGCCGCTCTTGGGCCTGGCGGGTGAAGCCCTCGCCCCGGACGAAGGCCGTGATGTCCCTGCCGTCGATGATGACCGCCGTTTCAGGGTAGCGCAGGGTGAAGTTTTCCTGCCGCCAGGGGCCGTCAAATTCGATCATCCTGTAAGGAGACAGCACATCGCTGGTTTCGCTGACGGCCACGTTGGGGATTTCCGGGTGCGGATAGCCGGGGAAGCACACACGGCCCGCCATCAGGTAATGGCCGTCGTCCATGCGATAGGCGGGGGTGTTGATGAGCATCCGATCCTCCCGCAGGGCCACGCTTTCCCAGCCGGAGCCGGTATAGCGGAAAATCTCATAGCCCGTGGGCTGGTCGTGGCCGCACATGCGGGTGACGAAGGCGTAGAAGTCCTTGCCGTCGTCGGTGAAGCTGACGGGCACATAGTGGACGCTCTCATCCGGGGAGGCGGCGATGATCTCCTGATCCGTCCAGGTTTTTCCGCCGTCAGCGGACCAGCGGCCGCGGATGATCGTATCCCCGCGGATCTCGCCCTGGGTGCAGTTGTACCACGCGCAGATGATCCGCCCCTGCCACATGCCAAGGGCCGTATCGTCCAGGAAGGGATAGGCCGGGTCGGGCTGGTACATGCTCTGGTAGGTGATGCCCCGGGGGAAGGGGGCCGCCTGGAATGACGGCGCGCCCTCCCCGTTAATCATTCGGTTCATGGTTTACTCCTTGCCGATCATGTTCATGGCGTTGGTGTAGGCCGCCTGCTTGATGCGGATGAGCTCGTCTACCCGCAGGGCCTGCAGGTCCTGCTGAAAGGAAGCCCAAGTCTCATCGTTGATTTCCAGCATGCCGGTGATGAACTTCGCGTCCATCTGATCCACATAGCTGTTCAGATCCACCAGGAAGGCCAGACGGTCGGAATCCTCGGCGGAAAGGATGATGTTGGGGATTTCCTCGCGCATGACCTCCAGGTTGCCGCTGGCGTAGGTCTGGTCGGTGACAAACTGATTCTGCGGGTCATTGGCCACGATGATGGCGTTGATCTCCGGGGAGAAGGTGTGGATAATGTCCATGGGTGCGATGGAGTAGCGATACGCGCCGTAGTTGGAGAAGCCGTTGTTGTGCAGGCGGTACTTCACCACGCCGTCTTCCTCGTACTTTTCATAGCCGCCGTCGTTGTCCAGGGTGCCGTACTCGTTGCCGCAGCGGGTGAGCATGGTGCCCTCCACGGTGGTCAGATAGTCCGCCAGGCGGACGGCGGCCTCCACGTTCTGGCACTTGTTGGTGACGGCCAGCAGCGTGCCGAAGCCGGCGCCGAAGGAGGCTTCCCGGGGCCAGATGCGCTCGCCGGTCTTTTCGTTCTTCAGCGCGGGGATAAAAATATACTGCTCATATTGTTCCTGGGAGGGCATGATGACCTGAGGACTCATGCACAAGCCGGCACGCATGTCCACAACCTTGGCGTTGGACTGTTCGGCGGTCTGGGTGAAGTATTCCTTGTCCAGCAGGCCCTCCGTGTAGAGCTTGTTCATGTACGTCAGGTACTCGCGGTAAGCGTCGGTGGTGGGAACGTAGATGTACTCGCCGTCAATGAAGTCTTCCCGGGCCCGGGTATAGCCCAGGGCGCACAGCACCAGACGGTTCAGGGCCTGATCGGCGCGGCCGACCACGGGGATCTCGTCACTGGGATCGCCGTTGCCGTTGGCGTCCTGGTCGCGGAAGGCCACCAGCACGTCGTACAGCTCGGTCAGCGTGGTGGGTACCTCAAGGCCAAGGTTGTCAAGCCACTGTTTGTTGATGAAGATGCGGGTGTCCTGAATCTGGTCGCGCTCCACGGTGTTGAAGGTGGGCAGAGCGTAGATGGCGCCGTCCGGGCTGGTGACGGTCATCCACGCGGTATCGGACACGGTGTTGAGCAGATGCACCACATTGGGGGCGTACTCCTCCAGATAGGGCTTCAGATCCACCAGGATGCCCTGGGCGCCCAGGGAGGCGATGTCGCTGGTGGACAGGCTGTTGAACATGATGTCCGAATAGTCGTTGGAGGCGAAGGCCAGGTTCTTCTTTTCCGTGAAGCCGGAGGAATCGGCCAGCTTGAAGTCCAGACGGATGTTGGTGCGGGCTTCCAGCTCGTCCATGTACCACATCTGGTCGAAATCGCCGTGGGAGGCCTTGCGGGGGAAGAGGACGGTCAGGGTGACGACCTCATCGGTAATGGGCAGGCCGGTCTTGTTGACGGTAACGGCGGAGGCGGGGAGACACAGTACGGAGGTCAGCAGCATGACCGTGAGAACCAGGATGGAAATCTTTCTTTTCATGGTGAACGTTTCCTTTCTTTGTATCAGTGTGAGTCGGGATGGGATACAGGGCCGACCGGGTTGTGCTTCGGGCCTCCTTTCTTCTGCTGGCAGGGATTGTCAGCCCTTGATCGCGCCGACCATGACGCCTTGGACAAAGTACTTCTGCAGGAAGGGATAGAGGATCATCATCGGCAGGGAGGCCAGGACGATGATGCCGTACTTCATCACTTCCTTGAGGCGCATCAGGTAAATCAGCATCCGCTGGGATTCCGCGTCCAGGCCCATCATGTCGTTCATTTCGCCCAGCAGCAGAATGTTGCGCAGGATGAGCTGCAGGGGATACAATTCGGCGTCGCTGAGGTAGATCATGGCGTTGAAGTAGGCGTTCCAGTGGCCCACGCCGTAGAACAGAATCAGCACGGCGATGATGGGCTTGGACAGGGGCAGCACCACGGAGAAGAACAGCCTGCTGTTGCCGCAACCGTCGATGATGGCGGCCTCCTGCACCTCCGGGGGGATGCTGTTCTCGAAAAACGTGCGGGTGATAATCATGTTGTAGGTGGAGACCGCGCCGGGGATAATCATGGCCCAGACGGTGTTGAGCAGCCGCAGATCCTTCATCAGCAGATAATGGGGGATCATGCCGTCGCTGAAGAACATGGTGAAGGTGAAGAGCGCCATGAATTGCTTGCGGCCCCACAATTCCCTGCGGGAGAGAGCGTAGGCGCAGGGCACGGTGACAAGCAGGTTCAGCGCCGTGGCTGTGACCGTATAGAAAATGGTGTTGCGGTAGCCTGTCCAGATGGGCTTGTAGTCCACAATTTGCTTGTAGCCGTCCAGCGTCAGCCCCCGGGGCAGCAGCGTTACTTCGCAGCGGATCACCGCGTCCGGGTTGCTGAAGGAGCAGCTGATGACGTAGACCATCGGGTAGGCCACCAGCAGGAGCACCAGCAGGCACAGACCGTACACCACCAGATCGGTTATCAGATCGTCCTTGCTGACGGGCCTGCGCCCGGCCCTTTTTTGCTTGGCTTGAATCATGGGCGTCTTTCCTCCCTTCGCTTCATCAGAAAATGCCGGATTCACCCATCTTGCGGGCGGCGGTGTTCACCATCACCAGCAGGATGCAGTTGATGATGTTGTTGAACAGCCCCACCGCAGAGGAAAAGCTGTACTGAAACCGCTGAAGGCCGTATTTGTACACATAGGTCGAAATGATTTCCGACGCGGACAGATTCAGCGGATTCTGCATCAGGAAGGCCTTCTCATAGCCCACGGACATCAGGTTGCCGCAGCGGAGGATCAGCATGGTGACGATGGTGGGCATGATGCCGCTGAGGTTGATGTGCCAGATGCGCTGCCAGCGTGTGGCTCCGTCGATCATCGCGGCCTCGTGCAGACAGGGGTCAATGCCGGTCAGCGCCGCCAGATAGATGATGGAGCCCCAGCCCAGCCCCTGCCAGATGCCGGAAAGAACGTAGATGGCCACGAACTTGTCCGGCTGGGTCAGGTAATTGGCCTGCTCGCCGCCCAGGGCCATCACCAGATGCGTGATGACGCCGTAATCCTCATTGAGGAACATGGTAATCATGCTGACCATGACGACGACGGAGATGAAATGAGGCGCGTAGGAGACCGTCTGCACAATGCTCTTGAAGCGCTTGTGATGAATCTCGTTGAGCGCCAGGGCGAACAGCAGCGGGGCGGGGAAGCCCAGGATCAGCGTCGTCAGGCTGATGGCGAGCGTGTTGCCCACGATGGTGGTGAAGTTGGGCGAGGACATGAAGCGCTGGAAATTGGCCAGCCCCACCCAGTCGCTGCCCTCGATGCCCTTGACAGGCATGAAATTTTTGAAGGCGATCTGCAGGCCGTACATGGGCGCATAGCAAAAAAGCAGGTAATAGCACAGGGCGGGGAGCAGAAACAGGTAGAGGCTTCCGCCGCGCCGGAGCTTCCTGAGAACCGTTGATTGAGCATGTTGCATCCTTGTCATCCTTCCGTGCCTTTGTTGGAGGGCGTGAGGAACCGTGACTTCAGCATAATGGAAGATGCTTTTTGTGTAAACAGGGCGGTTTTTGCCCGGATGGGTTAAACTTGCTCGGCGCATGAACAACCGATGCTACGGCCTTTCAGCCGGATTCCCCCGGCTTGCGCGCCATTGAGCGGGCGTCATGCCCTCCTCCTCCTTGAAGCGGCGGATGAAGCTGGTGGCGTCCACATAGCCGATGGCGTTCACGATGTCGCCCAGGGACATTTGGGTGGAGGAGAGCAGCTGCCGGGCCTTGTCCATGCGCAGCCGACGGAGCAGAACAACAAAGTTCACCCCGAAGGTTTCCTTGATATACCGGCTCCAATAATAGCTGGAATGACCGAATTCATCCGCCAGGGTATTCAGGCCCAGGTTGTGATCGCAGAAATTCTCCTCAATGAAGCAGTGCACATCCTGGGCCTGACGCTGCGCCTGCTGTGCCTGGCTGAGGCGGTACATGTCGCACACCTCGGTCAGCAGCGCCGCGACCTGGGCGCGGAATTGCAGCGGGTTCATGCTCCTGGCCGTATCCTTGAGGGCGTCCATCTGGCCGCTCCAGCGCAGGCGTTCCTCGTCGCAGGCCATGGGCATATCCAGGATGCTCTGCCACAGCACGCTCAGCAGACGGTAGCTGCTGTACTGATACTGGCCGTCGGCAACGCTCTGGCTCTGCATTTCATCCAGGCAGGCCATGGCCCCGGACTCGTTGCCCTGACTGACGCGCAGGGCGAACTCCTTTTCCAGGTAGCGCTGCTGGTTGCCCGCCGGCTCGGCGGGGGCGGCATATTTGACGGCCTCGCTGGGCTGAGGGCCGCTGTCCATGATGTGGCTGAGGGCCATCAGCGCTTCCAGGACGGCTTCCGGCAAGGTCTTGGCCGACAGATGCGGCAGGCTTGTGCAGATGGAGAGCGCCACCGTATCCTCGCCGTAGAGCGCGGCGACGGTGTCCTTGACGGTTTGGATCACCTGGCCGTGGAGCTCGTCCGCCGTGACCAGCACAACGCAGTCGTTGTATTGCGTCATGGCGGCCATGGAGCGCAGGCGGTCGGTGAGGCTGTCCAGCAGCTCGCGCTGCCATAAACAGCCGTCGTCGGTGGCGACAAAGAGCGCCAGCACGCGATAGGGTGTGCGGTCGATGTCAAAGTCAACGTGAGCCTTGACCGTTTCCAGGGCTTCGCTGCCCTCGAAGCCGCCCATCAGCCTGCTGAGCATCTCCTCGCGAAGGCGCTGCTGCTGGGTCTGGAGATTCAGCAGCAGGGAATCGTTCTGCTTGCGGCTGGTGAGCATGGCTGTGCGGATGTATTCCAGCTCGTTGCGGTATACGTCTGTTCCGGCGGTCTGCTCCGCGCCGTCGGCGGAGAGCTGCATCAGCTGGCTGATCGGCTTGTGATGGCGTCGGGCAAAGGCATAGGAGAGCAGCACGCCCAGGAGCAGCATCAGCAGCAGGTAGAGGCTCATGCTTCTGTCGAGGCCCAGCGGCATTCCCGTGGTATAGACGCCCAGATAGGTCAGCGGACGTTCCGGGTCAGCCGCGGCGATCACCGTGCGGGAGCCCTTGGTAAAATGGACGGTTTCCCCGCCGACAGCCGGCAGCTGCTGAGGATCGACATACGCCGCGTCCCAGGCGAAGGCATGAAGGAGATTTTCGCCGCTGTACAGCGCGTAGGCGTCCAGGGAGCCCAGGTAGGAGTGAAGCAGCTTCTGCACCTGATCTCCGTTCAGGGCGTAGATCACACGCCCCTGCTTTGGTTCTTATAGGAATAGAAATAAGTATACAAAATGAAATTGCGCTGCTGCGGCTGATAGGTCAAAAGCGTTTTTTCCTGACCGTTGAAGACCCGCTTGGCCGTTATCAGATTCAGCTTTCCATGCTCCGACGCCAGGGAGGCGTCCATGGTGCCGTTGTTGGTGTAAACAATATCGCTGCCGGGGAAATAAAGCAGGATATTCTCGGCAAAAGCGTTGCCCTGCAGGTATTCGGACAGCCTGTTCCTGCCCTCGATGACATGAACCGGGTGATTTTCCAGCCAGCTCTGGGAAAGCTCGTTGTTGAAAGCGATCTGGTAGGTGACATTGACGCATTCCTCCATCACCGAGGAAAAGGCATCGGCTGCCTGTCGAAGCTGGAACTCGACCGAGCGCTCCTTTTCAGCCTGATAATGGCCTACGGCGCTGGAAAACAGCGCGGTGCAGGCCAGCGCCACCAGCAGCGATACGGCGGCCATGTAAGAAACGAAGTAACGGATGAACACCGTGGATTTGAATTTTTCTCGCATGGTATTGTCTTCTTTCACGGGGAAATCCGCCATGGCGGATGGCGGAGCTTCCCCCAACGCTTGATGTGGAAAAAGCATCGGAGGGGATACGTCCGGTGAATCCTCCGATGCTCGGTGACAGATATGGCAGGATGATGGATGCGGTCAGCGCGCGGGGGCGTAATCCATGGCGAAGTGTTTGAGGATCACCAGCGGCTCGGTCTGGCTGTGATTGACGTAGGTCACGCCGCTGAAGGCGGTTTCCGCGCTGACGAAGCATTCGTCGCTGCTGGGCTGGCCGAAGCGCAGCATGACAGGCGCCTCCACAGGCAGCTGATTCATGGCGCCGTGCCCCTGCACAACCACGCAGCCAAAGGCGCCGGGCTCCCGGATGGTAACGAACCGCCCGGGCTGAACCGTCAGCTCCTTGGCGCTGAAATAGCCCTCCGTGCCGTAGACGATCCACTTTTCCTCATGGGCGGAATCCGCCGAGATCAGAACCGGCGGGCGGAAGTAACGCGCCTGGTAATCCGGGGCGCAGTTGATTTCCCAGTCGATCAGATCAACGATGAAATCCAGGTCGTCCCATTTGTCCTCAGGACAGTTCTCCACCAGCTGGTTGTAGCCGTACACCTGGCCGCCGGTGAAGTTTTCAAACACCGCGTTGACATCGCTGTTCCACTGGGGCTCGTAGGTTAGCAGGGAAGCGGGAGCGTGCAGCACGCCGGGCGCGGTGTACCAGCCTGTGCCCAGGGTTACACGGAAGGCCGTCGAGAGATCGGTGATGCGGTTATCGCCGGTGTGGAAAGCGCGGATGCGCGCCTTGATGTCCTCCTTGGTCACGTCCTGGCGCAGGCCGAAATAGGTTGCGTTCAGGGTGCCTGTGTGCGGATTGTACTGCGCGGGGAAATAGTAGGCCTCGGGCTTGCTGTTGCGGCCCACCAGCGCGGCATGCTCGGGCTTGAGGTGCAGGTGGAAAAACAGCGGCTCGTTGAAGTCGAAAAACTTGGCGAACATGGGCCAGGAGCCGTGCTTTTTCATGACGTCCGCGCCAATAAGCTCCGCGCCCAGCATGTCCGCCGCGTCCCGGAAGAGAACCTGCTTTTCGGGGTCGCCGCCGCAGATCACGCGGCTCATGCCTTCGCAGGGCTCCGTATCCGGCCCGTTCTGCGCCTGAACGACGGAGGTGAACCAGCGTTCCTTGATGGCGCCCCGATGCATCCCCATGGCAAAGTAATCGTCAGGGTGAAGCCGAAGCCGCCTGCCGGGGGTGCCGAAGCGGCGGGGAACAAAGTTGGGCATCAACCGCAGGATGCCTCCCTGCTCCCGAAAGCTGCCTGTGAGCTGGTCGTATCGCGCGTGATTCATGAATGAACGCCTCCTTGCGTATTGCTTTCTTTAACTTCTATTTTAATAGCCATTCATGGCAAAGTAAATCGGTAGGTTTTGCGCAGAATCGGTTGTTCTTTGCTCCGGCTTGGTGTCCATACACCATAGATCCGCACAAAAAAACCGGCCTGAAGCATGACTTCAAGCCGTAGTGTGTCAAAAAAGTGGCTTATGCCACTTTTTTGAGGGGGGTTCGCCCCATTTCAAGCACTCGCTCACTGGTCGAATGGCTTTGCCATTCTCCCGGTCGTTCACTCGTGTGAGGAAGCTTTTTCTACCGAAAAAGCACGAAAATCGCCGTACATGCCGCCGATTTTCGATGGACAGTCAGAGGGCCTGCGGGCCCTCCGACACCTCCCGGGGCTTTTTTGACACCCTGCGGCATGAAATGGCTTCAAGCCGATTTGGGGGACTGAACCATCAGGCACCCGCCTGGCTGAAATCCCGTATGACCTCAAAGCAGTAGGGGTCTTCCAAGGTGCCGGAGCCGCTGACGCCGTCGAGCATGGACAGGTCGATGTAGCAGGCGGGCCTCATGCCGCCATAGCGGTTGTTGGCCGCGGTGGAGGTGTGGCCGTCAAAGCCGATCAGGCTGTGGAAGCCCACCCGGGGCATGCCGGTGGAGAAATACCAGGTGTTGCCGCTGGCCGGATCCACCCAGGCGTCGGGATGGGTCATGGCGTAGGGCGTGGGAGCGCATTCCCGGGGCTTTTGCGGCTTCAGCTGCCAGTGACAGAAGCCGTAGGCCTCCGTGCGCAGCTGGGGGTTAGAGAGGTAGAACAGCCAGCCCCGCTCCTCGGAGTAGGCCACGGCGGCCAGTTCCTCCTCGGTGAACATCTTGGCGCGAACCGTTTCGTTCAGGGTGGTGTAGATCAGGTTGTCCTTCCACACCACCAGGTCGACCTTTTCGCTGTGGTACTGCGCGAAGTCGATCACATACGCGGAATAGCAGAAGGCGTAACCGTCCTCCACCGCCAGCACCTTCCAGGTGACGGGCATCACATCGCCCTCCGCCGTGTAAGGATAGCGGCCGAAGCAGATGTAGGTGTAGCCGTTTTCCAGCCCGCCCTCCGGGTCATAGCCCCTGACGACGCGCTGAGCGTCCGTCTCCGGGTAGGCCGTCAGGGGGAAGCTGGCGGCATGGGCGGTGCTCAGGGCGCCGCAAAGCAGCGCAAGGGTGGTCAGCAGGGCAAACAAACGGCGGTGGGCCATGATGAAGGCCTCCTTTTGTGTCGATCCTCCTTATTTTATGCCCGCCGGGCCAGATTGTCAATATAGAGGATGGCGGCGGACATCAGGCACCACAGCGCAGAGAAGCGCAGGCAGATCTGTCCACGCCAGTTCAGCGGCTGACGGCGGTAATCCCATACCTGATGGCGGCGGTTCCACAGGCACCCGCACAGGGCCTCGATGCCCGTGATGGCCAGTCCGCCCGCCAGCACCTTGCCCAAGGGGTTCATGCCGCTGCGGCCGATGCGGCGGATGGCCGCGCAGGAAGCGCCGCCCGCCAGGGCCATGGAGTAGTGGGTGCGGCCGCGGGCGCAGATTTCCAGCAGGGGATAGCCGATGGCGCCCAGCAGAAACGGATGCTTCATAATAGGTTGACCTCCTTGTTGATGGGATGAGTTTGCCCGGAAAACGGTGAAAGCATCAGGGAAAAGGAAGAAAGAAAAATTATGCCGGGCGGTTGACCTCCTTCGCGAAAAATGGTACATTATCATAGGCAACATGGGCATATAGGCTCATTTGCTGATTGCGCCCGGCGAACAGAGGAGAAAAGTGGCCCGTCAGACCGCCTTTCTCCCTGGAAAGCCTTGCCGGGTGCGCGTCAGGAGGAACGTACATTGACCCCTACGATGATTTCCGATAAGATTGAGGCCATGCTGGAAAAGGTGCAGAAGGCCCCGCGGTATACCGGCGGCGAGATGAACACCGCCGTCAAGGCCTGGGATCAGGCGGAGCTGCGCTTTGCCTTCTGCTTCCCCGATACCTATGAGGTCGCCATGTCCCATCTGGGCATGAAGATTCTCTATGCCGCCATCAACGCCCAGCCCTGGAGCCTGTGCGAGCGGGTCTGCATGCCCTGGGTGGATATGATGGCGCTGATGGAGCAGGAGCAGGTGCCGCTGTTCTCCCTGGAGAGCCGCACGCCCATCGCGAACTTCGACGTGGTGGGCTTCACCCTGCAATATGAAATGAGCTACTCCAACGTGCTGGCCATGCTGAAGCTGGGCGGCATTCCTCTCTGGCGGGAGGATCGCGGGGAGGAGGCGCCCATCATCGTGGCGGGCGGCCCCTGCGCCTTCAACCCCGAACCTCTGGCGGACTTCATCGACGCCTTTATGGTGGGGGACGGCGAGGAGCAGATTGTCGAGCTGAACCGGGTCATCCTGGACAGCCGGAAAGCGGGGCTTTCCCGTCTGGAGTGCCTCAGGCGCCTGGCGGGCGTCCGGGGCGTGTATGTGCCTGCCCTCTACGATGTGACCTATAACGAGGACGGCACCATCGCGTCCTTCACCCCCAACTGCCCCGAAGCCCCGGAAAGGGTGGTCAAGGCCATCATCACCGATCTGGACAGCGCCGTGTACCCCGAGGCCATCCCCGTGCCCTACACGGAGATCATCCACGACCGCATCATGCTGGAAATCATGCGGGGCTGCACCCGGGGCTGCCGCTTCTGCGAGGCGGGGATGCTTTACCGTCCCGTGCGGGAACGCAGCCTGGAGCGCCTGGTGGAGCTGGCCGCGGCCCTCGAAAATGCCACGGGCTATGAGGAGATCAGCCTGTCCAGCCTGTCCAGCGGCGATTATACCTGCCTGGCGGAGCTGATCCGCGAATTGCTCAAGCGCATGGAGGACAAGCGGGTATCCATCAGCCTGCCCTCCCTCCGGCTGGACAGCGTGCTGAAGGAATCCCTTGAGGCCACGCAGAAGGAGCGCAAGACCTCCCTGACCTTCGCCCCCGAGGCGGGCACCCAGCGCCTGCGGGACGTCATCAACAAGGGCGTCACCGAGGAAGACCTGATGGAGAAGGTCTCCGACGCCTTCCAGGGCGGCTGGAGCAGCGTGAAGCTGTACTTCATGATGGGTCTGCCCACGGAGACCTACGAGGATCTGGACGGCATTGCCGACCTGGCCCGGAAGGTGGTCTCCGCCTATTTCGCGGTGCCCAAGGGACAAAGGGCCAAGGGGCTGCGGGTCACCTGCTCCGCGTCGGTGTTCGTGCCCAAGCCCTTCACGCCCTTCCAGTGGGAGCCGCAGGACACCATGGAGACCGTCCATGAAAAGCAGCTTCACCTGCGGGAGGCGCTGAAGATCAAGGGCGTCAACTTCAATTATCACGAGTCGGAACTGTCCTTCCTGGAGGCCTGCTTTGCCCGGGGCGACCGCCGCATGGGCGGGGTGCTGCTCAGGGCCTTCGAGAAGGGCTGCATGCTGGACGGCTGGACGGAGCATTTCCGCTACGACCTGTGGCGGGAGGCCTTCGACGAAATGGGGATTGACCCGGCCTTCTACGCCTACCGCCGCCGGGAGAAGGACGAGATCCTTCCCTGGGACTTCATTGACAGCGGCGTGACGAAGAATTTTCTGTGGCGCGAAAAGGAAAGGGCCGACCGCGCCCAGACCACCAGGGACTGCCGGAAGGGCTGCAACGGCTGCGGCCTTCAGCGCTTTAAGGGGGTGTGCAGGTTTTGCGAATGATGGCAGTGTTTGAGAAGTCCGAGCGGTTGCGCCATATCGGGCATCTGGATATTCAGCGGGCCATGCAGCGGGCGCTGCGGCGCTCAGGGATGCCGGTGAGTTACTCGAAGGGCTTCAACCCGCACATCCTTGTGACCTTCGCCTCCGCCCTGTCCACGGGCGCTGTGGGCCGCCGGGAGCTCATGGACGTCACCCTGGACAAGGAGGTCACGGCGGATGAATTCGTCGCGGCCATGAATACCGCCCTGCCCCCGGACATGCAGCTGGTGGAGGCCCGTCCCCTGGACGACCGTCATCCGGCGCTGATGGCCATGGTTCGGGCCGCGCGCTACGACATCCGCCTGCTGGACGGCGACGCGCGGCGGCTGACGGCGGCCATCCCGGATTTCCTGAAGCAGGAGAGCATCCTCGCCCTGCGCAAGAGCAAGAGCGGCGTGAAGGAATGCGACATCCGTCCGCTGATTTACGAGCTGACGGCGCAGGGAGATACCATTCATGCCCTGCTGGCGCTGAACGAGACGTTGATCTGCAAGCCGGATATGCTGATGGCGGCCCTGTCCGCCTTTGCCGGGGTGGAGGCGCCCCGGGTGCTGGTGATCCGCCTGGGGCTCCTGGGCGATGGCGAGGAGGGCCTTGCGCCCCTGGAGACGCTGTAAATGCGAGAGATTTATGTGCAGGCTGGGGAGCCCGATGCCATTGCCGTTGTCGAGGATGGCCGGCTGGTGGAATACCTGCTGGACGGCGAAGACCACGCTGCCGAGCGCGTCTATCTGGGCAAGGTGGAGCGCGTGGTGCCCGGCATGAAGGCGGCCTTTGTGGACATCGGCCAGGAAAAGAACGGCTTTCTGCCCATGGAGGAGCGCAGCCAGGGGCTGACGCTGCCGCGCCTGCAGGCAGGCATGAACGTCATGGTGCAGGTGAAGAAGGAAGCCCAGGGTACCAAGGGCGCGTTCCTGACCCGGGATGTGACGCTGTGCGGCGAATATGTGATCCTGATGCCCCTGAACCGCTATGTGGGCGTGTCGGGCCGGGTGGAGGACGGGGAAATCCGCGAGGCCATGCGGGAAATGGGGCTGCGCCTCACGGAGGGACGCTTCGGCCTGGTGATGCGCCACAGCGCCCCCGGCGCCGCGGAGGACGCCATCCGCGAGGAAATCGCGTCCCTCATGGAGCGGTGGGAAGCCATCCGCAAAGCGGCGCCCACGGCCCACGCGCTGTCGGTGCTTTACGCCGCCCGGGATTTGCTGGACAGCGTGGTGGCTGATTATCATCCCCGGGGCATCGACCGCTTTGTTGTCAATGATCCATCGGCGGCCAAGCGGCTCTCCGCCATCGCGCCCGTCACCCTGGCGGGGGACAACATGATGGCCATAGCTGGGCTCGACAGGCAGCGGGACAAGGCTCTGCGCCGTCAGGTGTGGCTGAACAGCGGCGGTACCCTGGTCATCGACCGGTGCGAGGCCATGACGGTCATCGACGTCAACACGGCCAAGTTCACCGGCCAGCGGGATCTGGAGGAGACCATTCTTCGGCTGAATCTGGAGGCCTGCGGGGAAATCGCCCGTCAGGTGCGGCTGCGCAGCCTCAGCGGCATCATCCTCATCGACATGATTGACATGGCATCGGAGGAGAGTCGTGAAAAGGTGCTGGCAGAATTGAAGCGGTGCTTTGCCCTGGATCGGGTGAAGACGGTGATCCACGGCTTTACGTCCCTGGGGCTGATCGAGATGACGCGCAAGCGCTCCCGTCCGCCCCTGATGGATGAATGGACCGCGCCCTGTGCCGCGTGCGGCGGCGAGGGGCGCGTGATGCGCAAGGAGGAGGAGCATGGCTGATCGTAAGCCTGTGGTGATAACGGAGGAACAGCTGCGGGAGCAGCGGGGTTATATGGCCCAGGTGCTGGCCATGCCGCGAAGGCCGCGCAGCTATTATGTGGTGACCTACGGCTGCCAGATGAACGCCCATGACAGCGAGAAGCTGGCGGGGATGCTCACGGACATGGGCATGGCGGAGGCCCCCACCCGGGAGCAGGCGGACTTCGTGATCTTCAACACCTGCTGCGTACGAGACAACGCGGAACGCCGGGCCCTGGGCAACGTGACCTGGCTGAAGGAGGTTCGGCGGCAGAACCCGAACCTGATGATTGCGGTGTGCGGCTGCATGATTCAGCAGCCGGGCATGGCGGAGAAGATCCTGCGGCAGTACCGCTTTGTGGATTTGGCCTTTGGCACCAGCAACCTGTACAAGCTGCCGGAGCTGCTCCTGAAGGCCCTGCAAAGCGACCGCGCCGTGGTGGAGGTTGAGGACGAGGACACCATTGCCGAGGCGCTGCCGGTGAAGCGGCTACGGCAGGACGCGGCCTACATCACCATCATGTACGGCTGCGACAACTTCTGCTCCTATTGCATCGTGCCTTATGTGCGCGGTCGGGAGCGCAGCCGGGAGATGTCCGCCATCCTCGCGGAGGCCGAGGCCCTGCGGGATGCGGGCGTCAAGGAGATCATGCTGCTGGGCCAGAACGTCAACAGCTATGGCAAGGGTCTCAGGGGAGAGCCGACCTTCGCGGAGTTGCTGCGCGCGCTGGACGGCCTGGACATCCCCCGCATCCGCTTCATGACCAGCCATCCCAAGGACTTGTCTGACGAGCTGATCGAGGTCATGGGAGAGAGCCGCCATATCCTGCCGCAGTTCCATCTGCCGGTGCAGAGCGGCAATGATGAAATTCTTCGCCGCATGAACCGCCGCTATGACCGGGCACGCTATTTGGAGCGGGTGCGCAGGCTGCGGGAGGCGGTTCCGGGCATCGGCCTGACGACGGATATCATCGTCGGCTTCCCCGGGGAAACGAAGGAGCAGTTCCAGGACACCATGGCCCTGGTGGACGAGGTGGGCTATGACTCCGCCTTCACCTTCATCTACTCGCCCCGCACGGGCACCAAGGCGGCTTCCATGCCCGAGCAGGTGCCCGAGGACGTGGCCTCCGACCGCATTCAGCGGCTGATCGCTTTGCAGGATCGCCGTCAGCGGGAAGCCATGGCGCGCTTTGTGGGCATGGAGGAGGAAGTGCTGGTGGAGGGCCTGTCCCGCAGGAGCGACCATGCTGTCTCCGGCAAGGGCAGGCACGGTGTGTCCATCACCTGTCCGGGGGGCCTGGCGGATGTCGGCCAGATCATCCGGGTGCGGGTGACCGAAATCAAAAACAACACGCTCATGGCGGAGCGGATGGACGGAAAGGATGGCAAGGATCATGCGTAATGTGATGGAAAAGGCCCAGGAGCTGGCCCAGGCGATTGTTGAGAGCGATATTTATCAGCGGATGCACACGGCGGAAAACCAGGTGACGGCAGACGCGGAGGCGGCCCGGGCCATCGCGGCGCTGATGGAAAAGCGTCAGGCGGTGGAAAACCTGCTGGCGGAGGAGAATATGGATCACACGGCGCTGGCCGAGGCCGGCAAGGCCATGGAGGAGGCGGAGGCCGCCCTCAATGAGCAGGCGCTTGTCAAGGAGCTGCAGGCCGCCCGCGCGGACTTCAGCCAGATGATGGAAAATGTGAACCGCATCCTGCGCCTGGTCATCACCGGGGAGACCGAGGACAGCGGCTGCCGCGGTGGCTGCTCCGGCTGCTCGGGCAGCTGCGGCTCCTGCTCCGGCTGCGGGGAATAAGCGGCAGGCGCGGCCTGACCCGCGCGATATACTGAGGATAAGGGGATTGAAGACGCGATGGCCCTCACATCCATGATGCAGCAGTACCTGAACCTGAAGGCGGAGTATCAGGACTGCATCCTATTTTTCCGCCTGGGCGACTTCTACGAGATGTTTTTTGATGACGCCCGAACGGCCTCCCGGGAGCTGGAGCTGACCCTGACGGGCCGGGACTGCGGCCTGGAGGAGCGCGCGCCCATGTGCGGTGTGCCCTTCCACGCGGCCGCCACCTATGTGGAACGGCTGATTGCCAAGGGCTACAAGGTGGCCATCTGCGAGCAGCTGGAGGACCCGGCGCTGGCCAAGGGTCTGGTGAAGCGGGATGTCATCCGGGTGGTGACGCCGGGCACGGTGATCGAGCCGGCCATGCTGGACGAGCGGGCCAACAACTTCCTGCTGTCGGTGCATTTCACCGGGGAAAAGGTGGGGATGGCCTTCGCGGATGTGTCCACGGGCGAGTTTTTTGTGCATGAGATCGCCTCGGCGGCGGACACGCTGGCGGACGAGATTGCCCGCATTCAGCCCATCGAGATCATCACCAACGATCTGGTGCGCCTGCGGGCCTGCCAGGGCCGGGAGGATGTTTCCTGCTCCGAGCAGCCGGGAAGCTGGTATCAGTACCAGAACGCCTCGGATGAATTGTGCAGGCACTTCGCCCTCAGCGACCTGTCGCCCCTGGGCCTCAGCGAGGAATACCGCTCCGGGGCCTGCGCGGCGGGGGCGCTGATGCGCTATCTGTCCGAGACGCAGAAGAACGCGTTGGAGCACATCACCGAGCTGCGCATTTACCAGGGCGCGGTGACCATGCTGCTGGATCGCAACACCCGCCGGAATCTGGAGCTCACCGAGTCCATCCGGGGGCGGTCGTCGAAGGGCTCGCTGCTCTGGCTGATGGACAGGACATCCACGGCCATGGGCGGACGGCTGCTGCGCTCCTGGATCGAGCAGCCGCTGATCGACCGGGAGCAGATTCTCCACCGCCTGGACGCTGTGGAGGAATTCACCGGCGAGCATGTGCTGACCATGACGCTCTCGGAGGAATTGCAGGGCGTTTACGATGTGGAGCGGCTCCTGTCGAAGGTGTCCTACAAGTCCATCAACGCCAGGGATTGCCTGGCCCTGTGCGCGTCGCTGGGAAAGGTGCCGGGTATCCGCGGCCTGCTTTCGGAGGCGAAAAGCCAGGCCGTCCGGCAGGTGCGGGATCAGCTGGATCCGCTGGAAGACCTGACGGCCCTGCTGGAGCGCGCCATCCACCCGGACGCGCCCCTGGCCATCAGCGAGGGCGGCATCATCCGGGACGGCTATTCGGCCATGCTGGACGAGTACCGGGCGGCTTCCGTCAGCGGCAAGCAGTGGATCCTCGACCTGGAGCAGCGCGAGCGGGAAGCCACGGGCATCAAGAACCTGCGGGTGCAGTACAACAAGGTTTTCGGCTATTACATTGAGGTCACCAAGTCCTATTACGAGCTGGTGCCGGAGCGCTATACCCGCAAGCAGACGCTGACCAACTGCGAGCGCTACATGACGCCCGAGCTCAAGGAAATGGAGCAGAAGATTGTCGGCGCCCAGGAGCAGTCCGTGCGGCTGGAATTGCAGCTGTTCACCGAGATCCGTGAGAAAATCGCGGCGGAGATCGCTCGAATTCAGCGCACGGCCATGGCGCTGAAAACCCTGGACGCGCTGCTGTCCCTGGCCAAGGTGGCCGTCAGCAATCACTACGTTCGCCCGGACATCACCGGCGACGGGAGCCTGCGCATCCTGGACGGCCGTCATCCCGTGGTGGAGCAGACCCTGCAGGACGGCGGCTTCGTGCCCAACGATACCTTCATGAACCAGGACGAGCAGCGGATGCTCATCATCACCGGGCCGAACATGGCCGGCAAAAGCACCTACATGCGTCAAGTGGCGCTGATCGTGCTGATGGCGCACATCGGCTCCTTCGTGCCGGCGCGGGAGGCCAGCATTCCCATTGTGGATCGCATCTTCACCCGCGTGGGCGCGTCGGATGACCTGGCCAGCGGTCAGAGCACCTTCATGGTGGAAATGAGCGAAACGGCCTACATCCTGCGCAACGCCACGGCCCGGTCGCTGATTATTTTGGACGAAATCGGCCGCGGCACATCCACCTTTGACGGCCTTTCCATTGCCTGGGCGGTGGTGGAATACCTGTGTGACAAGGAAAAGGTCGGCGCCAAGACGCTCTTCGCCACCCACTATCATGAGCTGTCCGAGCTGGAAGGCCACATTGACGGCGTGGAGAATTACTGCATTTCCGTCAAGGAGCACGGTGAGGACGTGATTTTCCTGCGCAAAATCATCCGGGGCGGGGCGGATCGCAGCTTCGGCGTCCATGTGGCACGGCTGGCGGGGGTGCCCAAGCCTGTGCTGGTGCGCGCCCATGAGATTCAGGCGCGGCTGGAGGTCAGCGACATCAACCAGAAGGGCATCGGCCAGAACATCCTGGAGGAAGGCCCCAAGCGGGAGAACGAGCAGGTGGACATGTTCGACTACGCCCGGACGGAGATCATCAACGACCTGCAGAACATTGACGTAATGGCGCTGACGCCCATGGACGCCATCAATCAGCTGTTCCTGCTGCGGGAAAAGGCCAGGAAGCTGTAAGCTGACCTTGGTCGGTTATTGGCAAAACCGACTTTTCGACAAAATGATGCAAAACCGACTTTGGTCGGTATTGAGAAAAGGAAAGACGATCATGGCAGGAAAGATACAGCTGCTGACCGATGAGGTCATCGGCAAAATTGCGGCGGGCGAGGTGGTGGAGCGGCCTGCCGCCGCCATCAAGGAGCTGGTGGAAAACAGCCTGGACGCCGGGGCCAGCGCGGTCACGGTGGAAATCCGGGATGGCGGCATCAGCTACTTTCGGGTGACGGACAACGGCAGCGGCATCCAGCAGAGCGAGATCCGTATGGCCTTTGAGCGCCACGCCACCAGCAAAATCACAAGGGCGCAGGATCTGTTCGCCATTGAGACCCTGGGCTTTCGCGGGGAGGCGCTGGCCTCCATTGCCGCCGTCAGCCATGTGACCTGCACTACCCGCACCAAGGCGGATGTCAGCGGCATCAAGGTGCAGAACGATGGCGGCCGCATCACGTCCATCGAGGAGGCCGCCTGCCCGGAAGGCACGACGTTCGTGGTGCGGGACTTGTTTTTCAACACCCCTGTGCGCCTCAAGTTCCTGAAAAAGCCCGCCACGGAGGCCGGATTGGTATCCGACCTGATGATGCGGCTGATCCTTTCCAGGCCGGACGTGTCCTTCCGCTTCATCAGCCAGGGCAAGACGCTGTACCACTCCGCCGGAGACGGCAAGCTGGCGTCGGCGGTCTTTGCCATCTATGGCAGCGAGGCTCTGCGCTCCATGCGCACGGTGGAAGGCTGCGAGGGCGGCATGGTGGTCAAGGGATATGTGGGCGTTGGCGACTGCGCCCGGGGCAACCGGGGCCATCAGTCCTTTTTCATCAATGGCCGCTATATGAAAAGCGCGCTGCTATCATCAGCGGTGGAAGCGGCCTGCCGGGAGCGTGTGACGGTTGGCAAGTACCCCGCGTGTGTGCTGCATCTGACCATGCCCTACGACACGGTGGATGTCAACGTCCATCCCAACAAGCTGGAGGTGCGTTTTCAGGACGAACCCCGGATCGCGGAGGCGCTGGAAGCCCTGGTGCGGGAGGGGATCGCCGAGCCGGATGTTCTGGTCCACGCGCCTCAGATGCGCTTGACAAGCCAGCAGCAGACCCAAGCGCCTGTGCAGGTCACGCGGCAGACATTGCGTGCGTCGACAGCCGTTCAGGCGGATGGCGCATCGGTGCCTCCGATCCTGCCAAAGGCCCCGATCCCAGAAGAGGTGACTTCCCGGATACCGGCAAAGGAGCTTCAGCCGCAGCCATCGCAAGTGACGACTGCGGCCTCCGTGCTGAGGGAGAATGCATCGGTCTTGCCTGGCTATATGAAGACGCCTGAAAAAGAAAAGCAGGAGAGTGTACAAAAACCGTCCGAAGTACAAAACCGACCAATGTCGGAAACACCGGTTAACCGACTTGCGTCCACATCGCTGAAAAACCTACCGAAGTCGGAAACAGACAGTGATGGCGCAAGGTTGGAGCAGGCGTCCTTTCTGCCGGATGCGCCGAAGCCCATGAAGCTCCTGGGCGCGGTGTTCAATACCTATATTCTGGTGGAATATGACGATCATTTGCTGATGATTGACCAGCACGCCGTCCATGAACGGCTGCTCTTCGACCGCATGATGAAAGCGTATGATCAGCATACCTGCGGCCAAGAACTGCTCATCCCCATGGTGGTGACGGTGAATCGGCGGGAACAGGCGTTGCTGCAGGAGCATCACGAGCTGCTGGCTTCCCTGGGACTGACGGTGGAGCCCTTTGGCGATGCGGAGATGTCCATCCGCACCATTCCGATGATTCTGGGCCAGCCCCAGGCCGTGGATTTTCTCCATGAAATTCTGGATCAGCTGGCGGGAGAGCGCGGAACGATTTCCATGGAGCGCAGACGTGCGGCCATCCTGCAAATGGCCTGCAAGAAGGCGGTCAAGGGCGGCGAGGCTTTGGCGGAGACAGACATCCGCCATCTGGTAACCACCATGGTGGATCAGCATGTTACGCCCACCTGTCCCCATGGACGGCCGCTGGTGGTGGCGTTGAGCCACACCGAGCTTGACCGGCGCTTCAAGCGCCTGCAGTGAGGATGCCAGGATGGAGAAGAAGCAATGCTGCTGGGTGTTGACGGGCCCGACGGCCAGCGGCAAAACAGGTTTTTCGATTCGTCTGGCCAAGGAATTTGGCTGTGAGATTGTCTGCATGGATTCCATGCAGATCTACCGGCGAATGAACATCGGTACCGCCAAGCCCACCATGGAAGAAATGGACGGGGTGCCGCATCACATGCTGGACGTGGCTGAGCCGTGGGAGCCCTTTTCCGTGGCGCAGTATCAGGCCATGGCGGAGGCATGCTTCCGGGAGATTCATGGGCGGGGGCATCAGGTTCTGCTGGTGGGCGGCACGGGGCTGTACCTGCGCGCCCTCCGTCAGCCCATGGCCATGGGGGATGCCGGGGCGAATCAGGCGCTGCGGGATGAACTGCAGGCGCTGGCTGACGCGCCAGGGGGCCGAGAGCGCCTGCACGCGATGCTGGAGGAAGTGGATCCGGCAACGGCGGCCCGGCTGCACCTGAACGATGTGCGCAGGGCCATACGCGCGCTGGAAGTATTCCGATCCACCGGGGTGCCTTTCAGCCAGCAGCCGCAAAAACCGACCGAAGTCGAATTTGATTATCGGGTCGCCACGCTGACCATGGAGCGCGAACGGCTGTATCGGCGCATTGAGGATCGGGTGGATCAGATGGTGCAAGACGGCTTGGTTGAAGAAGTGCGTAGTCTGCTGGCGGAGGGCGTTTCGACATCTGCCCAGGCCATGAAGGGTCTGGGCTACAAGGAGCTGGCGCCCTACGTCCGCGGTGAATGCGACTTGGCGCAGGCGGTGGACGCCATCAAGCTGGGAACGCGGCATTACGCCAAAAGGCAGCTGACCTGGATGCGCCGGGAAGAGGACGTGCTCTGGGTGGACAGTCTGGCGGCGGACGCCTGCCATCAGCTAAGAAGTTGGTATACAAGAGGAGTGGAAGCATGAACATTCAGGAACGGATTGCGCAGGCGGAGGAAAGTCTCAGACCTGTTTTTGCCCGGGTAGACGCCATGGAGGCGATCGGAACACGGCGGGTGCTGGCGGCTTTCCAGGAGCATCAGGTGGCATACCGGCATTTCGCGCCGACCACCGGCTATGGCTACGATGATGTGGGCCGGGACAACCTGGAACGCATTTTCGCCGCGCTTTTCGACACGGAGGCTGCCATCGTCCGGCCGCAGATCGTCAGCGGAACCCATGCCATCTCCCTTTGTCTGTTTGGACTGACGCTGCCGGGGGATCACATCTTGTCCGCTACGGGAACGCCCTACGATACGCTGGAGGATATTATCGGCTGGAGCGAAGAAAAGACTCCGGTCGGTTCTCTCAAGGAGATGGGGGTAACGTATGGTCAGGTTGAGCTGCGTGACGGCAGGATTGACGTGGACGCGGTGGATCGCGCCATCACGCCCAGAACGCGGCTTGTGATTGCCCAGCGCAGCCGCGGCTACGCCTGGCGGCCATCCCTGATGCCGGAGGACTTCAAGGATTTGGCGGAGATGCTGCACCGCAAGCACCCTGGCGTCCGGCTGATGGTCGATAACTGCTACGGCGAGTTTGTCTGCGAAAAGGAGCCCAGCCATTACGGCGCGGATGTTTGCGTGGGCAGCCTGATTAAGAATCCGGGCGGCGGTCTGGCTCCCACGGGTGGCTATGTCGTGGGCACCGAGGAGGCCATCACCCGCATCGCGTATCGGCTGACGGCGCCGGGAATCGGACTGGAAGTGGGCTCCTACGCTGCCAGCTATCAGCCCTTCTATCAAGGATTGTTCATGGCCCCGCATACCGTGGCCCAGGCCATCAAGACGGCCTGTCTGGCGGCACGGGTTTTTGAAAACCTCGGCATGACCACCACCCCGCCTGCGGACGAGCCCCGGGCCGACATCATCCAGGCGATCCAGATGCGCACCCCGGAGCGGCTGGTGGCCTTCTGCCAGGGAATCCAAATGGCGTCGCCCATTGACAGCATGGCGCTGCCTGAGCCCTGGGATATGCCTGGGTACAACGATCAGGTGGTGATGGCGGCTGGAACCTTTGTATCCGGCGCTTCGGTGGAGCTTAGCGCTGACGCGCCCATGCGCGAGCCGTTCACGGCTTACATGCAGGGAGGCCTGACTTATGCCCATGGCCGTATTGCCCTGGCCAAGGCGCTGGAGCGCATGGTTGAAGTAGGCGCTCTAAGCATGAGCTAACCGACCCGGGTTTGCTTTGAACGATCGAAAACAGACTTTGTTTGTAATGTGAAACAACCGACCTGCGTCGGTTCTTACGCCACCTGCCTCGGCATACACCTTGTGCATGAGGGAGGTGGCTTTTGATATGGATGAACATCGCCCGGGAGAAACCCGAACCCAGCAGCTTCGTCCGAAGGAAAAAATAGCGCGGCTGCCTGATATTCCCGAGGCAAGCTGGCGGGAGCAGCTGCGCCGCAAGCCCGGGGAGGAGCTGCTGAAGAACATGGCGGTAGCAGCCGCGCTGGTTATGTGCGCAATCACCCTGCGAGGAGGCGCGCTTCCGCAGGCGATGGATGTGACGGATGCGGTGATGACCGCCGTCACGGGCGATACCCTGCTGGACGATCAGCTGGGCAAGCTGTCCTTCGTCAGTGCTTTATTCCCGGAGGCCACATTGGTTTTCGGCCAGACCAGCCCGGGGGAAGCCCTGGCGATGCCGGTTTCCGGAGGCGCGGTGGTTCACGCCTGGAGCGAGGATGAACCTTATATGGCCTGGCGCACCGGGAGCGCGCAGATCACTTCCTCCATGGACGGCGAAGTGATTGGTGTGTACCATGGCAATGGTGAGGAGCGGCTGGTACAGGTGCTTGGGGACGATGGGCTTTCCTGCCTTTACGGCAATTTAGGCGAGGTCAGCGTCAGCATGGGCGATGCGGTCAGCGCGGGAGATAGCATCGGTACGCTGATGCCCGGTGCTGATTTTGTGATGGAGGTGCGGCGGGATGGTTACAGCGTGGATCCAGCCGTGCTGCTGGACAGTGCGTCATGAGGTTTACCATATGGCGAAAGGGCGGCACGGCGGTCTATCTGCATGGGGGGACGATCGCTTTCCTGGCCTATGCCATGCTGGCGGGGCATGGGCTGCTGATGGCGGTGGGGCTGGTATCCATCTTCCTCCACGAATGTGCCCACGCGCTAACGTCCGCCGCGTTCGGCTATCCGCCCAAGGAGGTTGAACTGACGCCCTTGGGCGCTGTAATGCGCCTGGAAGAGGAGGAAGGCGTTCCTCCGGGCTGGCGGCTGCTGGTGCTTTTGGCGGGGCCGGCGATGACGCTGCTGCTGTGCACCCTGGCGCTTTTCGGTGTGAAAATGGAATGGCTTCCTCTTTCGTTGGGACGGGTGATTTTCCAGTGCAACGTATCCTTGCTGCTGCTGAACCTGCTGCCCGCGCTGCCGCTGGATGGCGGCAGAATGCTTGCGCTTATCCTGGGCTTCTGGCTTCGGTCAGTCCGTGTCAAGATCATTCTGCGCGCCCTGGGGACGGCGCTGGGATTGTGCTGCGTCGGCTTGAACCTGTTGATGACCTGGCGTCAGGGCGGATGGAACTTTTCCCTGGCGGCTACTGGGTGCTTTATCATTTACGCGGCATCCACCGCCACGGTATCCGCCGCCTTGGCGGAACTGCGGGGGTTTATGGATCGCAAAATCCGCATGGAACGAAGGGGGATCACCGCCGCGCACTGTCTGGCCGCCCTGGGAACTGTGCCCCTTCGCCAGGCGGTTATGATGCTGCATCCCAGGAGGATGACGATGTACTGCCTGATGGACAGCAATTTGAGTCTTCGCCGCGTGTTGTCGGAGGAGCAGGTGATTGACGGCTATCTGCGTATGCCGGGAGAACGGCTTGAAAGTCTTGACAATCAAGACCGCCCTACCCGTTGACAGGGTTATATGCTTTGTGATATGATTCGTTAGGCACGACTAACACGAAAGGCCGGTGAGCAGGATGAAGGAACAGCAAAACAGTCCGGCGCGGCGTGAAAACATCGCGCAGCTTCAGCCGGGAGAATGGGGCATTGTGGATACTGTGGGCGGCGAGGGCGCGCTGCACCGCCACCTGCTGGATATGGGCATCACGCCCGGGGTGAAAGTGACCTTGCAGAAGACCGCGCCCATGGGCGATCCCCTGGAAATCCATCTTCGCGGCTATGCTTTGACGCTGCGCAAAGATGACGCGGTGAAGATCACCCTGCGCGGGGAGGCGGAGGAAAAATGAGCAAGCAATACACCTTCGCCCTGGCCGGCAATCAGAACAGCGGCAAAACCACGCTGTTTAACGTGCTGACAGGCTCCAATCAGCATGTGGGCAACTGGCCCGGTGTCACGGTAGAACAGAAGACGGGCCTGCTGCTGCACCATCATCATGGCGGCGATGCGCACTTCGGCGTGCCGACACTGGGTGGGCGCAGGCAGATGGAACGGGAGAAAAACAGCGACGTTCGCATTGTGGACTTACCGGGAATTTACTCCCTGTCGCCCTATTCCATGGAGGAGATTGTCAGCCGGAACTTCATTACCATGGAGAAGCCGGATGTGGTCATCAACATTGTGGATGCCACCAATCTGGAGCGCAATCTGTACCTGACCCTTCAGCTACTGCAGCTGGGGGTTCCGGTGGTGATTGCTCTGAACATGATGGATGAGGTGCGCGCCCATGGCGACATCATCCATGTGGATATGCTGTCGCAGCGCCTGGGGGTGCCGGTGGTCGCCATCTGCGCCAGGAAGGGCGAGGGCATTGACGAACTGGTTCGGCTGGCGATGGATGCTGCGGAGAACCGCCGCGCGGCGCCGCCGCTGGATCTGTGCACAGGCTCGGCCCACAAGGCCCTTCACGCCATTGTCCACCTGATTGAGGCAAAGGCATACAAGGCCGGGCTGAATCCTCGTTACGCAGCCACCAAGCTGTTTGAGGGCGATGATCCCATGCGGGAGCTCCTTGGCCTGACCGATGAGGAAAACCACATCATCAATGAGATTCTCGTGAACATGGAAGCCGATGAACACATGGAACGCGCGGCTGTCATGGCGGATCTTCGCTATCGCTTCATCGAGCAGATGCTGGACAAGGCCTATGTGCGGCGTCAGCCGGAAGGGGAGGCGGCGTCGCTTTCCGACCGCATCGACAAGGTACTGACGCATCCCATGCTGGCTATCCCGGTCTTTCTGTTGATGATGCTGTCCGTCTTTTGGGTCACCTTCGGCCCCATCGGCACCTGGATCGCAGACGGCTTCAGTGCATTGGTGGACAGCGGCATTGCCCTGATTGAGGATGCACTGGTAACGGCTGAGGTGGCGTCGTGGCTGCGTCAGCTGGTGGTGGAAGGCGCGCTGCGGGGCGTCGGCAGCGTCCTGGCCTTCATGCCGACCATCGTGATCCTGTTCATGTGCCTGTCCATTCTGGAGGACAGCGGCTACATGGCCCGGGCGGCCTTCCTGATGGATAAGCCGCTGCGGAAAATCGGCCTGAACGGCCGCAGCTTCATCCCGATGATGATGGGCTTCGGCTGCACGGTGCCGGCGGTGATGTCCGCCAGGAGCATGAGCAGCAGGCGGGATCGGCGCTTTACCATCCTGCTGACGCCCTTCATGTCCTGCGGCGCCAAGGTGCCGGTCTACGCGCTGTTCGCGGCGGCGTTCTTCCATGACAATCAGGTGCTGGTGATGACGCTGATGTACCTGGGCGGCATCCTGATGTCGGTGCTCGCGGGGCTGATCCTCAAGCGCGTGCTGTTCCACGGCGACGCGGCGCCCTTCATCATGGAGCTGCCTGCCTATCGCCTCCCGACGCCCCGGAATGTGCTGCGCAACATGTGGGATAAGGCGAAGGACTTCATTCAGCGCGCGTTCACCATCATTTTCCTGGCCACGGTGGTGGTGTGGTTCCTGCAATCCTTCAATTTCCGCTTTGAACCGGCGGCCTCCATGCAGGAGAGCATCCTGGGCAGCGTTGCGGGGCTGATCGCGCCCATTTTCGCGCCGCTGGGCTTCGGCTCCCTGGAAGCCGTCACCGCGGTGCTGACCGGCGTGATGGCCAAGGAAAGCGTGGTCAGCACCCTGGCGGTGTTAGCTGGTGTGGACGCGGAGTCCGGCGCGATGCTCACCGCTATGCGGGCCGTATTCCCGTCCACAGCGGCGGCAGCCTCCTTCCTCACGTTTGTGCTGCTGTACATGCCCTGCGTCGCGGCCTTTGCCGCCATGCGCCGGGAGATGGAAAGCCGCCGCTGGGCCGTCGGTTCCGCCGTAGGCCAGACGGCTGTGGCGTGGCTGTGCGCGTTTGTGGTATACCACGCGGCGATGCTCCTGGGATTCTGACCGGTCGTCATCAGCCTTGAAGCCGGCAAAGAAGCGGAAGTTGCTTTGCCGGCTTTTTTGCGCGGCATTTTCACGTTTAACTGATGTTGCTTTTTGCGTATTCTCTTTGTTTATCCATTGACAATCCAGACCATCCAACGTATAATCTTCCTATACGGCTTCGCATTCGCTGCCCTTGCCACGCTTGAGAGGCGGCGAGCGATAAGGAGGTACTACCGATGGAAATGCAGCAGCTTCAGGCCATCTGTCGTCAGGTGCGGCGTGATATTATTGTCATGACGAACAAGGCGGGAGCCGGCCATCCCGGCGGATCGCTGTCAGCAACGGAAGCTCTGGTGGCGCTTTATTTCGATGTGATGAAGGGGATCGACCCCAAGGATGACAAGAATCCCAACCGGGATCGCTTTGTGCTTTCCAAGGGCCATGCGGCTCCCGGCCTGTACGGCGTTCTGTGCGAGCGGGGCTATTTCGGCCGGGAGGAGTTCGACAGCTTCCGGCAGTTGGGCGGCATTCTCCAGGGCCATCCTGATGTGAAGAAGTGCCCGGGCATCGACGCTTCCACGGGCTCGCTGGGACAGGGGATTTCCATCGCCGTCGGCATGGCCCTGGGCGCGAAGCACACGGGCAATCCCTGCCATGTCTATACCATGATTGGCGACGGCGAGAGCCAGGAGGGTCTGGTCTGGGAGGCTTCGATGGCTGCGGCCCATTATCACCTGGACAACCTGACCGTCATCTTTGACCACAACGGCATGCAGATCGACGGCACCAATGACGAGGTTATGTCCCTGGGCGATGTGGACGCGAAGTTCCGCGCCTTTGGCTATGACGTGATTGACGTGCCGGACGGCAACGATCTGCAGCAGGTGCTGGATGCGCTTCATGCGCCCGCTTGCCCCGGCAAGCCCCGGCTGATCCACCTGCATACCCTCAAGGGCAAGGGCATTTCCTTTATGGAAGGCCAGGTGGGCTGGCACGGCAAGGCGCCCAACGCCGAGCAGACGGAACAGGCACTGAAGGAATTGGAGGGCTGAGCAAATGGAAAAGAAGTCGATCCGCGTGGCCTACGGCGAGGCCATTGTCAAGCTCGCCGCCAAGAACGATCAGGTGGTCGTGCTGGACGCCGATCTGGCGGCCGCGACCATGACCAAGGATTTCAAGACCACCTACCCCGACCGCTTCTACGACTGCGGCATTGCCGAGGCGAACATGGTCGATATGGCTGCGGGCATGTCCACCATGGGGCTGATTCCCTTCTGCTCCACCTTCGCCGTGTTCGCGGGCCGCAGCTATGACCAGATCCGCAACGGCGTGTGCTATCCCAAGCTGAATGTGAAGCTGGGCTTCTCTCATGCCGGCATTACCCTGGGTGAGGACGGCGGCTCCCATCAGGCCGTTGAGGACATTGCCATCATGCGGGCGCTGCCCAACATGACGGTCTTTGTGCCCTCCGATGCCAACGAGTGCTATCACTGCGTGGAGGCTGCCGCGCAGATCAACGGCCCCGTGTACATCCGCACGGCCCGCCTGCCTTCCCCCGTGTATGAGGATGCTCCCTTCGAGGTGGGCAAGGGCAAGGTCATCAAGGACGGCAAGGACTGCGTGATTTTCACCTGCGGCATCATGCTGGAGCATTGCCTGGAGGCCGTGGAGCTTCTGGCCCAGCAGGGCGTGGACGCGGCGCTGGTGTCCTTCCATACGCTGAAGCCCTTCGACAACGCCCTGGCCCGTGAATACGCGGCCAAGTGCGGTAAGGTCTTCACCGTGGAGGAGCACTCCGTCATCGGCGGCCTGGGCGACGCCGTGGCTTCCGCGCTGTGCGGTATGGGCAGCTTCACCTTCCAGAAGATCGGTATTGACGATGTGTTCGGCCAGTCCGGCAAGCCTGCCGACCTGCTGAAGGCCTATGGCCTCACCGGCGCGCAGATTGCCGAAAAAGTCCTGAAGGCGTAAAGCCTTCGCCAAAGCGGCAAAGCCACTTTGACGAGGTTTGCACTCACTCACTGGTCGAACGGCTGACGCTGTTCTCCTGGCTGTTCGCTCGTGCAAGGAAGCAATCTCTAACGAGATTGCGCGAAAACCACCGCGCAGGGGCTTCGCCCCGTTTAACCGCCCCGAAGGGGCTCGCTGGTTTTCGATTGCAGTCTGCCGACGGCAAGTTAGGTATTCCTTTCGTTTTGATATGGCGGCGTTCCTTTTGAGCAAGGGAGCGCCGCTTTTTCAGTATGATGAAGGTATCGGTGATAAACGGACGGACTGCGAAAGGAAAACAAGGGTATGTTAAAGCTAAGCAAATATGAGGAAAAAGATTTTCAGCTGTACAAGATGCTGGTCTTCAATGAGCGGGTCATGACCATGAACTTAGGACGTGTTTTAACGCCGGAAGAGGCTGAAATGCTCTTTCAGATGGCCATCAGCGGCAACACCGCTGATACCGTGGCGGGATGCTATAAGGTCTTTTGCCAGCAGGATGAACAGACGAAGTACATTGGGATGGGCGCCATCCAGTGGAATGCTGATGACAATGTTTTTGAGATTGAGTACATGCTTCTTCCGTCCTATTGGCATCAGGGCTATGGCACGGCATTGGTGCGCCTGCTGCTGCAAATGATTCAGAAAAGCCATGCGGAAGCAGCGGTGATTGAGGCCATCACGGACCCGGCGAATATCTATTCACAGCGCATACTGCGGGGTCAGGGATTTAGCCTTGTCAAGCGCTATATCAATGATGACGGCGAGCCCGCGCTTTTGTACCGAAAATCGGTATAGGTGCGAATCGATTTGATGAACCTGAGCTGTATAAAAATCCCCGCAGCCATATTGAACAGGCTGCGGGGAGGCAGGTGAGGGGAGATGCCGTGCAATCCGAAGGGCACGGTTATTTTTCCTCCTCCAGCGTAAACCGCTGATAGGTCTGGCCGTCGCGCTCCACGGTTTCCAGCCACATGGAGGCGGGCCGAACCCACAGTCCGCCCTCACCGCAAAGCGCACGGTAAACCACCATATCTTCCAGGGTTTCGGAGTGCCTGGCGACGCCGATAACCTCGTATCGGTTGCCCTTGAAGTGCCGGTAAATCCCGGGCTTGATGGTCATCAGCGCAGCACCTTCCTCAAAAAGTCCTGGGTGCGCTGCTGCTGCGGATGGCCGAAAACCTCATCAGGGTGGCCCTGCTCCACGATGACGCCTTCATCCATGAAGATCACATGATCCGCGACCTCCCGGGCAAAGCCCATCTCATGGGTGACCACCACCATGGTCATGCCGTCTTCCGCCAGCTGCTCCATCACGTCCAGTACCTCGCCGACCATTTCGGGGTCAAGAGCGGAGGTGGGCTCGTCAAAGAGCATAACGTCGGGGTTCATGGCCAGGGCGCGGACGATGGCGATGCGCTGCTGCTGACCGCCGGAAAGCTGCCGGGGATAGCTCTTGGCCTTTTCCTGAAGGCCCACGCGCTGCAGGAGGGCCATGGCCTTGTCCTGGGCCTCAGCCCTGGGCGTATGCTTGAGCTTCATGGGCGCCAGGGTGATGTTGTCCATGATGCTCAGGTGAGGGAAGAGGTTGAATTGCTGGAAGACCATGCCCATCTTCATGCGAATCTGGTTGATGTTGCAGCCGGGGGCGGTGATGTCCGTTCCCTCGAAGAAAATCTGGCCGCTGGTGGGCGTTTCCAGCAGGTTCAGACAGCGCAGGAAGGTGGTTTTGCCCGAGCCGGAGGGACCGATGAGCACCACCTTGTCGCCCTTGCCGATGTGCTGATCTACCCCGCGAAGCACGTTCAGCGAGCCAAAGGACTTGTGGAGATTCTTAACGGTTATCACCTTGACGCAGCCTCCTTTCCAGCTTGCCGACCAGATAGGTCAGCCCGGTTACCAGCACCAGGTAGATCAGCGCCACGGCAATCAGCGGCATGAAGGCCGAAAAGGTTACGCCGCGGATTCGGTTGCCCGCGAAGGTCAGATCGGCCACGGCCACATAGCCCGCCACGGAGGTCTCCTTCAGCAGGACGATGAACTCGTTCGCCAGCGTCGGCAGGACGTTTTTCAGCACCTGGGGCGCGATGACGAACCACATGGTCTGCGGGTAATTCAGGCCCAGGCTGCGTCCGGCTTCCATCTGTCCCTTTTCGATGGACATGATGCCCGAACGGATGATTTCCGCCACATAGGCGCCGGAGTTCAGGCCGAAGGACAGCGTCGCCACCATCAGGCCGTTGGAAGAGCTGGCAAAAATGATGTAGTACAGAATCAGCAGCTGCACCACCACGGGCGTGCCGCGGATAACGGTGGTGTACAGCACGCCGATTTTGTTCAGCAGGCTCAGCAGCGCCTTGCCGAAGCCACGGCGCATCTTTTTGCCATTGGTCTCCCAGGTGCAGCGGATGACGGCGATGGCAATGCCGATGACAATGCCGATGCACAGGGCCATCATGGTAATCAGAATGGTGTTTTCAAGGCCGGTGAGCAGCATCTTCCAGCGTGATTTTTCCACGAAATTCAGGATGAATTCCGCTTTGACGCCCTCAAACCAGGCGGTGATTCCGCTGAACATATCCTCCATGGGCCTGCCTCCTTTTGCGATGCTTATGGGAACAGAAAAAGCCTGAATGCCAAGAAAGAAGGGAACGGTTGAACCGCCGTTCCCTTCGGAAAGAGGCCTGCTGGAAATTACTCCTCAGCGGGGATATACTTGGCAATGATCGCGGGGATGGTGCCATCCTCAATCAGCTCGGCCATCGCGGCGTTGAAGGGAGCGACCAATGCGCTGTCCTTGGCGAAAGCAGCGGCGTAATCCTCGATGACATACTCGGTCTCCAGGATCTTCAGGCCAGGGGTAACGGCCACATAGGCCTTGGCAGGCTCGTTGTCAATGATGACGCAGTCGATCTTGCCGTTGGCCAGCGCCATCACGGCCTCGTTGCCGTTGGGGTAGGCAGCCACAACGCACTTACCGGCAGCTTCCTCGTCGGAGGCATAAATGAAACCGGTGGTGGCCAGCTGAACGCCGACCGTATGACCGGAACCTTCAACGAAAAGATCCTCGGCAGAGGTGATAGGGGAGTCTTCCTTCACGATGATGACCTGGACGCCGGTGGCGTAGCTGTCAGAGAAAGCGACCAGCTGCTCACGCTCGGGATTCACGGTCATGCCGGCCATGGTGAAATCAGCCTTGCCGGAGGAGATGGCGGGAATCAGGGAGTCAAACTCCATATCGACGATTTTCAGCTCATAGCCCATCTTGGCGGCGATGGCGGCAGCGATCTCGGGGTCAATGCCGGTCACTTCACCGTTGTCACCGATGAACTCATAGGGCGGGAAGGAAGCGTTGGTAACCATGGTCAGGGTATCCGCCAGCGCGGCGGCACTGGTCAGCGCCAACATCAGAGACAGGGCAATGGCAAACAGCTTTTTCATATTTCAGTCATCCTCCTTATTTCCTTTGGAACAGTGAGCATTATACGCCTCCGCCGTGGGAATGTCAATAGAATATTGAAATTTTCTGCATAAAAATTCATTCAATTCAAAGCAAAATCAGGGCATCCGCCGTGCTGCTTGCACTTTATGCAGTTTTTGCTTGCCAAAACGGGCAAAAGGGTTTAATATAAGGAAACGCTCATGATACGCAAGACGAAGGAGCAAGAAGGATGCTGACGTTCATTGTGAACCCGACGGCGGGGTCGGGATACGCGCTGAGGCAGGAGGAGCCCATCCGCCTGGGGCTGGATGCGCAGGGTATTGCCTATCGGATGCTGCGCACGGAGCGTCCAGGTCATGCCACCGAGCTGGCCACGGCTGCCGCGAGGGAGCCGGTGTGCACGGGCGTCGTGGCGGTGGGCGGCGACGGCACGGCCTACGAAGTGGCCTGCGGATTGATGGGGACAAGGGTTCCCTTGGGCATCATTCCGGCGGGCACAGGCAATGACTTCATCAAGACGGTGGGGATTCCCCGCAAGCCCATGGAGGCGTTGGCGTTTCTTTTGTCCCATATGCCGCGCCCGGTGGATGTGGGCAGCGTGAACGACCGGCTTTTTCTGAACGTGTGCGGAACCGGCTTTGACGTGACGGTGCTGGAGCAAACGCTGTCTGCCAAGCGCTACTGCCGGGGCTTGCTGCCCTATCTGATCGGCCTTGTGCGCGGCATCTTCCATTATAAGCCTGTCCATGTGCGCCTGACGGTTGACGGCGAAGAGCAGGTGCGAGACGTGCTGATCTGCTCGGTGGCCAACGGGCGGTACATCGGCGGCGGGATTCCCATCTGCCCTGACGCCAAGCCGGATGACGGCCTCCTGGATCTGGTCACGGTGGAAAACAAGCCGCGCTGGCAGATTCCGTTTTATCTGCCGGCGCTGATGGCGGGCCGGGTGCTGCGCTTCCGCGTTACCAGCCATAGCCGGTGCCATTCGGTGCGGATTCAAAGCCCCGGCATGCGCCTGAACGTGGACGGCGAGGTGTTTGGCATGGACGAGGCCGCCTTCAGCGTGGCCCCCGGTCGGCTGCTTTTGTACTGGTAAACGGACAAAATTCCCTTTTCAGCAGGAATATGGACGAACCGCGGCGAATAATATTCAAAACCTTATGCACAAACTGAGTGATGAAGGAGTTGAGATGGATGGCTGATTTGCGCAAAGGCTTCAAGGAAATCTGGATGAAGGGCATGGAGGCGGTCGGCGATACCGCGTCAAAAATCGCGTCCAATACCAAATACAAGGTCAATGAGATGAACCTGGTGAACCGCCGCCGGGAGATTCTCTCGGACTTTGGCACGCGCGCTTATGAGCTGTGGCAGAAGGGCGAGCACTTCCCGGAGGAGCTGGAGTCCCTGCTGGCTGAGCTGTCCAGGCTGGACACAGAGCTCAATGAGATTCGTATGGAGAAGCTGGCCAGCATGCAGCCGCCGAAGGCTGAGGACGCCGCTCCGACGGAGGACGCGGATCAGCCGCAGGAGACGACGCCCACCGTGCAGGAAATGGCCGATCACCTGGCGGACAAGGCGGCGGACGCGGCCTCCGCGGTTGGTACCGTGTTTGATAACGCTTTGGAGGCCATCCGCCGTGCCGTGCGCGGCGAGAAGGACGAGGCCCAGGACGATGCCTCCGCGCCTGATGAAGCCGCGGAAGCCGACGAGGCCCCCATCGAGGCCGAACCTGTCGAGGCTGATTCTGCCGAGGACAGCCAGGATGTTCCCTTGATTCAGGTCAGCGAGGATGCCGAGGACGACGATCAGCAGCCCCAGGGTTAACGCCGTCCGGCCACAAAGCGCATACCGTCCCGCTCAAAGGCGCGCATTCTTGCGCTGAGCAGCCGGCGGCGGCGGAAATACCGTTTGATGGTGCGCCACATAAAAGAACCTCCCTTTTTCCTCCAGTATGGAAGAATAGGGAGGTCTTTATGCGTTCTGCCCGGCTTTGGAGAAGCGCTTTGATTCATGCCGGGCGGAAGGCCAGATCCCGGGTGGCCATGCGCAGCAGTACCTGCGGATCGGCATCCGGCTGAAGCCACTGCATGGCGGCTTCCTCGGGCAGGATGACAGGCATTCGGTTGTGGAAGGCGGCAGCGGCGCCGTCAGCCTCCCGGGTCAGAATGGTGAAGGCGGGAAAGCGGGGATCCTCCTCGACGCGGTACAGGCCGCAGAGGTACATCAGCTTCGCGCCTTCCGGCCAGAACATCATTTTGGCTTTCCTTTCCTGGCGGTGATCCCATTCAAAATAAGCGCTGGCCGGGACAAGGCAGCGTCGCCGCGCGAAGCTGTCCCGGAAGAGCGGCTTGACCATGGCGGACTCCGACCGGGCGTTGAAGATCAGCCGCTTGTCCATGCGGAAGCCCCAGCGCATGACAAAGGCCGAGGGCGTCAGTCGGCGGTTCAGCGCCAGCACAGCGGCCTCATCACCGGGATACAGTTCGCCCCGCTTGAGCGAGAAATCCGCCCGGCAGCGGCGTGCCTGGTCTTCCGCGGCGCGGATCAGCGTGGTCAGCGCTTCCGGCGCGTCCTCCGGGGCAATCCAGAAACGGCCGCACATCAGCCGATCAGCGTCGTGGTAAAGCTGCCCTGCCAGGCCTGCCCCGGCTTCAGCAGGGTCACAAAGGGCTTGTCCTCAAAGTTGCCGGATTCGCCCACCACGCCGGGCATACCGTGCCAGGGTTCCAGACAGAGATAAGGCGCGTGCTTGCCCGGCATGGTCCACACGGCCAGCACCTCCATCTTGGGGAAGGAGAAGTCAATGCCCTTGCCGGAGGTTTTGTGAACCAGCTTGACGCTGCGGCTCTTCAGCTCGGTGAAGATCAGCGCGTCGCGCTGGTCGAAGAGCTCGTAGCGCAGAGGCAGGGTGTCGCTGTTGCGGAAGCAGACCAGGTATTCGTAGCCGTCGATGCGGCCGCCGCCGGGGGCCAGGTGATTTTTGCCGTCCTCCGCCTGGGGGAAAACCAGCTGGTAATCGGAAAAGTCCGCGCCGGGCTCCATGGGCAGGCAGAAGCCGGGATGCCCGCCCACGCAGAAGGGCATCACGCGATCCGAGTTGTTTTCCACCGTGAAGGCAGTGATGTAGCCGTTTTCCGTCAGCGTGTAGGTGACGTGAAAGACGAAGTCAAAGGGGTACATGGGCTTGCTCTCCTCCGTGGGGAGAAGGACAAGCTCCACAAAGTCATCGCCCTGCTTTGCCACGGTGAAGTCGGGATTGCGGGTAAAGCCGTGCTTGGTCATGGGGTACAGAGCGCCGCCGATGCGGATGCCCTCCGGCGCGACCGAGCCGCACACCGGGAAGAGCACCGGGGCGTGCTGCGCCCAAACGGCGGGGTCAGCCTGCCAGATGACCTCACGGCCGTCAGGGCCCTTGAAGGACGCGATCTGACCGCCCCTTGTCTGAATTTCCGCCGTGCAGGCGCCGTTGCTGAGTCTGATGTTTTCCATGGTGTTTTCCTCCTTGTATTGCTTTTGAAATTATCATGAGTATAGCAGCTGGAAGTCCCGGGGGAGCGAGGCTTCCACCCAGTAGGCGGCATGGGCCAGGACACCTTGCCCCTGCTGTTCATAGCAAAAGGCGGAACCTTCCTCAACGCCCAGCACATGCCCGGCCAGCCGAGGATCCTCGGCTTCGCCAAAGCTGTCGATGGCCAGCAGCTGCGGCACGCCGTCATCCTGCCGCGCCGCGGCCAAACACACAATGTGTCCGACGCGCAGATTGCCCAGGGCCACGCCCTTCTCAGCGGTCAGGAAAGCGTAAAGTGCCGACAGGTCGTTGCACAGCGCCGGGGCAGGGCAGGAGAAGCCGAGGCTGGCGGCCTGGCCCTCAGCGGTGAGCGCCGCCAGCAGGGCGGGACGATCCGTGCCGTCGTCGCCCCGGGCACCATGGACAACCGAGAAGTCCGCCAGCGCCTCGGGATTCGCCGTTCGCCCTGTCAGCCATTGGCTGGCATGGCACAGCGCGAAAATGCCGCAGCCGGAGGTACGCAGGGTTTCGTGCCCCAGATAGGGGTAGGGGTGAGTCCAGCCGGGGTGGCGCTGGTTGTACAGCGTGAAGTCCCGGCCCAGAATGCTGATGACCGCCGTTTTGCCTGTGAGCATCCGCACCTCCTCCGCCCATCGGCATAGGATGAAGCATCCGCCATGATGGGAGGTATGTCATATGAGGGAACCCGCCAACCTGTCGCCCTTCGCCGCGCTGTCGCCACGGGAGCAAAAGGAGCAGTGGATCTGGTGGCAATGCCAGAAGGCCGAGGCCGAGCAGGAAGCAATGTCGTCCGGGCCTGAACCGGAGGAAGCCGCCGGGGCTTTGCCGGAGTTTCAGCTGCCCAGGCAGCCCGAAGCCGAAGCAAAGGCGCGCCCGGCAGAGCAGGAGAGGCCACAGCGCCAACGCCCAGTCTACACCGTCCCCACGGTTCGCCATGGGCAGTACGACGCGGTGATTCGCCGCATGAAGGACGCCGGGCGAATGGCCGGAAACTACACACCCTGGACGGAGTAATTCTCAATGACCAGAGCCTCCCGGCAGGGCAATGAAAAAGCGGCGAAGTACTGATCCTCCAGGGGAATCCAGCGATCAATGAACTGTTGAAGACGCGCCCCGCTGCGCTGCGCCAGCCGCTGCAGCTGCTCCTCCCGGGAAACATGGATGAAAACCTGGATGTCTGTCAGCGCGGCAATGTCGGGATGGTGGCTGTAGCTTCCTTCCAGCACCAGAAAGCGGCTGGGCGGCAGTGCGACGGCTTCGGCCAGGGCGTCCGCCTGACAATCATAGGGCCGATAAACCGCCGTGCCGCGTTGCAGCCAGGGGAGGAGCACCTCCGCCATCAGACGTTCCCGGTCGCTGTTGCCGCCAGGCTGCGTCAGGCGCTGGGGTGTCTTGCGGGCATGGGGAATGTGGAAATCATCCATGTGGACGCAGGGACAGGCAAGCGCGTCGCTGAGCAGGGCGGCCAGGGTGGTTTTACCGCTGCCGCAGGGGCCGTCCATCGCGATGAGCAGCCGGGGCCGGTCAGCCAGCGCGGCGATTCGATCCAAGACAGGTTGAAGGCGCGGATAAAGCGCCGGGCGAGGCGAGCCGCCGTGATTGGCATGGGCCTGATCAGAGAAATTTATGATGGACGCCGGCAAATCAATACCCTCCCTTCACAGAAAAAGCGCACCGCCCCAAAGTGGACAGTGCGCTTGTTTTTTGGCGGCTTATGATAGATTCTTTTTCAGGATGTCGATTCCCTGCCGCAATTCCTCAAAACTTATATTCAGCGGGGGCAAAAGCCGTACTTTTTCGTGGGCAGTGAGCACCATCAGGCCGTCCCGCAGGCAGGCGGCGGCGACCTCGGCGGAAGGCTTCTCCGTGGCGATGCCCAGCATCAGGCCCATGCCGGTGACGCCGTGATGGCCGGGACAGCCCTCCAGTGCCTGGCGGATGAAAGCCTCCCGGGCCCGCACGCCCTCCAGCAGCGCATCGTCGATGCGGCTGATGACGTTCAGCGCCGCCGCGGCGCAGATGGGATTGCCGCCGAAGGTACTGCCGTGGTCGCCCTTGCCCAGGGTGTGCTCACAGCGCTCGCCCAGCAGACAGGCGCCCATGGGGAGGCCGCCCGCCAGCCCCTTGGCGGTGGTTACCACGTCCGGCTGGATGCCGTACTGCATGTAGCAGTACAGGCTGCCGGTGCGGCCGTTGCCCGTCTGCACCTCATCCACCATCAGCAAAATATCCTGTTCACGGCACAGCTTTTCGGCAAGCCGGACATAGCTGGGCTCCAGCGGAATCACGCCGCCCTCGCCTTGCACCATTTCCATCAGGATACCGCAGACATCGCCCGCTGTCAGCGCCGCCGCCAAAGCGTCGGAATCGTTGGCGGGGATGGCGCGGAAGCCCTCGGGGAAGGGGCCGAAATGTTCGTGGAAGCGATCCTGCCCCGTGGCGGCCAGGGTGGCGATGGTGCGCCCGTGAAAGCTGTTGCGCAGGGTGACGATCACGTTCCGCCCGGTGCTTTCGCCGTACTTTCGGGCCACCTTCAGGGCGCATTCGTTGGCCTCCGCGCCGGAATTGCCATAGAAGACCTTCTTCATGCCGGTGCGATGGCAAAGCAGCTCGGCAAGCGCGGCTTGGGGCGCGGTATAGTAAAGGTTTGATACATGCCCCAGGGTGTTCAGCTGGTCGGTGACGGCCTTCACCCAGTCGGGGTCGCAGGCGCCGAAGAGGGTGACGCCGATGCCCGTGCCGAAGTCGATGTAGCTTTTGCCGTCTTCGTCTTGATAGACAGCGCCGTGGCCTGACGCCATGGCCGCGTCAAAACGGCCGTAGGTGCCGGCGACATACGCCTGATCCGCCTGTTTGGTCAGCATGATGGAAGCTCCTTCCTGAACATGGTGCCCGCGCCCTCGTCCGTGAGGGTTTCCAGCAGCAGCGCGTGGGGAACGCGGCCGTCGATGATGAAGACCTTTCGGACGCCCTCCTCGATGGCCTTGATGCAGCAGTCCACCTTGGGGATCATGCCGCCGGAAATCACGCCTTCCGCCTTGAGCTGCTGCGCGCCCTTGATGTCCACGCGCCGGATAAGGCTGGCGGGGTCGCCGGGATCCCGCAAAAGGCCGATGGTGTCCGTCATGGAGATCAGGCTCTCGGCGTGGAGGGAGGCCGCGATGGCCGCCGCCGCCGTGTCCGCGTTGATGTTGAAGACATGGCCGGTTTCGTTGCAGCCGATGGTGGAGACGACGGGGATGTACCCCTTTTCCAGCAAATCCAGAATGGGCTGAGGATTGACCTTTTTGACCTCGCCCACATAGCCCAGACGGGGGTCGGCCATGGCGGCCTCAATCAGCCCGCCGTCCATGCCGCTGATGCCCATGGCGCGTCCGCCCAGCAGATCCAGCTTGGCCACCAGGCTCTTGTTGATCTTGCCGGCCAGCACCATCTGCACGATTTCGCTGGTCTCCTCATCGGTCACGCGCAGGCCGTCCACAAAGGTCGATTCCTTGCCCACGCGCTTGAGCATGGCGGAAATTTCAGGACCGCCGCCATGCACCAGCACCACCTTGACGCCTATGAGGTTCATCAGCACCATGTCCCGCATGACATCGTGCTTGAGCTCCTCGTTAATCATGGCGTTGCCGCCGTACTTGACGACAATGATTTTGCCGTTGTATTTCTGAATATAGGGAAGCGCCTCCACCAGCACCTGGGCGCGCTGTCCGTTGGTCATTTTGCCGGTCATGGTCATCATGCCTCCGTTCATCAGGTGCGGTAGTCGCCGTTGATCTTCACATAGTCGTAGGTCAGGTCGCAGCCCCAGGCCGTGGCGGAAGCCTCGCCGTCGCGCAGAGTAATGAGCACGTCGATCTCGTCCTGCAGAAGGATCCGCTTGGCGTCCTCCTCCGAGAAAGGAACGGACGCGCCGTTCCGGCAGACCTCGATGGCGCCCTCGCTGGAACGGAAGGCGACATCCACCTGGCGCACATCCAGCTCCGCGCCGGAATACCCCAGGGCGCACAGCACCCGGCCCCAGTTGGCGTCCGCGCCGAACATGGCGGCCTTCAGCAGGCTGGAGCAGGCCACGGCCTTGGCACAGAGCTTGGCGTCACGGACGGTCTTCGCGCCGCTGACCATGCAGGTCAACAGGCGGGAGGCGCCCTCGCCGTCCTTGGCGATCATCCGGCACAGAGTCGAGGTCACCTCGTTCAGCGCCTTGCGGAAGGCCTCGTAGCCGTCGCCCTCAGCGGTAATGGGCGCGTTGCCCGCCAGACCATTGGCCATGATGGCGACCATATCGTTGGTGGAAGTATCGCCGTCCACCGATACCATGTTGAAGGTATCCTGCACATCCTCCGACAGGGCCTTGCGGAGCATGTCCGGAGAGATGGCGGCGTCGCAGGTCAGGAAGACCAGCATGGTCGCCAGGTTGGGATGAATCATGCCGCTGCCCTTGGCGATGCCGCCCAGATGGCAGGTCACGCCGTCCGCCTGGAAGCTGACGGCGACCTCCTTGAGTCGTGTATCGGTGGTCATGATGCCCTCAGCGGCCTGGGGACTTCCCGCGGAAGTCAGGCTTTGGGCCAGCGGGGCGACGCCCTGGGCGATGGGGTCGATGCACAGCGGCTGACCGATGACACCCGTGGAGGCCACGATGACGTCCTCCGGCTGGACGCCCAGGGCCTCGCCAACCAGGCGGCACATCTGCCAGGCAACGTCCTCGCCGTCCGCGTTGCAGGTATTGGCGTTGCCGCTGTTGCACAGCACCGCCTGAGCGACGCCATTTTGCAGGTTGCGCTGGGTGACGTAAATGGGCGCGCCCTTGACCAGATTGCGCGTATATACCGCGGCGGCAGAGGCGGGAACCTCGCTGAGGATCATGCTGAGGTCGCGCTTGGTGCGGTTTTTGCGGATGCCGCAGTGAATGCCGCCCGCCGTAAAGCCCTTGGGCGCGCACACGCCGCCCTGAATATGCTCGATCATGTTTGTATCCACCTTTCGTTGCTTAAAGCTGAAGCCCGGTGATTTCCTCGTTGCCCAGCATCAGGTTGAGGCATTGCAGCGCCGCGCCGGAGGAACCCTTGCCCAGATTATCAAACCGTGCGACGAGCTGAAACCGCTCGTCGTTGCCCAGCACCATCAGTTCCATGCCGTCATGGCCGGAAAGCGCGTTGGCCGCGATGAAGCCGCCGAGGGCCGCGGTGTCCTCGTCCGTCAGCACCCTGACCACCGGGCTGCCCGCGTAGTGCCGCCGCAGCGCTTCCTGAACCTCCGCCAGGGGATGGCCGCCGCATCGCAGCTGATGGCGGAAGAGCGGAACGGTGACCTCCATGCCGCTGTAATAATCAGCTACAATGGGCGCGAAAATCGGTTCCGCCTCAAGGCCGCATACATGCCGCATTTCCGGCAGATGCTTGTGCTGCTGGGTCAGGCCGTAGGGGCGGGGACTGACCAGCGCCGCGTCGCGGTCATCGGCCTGGTATTGCGCGATCATCTTCTTGCCGCCGCCGGAATAGCCCGTCAGTGAAAAGCAGGAAAGCGCCGCGTCCTCAGGCAGCAGTCCGCAGCGCACCAGGGGAGCGACCAGCGCGATGAAGCCGCTGGCATGGCACCCGGGGACAGCCACGCGCTGACCATGGACAATGGCATCCCGATGGCCGGGGGACAGCTCGGGGAAGCCATAGGTCCAGCCCTCCGCCGTGCGGTGAGCGGTGGACGTATCAAGGATGCGGCAGGCGCTGCCCTGGGCCAACGCGACGGATTCCCTGGCCGCGCCGTCCGGCATGCATAGAATCGCCACATCCGCCTGATGGATGGCGGCTCGTCGGGCTTCGGGCAGCTTGCGCTCCGATTCGGGGAGCGTGAGAAGCGTGATATCCTGCCTTTGCGCCAGCCGGTCATAGATGCGAAGACCAGTGGTGCCGTCCTTGCCGTCAATGAAAATCGTTGAAGCCATGAAATGCCTCCCTGCCTATGCGGCACGCATGAATAAATATGCAACGTCTATTATAAACGAAGCCAGCACAATGTCAAGTGCCGGCCGGAAAAAATACAGGAAATATTCATGGCTGCGGGGTGAGGGGCGCGTACTGAAGCGCCACGCCGCTGCCGCCGAGGGCGATCCATTGCCCAAGGGTCTGCTCCAGCGCTGAGACCGTCTTCTGCCAGGTTTGCTCGCTGGCTTCGCTTTCCGTGAGATAATAGGCCCGCAAACGCTCCTGCTCCTGCTGAAGCAGCGTTTGCAGTCGTTCGTCCGTCAGCGGATACCAGAAATCCCTGCGGACAATTTCCTCCGGCGTCAGGCTGTCGCTGAGCACCTCGACATCAGGCAGAAGCAGCGTCACGGTATTTCCGCTCACCTGCAGCTGAACCTTGCGCAGGTCGATGCCAAGACTGGCGCGATAGGTATAGCGGACATCAACGCTCTGAACCTCGCCCAGCAGAAGCGCGTCGGTGGTCGAGGTCATGACGCCTTCTTCCTCCACAAGCGCGGTTTCCAGGCGGGCGCTTTCCTGCATATGCCGGGAAAGCGTGGCCGACAGGGTGGTGGCCGCGCCGGACAGATCGGGAAGGATGGCGGACATGAACCGGGACGCATAGGGCAGCAGCGCGATGACGATAACCAGGGTGAGGGCCGAGCCGACCACCTTGCCCAGCCATTTCAGGAAGCCTTTCATAGAACCCCCTTGAGTATGACCAGCAGCGGAACGATGGCGTAGCGCATGGCGAAAACCAGCACAGTCACCAGTCCGATGGCGGCCAGCAGGTACGTCAGGACAGAAGCACGGCGGCGTCTGCGAGAGCGGGAGGGCCGGTCAGATCTGGGTGTCGCGGCGGATGGATAAGACATGGCGTTTCGCCTCCTTGCGATCAAAGCGTATTGGCATCGCCAATCTTCTACATTATACGACAAAGAGGCGAAAAATGCAACGAACGATAGGAAACGCTGCGGCAAACTTGTAGTACTACAATACAAGTTGGACAAAAGGGAAAAAGAGAAGAGACTTGAGAGCCAATCTGTTATCATTGAGAAGCAACA
>CBFFZW010000001.1:0-207171 GCA_965646445.1 uncultured Christensenellales bacterium | reverse complement strand
GTTGCTTCTCAATGATAACAGATTGGCTCTCAAGTCTCTTCTCTTTTTCCCTTTTGTCCAACTTGTATTGTAGTACTACAAGTGAAAATCACCCGTCCAGCGTTTTTTCCCTTGCAAATCCGTCCAAAATCCGCTATGATAAAGTGATGATATTTTGCCCATCCTTTTGGGCTTTTCGGAGGGAATACCGTGTCGGATCGACTGAGTAAAATCCGCAATTTCTGCATTATCGCCCACATCGACCATGGCAAGTCCACCCTGGCCGACCGCCTGCTGGAAACAACCGGCGTGTTCCAAAAAAGGGAGATGATGGAGCAGATTCTTGACAGCATGGAGCTGGAACGGGAGCGGGGCATCACCATCAAGAGCAAGGCTGTGCGGATGCAGTACAAGGCGCAGGATGGCGAAACCTACACCCTGAATCTGATCGACACCCCCGGCCATGTGGACTTTACTTATGAGGTCAGCCGGGCGCTGGCGGCCTGCGAAGGCGCGCTGCTGGTGGTGGACGCCACCCAGGGCATTGAGGCCCAGACGCTGGCCAACTGCTACATGGCCATCGACCATGACCTCGAGATCATCCCCGTCATTAACAAGATCGACCTGCCCAGCGCCCAGCCGGAAGAGGTACGTCAGGAGGTTAAGGATGTCATTGGCCTGGACGCCTCCTACGCGCCCTGTGTGTCCGCCAAGACGGGCCTGAACATCGGCGACGTGCTGGAGGCCATCACCCAGTACATTCCCGCCCCCACCGGCGACGCTGAGGCTCCCCTGCAGGCGCTGATTTTCGACGCCTTCTACGATAACTACCGCGGCGCCATCTGCTTTGTGCGCATCAAGGAGGGCCGCCTGAAGGCCGGCATGCGGATGCGGCTGATGGCCACCGGCGGCGAATTCGACGTGGTGGAGGTCGGCACCTTTGCCCCGGGCTATCAGCCCTGCGATGAGCTGCTGCCCGGCGACGTGGGCTATGTGGCCGCATCCATCAAGGACGTGCGGGATACCCGCGTGGGCGATACCATCACGGACGCCGCACGTCCCGCCGCCACGCCCCTTCCCGGCTATCGCCAGGTCACGCCCATGGTCTTCTGCGGCGTGTATCCGGCGGACGGCGCGGACTATCCCGCCCTCAAGGACGCCCTGGAAAAGCTGCGCATGAACGACGCCTCCCTCAGCTTTGATCCCGAAACCTCGGCGGCCCTGGGCTACGGCTTCCGCTGCGGCTTCCTGGGCCTCCTGCACATGGACATCATCACCACGCGCCTGGAGCGGGAGTGGGATCTGAACCTGGTGACCACCGCCCCCAGCGTCATCTACCGCGTAACCAAAACCGACGGCAGCGTCCACCTCATCGACAATCCCTCCAACCTTCCGCCGGTGGGTGAAATCAGCACCATGGAGGAACCCTTTGTCCACGCCACCATTTACACACCCCAGGACTCGGTGGGCACGCTGATGGATCTGTGCCAGGACAAGCGCGGCATCTTCCTGGACATGCAGTACGAGGGCAATCGTGTCAAGCTGAACTATGACATCCCCCTCAACGAGATCATCTTTGACTTCTTCGATCAGATCAAGTCCCGCAGTCGCGGCTATGCTTCCTTTGACTATGAATTGAAGGATTACCGGGAAAGCGACCTGGTCAAGCTGGACATCCTCCTCAACGGCGATATCTGCGACGCCTTCTCCATCATCGTTCACCGGGAGAAGGCCTATGGCCGGGGCCGCTCCATCTGCGAAAAGCTCAAGGACGTCATCCCCCGGCAGATGTTCGAGATTCCGATTCAGGCGGCCATCGGCGGCAAGGTCATTGCCCGGGAGACCGTCAAGGCCATGCGCAAGGACGTGCTGGCCAAGTGCTACGGCGGCGACATCACCCGCAAAAAGAAGCTGCTGGAAAAGCAGAAGGAAGGCAAAAAACGCATGCGCCAGTTCGGCACGGTGCAGGTGCCCAGCGAGGCCTTCCTGGCCGTGCTGAAAATGGACAGCTGAGCGAAAAGCGGCGAACGAAACGGAGGCGGCGTCATGAACTTGGCGGCAATAAGTTCCAGGCGGTGGCGCAAGGCCCCGACGCCCGGTCGGCTTCAGGAGATGCTCTGGTCCCGTCATTCCTCCGAAACCGACGCCCGGGATCAAGCCAGACGCCCCATGACCGTCTGCTTCACGGGGCATCGGCGGATCGGTCGGGAGGACGCGCCACAGCTGATTCAGCGGCTGGATGAAACGCTGGAAGCCCTTTACAGCCAGGGATTCCGATACTTTATGAACGGCGGCGCGCTGGGGTTCGATCTTTTGGCGGCGCAGCGGACGCTGGCACTCCGTCAGCGCCATGCCGACGTCCGCCTCATCATGGTGCTTCCCTGCGGCGATCAGACGCTTCGCTGGCGCAAATACGACTGTCAGCGCTATGAAGCCATTCTTTATGCCGCCGATGAAACCCGGGTACTGTCCCCCTCCTATTACGAGGGCTGCATGCTCGTGCGCAACCGGCACATGGTGGATCGCAGCAGTCTATGCCTGTGCTATCTGACCAAGCCAAAAGGCGGCACCGTGTCCACCGTGGCCTATGCGATGCGCCAGCACGTACCGGTCATCAATCTTGCCATGGGAACAAAGGCGCCGCCTGCGGGTGAAAAGTGAACAGGCCGCTTATTTCAGCGAATCATGCTGGGACTTCACCAGGCCGATCCTTTCCTTTTCCGTCTTGATCTTCCAGTGCAGCAGCAGCGTCATGGCGCCCCGGAGCACAATCACCGCGCCGATAATGGCCAGCTCCGTCCACTCCCGGACGATCACAGTCCGCAGCACCTCGCCGCCCAACTTGAATTCCAGCGCCAGGGCCGTTCCCTGGGCCAGGTTCAGCACCAGATCCTCTTCCTTGCGGAAATAAGCGATGAGGGCCTTCACGCCGGTAATCAGCATGATAAGAATGCCGATCAGTTCCATAAAGACGATGCCGAACCGGGCTGTTGTTTGGACAAATTCTTCCAGGAAATGCAGAACCGAAGCAATCATAATTAGTGCCGCCTCCCTCTTTTGGATTTTGTTATCCATATTGTACACGATTTGACGCCATTTTGCACGAACTTTTTTCGGAGGCTTCATGGAGTTATACATTCATATTCCGTTCTGCCGGAAAAAATGCCGCTATTGCGACTTTGCCTCCTATCCTGGCCAGGAGGCAGCTATCCCCGGCTATGTTGACGCGCTGCTGAGCGAAGCGCAGGCGCGGGAGAAAGCCCTGGGCCATCCACCGGTGGAAACGGTATTCATCGGCGGCGGAACGCCCTCGCTGCTTCCGCCGGAAGCTCTTGCCCGTCTCCTGCACGAAATGCGCCGGCTGTTCGCCATCGCTCCTGACGCGGAGATCACCAGCGAAGCCAACCCCGGCGCCATGACGCCTGACTGGCTGACGGCGGCGGTGGCGGGCGGGGTCAATCGCCTGTCCCTGGGGATGCAGGCCGTTCAGCCGGAACTGCTGACAGCGCTGGGCCGGATTCATACCGCCGAGGACGCGGCGGCATCGGTGCGGATGGCGCGAGCACATGGGATCCGCAACATCAGCCTGGATCTGATGTTCGGCCTGCCGGGACAGACCTGTGCGCAATGGCGTCAAACGCTGGAAGCCGCGCTGGCGCTTGAGCCTCAGCATCTGTCCTGCTATGGACTGATCCCCGAGGAAGGTACGCCGCTGTTCAGCGACCTTCAAAGCGGACGTCTGACCCTCCCGGATGAAGGCGTCGAGCGGGCCATGTATGATGAGGCCCTCACGCTGCTGGCCCGCCATGGCTTTCACCAATATGAAATCAGCAATTTTGCCCTGCCGGGCTATGCCTGCCGGCACAACCTTGGTTATTGGCGGCAGATACCCTATCTGGGGCTCGGCGCTTCGGCGGCTTCCTGCCTGCCGGATGAAAGCCTGCCTCACGCGGCCTATGTGCGCAGCACCAATCCGGCCGGACTTGACGCTTATCTGGACATGGTGGCCTGGCAAAGCTGGGCCCTGCGGGAAGCAGCGCCCGTTTCGCCAACCGAGGCCCGCTTTGAAACCCTGATGCTGGGCCTGCGCACCACCGAGGGCGTGGCCGAAAAAGATTTCCTGCGCATGCACGGACTCTCCTTGTCCGAATATCGCGGCGCCAAATTGGCAGTCTTTCAGCAGCAAGGCTTGCTGGCCCACAGGAATGGCCACTGGCGCTTGACCCGCCGGGGCATGGATGTCCAGAATGCCATCCTGGTGGAGCTCATGGACGATGCAGCCGAGTAATATAGGACGGCATATTACCAATCAAACAACGGCGCACGAATCATATGTGCGCCGATGTTCTGTATTACTGCTGGTTCTCCGCCGCCCGACGATAGGCGTCATCGTAAAGCCAGTTCTGGCTGGACAGCGCCTGTTCCGCCCCGGGCATCCGACGGCGATAGGAGCCGTCCGGCTGCTGCTCACGGGCCTGAACATTATCACGCCAGATGATGTCGAAAATCTCCTCAATCCTGGCCTTCAGGCTGTCATCCAGAATCGGCGTGGCCACCTCGACCCGGCGCAGGGTGTTGCGGGTCATCCAGTCCGCGGAAGCAATGTAATGCCGGGCATCCTTGCCGTCACCGAAAATATAAATGCGGCTGTGCTCCAGGAAGCGTCCCACCACGCTGATGACCCGGATATTCTCCGTCAGCCCCGGCATGCCGCCGCGAAGACAGCAGATGCCGCGAACAATCATGTCAATCCTGACCCCCGCCTGGCTGGCCTCGATCAGCTTGTCCATCAGGGTTTTGTCGGTCAGGCTGTTCAGCTTCAGGCGAATGTGCCCGCCCTGGCCGCGCCGCGCCTTCCCGATTTCGCCCTCGATCATGTCCAGGAGCTTATCCTGAAGGCAATGGGGCGCCACCAGCAGATGGCTCATGTGATCCACCGTTTCACCCAGGGTGAGCGCGTGGAAGACCTGCGAGACCTCCTCACCGATCTCCCGCCGAGCCGTCATGTAGCTCAAGTCCGTGTAGAGACGGCTCGTTTTTTCATTATAATTGCCCGTTCCAATCTGGGTGATATACTGCACGCCGACATCCAGCTTGCGGGTAATCAGGCACAATTTGCTGTGTACCTTCAGCTTGTCCACACCATAAATCACATGGCAGCCCGCCCGCTCCAGCCGACGGCTCCACTCGATGTTGTTCGCCTCGTCAAACCGGGCCTTCAGCTCCACCAGCACATCCACCTGCTTGCCGTTCTCGGCGGCTTCCACCAGCGCCTCCACAATCTTGGAATCCCGCGCCAGGCGGTACAGCGTCATTTTGATGGAGACCACGCTGGGGTCATGCGCGGCCTCGGTCAGCATCCGCAGGAAGGGACGGATGCTGTGATAGGGGTAGTGCAGCAGCACGTCTTTTTGCGCAATCTGATCCAGCAGCGGCCGGGCCATATCCAGATCAGGCATGGCCTGCGGATGGCGCGGTGCGTAGAACAGTTCCGCATGGCCGCGCAGACGATCCTCAATCTGGTACAGGAAGGAAAAATCCACCGGAGAATCATACTCATAGACGCGCTTCATGTCCAGCTTCAGCTGATCGCACAAGCGGGAAATGATGTTCGCGTCGATCTGCCGGGACAGCTCCATCCGCACAGGGCACAGCTTCTGCCGCAGGCGAACGACCTCCGCCATGTGGTCGCGGTAGTTCAGATCCTCATCGTAGATGATGTCCGCGTCGATGTCCGCGTTGCGGGTGATGCGCGCCAGGGTCTTGCTGACCACGCGATACCCGGGGAACAGCAGCGGCAGGTAATGCAGGATCAGCTCCTCAGCCAGCATATAGCAGCCCGTGCGGTCGGGAACGGCCACCAAGCGCGGAAATACACCGTCCCCGCAGGGCACAATGCCGATCTTCTGCTTCTCCTGCTTGGTGTTGAGCACCGCGACGGCATAGATTTCCTTGTTCTTCAGGAAGGGAAAGGTCTGCTTCTTTCCGACAATATAGGTGGACAGCAACGGCAGAAAGTCCCGCCGGAACATGGTTTCCATGTAGGCTTCACTCTCCGGGCTGATGGCGCGGAAGTTGACGATGGTGACGCCCTCCTCTTCCAGCCGTTCCAGCAGCGCCGCATAGGCTTGATCCCGCCGATGGCACAGCTCCCGGATGCGGTCAAGGGCGGCGTCAATCTGCTCGCCGGGGGTCATGCCGGTTTTGTTCTCCCGGGCTTCCTTGTCCAGCAGCATCTGGTCGTGCAGGCTGCCAATGCGCACCATAAAGAACTCGTCCAGATTGCTCTGGAAGATGGAAAGGAAGGTCAGGCGCTCACACAGCGGCACGCGCTCGTCCTCGGCTTCCTCCAATACGCGCTCATTGAACCGCAGCCAGGACAGCTCCCGGTTTTCAAAGCAGGTCGTTTCCATGAGGTTCACTCCTTCTCCGGGCCATCGCCCGATCATTGGCCGTCTGTCTCCAACAAGACAGACAGAGCCGTGTTCCCGCGCTCAGTTGAGCGCAATCTTTGCCAGCCGATCCGCGTAGGTGTGCAGGGCCACAGCCTCCACAGCAGCCCGTTCCTCCCGCAGGGAGGCGTCCGTTCGCAGCCGCTTCATGCACTGGCTGGCTTCTTCCAGCAGGCGGACGTCACCATCCAGGAGGAAGTCCCCCGCCATCTCCCCTGCCTGCCTGGTGCCCATGAGGTCGCCCGGCCCCCGCAGCTCGAGGTCTTTTTGGGCAACCAGAAAGCCGTCGTTGGTCGAGGTCAGGATGCGCAGGCGTTCGTTTTCCTCCGCCAGGAGAAAGCACCAGCTCTCCGCCGCTCCCCTTCCCACCCGGCCTCGCAGCTGATGCAGCTGGGACAGACCGAAGCGCTCGGCATTCTCGATAATCATCACGCTGGCGTTGGGTACATTCACCCCTACCTCGATGACGGTGGTGGATACCAGCACGTCCACCTGGCCCGCGGTGAAGGCTGCCAGGACTTCTGCCTTTTCCTCCGGCGGCTGCGCGCCCCAGGTCAGCGCCACCCGCAGCCCGGCCAATTCGCCTTCTTTCAGCTGCCGGAAGGTTTCCCGCACCGAGCGAACGTTTTCCACGGCCTCGCTCTCCTCCACAAGGGGACACACCACATAGGCCTGACGCCCCGCCCTCACCTGCTCCCGGAGGAAGCCGTACATGGCCCCACGCTTCTCGTCCGGCACCACGCGGGTGCGCACCGGCGTCCGCCCCGGCGGCAATTCGTCCACCACGGACAAGTCCAGATCCCCATAGAGAATCAGCGCCAGGGTGCGCGGAATGGGCGTCGCGGACATCACCAGCACATGGGGCGCCTTGCCGTCCGCAGCGCCCTTATCCTGGAGGGTACTGCGCTGGCGGACGCCAAAGCGATGCTGCTCGTCCGTCACGGCCAGTCCCAGGCGCTGATAGGTCACACCCTCGCTGATGAGCGCATGGGTGCCGAAGACGACCTGCCAGGAACCGTCCGCCGCATGGGCATGGGCCTCGCGCTTGTCCTTCGCCTTCATGGAGCCGATCAGCAGGCCGCAGGTGATGCCCATGGGCTCCAATATGGCCTGGGCCGAGGCAAAGTGCTGCCGCGCCAGGATCTCCGTGGGCGCCATCATGGCCGCCTGATAACCTGCCCCGCAGCACAGCGCGATGGCGCCAAAGGCCAGCGCCGTCTTGCCGCAGCCCACATCCCCCTGTACCAGCCTGCTCATGGCCCGGGGCCGCGCCATGTCCGCCGCGATCTCCGCCAGCACCCGCCGCTGAGCTCCCGTGGGCGGAAAGGGCATCAGGGCCCAGAAGGCATCCGCCGCATCGTTCGCGATGGGCAGCGGAAAGCCGTCCTCCCGGTGATGGCGCATCAGCCCCAGGGCCGCCTGGTACATCAGCATCTGCTCAAAGGCCATGCGGCGCCGCGCCTGCCGCAGTGCCTCCATGCTGTCTGGAAAATGGGCCTGGCGAATGGCATAATTCAGCTCGCACAGCTCGTGGCGAAGCCGCAGGGAATGGGGCAGGGTCTCGGGGCAGCAGTCATCCACCTGCGTCAGCGCGGTCTGCATCATCTCCCGGAACGTTTTGCCCGGCAGGCCCTTGACGGCCCGGTAAACCGGCTGAATGGACGGCTCATGCACCTGCACGGCATTCTGCATGGCCCGACGCCCGTTCTTCACCGTCACCCGGCCGAAGAGCATGACGCACTTCCCCACCGGCAGCTGCTGCATCACCCAGGGCTGATTGTACCAGCACAGGGACAGCCTGCCGGAATCGTCGCTGATGGACGCCGTGACCCGCGTCAGGCCATTGAACCGCGACAGCTTCGGCGGTGCGGCCACCACGCCCATCACCAGCGCCTCGCCCTCCCGGGCCTGGGCACAGGGAATGACCCAGGTCCGATCCTCATAGCGGAGCGGCAGGGTGTATAACAAATCGCGCAATGAGCATATGCCCACTGCGCGAAGAGCCGCCAGCCGAGTCGGGCCGATGCCCTTGATGTCGGAAAGCTCCATGCTCATTCCACCGAAATGAGGTAATAATACAGCGGCTGCCCGCCCATCAGGCACTCACAGTCACAGTCGGGATACGCCGCGGCAATTTCCTCCGAAAGCGCCTGGGCTTCCTCCTCGCTGGTATCCGCGCCATAATAAACCGTGATGATTTCATCCTCATCCGTCACGATGGCCTTCATCATCTCGATGACCACATCATGGACGGAGGAACCGGAATGCTCAATCTGCCCATTATGCAGACCGATGAAATCGCCTTCCTTGATCCGCACACCGTTGAACTCGCTGTCCCGGACGGCATAGGTCACGGTGCCCGTTTTCACATGCTGCGCGGCTTCCGTCATGCGCGCGGCGTTTTCCTCACTGCTGGCGTCAGGCTGGAAGGCCACCGCCGCGGCAATGCCCATGGCGACGTTCTTCGTGGGGATGACGTGAACCTCCTTGCTGGAGAGCTCACCCGCCTGCTGTGCCGCCATGACCACATTGCCGTTGTTGGGGAAGATGAACACACAGCGGGCCGGCACCGAATTGATGGCCTGAAGAATATCCTCCGTGGAGGGATTCATGGTCTGGCCGCCCTCAACGATGCAGTCCACCGTCAGATCACGGAAAATGTTGGAGAAGCCCTCACCCAGGGACACGGCCACCATGCCGAAGTCCTTTTCAGGCTGCGCTTCCTCAGCGGGCGCCTCCGGCTGATTATCCTTTTCAAGCTCGCGCTTCATGGCCAGCAGGTTGTCGATTTTGAGGTCGATCAGCTCGCCCAGCTCCAGGCCGTACTCGATGGCGTTGCCGGGGTTGTTGGTATGCACATGTACCTTGGTCTCCGTCAGATCGCCCGTCACCTGGACGCAGTCGCCAATGCGGTTGAGGCGGCGGCGGAAGGAATCCACATCATGCTCGTTGCAGTCATCCTTGAAGCGGATGATGGTGAAGGAGGTGCAGTAGGCGTTGTGGATTTCGCCGGACAGATCATGCCAGTCGTCACAGCTCTCCGCGCCGTCCTCCTCCGCGCCAGCCTCCAGCAGGCTGATGTCCTCACCGCGCAGCACCGCCGCGTAACCCATATAGATCAGCAGCAGGCCCCGCCCGCCGGAGTCCACCACGCCCGCCTGCTTCAGCGGCGGCAGCATATCGGGCGTGCGCTTCAGGATGGCCTCGCCGCTGCGCAGCATGGTGGTCATCAGCGCGTCGTAATCGTCCGGCGTCTGCTGCGCCTGCTTGACCGCGTCCTCGGCAATCACGCGGGCCACCGTCAGGATCGTGCCCTCCTTGGGCTTCATCACGGCCTTATACGCCATTTCCGCACCCTTTTGCAGCGCCAGCGCAAACTGCATGGGCGTGATCTTTTCCACACCGCTCAGCGCTTTGGCAAAGCCGCGGTAAAGCTGGGAAGTGATGACGCCGGAATTGCCGCGCGCACCGCGGAGCGCACCCTTCGCCAGAGCGTTGGCCGCCTCGTCCGCCCGCAGGAACTCCTTGCTGTTCACCTCACGGGTGGCGCTCTGCATGGTCAGAGACATGTTGGTTCCCGTATCGCCGTCAGGCACAGGGAAAACATTCAGGGCATCCACCGCTTCACGATTTTTTTCCAGCAGCGCCGCGCCGGCCACAACCATATCGCGCAGCAAGAGCCCGTCAATCGTCTTAAACTGTATCAAGGGTATTTCCTCCGTTCAATCAGACGGTGTGCCGCGCCCATTAAATGCGGATGCCTTCCACCGAAATGTTTACCTTGCGAACCGTGACGCCCGTCATGCTTTCCAGCTTGTAGCGCACCGTATCCACAATGCCCTTGCAGACCTCGGCAATGGAAATGCCGTACTCCACGATAATGAACAGATCCACATCCAGCATATCGCCCACCGTGTGAATCTGAACGCCCTTGGACAAATTTTCCCGTCCCAGCCACTCCACAAAGCCATCCTTGGCCCGCTTGGAGGACATCGCGACAATGCCATAGCATTCCAGCGCGGCGTATCCCACGACCTTGAGCATCACATCCTCGGTGATGAAGATGGTGCCAACGTCATTCTTGATTTTGCATTCCATGGTCTACCTACCTCCTCGTGCCGGATTGTGCCCAGAGTATCCCGCGGCGATCCTCGCCACACCAAAGATACCCTTCCGGTCAGGGTCATTCTTAGTATACAGGAAAATGGGATATTTAGCAAGGTTTTTTTGATGGTTTGATGTTCAAAGATTCTTCGCCCAAAGAAAAAGGGCGGACCGGCCGATGTCGCGCCGCTTCGCCCCTGCTGACCGTTTTACAGCACCTGCTCCGCTTCCTGGCACATCAGGATGAAGGCGCCCATGCCGTGAAGATCGTTGGCGCTGGTGGGGCGGGCCAGATAATGCTCGTAATCCCCCACGCCGGTGCCGATGCACACACCGTCGATGATGATGCCCTTCTCGTCCCACTTCAGGCGGCTGATGACGCCCTCATAGCCCTTTCTGGCAAACTGGAGGTAAGCCTTGTCCAGATACCCCTTGCGCACGGCCTTGCACAGCGCCGCCACATACAAGCAGGAGCAGGAGGTTTCCAGCCAGTTACGGGGATCGTCGCCCTTGTTGACCACCTGGTACCACAGGCCCGTCTTCTCGTCCTGGTAAGGTATCAGCGCCTTGAGCAGGTCGGTGGTCATGCGGATCATCTCTTTGCGGGGCGCAAATTCCTCGGGGATGAAGTCCAGCTCATCCTCAATGGCCACCGGCACCCAGCCGATGCTGCGGCCCCAGAACTCAGCCGAACGGCCCTTCTCGTCGCACCAGTCCATGGCATGGGACTGATCGTAGGCATGGTACAGCAGGCCGGTCTTCTCGTCCTTCGTCCGGGCCTCCATCAGCAGCGCCTGATACGCGCAGACCTCAAAGCACAGGGGACGGTTGAAGACCTTGCCGTACTGGGCGCAGATGGGGCCGCCCATGTACAGGCCATCCAGCCACATTTGATTGGGCCGGACATCCTTGTGCCAGAAACCTCCCTCCGGGTTCCGGCGGAAGTCGATGATGTAGCCCACCAGCGTATCGAGCGCCTTCTTATAGCGCGGATCATCCGTCTGTTCGTACAGGTCGTAGAGCAGGATACCGGGCATGATGTCATCCATGGAGCCGCTGTTGCAGTGCAGAACGTTGCCCTCGCCGTCGATATAGGCGTCCACATAGGCCTTCAGGTAAGTATTGTACTTTTCCTCGCCGCAGAGACGGTAGGTCTTCTGCATACCGGAGAGGAACACGCCCTGATGGTAGTGGAACTGGGGCTTGGGCGGCAGATCCTCCGGGGCAAACTTGCGCATCAGGGTATCACAGGCTTCCTTGGCATAGGACAAGGGGCGGCGTGCTTCCGTATTCATGACGTGATCCTCCTTTGTTGATGGCCAGGCGGCCATCCGCTGTCTCTGCTGGCATTATACCACGATTCCACCTGAACGCAAGCGGAAACTTTACAGGTCTTCCCGGGTGAGAATATCCGCAATTCGTTGGGATGCGTGGCCGTCGCCATAGGGATTGCAGGCATGGGCCATGGCGTCATAGGCCGCGCGATCGGTCAGCAGGCGCTTGAACTCCGCATAAATCGCGTCTTCATCCGTGCCCACCAGCTTCAGCGTTCCCGCCGCCAAGCCTTCGGGGCGCTCGGTGGTATCGCGCATCACCAGCACCGGCTTGCCCAGGCTGGGCGCTTCCTCCTGAATGCCGCCGCTGTCGGTGAGGATCAGATAGCACCGGGCCATGAAATTGTGGAAGTCCATCACATCCAGGGGCTCGATCATGTGGAAACGCTCATCACCGCCGAAAACATCCGCCGCGGCCTGGCGCACCACAGGATTCATATGAATGGGATAGATCACCTTGAGATCCTCGTGCTCATCCACCATGCGGCGGATGGCCCGGAACATGTGGTGCATCGGCTCGCCCAGGTTTTCCCGGCGGTGGGCCGTCAGCAGAATCAGCCGGCTGCCCTTGGCCCAGTCAAGCTCAGGATGGGAATAATCCGTCCGCACCGTGGTTTGCAGCGCGTCAATGGCGGTGTTGCCCGTGACGAAAATGCTGTCCGCCGCCTTGCCTTCCCGCAAAAGGTTATCCCTGGCCATCGCCGTGGGCGCGAAATGATACCGCGCCACAATGCCCACCGCCTGACGGTTGAACTCCTCGGGATAGGGCGAATGAATGTTGTAGGTGCGCAGTCCGGCCTCCACATGGCCCACGGGAATCTGCAGGTAAAAGCAGGCCAGCGCCGTCACGAAGGTGGTGGACGTATCGCCATGCACCAGCACAATGTCAGGCCGCTCCATTTCCAGCACGGCCTTGATGCGCAGGAGGATGCCCGTCGTCACGTCAAACAGATCCTGGTTGGCCTTCATGATGGACAGGTCATGATCCGGCTTTACCTGAAAGGCCGTCAGCACCTGATCCAGCATCTGCCGGTGCTGCCCTGTGACACACACGACGGTGCGCAATTCTGGCCGCCGCTTCAATTCGTTGACCAGCGGACACATTTTGATGGCTTCGGGCCGCGTGCCAAAGACCAGCATGACTTTTTTCATCGCCCTTACTCCCCGCCGCTATTGTCGACCAATGGCCGCACTTATATAGTATAGCTGAATCCATGACGCAACGCAAGGCCAACGCCAAATTATCATCTTTTTATCATGGACATCCAAGAAAAAGCGCCCCTGAAGCCGAAGCCTCAAGGGCGCAAAGGTCATGCATTCCAGGTCAAATCGCTGGTCAGAAAGGTCACAGCGCTCTGATCCACCGTCAGCAGGCCTCCGCCGGTATGGCCGCGTTTCACCGCGCCATCAGGCATATGCAGGACGCAATCCCCTGCCTTAACCGACGTGATAAAGGGGATATGCCCCGCCAGCACCGCCAAATCGCCTTCCGCGCCGCGAAGCGTAATCCGCTGTACCTCGCCTGCAAAAAGGTTGCCGTCAGGAGATGAGATGGTCAGCTGAAAGGTGCTCATGCCTGCACCTTCTTCGCCTTGGCCACAGCGTCGTCAATGGTGCCCGCAAAGAGGAAAGCGGACTCAGGCAGATCATCATGCTTGCCCTCGATGATCTCGCGGAAGCCGCGGATGGTCTCGCTGATGGGCACATACACGCCTTCAAAGCCGGTGAACTTCTCAGACACAGAAAAAGGCTGAGACAGGAAGCGCTGAATCTTACGGGCACGGCCCACCAGCAGCTTATCCTCGTCGGAGAGCTCGTCCATACCCATGATGGCGATGATGTCCATCAATTCCGTGTAGCACTGGAGGATGCGCTGCACCTCGCGGGCCACGCGGTAATGCTCCTCGCCCACCACCTCCGGCGACAGGATGCGGCTGGTGGATTCCAGCGGATCCACCGCGGGATAGATGCCCTGGGAAGCGATGGCGCGGGAAAGCACGGTCGTGGCGTCCAGATGGGAGAAGGTTGTGGCGGGAGCGGGGTCGGTCAGGTCATCCGCAGGCACATACACCGCCTGCACGGAGGTGATGGAGCCCTTGCGGGTGGACGTGATGCGCTCCTGCAAAGCGCCCATTTCCGTGGCCAGCGTCGGCTGGTAGCCCACGGCAGAGGGCATACGGCCCAGCAGCGCCGACACCTCGGAACCGGCCTGGGTGAAGCGGTAAATGTTGTCAATGAACAGCAGCACGTCCTGCCCTTCCTGGTCGCGGAAATACTCCGCCATGGTCAGGCCGGACAGGCCGACGCGCATACGGGCTCCCGGAGGCTCGTTCATCTGGCCATACACCAGGGCGGTGTTCGCCAGCACGCCGGATTCCTTCATTTCGTTGTACAGGTCGTTGCCCTCGCGGGTACGCTCGCCCACGCCCGTGAACACGGACAGGCCGTTGTGCTGCTTGGCGATGTTGTTGATGAGCTCCATAATCAGCACGGTTTTGCCCACGCCGGCGCCGCCGAACAGGCCGATCTTGCCGCCCTTCGAATAGGGGCAGATCAGGTCGATGACCTTGATGCCCGTCTCCAGGATTTCCGTGGAGGTGGACAGCTCGTCATAGGCTGGGGCGGGACGGTGGATGTCCCAGCGCTCGCCCTGGACATCCGGGCCGTTGTCCACCACGTCGCCCAGGACGTTGAAGATGCGGCCCAGGGTTTGCCTGCCCACAGGCACGCTGATGGTCGAGCCGGTATCGGTCACCACCGCGTCACGCTGAAGGCCGTCGGTGGACGCCATGGCAATGCAGCGCACCGTATTGTCCCCGATGTGCTGGGCCACCTCGCAGGTCAGCTGGCGCTGGCCGATCATGACCGTCAGCGCGTTATGGATCGGCGGAAGGCCGCCGTCATCAAAACGGACGTCCACCACAGGCCCCATGACCTGGGCGACAATGCCCGTATGCTTGTCTGCCAAAATGAATACCCCCTTTGCTCAGATGTGGGTTCATCCCGTTCAATCGCCGCTGCCGGCGACGATTTCGGTGATCTCCTGGGTAATGGCGCCCTGGCGGGCACGGTTGTACTGCAATTGCAGGCTGTCGATCATGGCCTGCGCGTTCTTTCCGGCGGAATCCATGGCCATGCGCCGGGCCGCGACCTCGCAGGCAAAGCTCTCCCGGATGCAGCTCATGATGACGCCCGCCAGATAGTCCGGCACCGCGCTGTTCAGGATGCTCTGCTCGTCCGGCTCGAAAACCGCGCCGACGCTCCCCTTGCGCTCCGTGGGCTCCAGGGGCAGCAGCCAGCGGACATAGGCCTCCTGGCTCATCATGCTGACATAGCGGCTGGACACAATGCCCAGGCGATCGAAGTCGCCGCGGATGTATTCCTCGCACAACTTACGGGCCATCGCCGTGGCCTGAGCGCCGTCAAAATGCTCCGAGGAAAGAAATTCGCCGTGATAGCGCTCGCAGGCGCGTTTGCCGATGGGGATGACGGCGTCCTTTTCGATGCTGTCGGTCAGGCGGAACACATTGGCGTTGTAGCCGCCCGCCAGGCCGCGGTCGCCCGCGATGACGATCAGCCGGACGCGGTTACCCTCCCGCTTCTGCATATAAGGGCTGCGGACGCACTCGGGACACGCCGTCAGCAAATCCATCACACTGCCAAAAGAAGCGGCATACTGGCGACCGTTGCCCATGCGCTCATTGGCCCTGCGCATCTTGGAGGAAGCCACCAGGCCCATGGCATGGGTCAGGTGCATGGTGGAGCCGACGCTGCGGATGCGATTTTTCAGTGCTTTGGTATTGGCACCCATGCCTGTCACCTCCGCATCGACGCAAGCGCCTCTTCCAGCTCCTTCACGTCCTCATCACTGTAGCTGCCATGCTCGAAGCGCACCAGCAGATCCTCATGCTCGGCTTCCAGCTTCTCGTACAGGCGCTGCTCCCAGTCCTTCACCTGGCTCACCGGCACATCGTTGAGGTAGCCATGGGTAACGGCGTAGACGATCGCCACCTGGCAGCCTACCCGAACCGGCTCGTTCTTGGGCTGCTTGAGCACCTCGACGATGCGCTCGCCCAGGGCCAGACGGGCCTTGGTATCCGCGTCCAGATCGGAACCGAACTGCGCGAAGGCCTTCAGCTCAATATACTGGGCATAGAGCAGCTTCAGCTCGCCGGCCACCTTCTTCATGGCCTTCAGCTGCGCGCTGCCGCCCACGCGGCTGACGGAAATGCCCGGGTTGATGGCGGGCATAATGCCGGAGTGGAACAGCTCGGTCTCCAGGAAAATCTGGCCGTCCGTGATGGAAATCACATTGGTGGGGATGTAGGCGGAAACGTCACCGGCCTGCGTCTCGATGATCGGCAGGGCCGTGATGGAGCCCCCGCCGAATTCCTTAGCCACGCAGGCGGAACGTTCCAGCAGGCGGGAGTGCAGATAGAACACGTCGCCCGGATAAGCCTCGCGGCCCGGCGGACGGCGGATCAGCAGCGACAAGGCGCGGTACGCCACGGCATGCTTGCTCAGGTCGTCATAGACGATCAGCACATCCTGCCCCTTCTCGCGGAAGTATTCGGCCATGGCGCAGCCCGCGTAGGGCGCGATGTACTGCAGCGGTGCGCTCTCCGCGGCGGAGGCGGACACGATGATGGTGTAGGCCATGGCACCCGCGCGCTCCAGCTCGTTGGCCAGCTGCACCACGGAGGTGCGCTTCTGGCCGATGGCCACATAAACGCACAGCACGCCCTTGCCCTTCTGGTTGATGATGGTGTCAACGGCGATGGCGGTCTTGCCTGTCTGGCGGTCACCGATAATCAGCTCGCGCTGACCACGGCCAATGGGAATCATGGCGTCGATGGCCTTGATGCCCGTCTGCAGGGGCACGTTGACGCTCTGGCGCTCAATGATGCCGGGAGCCTCGGACTCGATGGGGCGGGTCTGCGTACAGGCGATCTCGCCCTTGCCGTCGATGGGCTGACCCAGGGCGTTGACCACGCGGCCCAGCAGCGCCTCGCCCACAGGAACGGACAGCGCCTTGCCTGTGCGGTACACCACCGTGCCCTCGCGGATGGTATCCTGATCGGACAGCACAGCCACGGAGACGGTCTCCTCCTCCAGATTCTGCGCCATGCCGAAGCTGCCGTCCTCAAAGCGGAGCAGCTCATTGGCCATGCAGGCCCGCAGGCCGTACACCCGGGCAATACCGTCGCCCACGGTGATGACGGTGCCCGTTTCGGACATCTCCACCTTGGACTTGTAGTTTCGGATTTGTTCTTTGAGGATACTGCTGATTTCCTCCGGTTTATTGCTCATCTGTTCATCACTTCCTTGATTTCATACAGCCGATGCCTCAGGCTGCCGTCCATAACCTTGCCGTCCACCCGGACGATCATCCCGCCCAGTAGCGAGGCATCCACGGAACAGGCCAGGCTGACGGTTCGGCCAAGACGCTTTTCCAGCTTGGCCTTCAATTCCGACTGCTCCCCCGCCGTCAGCGCCACGGCGCTGGTCACATAGGCGGTGGACAGCTTCTTCGCGGAATCGTACAGCTCCTCGAAATGCTTCACACAGTCCGCCAAAGAACGGATATGGCCATGGGCGCACAGCACCTGTACAAAGCTCATCACCGTTTCGGGCAGCGCGTCGCCAAAGGCCTTCTCCAGCACGGCCTGCCGTTCATCCTTGGGGATGGCGGGAGACGCCAGGAGATCCTCGGCCTCGGGCATCGCCTTCAGCGCGTCGCGAACCATGCGGACCGCGCCAAGGGTTTCATCCTCGCTGTGCTCGTCCATGGCCAGAGAGAACAGCGCGTCCGCATAGGCTTTACTTGTTTCCGTCATGCTCGTCACCTATGTCCTTGAGGAAGGAGTCGATCAGCACACGATGATCCCCGGTGTTCATCTCGCGGCCCAGGAGCTTCTCCGTCAGGGCAGCGGATACGTCGGTGATTTCCTGGCGAATGCTGGCCTGCGCCTTCTTCTTCTCCATGGCCGCCTCGTTCTGCGCCTGACGAACAATGCCGTCAGCCTTGTCCCGGGCGTCGGCAACAATGCGGTCGCCCCGCCGGGCCGCGTTGGCGGCGGCCTCATGGAGCATGCCGTCCACCTCCGCCTGCGCGCCGGCCAGCTTATCCGCGTAAAGCGCCTGAGCGTCCTGGGCGGAGCGTTCCGCCTCCTCCGCGGCGCGGTACTGCGCGGCAATGGCTTCCTCCCGGGCGGCCATGGTGGCCTTCACGGGCTTGTAGAGAAATTTCTTGAGGATCGCGTAGAGAATGGCCAGATTGGCCAGGGAAATAAGAACAAGCCACAAGTTGATGGAGATGACTTCCAGCGTCTGGACTTCCAACGACTGCATGTCCTTCACCTACTTACTTGCCGAGCGCGCGCAGCAGCGTATTCACCAGGATACCAGGCGCCACGAAAATCAGCAGAATGGCGATAACCAGCGCGTAAATACCCGTGGTCTCGGCAATGGCGCAGCCCATAATCATGGTCGAGGTCACGGAGCCCTTGCACTCCGGCTGACGGCCAATGGCCTCGCAGGCCTTTGCCACGGCGTTGCCCTCACCGATACCAGGGCCGATACCGGCGATCATCGCGCAGCCAGCGCCCAGAGCACAGCAACCCAGAATGATACCAATAGCCAGTTCCAACATGTTCATGTACCTCCACTTTATGATGTAGTTTTGTAACGCATGGAACCTTTTACTTTGCCTCGGCAGGCTTGGGCTGACGGCGGGAGGCGATCTCATCCGCCGGATAGCCGCCGGAAATGTACAGCATGGTCAGCATGGCGAAGATGAACGCCTGGATGCAGCCGCTGAACACATCAAAGTACACGCTCAGCACGGCGGGCAGGCCGATCTGCAGGAAGGGAATATTCCCCAGGAAGCCCGGCAGCCAGCCCAGCAGCGCGTTGGAAGCCCCGGCAAGCGCCCAGGCCACCAGTGCGGAAATGACCGTACCCGACAGCACGTTGCCGAAGTGACGGAAGGTCATCGACACGGGCGTGGCGATTTCGCTGATGAGGTTCATGGGCAGCATCACCGGAATCGGCTCCACAAAGCCCTTCAGGTAGTAGCCCAGCCCCGCCTTCAGCTTGTTCTTAGTAATCAGGATGAACACCAGGATGGCCCAGCCGCCGATGATGTTCAGATCCGACGTGGGCGGGAAAAGCCCCACCAGCGTCAGCAGGCTGGAGAACACCGACAGCGCCATGATCGCGCCCACAAAAGGCGCGTAGGTGCTGTGGAAAATGGGATCCATGTTCCCCTTCACCAGGCCGTCCAGCTTTTCCACAATCCACTCCGCCGCCATCTGGCGGAAGCCGCCCCGGTTCTCCCGGATACCGTGGGTCAGGAAAAGACACGCGCCGGCAATGGTCACCATCACCAGCCAGGTATTCACCTGGGCCTCGGTGATGGGCATGTCCATCAAGGGCATGGGAATTGTCAGAAACGCTCTTGCGCCGGTGATCGAAACGCCTTCGGACGCAGGCTCCGTGAGGATCTGCAGCACCATCCCCGCAACCAGCGGCAGGATCATCATCGCGATCAGCAAGCCGTCAACCACGCGAAAACGAAGTCCTCTATCCTTCATTCGTTTCTCACCTCCTTTCGCAGTGGGATCGGGCGTCGAATGCCGGGAACCGTGAATACGGGATCAGGCATCCTCCGCCTTATCCTTCTTGTTCAGCAGCGGACGCAACATCACGGCCACGCGGGGGAAAAGCAACGGAACCGCCGTGGCAATCAGGTTGAAGCACGGGGCCGCGGCGCCCACCGCGCAGAAGATCAGCTGCATGATAAGCCGAAGGCTCTGGGACAGCTTCATCTGGGCAGCGGCGTCCTTCTCACTCTTCCCCAACGCCTTCTGGATGGTCAGGCCCATGAGGAAAAAATTTCCTACGGCAACCACGCCGCCCAACAGATTGCCAAGCAGCACCGTGATGTCCCACGCGCCCGCCAGGAGGAAGATCAATTCCATGATGACGCTGAAAACCAGCACAAAGCCAGCAATGTAGCATGTTTCCCGCTTCACCGTAGGGTCCACTTGACTCAACACGCGCATTCCTCCATGGGCTGAAGCCTTCCGAATCGTTGTCGCTAACTTCTTTATTATACCGTTATTTTTCCAATATCGCAAGTGGCCAATTGTGAACAATACATCAACAAATGCGTCTTTTCTTCGTTGCAGTTGTTCAGTAGCAGTCTGTCCCGGATGGTAAAACCCATACCCTCCAAACGTGTTGAAAGGAAAACAGCTCGGAGCGCTTTGCCTCCGCTACACGAAAATCTGGCCATGAATGACAATGAAACTACTTTCTTTTCCACGCTGTTTGTCGTATAATAAACAAATGAAAGGGCATACACGCCCCAACGATCATGAACAGCAGGAGTGTGGTATCATGCTTGACAACGGCAAAACGGTGTCTGATGTCCGCATCGCCTATATTGGCGGCGGTTCCCGAGGCTGGGCCTGGACCTTTATGACTGACCTGGCCATGGAGCCCGCCCTCAGCGGCAGCATCAGGCTCTATGATATTGACGAGGCGGCCGCCAGGAACAACGCCGTCATCGGCAACGCGGTTTCCGCCCGGGCCGACGCCGTGGGTAAATGGCGCTATGAGGTCTGCCAAAGCCTGCTGGAAGCGCTCACCGGCGTGGATTTCGTCGTCATTTCCATCCTGCCCGGCACCTTTGACGAAATGGCCTCCGACGTCCACCTGCCCGAGCGGCATGGCATTTACCAGTCCGTGGGCGATACGGCGGGCCCCGGCGGTCTCGTCCGCGGGTTGCGCACCATCCCCATGTTTGTGGAGATCGCCCAGGCCATCCGCGATTTCGCCCCCAACGCCTGGGTTATCAACTACACCAATCCCATGAGCCTGTGCGTGCGCACGCTGTACCACGTTTTCCCCGGCATCAAGGCCTTCGGCTGCTGCCATGAGGTCTTCGGCACACAGAAGGTGCTCAAGGGCATCGCGGAGGAAATGCTGGGCCTTCATGACATCCCCCGTGAGGACATCCATGTGAACGTGGTGGGCCTGAATCACTTCACCTGGTTCACCGAGGCCAGCTACCGCACCCACGACCTATTCCCCGTATACCGCGCCTTCATTGACGAGCACTTTGAGGAAGGCTACAACGAGCCTGACCGGAACTGGGCCAATTCCTCCTTCAACTGCGCGCATCGGGTGAAGTTCGACCTGTTCCGGCGCTATGGAGCCATTGCCGCCGCCGGCGACCGACATCTGGCTGAATTCATGCCCGGCGACATGTATCTGAAGGATCCCGAAACCGTGGCTCAATGGCGCTTTGGCCTGACGGCGGTGGACTGGCGCAAGAATGACCTGAAAAAGCGCCTTGCCCGCTCTGCCCGCCTGACCTCCGGCGAGGAGCAGGTGAACCTGACGCCCACGGGTGAGGAGGGCATCCTGCTCATCAAGGCGCTGTGCGGCCTGGGGCGCATGGTCAGCAACGTCAATATTCCCAACACCCAGGGGCAGATTGCCAACATGGATCGGGACTGCGTGGTGGAGACCAACGCGGTCTTCTCCCGGGATGCCATTCACCCGCTGTTCGCCGGGGAGGTTCCCGCCCCCATCCTGTCCCTGATGGCGCCCCATGTGGCCAATCAGCGGGACATCCTCACCGCCGCTGTCCAGTGCGATTTTGATCTTGCCCTCACGGCCCTGATGCGGGATCCGCTGGTCGCGGGCCGCCTCACTCCCGACCAGGGCGAAAAGCTCCTGCGGGATATGATCGCCAACACCATGACCTACCTGCCGGAGGGCTGGAAAAAGTAAGCCCATACAAGGCGCGCCTGTCAGGACACAACGTCCCGGCAGGCGCGCTTCTTCATATGCAAACAGGCTTACCGCCAGTACTTTCCGTCCAGTTCGCGGTACTGAATGGCCTCCGCCACATGCTCGGTGCGGATGTCCTTCTCCCCCGCCAGATCCGCAATGGTGCGGGCCACCTTCAGCACACGGCCATAGGCCCGCATGCTCATGCCCATCCGATCCACCGCCAGATGCAGCACCTGGGTCGCCTCCGGCGTCAGGGGACAAAAGCGCTTGGTCAGCCGCGCGTCCAGCTGAGCGTTGCAGTGGATACCCTCGCCGCGATACCGCTCCTGCTGAACCCGGCGCGCGCGATGAACCCGCTCCCCCACCGCGGCCGAGCTTTCCGCCCTCCCGCCGCCGCTGATCTCCTTCACCGGCACCGCGTCCACCTCGATCTGGATGTCGATGCGATCCAGCAGCGGCCCGGACACCCGATCCAGATACCGGCGGATCTCATGCTGGCTGCACCGGCAAGCCCGCTGCTTGCTGCCGAAAAAGCCGCAGGGACAGGGATTCATGCTGGCCACGAGCATAAAGCTGGACTGATACTGCGCCTGATGATGCACCCGGGTCACGGACACCACGCCATCCTCCAGAGGCTGACGAAGCGCCTCCAGCGCCGGACGGCTGAACTCTGGCAGCTCATCCAGAAAAAGCACGCCGTTATGCGCCATGCTGACCTCGCCCGGTCGGGCATTGGAGCCGCCGCCGATCAGACTGGCCACGGACGCGCTGTGATGCGGTGTGCAGAAGGGGCGGGTCGCCATCAGCCCCGCGCCGGGAGCCAGGCGTCCGGCAATGGAATGGATGCGTGTCGTTTCCAGCGCTTCCTCAAAGGTCATCGGCGGCAGAATCCCCGGCAAACACCGCGCCAGCATGGTCTTTCCCGATCCCGGAACCCCCACCATCAGCATGTTGTGCCCGCCTGCCGCGGCAATCTCAAGCGCCCGACGCGCGCCCAGCTGCCCCTGAACCTGGGACAAATCCACTGCGCAGTGGGTCTCGCGCAGAATGTCCTGATAGGAGCGCTGTACCTGCGCCGGAATGGGCATCCTGCCGGTCAGGTGCTCCACCGCCATCCGCAGATTCCGCGCGGGATACACCCTGACGCCCTGGATGCAGGCAACTTCCTCCGCGTTGCCCTCCGGCAGCACGACCTCTTCCACGCCCTGCTCACTGGCGCTGATGACCATGGGCAGCGCCCCGCGCACCGGCTGAAGGCTGCCGTCCAGGGAAAGCTCGCCCAGCAGCAGCGTGCGTGAAAGCTCCGCCGCGCCGATCTGTCCCGAGGCCATCAGGATGCTGACGGCCATGGGCAGGTCGAAGGCTGGGCCCTCCTTCCGGGTATCGGCCGGAGCCAGGTTCACCGTTACCCGGGCGATGGGCATGGCAAAGCCGCTGTTAACGATGGCCGCGCTGACCCGATCGCGGCTTTCCTTCACCGAGGCATCCGGCAGCCCAATGATTTCCAGCGCCGGAAGACCGTTGGCCGCGTAGACCTCGACCGTGACCGGGAAGCCGCTGACGCCGCTCAGCCCATAGCCCAGGGTTCTTGCCAGCACAGGCAGCACCTCGCATTCTTCATTCGTATTCGTCAAACATATTTACTATTTATCATTCGACTCAAAGTAAAAAAGCCCTTCCCTGCTTGCCAAAAAAATACAAACAGCGCGGATTTCTTGCCGGAAATCCGCGCCATTGGACTCAGCTGTGATACAACCACAAAAACTTGGAACCGAAATCCAGCCAGGCGTTGGGCACCACCATGCCGCTGGCATAAGGATAGAAGCAAAGGAAGGTCGCCAGACAGAAAACCAGGTAGAGCATCAGCACCACGCGCCCCGCCCTCGGCCAGCGCTCCCGCAGCCAGTTCAGCACCAGCACCATGGCCAGGATCAGGAAGGGAATGCTGGCAAAATAATGGTACATGTAGGTTCCGCGAGGCACCAGCACCCACGGCAGAAGCTGCGCCATCAGCCCGATGAGCACAAAGGCCGGATTGACGCTCCATGTGGAGGCCGTCCAGTGGAACAGCGCGTCAGAGCCGGGACGAACATCCATGTGCCTCCGAAGCCATACCGCCGCCACAACAGCCATGGCGCCAAGGCCCACGATGCACACCGCCGGACTTCCGAAGCAGAAAATGGCCAGGCTGACGCCCTCGGGCATGTACTGGGCGGAAGCGAAATACATCGGCCGCTTGAGCCCCAGCCACTCGTACCAGGGTGAATAGAAAGGATGATCCATGCCCAGGCCGGGGCTGGAATGATAATCGTACATGCCTTTCTGCGCGCCGATAACCAGCTTGACAAAATCCAGGAAGCTGTCCGCCTTGGCATAGGCAAAGTACGGTATGTAGGCCAGCAGGTAAATCACCACGGGAATCATCACAAAGAACAGCACGCACCACGCGCAGAGGACGGCAATGCGCTTCACCGTTCCGCGATCCCGCAGGATGAGCAGCTCCCACTCCTCCAAGGAAAGCTGCGCCGCCGAATCCCCGGCCAGGATGCCGGCGCTCATGGCCGACAGCCGCAGATGACGGGCGCATGTCCAGAAGAACAGTACAGCCAGCCCCGCCGCCGCGTAGACGCCAATCCATTTGCTGGCGATGCCGCAGCCCATGAACAGGCCGGACAGCGCCAAATCCGGCAGCAGCGTCTTCAGCGGCGCGCCCACCAGATCACGCTGCATGAAGCGCAGCATAAACAGATAGCTCAGCAGGATAAACAGCACCGGGAAGCTGTCGATGGTGGCGATGCGCGTCTGGCCCAGGTGCATGCAGTCCATGGCCATCAGCGCCATGGCGGCAAAGGCCATGTCCGTGCGCTTGGTCAGCTGCTTGCCCAGGGCGTACATCACCGGCAGCATGATGATGCCGGCCACAACGCCCGCGATGCGCCATCCGAAGGGCGTCATGCCGAAGATGGCAATGCCCACGCTCATCAGCAGCTTGCCCAGGGGCGGATGACTCGTCTCATAGGGAACCTCACCCCGCAGATGCTCCATGGCCGTGCGGGCGTGGTAAATCTCGTCGAAATAAGTGCTGTTGTACCAGCTTGGCTCGGCTATGGCTTCCGCGCCGCCATACAGCCCCGGCGTGGCCTCGATGGTATCCTGCTCGTCCAGCAGGGCGGCGGGATCGGTCAGCAGCGGCGATTCCGCGTTGGCGTTCAGCCGGGCGGCAATGACGGCAGGGATCGCCCGGCCTTCCGCGTCCCGGAAAATAACCTCGTTGAGGATCAGGCCGATCTGCTGCGCCGTGATGCGCACATACCGCCCGAAAAGCCGCTGAACGCGATCCAGCGTATCGGCGGACACATACCCGCGCTTGCCGTTGGCGTCCACATAGGACGGCGTCAGGTACTTCCAGCGGTAGCACTGGCCCTGATCCATCTGCGCCCAGTATTCCTCCGACCAGTTCTCCCCGTCCTCGCTGACGGCGACAGAAAAGTCATACCGGCTCACCTGGGCAAAGTAGAGCATGGCCACGTCATCATGGTGTTCCCCCAGGTCAATGACCACCGCCTCATTGGAGGCCGTGGACTTCCAGGGATTCTGCGGCGCCTTCATGCTGCCCAGATTCCACAGGGCCACCACGCTGTATAAAAGCGTCACGCCCAACACCAGGAAGGTATCTGCCCGCTTCCAGTGAAGTCTGGCGTCCGGCTTGAAATTCAGCGGCGAAGGCGCGGGACGACCAGGCTTCCCGGACTTCAGCCATGCCGGAAGCTCAGACGCGTCCTCCAGGCAGACGCTGCGGCACACCCACACCGCCAGGGGCACGCTCGCCAGATTCAGCCACGAAAGGAGCATGTTCAGCCCGTGGGTATCGCTGTTCAGATGGCCCATGCCGGCCCCCAGGCGGATGGCGTTGTCCAGCACGATGCCCTCGTTGACGAACATGGTGCAGCTCACCGCCGTCAGCAGCAGGAGAATCCGGCGGTCACGGCGGATGGCGTAGGCCATGCCCAGCAGCAGCAGCGCCGGGAACAGATAGCGCTCGTGCATCTTGATGCCCAGCACATACAGCAGGATGAACAGCACACCGCCGCACAGGGGCAGCGTTTCCACCCTGCCGGAACGGATCAGCATGGGCAGCACCACGGCAAAGGCCAACGCCATGGCCACGGCGCCCACCGTCAGCCAGGAGACCGGCAGGAAGGCCATCACCAGGAACATCAGGGCAAAGGTCGCCATCAGGGCAGGCTCCAGCCAGTACAGGCGAAGCCGCTTCACCCGGCCGCGCCACAGGGCGATCAGGCCCCAGGCCATCGTCAGCGCCGCCAGCAGCGCCGGAACCCGCCATCCGCACAGCGCGTTGATATCCACCCAATTGCCGCCGAAAATGTAATACAGATTGGCCGTATTGACGGTGGCGTAGGGATAGGACGCCAACGTTTTGGCATACAGGTCAAACAGCCAGGTCACAGGCTGACGCCCCGTGAAGGGCACCGCGACCGCCAGCGCTGCCAGCAGCGAAAAGCCGACGCCGATCAGGATCGGTCTGCGATCCTCCCGATGGCGCACCCAGGCCATGACGATGGCCGTCAGCCCCAGGAAGCCCAGCATCAGCGCCTGGGGCTTCACCAGGACGCAGAGCACATACAGCGGCAGCACGATCTTCCACCGGCGGCGAATGGCCAGCCACGCCACCAGCATTAGCCCCACGGCAAAGACGCTGTCCATCTGGCACCAGGCCGCGCTGTTGATGAACACCGCCGGGTTGAAGGCGACCAGAAGGCCCAGCAAGCCCGCCGAGGTTCTGTCCGCGCCCTCCCTGTGGGCGATTCGCTCCACCAGGCAGGCCGCCGCCAGATCACACAGCATGGGCAGGGTTTTGTAGATCAGCACCTGCGCGGCGCGGCTGCTTACCAGCCGGGAAAGCAGCCCGTTGAGCCCCAGAACGTACAGATAACCCGGGGTATAGTCACAGAAGCGGTCAGGCTGATAAAACGTCCAGGTACCCTCCTGGGCCACGGTGGCTCCCCAGGACAGGAAGCAGTTCACGTCCACCTGGTAGCCTTCCACCAGCAGCGCCACCACAACGCGGCTGACGGCGGCCGCCAGCAGACCCGCCAGGAAGAAAACGGAGGGCTTCGCGGATTCCGGGCGCAGGGGCTGACGATCCAGACTGATCCTGTGGCCCATGAAGGCCGCCATCAGCGCATATGCCGCCGCCATCAGCAAAAGCCAGGGCCAGAAGGGCGAGGCTTCGCCATCATCCGCCGGGGTCTCGGGCGCGACCACAGGCGCGCGGTCGACAAACCACAATTCCGCCGTCACGGCCTCGGGCAGGGCATCTACCTTTTCCAGCCGGAGGTCGTCAAAGCAGGCCTTGCCCTGGCTTTCTCCGCTGTATCCGCCCACCCGGGCGAAGACCGTGACCTCCCGCTGATCCTCCCCTGTCTCGCCATAAAGCTCCACATGCATCCATTCGCCCTGGCTGTCGTAGACGCTTTCGCTGAAGACATACACGCCCTCGATGGAGAGGTTCGCGCCCAGACCGCTGTCCAGGATACCCTCGGCGCGAATCCAGCCGGACAGGCGGTACAGCGACTCCGGCTCCACCGTCACGGTTTGAGCGAAGCGGGCGTCATTCATGCCCAGGTTGTCCACCACCGCGCAGGCCGATCCCGTGCGGGCGTCCTCAGACAGACGATAGGTGGTGTAACCCTCCTGGTGAACATAAGCGTCGGTATACCAGCCGTCGGGCAGGCCCTCTTCATCTGTCCACTCAAAGCCGCCGTTGTACAGCAGGTTGCCCGCGTCCTCCTCGGCCATACCGGGCAGGATCAGCATAACGCCCACCATCATCAGCGCAAGGATCCGGCTGAATTTCATCAAGACACCTCGTTTTCTATCTCAATATGCCCCGGCCGCCGGGAAAGCGTCACGCACATGCCGCAGCCCGTCGCCGGTAATCTCTACCACATCAAAACGAACAACCGCGCCCCATTGTTCCCGCTCGGTCAAAAAAGCCATGGCCGCATGGGTCATCCTGCGCTGCTTTTGACGGGTCACCGCCATCAGGCCGTCGCCCATGCGTCCATGGGGCCGATACTTGACCTCCACAAAAACCAGGCAGCCGCCATCCCGCATGATTAAGTCGATTTCGCCGTCCTCCCCGCGGTAGCGCCTGGCCACCAGCGCATATCCCAGGGTCAGCAAATACGCCTCCGCCCGGGCCTCCCCGGTCAGACCCTCCCGATGCGTACTCACGGCCAGAAGTGCCCGATGAAGCTGCGCCGGTGCTCCGGGCACGGCCCCATTCGTCGCAGGGCCGCGATGTGCTCAGGCGTGCCATAGCCCTTGTTGCGGGCAATGCCGTATTCGGGATAGAGGGCGTCCAGGGCAAGCATCTGCCGATCCCGGGTGACCTTGGCGACGATGCTGGCCGCCGCGATGTTGTAGGATGTGGCGTCGCCCTTGATGATCGGAACCTCCAGGCCCTTCAGCCCCAGATTCTTCACCGCGTCAATCATGAAGACCTCCGCGGGCACCTGGGCCGCGGCCTCCCGCATGGCCTTTCGCGTGGCCTCCAGGATGTTCATTTCGTCAATCTCCTGGGCCGTCGCCATGCCGACGCCCACATGGAGCGCCGTGGCCATGATCTCCTCGTAGACCTGTTCCCGTCGCTTTTCCGACAGCTTTTTGCTGTCATCCACCCAGGGAAGCAGCGGTGATTCGGGCATGACCACGCAGGACGCCACCACGCTGCCGATCAGCGGCCCGCGGCCGGCCTCATCCATGCCTGCCACCACTGTCCCCTGCGCCCAGAAGGCCGTGTCCGTCTGCGCCAGCAGCCTTACCTTGGCCTCGCGATCAATCCTCGCCATGGTCTTCCTCCGTATGCTCCCCCGCGCCTGGGATCGTCAGGCGGCTGCGCTCCCTGCGGGGCTCCTCCAGGGTGATGCGCCCCAGCTTCCCGGCCCGGAATTCATCCAGCACCACCGCGCAGCAGCGGTCGTAATCGCAGACGCCTCCGCGCATCAGAAAGCCGCGCCCCCGGCATACGGCTTCCAGCAGCGGTTCCCCGGTGAGCGTGGGGTCGGTCAGGCGGAAGCGCTCCATAACGGCCTCCGGCTTCACCTTCAGCAGATCCTGCAGGAGATGAATGGTCAGCATGGGGAGGTCCACCACATCGTCCTTCACCGTGCCGATATAGCACAGCCGCCGCGCTGCCAGCTGGTCGTCCAGCCGTGGCCACAGGAGCCCGGGGGTATCCATCAGCTCTAAATAAGGGCTGATGCGCACCCATTGGTTGCTGCGGGTCACGCCCGGGCGGTCGCCGGTCTTGGCGATGGCGCCTCCATGCAGCTTATTGGTAAAGGTGCTCTTACCCACGTTGGGCACGCCCACCACCATGGCCCGGACGGTTTTGCGGATACCCTTTTCCGCCGCCCGCTCGACGGTTTCCTCGGCAGCGCGGTCGATAACCGCCAGGGCCTCCTTGGCCTTGCCGCCGCTTGCGTTGAAGGGCGCGGCGTCAATCCCCTGGGCGCGGAAGAAGCTCAGCCAGCGGCTGGTTGCCGCCGGATCCGCCAGGTCGGCCTTGTTCAGCAGCAGCACGCGCTTCTTGCCGCCGATCAGCTTATTCAGATCGGGATTTCGGCTGGCATAAGGCAGCCTCGCGTCGCATAGCTCAATCACCACATCGACCCTTTTCAGCTGATCGCAGAGGAGCCGCTTGGCCTTCGCCATGTGTCCCGGATACCAGTTGATGTCCATAGCAATACCTTTCTTTGCTTGTAAAATCAGTCAGTTTAGATTAAACCATGCCCGCGGGGAAAATGCAAGCGATATTTTGTAAACAGTGTGTGACCCCTCTCCCTCCTGTGTCGATTGTCCCCTGATGAGAAAAAAAGTTGCCTTTTTTTGCGAACAGCACTTGACACTCCACAAGAAAATGGTTATAATAGCTATCGTTGCGGTTGACCCACCGCAATTCAACCTGGAGAGTTGGCTGAGTGGTCTAAGGCGCACGACTGGAAATCGTGTGTGGGCTTATACCCCACCTAGGGTTCAAATCCCTAACTCTCCGCCATATGAAACCACCTATGAGATTTGAACCCTTAGGGTTTGGACATCATGGGTGGTTTTGTTTTATCCTCGTGTTTTCGGGGGATTTTGATGAACCGAAAACGATCGTGAATCTGGACACGGAATTGGAATAGGAAAAAATGCGGACGCAAACGATCAAAAGTCATGTTTTCGAACCTTCCATATCCAAGCTATGGAGTGGTTATTCACAAAGGTTTCCTATATATTCGGTTTCCTTTTGATTTGGCGTCTTGTATTTCAACTTGGCATGTGGGCGTTTATCATTGTAGAATTCAATGTAGGAATTGATTGCTTCTTTGAATTCCCGTTCCGAGCGATATTTTGTGCGATATAGCTCCTCGCGTTTCATGGAGGCGAAAAACGACTCCATGACGGAATTATCATAAGGAACATGAGCCCGTGAGAAGGATTGCGTAACACCCAGCTTCTTTAAATAATCACAGAATGCATTGGAGCGGTAATTGCTGCCGCGGTCTGTATGGAAGATAAGCGAGGTATCAGGTCTTCTATTATCATAGGCTTGTCGGAACGTGAGCTTAACCAACTGCACGCTATTGCGCTGACTGATTTTGTAGCTGAGAACCTTTCGCGCGAATAAGTCTACGATTACACAGATGTAGTAACTCTTTTGGTTATATCGAAATTGCGTTACATCGCTCACCCATACCTGATTTGGCCGCTTGACATCAAACTGTTGGTTGACGTGATTCTTGTATCTGGTTATTTCTTTGTCATACAGACATTTGGCATCCTGTCGTATACTTACCAAGCACATATCCTGCATGAGCTCTCGAACAAGACGTTCGCTGGTTTTGATCCCCTTATTGCGTAAAACAGCGGCGATCTTCTGAGCGCCAAAGATTTGTTTACTGTCATCGTAGATTTTTTGTATCTGAAGGCGCAGTTCTTCACGTCGTTTGGCGTACCATGTGTTGTCACGTTTGTTTCGGAATATATGATTGTAGAATGTGCCACGAGGTACGTCCATTGCTTCGCATAACATGTGTATACTGTATTGTCCTTGGAGTTGCTCAATGGCATTGAGTCGATCTAAAAGCGGCGCATGAACAGTACATTGAACGGTTTTTAGAATGGAGACTATCCCTTCCAATCTTTGTATCTTAGCTTCGAGACGATGGATATTTTGTAAAGTAACTGGCTGTGAATGATCCTTTTGTGATTGTAATTTCTCTCGATGCTGTTGAATCCAATTGTAGAGGGTGCTCCTGGGTACACCTGCATTCAGGGAAATTTGAGCAATAGATTGACCGTCTGTCAGATGGCTCTTGATAGCAGCAGCTCGTAATTCGGGAGAATATTTCATTGAGATCCTCTCTTTCTAAATTGTTTTGGCTGCATTATATCATTTGGGGGATGAAAGCCTCTACTGTGTTATTGTGCCAAGCGATTTGGAGAACATCAACATGGCTGTGGATCAGGCAGAATTCGAGCAGCGATACCAGAGCATGTCTGAGCGGTTTCAACGGGCGGCTGATCAGTTCAAAGACATCGAGGCAGAGTGCGCAGGGTGCGCCCATAAGCGAAATGAGCTGGAGGCAGTCATAAAAACCTGCGCGGCAGAGAAATGCCCATTGATGAGTTTGACAGGATGCTCTGGATGAGTATGGTAAAAAGAGGTGACGGTGGAATGAGGCTTACCTTTGCGATGGAAATTGTCATCTGATGCTGTATAAGCGACAAGGCCCGCATACTTCGGTACGATACCGGGGCGTACGGGCCTTGTTTGCTTATGGGGCTGTGTAAATTTACGCAATAAAGAGGCTGAGTATAATGCGCTTGAGCCAGGCTGATCATGATGTGATCGTGTCCCATGACGCCCACATGCCCGGCCAACACCCAATTCGGCTTACCGTTCACCATCGCGCCCACCACCACAAGCGGCGTAGGATACAGCGCAATGGCGTTTCCGATGTTCCTTTTGATATGCTTCAACCTCCTTTATCCCTTCGCACCCTGTCCGCGCAGCTTGTACCGAAGATAATCCAGCCGCTCCACCTGCTTTTCCTTCAGATGGATTTCGTCCAGCTTCCGATCCCGCAGCGCGTTCAGGATGTTCATGCGTCTCTGCTCCGTTCCGCTCTCGTCCAGCGTCAGGCGCATATAGTTTTCTACCTCAGGAGTGGAAAGTCCGATGTCGTGCAGCGCCATGATCAAGCTCAGCCGTTCCAGATCCTGATCGTCATATTGCCAATGACCCATTACCTGTTTGACCGAACCGCACAGTCCCCAGCTTTCGTACTCGTCCAAAATTTCGATGGGGATTTGATAATTCTTGCTTGCTTCTTCCTTCGTCACATGGTTGCCTGCCTTTCTGAGTGCTCGTTCCTGCGCTTGGTGTTTATTATAGCGGTTTTCAATCGAATGTCTAATACTTATAAATCATCAAAAGAAATGAGAAAAACGCATAACTAAAAAGCTCTCCACATAATACAGAAAGCTTTTCCCGAAAAACATTATTTCCTGTGAATCGCAGTGTTGATGTGGGCAATCAACGCGGAAACGGCAGGAGAATGGGTTTGATGCTTTTTCCAGACCAGCGCCGAGCCGGTCTCCAGCGTCAGCGAAATAGGCACGAAGGTCAGGTCATCATAAGCGCAGTCCAGCCGCAGGCACAGCGCTGCCCCCAGCCCCTGTCGCACCAGCATGGCGACGTTGTAAAGCAGATTGTAGGTTAGGCGAATGTTCAGCCGGTCGTACAGATCGCCGAACCAGTTGGCCAATTCGCTGCGCACCAGCATTCGCTCCGGCAGCATCAGCGGCACGTCCGACAAATCCTCCGGAGCAAGCAGTTTCTTTTCGGACATCGGTGAATCCGCGCGCACCAGCACGCCATATTCCTCCGTCACTGGAAAACGCAGAAAATCGTATTTTGACAAATCCACCGGCATGGAAAGCAGCCCCATGTCCAGCGTTCCGTTTTCAATCTTCTCTTTGACATGATCGGCATTGCCGCTGAACAGCGTGTACCGCACCTGAGGATGCAGCGCCGAAAACTCAGCCAGCAATGCGCCAAGCATGGAAAAGCTGCGCAGTTCGCCGCTGCCGATGGCGATTTCGCCGGTTAATTCAGCGGTGTGCTGGCGAAAATCGCGCTGCGTCTTTTCGGCCAGATCGATGATCTCCTGCGCGCGTCAGCGAAGCATCAGGCCGTCCTCGGTCAGCGTGATGTGATGATTGCTGCGGACGAACAGCTTTACGCCCAGTTCGTCTTCCAACTGTGCCAGCTGACGCGAAACGGCAGGCTGCGAAACGTGCAGAAGCTCCGCGGCGCGGGTAATGTTTTCTTCGCGGGCAACGGTCAGAAAGTAGCGCAAAACGCGTAGTTCCATGGCGTTCACCTTCCTTCGGAATTATTTTAGCATGCCGACGGCCGCAACGCAAGAAAATTATGGACGGGATATAGAAATACATTTTGCGCATGACTGATGATGATTTTCGGGTATTGGACATTTGTGCGGGGAATTACTAAAATAGAATTGTTTCGGAATGTGGAACGCAGATTGCCTTGAATCGGGAGGAATACGGTATGAAAATTACGAGCAGAGCTGTGATGGAGCAGCAGGATCATTTCGGCGTAGGCGCGCTGAACGATGCGTTTGCGCAGTATTTCGTCGGCCAGTCTTATCTGAAGCCGCTGACGCAGCCGGGCGCCTCCGCCGTTTTTCTCGCCAATGTGACCTTTGAGCCGGGCTGCCGCAACAACTGGCACATTCATCACGCGTCCAGCGGCGGCGGACAGATGCTGATCTGCATCGCCGGGGAGGGCTGGTATCAGGAGGCGGGCAAGCCCGCCGTGAGCCTGGCGCCCGGCATGGTGATTACTATTCCCGCGGAGGTTAAGCATTGGCACGGCGCGAAGGCCGACAGCTGGTTTTCGCACATCGCCGTGGAGGTTCCGGGAGAGAATACGCGCAATGAATGGTGCGAGTCGGTGACGGACGAGGAGTATTGCAAGCTGAAATAAGGAGGAAAATTCCATGAATAAGACGTTGATCGCCTATTTTTCTGCCAGCGGCGAAACCGCGCGTCTGGCAAGGATCATCGCGAATGTGACGGGTGGCGAGCTGTTTGAGATTCAGCACGAGACGGCCTACACCGCCGCCGATCTGGACTGGCACGACCGAAGCAGCCGCAGCACAATCGAAATGAAGGATGAAAAGAGCCGCCCGGCTATCGCGAGCCGCGTTGCGGACATGAAGGAGTACGACACGGTGTTCGTCGGCTATCCCATCTGGTGGTATTCCTGCCCGATGGCCGTCAAGAGCTTTCTGGAAGAATATGATTTTTCGGGAAAGACAGTTGTTCCCTTCGTAGCTCATGGCACGGGCGGCATTTCCGGCTCTGTGCGCGATATGAGGGAGTGCCTGCCGAAGGACTGCACTGTGCTTGATCCCATCGGCGTGTATCGGCCGAATATTCATTCCTGTCAGCCTCAAATTGAGGAATGGCTGACCAAGCTCGGCTTTTAATCCGCATCCATAGGAGATGTTATTTTGATGAAGCGTATTCTGACTGTTCTGATGATGTCCCTTTTTCTTTCCGTTCCCTTTGCACAGGCCGGGGAAACGCAAAACACGCTGCGCGTAAAGCTGACCTTTGGAGAAACGGTGCTTTACGCCACATTGGAGGATAACTCCGCCAGCCGTTCGCTGCTTGCACAGCTGCCCTTGTCGCTGAACTTCTCTGATTACAACGGTACGGAAAAAATCGCCTATCCAGACGAAGCGCTGGACGTTTCTGATGCGCCGGACAGCTGTAACCCCGATATCGGCACGCTGGCCTATTATCAGCCGTGGGGCAACCTGTGCATTTTCTATCGGGATTTCCGCGCTTCTAACGGTCTTACGCCGCTGGGCAGAATCGAAGGCGATCTGACGGCGCTGGCCGATCAGTCGGTGGATTTTACGGTGCTTCTGGAAAATGCTTCCGAATTGGCGCAAAACCCGTTGGTGGTCTATTTCTCTCATAGCGGCAACACAGCGACGCTGGCCGGATATGTAGCCATGCAGACGGGCAGCGATCTGTTTGAAATTGTCCCGGCAGTGCCGTATCCGAATGATTTTGACGAAACGGTCGCCATTTTCCATCAGGAGCGCAATACCGGTGCGCAGCCCACGGTGGCTTCCTATGTGAATAATATGGCGGATTACGATATTGTGTTCGTGGGCTATCCCATCTGGGGCGGCGACATTCCGCCGGTAGCGCAGACCTTTCTGCGGCAGTACGATTGGACAGGCAAGACAGTCATTCCTTTCTGCACGCACGGCGGCAGCGGCCTAAGCGGCAGTGTGGATACGCTGAAAGCGCTTTGCTCCTGAGCGACGATTCTGGACGGATTTGCCATAAACGGTGCCGACGTTGATCAGTATGGCGAAAGCGGCAAGCCGAAAATTGTGCCGTAGGAAGCGGAGCCGGTTCGCCATATTTACCGCCTGTTCAAAGACGGGATGATTCCCTGCAAAATCAAGCTGACCTTGGAGAGTGAGGGCGTTCGCTCACCTCATGGACGAAGCGCATGGCAGCCCAGAACCATTCTGAGCACCTTTGCCAACGAAAAATGTAAGGGAGACGCACTGCTGCAAAAGACCTTCTGCACAGCTTTTTGCTACTAAAAATGCTGGAACACTTCCCACTTAATTACAGATGTAATTGCTACACTCCTAACTGCTCAACAATCCACCCCACCACCCATATAAAACTTGAGCATGCATTTCCCTATATTGTATCAACCTCAGTGTGATTTGCCATCAAAGCGCGAAGGTATATCAACGCCTTCGTGCTTTTTTGTTATGGTTCAGGAAGAAAACAGCAATTTTGTCTGAATCCGTCAAAGCGAAAATATTTTTTTCAAAAAACGTCCACATATGACAATAAAATGCTTGCAGTCTTGCCCTTTTCCTGCTATAATAATGCTGCGCGTAAAAAACTATGCTTTCTCTTGAAGCAAAAGGGGGGAGCGAAGAGAATAAGCAAAGAGGTGTGGCATAGGAATGGTAGCCTTGATTGATACCATCGAAACAGATGAAGACCGAGTATTCATGGAAAACCTATACCTGAAGTTTCATCCCATGATGGTTTACACGGTTCGTCGGTATTGCCCGGATCCCCATGATGTGGAGGACATCATTTCCATCGTGAGCATTGCGCTCATCCGTCATCTTGACAAGCTGAAAACCATCCCTGACAACGGTATGCCCTACTACATTTTTCAGACGGTCAAGAATACGACGCTGAATCAGTGCCTGAAGATGGGGCGTTACAACCAGCATTTTCTCCTTTACGGAGACATTGCCAATCGGGCGCGGGACGATGACGATTTCACCTATCGTTTCCTCATGCAAGATCAGCTGAAAACGGTGCTGGATACGCTGAGGAGTCTTCCTTTGAAGGAGCATCTTGCTTTGCGGATGCGTCTGATTGAGAAGAAGAGCGAGGCAGAAATCGCCGAAGCCGCTGAACTTTCCGTCACAAGCGTAAGAAAGTACATTGAGCGTGCCCGCAAGCACCTTCGGGAACTCATCAGGAAGAAGGAGGCGGAAGACGACCATGAATGAGAATCAGGAAAAGCCATCCGAAGAAGAAAAGCCTCTCGTCAATAAGCTGGATGAAGACTTTTTTGATTTTCTCGCTACTGTCGCCATGGAATATGAAGACTTCCTGGAAGCAGAAGAAATCATGGACGCCTGCAATCTTTCTCCTGAAAGCCGTCAGGAACGTGCTGCTGCACGTCGGGCATATAAGCGCGCTATGTCCGCCAGCAAGCAGGAGCAGCGTGAACAAACGGAGCAACAGCAACAACAGCAACAAGCCCCTGCAACGGGGAAGAGTTTTCATATCAAACCAACCAAGTTGCTTGCTTATATGCTGATGTTCATGGTGCTGACGATTCCTGTTGCCATGGCATCGGTGCCTGAAGTGTGTACTCGGATGATGAATTTGGTGGTTGATATGGATGAAGAAGAACAGGCTATCGGCATTGCAATGTCAAGTAATCAGAGTATTGCATCCTACATTCCCAAAGAATGGACTGGAAAATATTTTCCACGTCATATTCCTAATGATTTGAAACTGTTATCATGCAGTTCTTTTTTTGATAGTAGCGAAGTTCGCTATGCAAACGAAGACGGGGAAATAACAGTATTTACAGAATACGGCAGCGATTTTGAAATATCTTCTGGTTCTGAAAATAGCAGTATATCATATTTATATTTAGATAATTTTCAAATTTTTAAGACCATGTCTCTCGACCAGCAATATATTAAATTGATATGGGCCATTGAAAACCGTTGGTTTGTAATAGAATCATATTCATTGTCTCAAGAAGATTTGCTATCAATTGTTAAAAGTGTTCGGCAGGTTTTGACCTAATTAGCATTTTATAATAAGGGGGTTTTTTTTTGAATAAGGGACTTTTAACTGCTATTTTAATTTGCTGTCTCATGTTTTTTTCTCTGACTTCTCTGGCCTATGCTCAAGATGAAGCAACACCTCTAACGCTACCGACTACTACCCTTAGCATAGGAATGTCTTTTAATGGAAACACAGTTGAGGCTTATTCTCGTTGCTCACCTGCATCCCCTCGTGTTGCCACCGTTTCCATTCGGATTGAGAAATACATTAACGGCGGTTGGACAGTAGTTGCTCGCAATGCTGGTCCTACTCAAACTTCTACTTCTTGCACCGGTGTATCTGGCGTTCGCTATCGGGCATACGCTACCTGTACGGTATATGAAAATGGAGTGCAGGTTGACTCCGCCAAGAAATATACAGCTGAAAAGGTCTTCCCTTAACTTTCTCATTTTTCGCATCACAAAGGCCACCGTGCAGAACTCGCATTCTGTCCGGTGGCCTTTGCTTGTATGGAGGATAGGGAGGTTGACATTCTTGTGGAATGTCGGGAAAAAGGAGATTACGATCATTCAGGTGGTGGCTTCCTTCCTGATCGCAAGATCAGAATACCGGATAATTGTGAAGTCCGTATGAACGAACCGTGAACATTTGTCGCAAATTGCTGGATTTTCTGGAAGGCGCCGTCAGCGGTGATTGTTCAGCTCGCCGCGCTCCATGCGCACGTCGTTCATGACATCCGCCAGGTAGCGATCCACCTTCCCCATTACGTTGTCCAGGTAGTCAAAGGTGTTTTGGCGAATTTGGGTCAATTCCTTGTGGGTGCTTTCGCGCAGCTCATCGGCCTCAACCACAGCGACGCGATAGACATTCTCCTGGCTGACCTTTTCGCGGCACTCCTCCTCGGCCCGTGCGCGCATGGCCGCCAGGTTCTGCTCCGTCTGCTGCATGATGCGCTGGGCTTCCTCCTGGCTGCGGCGAGCGGTTTCCTGCACGGTGCGCTCCGCCTGCTGGGCAGCCTGCTGAGCCTCCGCGTTGGCCTTCTGCACCGCCTGCTGAGCTTCCGCCACCATCTGCTGGGCCTTCGCCTGGGCCTGGGTCAGCAGCTCGTTGCATTCCCTGTCCGTTTGGGCGCGGATCTGGTTGACCTCACGGATGATGGTCGCCGCCTGGTTGACGGCTTCGGGCAAGGTATCGGTCAGGATACCCAGGCGATCATCCAGATAGCTGCGGCTGACCACGCAGGCGTCGCTGTTCATGAAGGCCCGGCGGGCGTCCTTTACCGCGTCGCTCATCTCCCGAATCAGATTCAAACAGGTTTCCACCGCGCCGTTGTCTTTCACTGCCATATGCTTGTCCTCCCCTGTTGTGGTTTATTCCTGACGAAAATGCGCCTTCACCCGTGCCAAAGCGGCCGCGGGAACGTATTCGCTGATGTCGCCGCCGAAGCCCGCGATCTCCCGCACCGCGGAAGACGATACGCAGGCATGCTCCGGCTTGGTCATGAGGAAAACCGTCTCCATGCCCGGAAGCAGCCGGGCATTCAGCTGCGCCATGGTCTGCTCTGCTTCAAAGTCCGCCGTCGAGCGCAGTCCCCGCACCACGGCGCAGGCTTTTGCGCGGCGCATGTAGTCCGCCAGCAGACCGTCAAAGGCATCCACGGACACACCCGGCAGCTCCCGGCAGACATCGGCAATCATGGCCATGCGTTCCTCCACGGAAAAGCAGCCCACCTTGCCGGGGTTGTGCAGCACGGCCACAACAACGCGGTCGAACAGCGCCGCGGCGCGCCGGATGACATCCAGGTGACCCACGGTGATGGGGTCAAAGCTGCCCGGATATACACAGATTCTTTCCATCATGCGGCCTTTCTACTCCCTCAAACGGAAAAAACTGACGCCAACATAGCCCCATTTCCGCTCATCCGTCTTTTCAAAGGCATCGGAAGCCTCCGGAGCTGTTCTTGCCTCATGCTCCACCACCACCAGGGCGTCTTCCGACATCAGCGGAATGAGCGATGCCATGACCTGGGACAAGCCCGCCATGGCGTAGGGCGGGTCAAGGAAGATCAGATCGAATTTCGCGCCCTCCTGGGCCAGCAGCTGAACCGTCTGCTGCCACGGCGCGTGAATGATCCGCGTGTGCTCCTCAAAGCGCAGGGCCTGCGCGTTCCGCTTCTCCGCGGCGATGGCCGCCCTGTCATGATCCGCCATCACCGCCATGGCCGCGCCCCGGCTGACGGCCTCCAGCGACAGCGCGCCGCTGCCGGCAAACAGATCCAGCACCTTCGCGTCCGTCACGCGCCCCTGCAGGATATTGAACAGGTTTTCCCGCACACGATCCAGCGTCGGGCGGGTATCCCGGCCCTTGGGCGCCTCAATCACACGGGAACGGGCGCTGCCCGCAATGATCCGCATGGCCGCTTCAGTTCAGCTGCTCAGGGCCCTTGGGCGCCCGAGTGCGCTGCTGCCGCTGCTGACGGCGCTCCTTCTTCTTGCGCTTCTTTTCACCCTCGGCAATGCCGATGACAACCTGCTTGCGCAGCGTGATACCCTGGGTGTAGCCGATGCCGTAGGCCACGCCGGGCAGCAGCAGGAACAAGGGGCTCAGGCGCTCCATCAGCAGCAGCGCTTCAGCGTCGTACAGGTTGAAAATATTGACCACAGGCATCAGCATCATGCGGGTGATGACGCGGGTCACGTCCTCCACGGTCAGCGCCACGGGCTCATAATAGAAAGCCAGGGCGCTGCCGATTTCCGCGCGGTTCTGGAAGGCGCTCAGCCAGGAGGGCAGCGCGCCCATGCCCGTCATCTGGCGGGAGGTCGTCAGCGCCAGGATGGTCGCGATGATGATGAAGGGCAGCGAGCCCAGCAGGCCGATCAGGAAGCCCTTGGCAGGATGATAGCAGTTCCGCAGGTCGTTTTCCGAAACCAGCTGGCCGTTTTGACGGCGGTCATACATGATTTCACCCTGGTTGACCGCCGTTCCGCCCTTGGCGCTCCCCATCTGGAAGTACATGAACAGCGCGGACAGAAGCACCGCGCCATTGAGGACGATGCGCAGAACCGCGCTGTCCATCATCAGCGCCATGCCGATAATGACAAACAGCACCCCCATGGCAATCAGGGAGCCGAACATGGAAAAGCAGCTCTTGAGGGTTTGGTGATCCACCGGCTTGCCGGTCAGGTAGTTCAGCTTAACGTCTGAAAGCTTCATGGATGGCTTCTTTTTGCTCACAGTACTCCATTCCTTTCTTTGGATCCATTCTCAAACAGATGTATGCCGCGGGCGTCCGCCGCCGCGCAAAGCGGTTGATCCCAGGGCTCCAGCGGAATGTCCTCCCGCCATTGCCAGGACATCACCGCCCCCATGGCCGGACAGCGCACCGCCGGAAGGTAAGCGTCGTAGTATCCCCCGCCCTTGCCCAGGCGGAAGCCCCGGCTGCTGACGGCTTCCACCGGGACGATCAGCAGCGACAGCGCCTCCGCCGGTACCACCTCCAGGCCGGATTCCGGTTCCAGCAGGCCATAGGCCCCGGGTCGAAGCACGTCGAGGGATGGAACCCGCCGGAAGGTCATCACATGCGGGCCTTCAATCAGCGGCAGCGCCAGCGTTTTCCCTCGGGCGATGGCGTCCTTCAGCACCGGTGTCACATCCGCCTCCCGCCTTATGGGCCAGTAGGCGCCTATGACTTCAGCCTTTTGATACCACAGGCTTTGAAGCAGGTGACCGCAAAGCGCCGCGCTTTCCCGCGCGCGCTGCTCATCCCCGGGCCATGCCGCCCGGACAGCCCGCCGAAGGGCCGCTTTCTCAGCGGCTGCCACGAATCCACTCCCGGGGCACGCGACCCGTGGCCGCCAGCAAAACCTCATAGCTGATGGTGCCTGCCCAGCGGGCAATATCCTCCGCGGTGATCCGCTCCTCGCCGCTTTGCCCCATGAGCGTCACCCGGTCGCCCGGCTGAACATTCGGAATGTGCGTCACATCCGCCATCATCTGATCCATGCAGATTCGCCCCACAATCGGAGCCCGGCAGCCATGGATCAGCACCTCCGCGTGACCAGTAGCCGCCCGGTGGTAGCCGTCGCCATAGCCGCAGGACACGGTCGCCAGCACCATGGGCTGATCCGCCGTGTAGCAGCGGTTATAGCTCACCGTGTCCCCCGGGCGCAGCGTCTTCACATAGGTGACCTCCGTCTCCCAGGACATGAAGGGCTTCAAAGGCAGGCTTGTCTCCACAGGAGGGTAGCCGTACATGGAAATGCCCGCCCGCACCATATCCAGGGCCACCTCTGGCCGGCGATGAATCGCGGCTGAATTGCAGCAATGGCGCAGGATACCCTCCGGCAGCAGCGAGGAAAGCCGCATAAAGCGGCGGAACTGCTCGTCCGTGAAGGCCATGTCCTGGCCGTCGGCGTCCGCGAAATGGGTGAAGGCCCCCGTCAGGCGGACGTTCGGGCAGTCCGCCAGGGCAGCCAGCACCGCCCGAAGCTCGTCTTCATCACGAACGCCGATGCGGTTCATCCCCGTATCCAGCTTCAGGTGGACCGGCGCTTCCCGGCGACAGCGCTCCGCAGCCGCCTGAACGGCACGCACCATCGCCGGCGTACAGACCGTCAGGGTAATGTCCAGGGGAACGGCCGCCGCAGCCTCGTCCGCCGATGTGGCGCCCAGGGCCAGGATCGGCGCGGCAACCCCGGCCCTGCGCAGCTCCGCGCCCTCCTCCACGGTCGCCACCGCCAGCCAGGAGGCCCCGGCCGTCAGCGCTTCCTTCGCCACAGGCACCAGCCCATGGCCATAGGCGTCCGCCTTGACCACCGCCATCACCCGTGTAGCATCAGGTACAGCCTGGCAGATGAGCCTTACGTTTTCGCGCAGGATGGACAGATCCACGATGCGCCGCTGATGCCGTACATTCAACGCCATTCGCCCTCTTTGTTTCCGAACTTGCCATCCGTCGGGACGGCATGTCGTATTATTATACCACACTCCGATTCGGAAGAAAAGCCCGAACCGGCTGATTTCTCACTTTTCATGCCCAGAGGCAACCGCCGCTGCCGCCAGCAGCCCCAGGCAGCCCGCGCCCAGCACCGGATAGACCCTGCTCACCATGCCCGTGAAGCCCAGGGCGGAGCAAAGCAGCAGCAGCACCGGCGCCGCCGCGCGCGTCCAGGGGCGTTCGGGAAGGAGCGCATAGAGACTTCGCAGGGCGGCGCAGGCCGTCGTCAGCAGCGCCAGGTACAGCGTGACGCCCGACACCTTCCAGCCCAGGCGGCCATAATAGCTCATCATGCGAATGAAGGGCAGCGTCTGCCCAATCAGCGCCGTATGCCGGAAAAAGAGCAGAATCCCCGCCGTCAGCAGCGTTCCCATGATGCCGGCGGTCAGAAGCACGCACTGTCTCTTCCCCTGCGGCGTCAGCTCCCCCGCCGACAAGGCCAGCAGAGGAACCACCAGCGCCATGTTCATCCCGCCATAGCTGGCGCCATGGATCATGCTGTCCAGCAGACCGGTTTTCCATACAATGGCGGCGCGCTTGGCAGGAAGCGCCCAGCCCGCCAGCGCCATCAGCACCGTCAGCCCCACAAGGGCCTTGCTGACCCAGGGGATTGCCCGCTGTCCCCGCGCCATCAGCAGCGCGGCCATCAGCGTAACGGCCAGCCCTAACGGGTACGCCAGGGGAATGGGCAGCATCAGCGCGGCCAACTCCCCTGCCCCAGCCAGCATCGCCCCGCCGGAAGCCAGGGCCAGCGCACCAAACATCCCCCGCCACAGCCGCCCCGGCCAGCGTCCTGCCCAGCGGACGGGCATTCCCGCGACGCCGGGACAGGCCAGCGACCGTGACGCGAGACCCGCGATAATGATGATGGCCGCGCCGGCGCCAATCAGGCCGTTCACACCGAAGCGCGCGAAAAAACCGTCGATCTCCTGCCCCGACGCGAAGCCGGCCCCCACCACCGCGCCCACCGCCGAAAACGCCTTTGCCTTCGCCGTCTTGTCCATAGCGTACCTCCCCCTGCTTCTCCTGCAAGGGTATGGGGACAAGGCTCTGAAAAGAACCAAGCGCATAGGGAGGCTTTTGCGCCTCAAAAAAAGAAGCAAGACGTTTCATCGCCCTGCTTCCATTTGCCTTTCTATGCGTTCTCCCGGCCATTAAACGATGTCGATCCAAATACCCTCGTCCTGAATTTTCGCGTTTTCCATGGCGCGGTAAAACCGCTGCGCCTCGTCATTGGCGGCGATCAGACCGATCATTTTGGCAACGCCCCTGCGCTTCAATTCCGTCCGCAGGCTTTGCATCAGCAGCCGCGCCACACCGCGGTGGCGATGACTCTTCAGCACGCACAGCCAGTCCAGATAGGCCTGAACGGAACCGTCGAAACGGGTCGGGACGATGCGGCGTCAATCCGGCCCACCCCCCTGCCGTCCTCATAGGCCAGGAAGGATACAGCGGCATCGAAGGCCGCCGCGTCAAAGCTGGCCGTCACCTGGCGGACATAGGCCTCGTCAATGCTCCAGCCCCAGAAATCCTCCTGCCTGCGCAGCTCCCGCTCAAACGCGATTACGTCATCCACGCATGCCCTTGTATAGGGCCTGATGTCAACGCTCATGGTTCTTCTTTTCTTCATCGTGGCGGTGAATCTGATCGTTAAGAAGGTTCACATCCCCGCAGCCCATGGTCAGCACCAGATCGCCGGGCTGCCAATGGGCGCGCAGGTAACGCTCCGTATCGTCAAAGGAAGGCGTCCAGGTGGCGTCGATTCCCTTAGCCCTCATGCCTTCCACCAGCATGCCGCTGTTGAGGTCGCCGGGATCCTTTTCCCGGGCGGCGCAGATGTCCGTCACCAGGGTAAAGTCCGCCGCCTCCGTGCAGGTCAGGTAATCGCTGAACAGGCTGCGCACCCGGCTGTAAGTATGGGGCTGCATGACAGCCCAGAGCCGACCCTTGCACCGCTTGCGCGCCACATTCAGGGCGTTGCGCATTTCCGTGGGATTGTGGCCGTAATCGTGGAAAACCTCCACGCCGTCAATGGTGTCGGTCAGCTCAAAGCGACGGTGGGCCCCGTGAAACTTGCTCAGGCTTTCCGCAGCCTTGGTCATATCTGCCCCCAGCTCGTGCGCCGCCGCCAGCGCGGCCAGGCCGTTCTCCACATTGAAGCTGCCGGGCACCGCCATGGTGACGTTGGCCACCCGCGTATCGCCATGATACAGCTCGTAGGAGGCATAGCCCCGGTCGTCCTCCCGAAGATTCACGGGATGCCAGTCGCACGCCGCCGTCAGGCCGAAAGTCTCCGTGTGGCAATGCAGCTTCGCCATTTGCCGGAGAATGCGCTCGTCCGTCCCCTTGCCGATGACCAGGCCGTCCTCCGGCACCAGGGCCATAAACTGCCCGAAGGTGGCTTCGATCTCGTCAATGTCCTTATAGCAGTCCAGATGATCCGCGTCGATGTTCAGCACCACGGCCATGGTGGGCTTCATCCGCAAAAAGCTGCGGCGGAACTCGCAGGCCTCCGCCAGGAAAGCATCTCCCTGACCGATGCGGGTGGAGCCGCCGATGGCGTCCAGCTTTCCGCCGATGTGGATGGTCGGATCCAGGCCGCACTCCACAAGGATCTGGCTGAGCATGGAGGTGGTGGTGGTCTTGCCGTGCGCGCCGCAGATGCCCACGGCCTCGGTATAGCCCTCCATCAACTGGCCCAGCAGATAGGCCCGCTCCATGCTGGGAATGCCCAGACGCTCGGCTTCCACACGCTCGGGATTGTCCGCCGGGATGGCCGCGGTGTACACCACCACGTCCGCGCCCTGGACATTCTCCGCCCGATGGCCCACATAGACCTCCGCACCCTTCGCCCGGACATCGCCCAGGAGGTAGCCCTCGCTGCGATCCGACCCTGTCACCCGGTAGCCCTTATCCATCAGCATCTCCGCCAGCCCCGACATGCTGGAGCCTCCGATGCCGATCATATGAACCCGCTTGCCTTTATAATCACGGATATGCGGTAGCTGCATGACCGTCACTCGCTTCCTTCCGAAATTTCATACAGATTATTATATACCAGACAGGACGGAATAATCAAGCCTTTCCCGGGAATCCTTACGCGAACATTGATTCCTGTTCGCCTTGACAATCCGTCGCCTCCCCTCTTATAATGATGCCCATGGAGGTGAAATCATGACATCGCTGACGCCCAGACAGCTGCTGACCCCGGTTCATGTCGGCGGCGCTGATTTCTTCCATACCGACTGGAACATGAACCTCTACCGCGGATGCAGCCATGGCTGCATTTACTGTGATTCCCGCTCGCTTTGCTATGGCATCAAGCATTTTGATCGGATTCAGCCCAAGGAGGGCGCCATTGCCCTGCTGGAAAGCGAGCTGAGATCGAAAAGGAAAACCGGTGTGATCTCCATGGGCGCCATGAGCGACCCCTACAATCCGCTGGAGGAAAAGCTGCGGCTGACCCGTCAGGCGCTTGCGCTCATGAGCCGCTACCGCTTCGGAGCCTCCTACACCACCAAATCCGCCCTGTGCGCCCGGGACGTCGATATATTGCAGGACATCGCCCGCCACGCCCCGGTGGACGTGCGGCTGACCGTCACCTGCGCCGACGACGCGCTTTGCCGCCGGATCGAGCCCCACGTCTCCCCCACCTCCCAGCGGCTTGCCGCCTTGCGCAAGCTCACGGACGCCGGCATATTCGGCGGCGTATGGCTGAATCCCGTTCTGCCCTTTATCACGGACAGCGAGGACAACATTCGCCGGATTGTAGCGCTGTCCGCCGACGCCGGAGCCAGGTATGTGGTCTGCTTCTTCGGCATGACGCTGCGCAGCGGCAACCGGGAATACTATTTCGACGCCCTGCAACGGGAATTTCCCGGCGTCAGGGAGCGCTATCTCCACGCCTTCGGCAACGCCTATGAGTGCCCGGCCCAGCAGCCGGAACGGCTCTTTGACGCCTTCCGAGAAGCCTGCCGTCTTCACGGCCTCCTGTGGCGCTTTGAGGACATCAACCGCGCCCTGCTGGCCGCTCAGCCCCGTCAATTGTCCCTGTTTGATCGGCCGGACGGTTGACTTTTTTCCAGTCTTTCGCTATAATGGTTGCGTTTGCAACGTTGCAGACGCAACCATTTTTGCTGAAAGCGAGATGATCGCCATGCCGCCCTTTTCCAGACAGATCGGCGTGACCCACCGCTGCACGATGCGCTACCGTGAGCGTGAATTGGCGGACACCGGTCTGGCGGGCTGCCATGTTCATTATCTGACGGCGCTGTTCCGCCAGCCCGGCATGACCCAGGAGGAGCTGGCCAGGGAATTGAACGTCAACAAGTCCAGCGTGACCCGGCAGCTGACCGGCCTGGAGGAAAAGGGCTACATCCGCCGGGAGCCGGAACCCACCGACCGGCGCATCTGGCGCGTCTACCCCACCGACAAGGCCGAGGCCCTGAGGCCGCGCCTCTTTGATACCCTGCGGGCCTGGCGGGAATACCTGACGGCGGACTTCACCCCCGAGGAAAAAGCGCTGCTGGATGATCTGATGGGCCGCGTCGCCCAGCGGGCCGAGGCCTATGTGAAGGGAGGCAAAACGCTGTGCGAACAGTCTTCCGATACCTAAAGCCCCACTGGAAGCGCATGTCCCTTCAGATGACCATCAAGCTGTCCGGGACGGTGGTGGAGCTGCTGCTGCCCGGGATGCTGTCCGTCCTGCTGGATACCTACGCCCCCGCCGGGAACATGAAGGGCGTATGGCTGATGGCTGGAGGGATGCTGCTGTGCGCGCTGGGGGCATGGCTGGGGAATGTCGTCGCCAACCGCATGAGCACGGACATCACCCGGGTGTTCACCTATAACCTGCGCCGTGACCTGTTTGCGAAGATCACGACCCTTTCCACCGCCCAGCAAAACAGCGTCACGGACGCTTCCCTGGTATCGCGGCTTTCCTCCGATACCTACAATGTACAGAACATGGTGGATCGCATCCAGCGGCTGGGCGTTCGTGCGCCGATCCTGCTCTTGGGCGGCATTTTGGTCAGCCTGTCCCTGGAGCCCGTGCTGACCCTTGTGCTCATCGCGACGCTTCCGCTGCTGGCCATGATCGTCATCTTCTCCAGCCGCAGGGGCGTCCCGCTGTTCACCAAGGTGCAGGAAGGCCAGGATATGATGGTGCGCAAGGTGCAGGAGAACATGGCCGGGGCCCGCGTCATCCGGGCGCTGTCCCGCACGCAGCATGAGCGCGACAGCTTCAGCGATGTCAACGAGGAGCTCTCCCGCCGTCAGCGCAAGGCGGACATGACCATGGCCATGGTCAGCCCCCTGGTCAACCTGGTGCTGAACACCGGCCTGGCGCTGGTGGTGCTGGTGGGCGCGTACCGCGTTCATCAGGGGCAGGCGCTGCCCGGTACCATCATTGCTTTCCTGAGCTACTTCACCATCATCCTCAACGCCATGCTGTCCATTTCCCGCCTGTTTATCCTGTACTCAAAGGGCTCGGCCAGCGCCCGGCGCATTGAGGAGATCATGCTGACGCCGGAGGACATGCCCCGCACGGACGCGCCCAAGGAAGCCGTCTCCGCTCATGTGGTCTTTGAGGATGTGTCCTTCTCCTACAACAAGAATTTTGACAATATATCAAATTTGACCTTCACGGTCGATCATGGGCAAACCCTGGGCATCATCGGGCCCACGGGCTCGGGCAAGAGCACCCTGCTCTCCCTGCTGATGCGCCTGTACGACCCCGACAAGGGCCGCATTCTCCTGGATGGCCGCCCCCTCGGCAGCCTGACCCCGGAGGAGCTCCACGGGCGGCTGGGCGTGGTTTTCCAGAGCGATTTTCTGATGGCGGACACCCTCCGGGAGAACATCCGCTTTGGACGAACAGTCAGCGATGACGCCATTGATTCCGCCATCGACTGCGCCCAGGCCGACTTCATCCGCCGCAAGGAGGGTGGGATTGATTTCCCCCTGAACGTGAAGGGCCGCAACCTTTCCGGCGGTCAGCAGCAGCGGGTGCTGATCTGCCGCGCCCTGGCCGGCGATCCCCGCCTGCTCCTGCTGGACGACTGCTCCTCCGCCCTGGACTTCCGCACCGACAGGGAACTTCGCCACGCCCTGCGGGCCCGTCACGGGCAGGCCACCACCATCATCGTGGCCCAGCGGGTATCCTCGGTGATGGCGGCCGACCGCATCCTGGTGATGGAAAAGGGGCGCATCATCGGCAGCGGTACCCACGGGGAACTGCTCCAAAGCTGCCCCATGTACCGTGAACTGACCAAGCTGCAATTGGGAGGTGAAGCCGTATGAACCGTGGCGGACTGCCCACAAAAGCCTCGGGCGCGAGGCCACGCCAAAGCTCCGGGCAGGTGCTGAAGCGGCTCTGGCGCTATCTGGCCAAATACCGCTGGCTGATTATCGCGGCTTCCCTGCTGAGCGTGGTGGGCAACGTGCTGGCCCTGATGACGCCCAAGCTGTCCGGCGCGGCCATCGACGCCATCCTGCCGGGGCATGTCGATTTTCCCGTGGTCATCCGCTATGTGGTATGGATGATCCTGCTGGCGGCCGTGTCAGCGCTCATCGGCTGGCTGCTGTCAGCCATGATGATCCGCCTTTCCCGCAGCGTCGTCCAGCAAATGCGCGGCGACCTTTTCAACCACCTGACCCGCCTGCCCATCAGCTTCTTCGACACCCATCAGACAGGCGACGTGATTTCCATCCTCTCCTATGACGTGGATACCGTGGGCGCGTCCATCTCCACCGACCTCACGCAGATCCTGACCAGCCTCATCACCGTCGTGGGCAGCTTCTCCATGATGGTCACCATCTCCCCCGTGCTGATGCTGGTCTCCGTGTTCACCATTCCGGCGTCCATCCTGTTCACCCGGCACCGCTCGAAGGTCGTGCGCCCCCTGTTCAGCGCCCGTTCACGGAAGCTGGGCGCCCTCAACGGCTTCAACGAGGAGACGGTTTCCGGCCTGAAGACCATCCGGGCCTATCATCAGGAGGCGGAATTCAACCGGCGCTACGCCCGCCACAACGAAGCGGCCACCACCGCCACCTGGCAGGCCGAGCACTACGCCGTCATGACCGGCCCCACGGTCAACCTCATCAACAACCTGTCGATGGCCGCCGTCAGCGTGTTCGGCGCGATCCTGTACATGCTGGACGCCATCACCCTGGGCGGCGTGAGCTCCTTCGTGCTGTACTCCCGCAAGTTTTCCGGGCCCATCAACGAGTTTGCCAACATTCTTTCCGAATTGCAGTCAGCCCTGGCCGCCGCCGAGCGCGTCTTGGGGCTTATCGACCTGGACATCGAGCCCGAGGACGCCCCGGAAGCCCAGGAATTGACCGTATGCCGGGGCGAGGTGACCTTCCGCGACGTTTCCTTCGGCTACACACCGAACAGCCGCGTGCTGCATCACATTAACTTCACGGCCGCTCCCGGCAAGACCATCGCCATCGTGGGCGAAACCGGCTGCGGCAAAACCACGCTCATCAACCTGCTGATGCGCTTTTACGATGTCAGCGAGGGCGCGATCCTTCTGGACAGCCAGGACATCCGCACCCTGACCCGCCAAAGCCTGCGCCGGCAATTCACCATGGTGCTGCAGGACACCTGGCTCTTTGACGGCACCGTTTACGACAACCTGGCCTACGCCCGCCCGGACACCACCCGCGAGGAGGTTATCGCCGCCGCCAAGGCCGCCCATATCCATGACATGATCCTCTCCCTGCCCAAGGGCTACGATACCGTGGTCACCGGCAGCGGCGGGAGCATATCGAAGGGACAGAAGCAGCTGATGACCATCGCCCGCGCCATGCTCCTGGACGCCCGGATGCTGATTCTGGACGAGGCCACCTCCAATGTGGATACCCGCACCGAGCTGCTGATCCAGGACGCCATGCTGGCCCTTCAAAGGGGCCGCACCAGCTTCATCATCGCTCACCGGCTGTCCACCATCGTGGGCGCGGACGAAATCCTGGTCATGGACAAGGGCCGCATCGTCGAGCGCGGCAAGCACCAGGAGCTCCTGGCCCTGGGAGGCGTCTACGCCGCCATGTACGCCGCGCAGTTTGATAAGGTGGAGTCGGCGGGAAATGCATAACAAAGTCCCCGACTGCGGCTCTCCTGCTTCTGTCGGGGACTACTTTCTGAAAATCTCTATCCGGCCCTCAGTGGATATCCTGGGTGAACTGTGCCTTGGAATCCTCTTCATTAAGCACTGGAATATTTAATCAGGGCAATGCAACGGCAATCATTAAAATGCTTATCCGGCCATTTTTTCCTTCTCATTCTCAGCAGCAAAGTTGATACGCTCTTCTTCCACCACCAAGGGGCGATGCATAAGCCGCGTGTTGATCGCGGAAATGTACTCGCCAAGGAAGCCCATAAACGCCAATAGCACTGAACACATCATGCTGGTGATGATAATGAGTGGGGCTTGGCCGGCATTGAAGCGATCCCAATAAATAAGTTTCAGAGCCAAATAGATCAGCCCGATCATCATACTAATAAAGGCAAAACTGAAGCCTGCAAATTCCGCAATGCGCATGCCAACCTTCGTATATGAGGTCACTGAAAGCATGGCTGCATCAAACAGGCTATACCAGTTGTTATGCGTTTTGCCTGCCCGACGCATCGGTTGCTCGTAAGGAACTTCCTTGCGCCTGCCGCCAAGCTCTGCCACAATGCCGCGAATAAAAGGCGTAGGATCATTCAGTTTCCGCAATACATCCAAAAAGCTTTTGTCATAGAGTCCAAAACCTGTGAAATGCTCTATCTGTTCCACGTTGGAAAATTTCTTGATGAGCTTGTAATACATGCTTCTCAGCCTGTACATCATCTTGCTCTCTTTGCTGGAGGTTTTTACCCCACATACAATCTGATACCCTTCCTCCCAATATCGCAAGAAGGTAGGAATCATTTCCACTGGATCCTGAAAATCAGCACAGATGGAAATCGCACAATCCTCTGTTGTCTGGCATAGACCATAGTAAGGACTGTTGAACTGTCCAAAATTCTTGACGTTAAAAATTGCCTTAATTTTCTTATTCCGGGCGCAAATTTGCCGGAGTAGCGAACGCGTGTTATCCTTGGAGCAGTTATCAATGAACACGATCTCATAATTATATTGAGGCAGTGCTTCCATCTTCTTCACAACAGCCTCGCTGATGGCAACTACATTTTCTTCTTCATTGTAGCATGGGATCATGATGCTTACAGTCTTCATGCGCCAGCCCCCTTTTTAGCGCGGAATGAATCAATCGTTTTTCGGATTCCTTCTTCAAAGGAGACTTTGGGCATCCATCCAGTTTCGGCAGTAAGCGCAGAAATATCTGCCTGCAGATGCATCACCTGGTTTGATGGATAGGTAAGCTGACCAATACCAAGGGCTAAAGAAGGATCAATCGCGTCACGTACAATTTCAAAGTACTCCTTCAAAGGCCGAACGCCGCCACTGCCAATAGGATATACAGCGCCATCATGTCCCTGCTCAGCCATGGCTGTCAGCGCTTCGCCTACATCATCTGCATAGCAGAAATCCCACAGCTGTTCTCCGGCAGTAAGTGCGGGAATCTCACCGCTTAACAGCTTGTTAATGATCGTTGGCATTACAGACAGCGGGCCATCGCCCGGGCCATAAGCGCTGAGAATACGTGCCCATACATGCCTGATACCAAGCCACTTGCAGGCAAGACGTGTCATCTGGCCTGCACAGAGTTTAGCAATACCGTAGCCAGTCACAGGATGACAGGGAGTCTCCTGGGTAACCAGTCCGGAAACCCGGCCATGTTCCGCCTGACTGCCCACCCCTACAAAAACCATTGCGTGCATGGCAGCAGCTGTCTGAGAAGCCAGCACTGCACACCGAATGTTTTCCGTCTGCATTAAAGCATTGTCACGCTCCGGGCCTATGGAGCCCATCCATGCCAGGTGAAAAAAGGCATCCACATCGCTGCCAATCCTATCCGGCAGCTGGTCAATTTCGCGCATGTCAAGCTCAATGATTCTTGTTCCCTCGGGCAGCTCCGAAATACGGCAATCGCCTGGATAGCAAACGGCATATACTGTAACGCCTTTCGCAAGCAGTACCCTCGTCAGTGCCTGACCGACCGTTCCCAGCGGGCCGTTTACGACAGCAGTACGAATCATCGGTCATTCCTCCATCATGGGTATATACATCTGTGCCTTCAGCTCTTCTCTGGGCAGGAAGGGCGCCAGATCTTCCAGAGGCGGAGAAACCAATGTGCCATCTGGCAGGCGGCGTGCACCGCTCTTGGGTTCCCACACCTGCTGCGTATCTGTAAAGATTTCGCATAATGCAAAGCCTGGTGCTTCAAACATCCGCTTCGCGATCTTTGACACTTCCGCATTGCTGCGGGCAGCATAGTAGGGCATGCCAAAGGCAGATGCTATCTTTTCAAAGGAGGGGAAGGACAAATCGCCGCTTTCCGGGCCGATGCCTACCTTGCAATGCTCGGAAAACAGGTTGTTTTGCGTGATACGGATGGAATGATAGCCTGCGTTGTTGATTAAAAAAATCTTGATAGGCAAGCGGTTGGTTACGATGGTCTGCAGCTCCTGCAGGTTCATCATGATGGAGCCGTCGCCCTCCATAGGTTGATGGCTGATGACAGCACTTTGCTCAGTGGGTAAATCAGTTTGGGCATGTATACCTTGGTAATCAATGCGCTGTTGCCCACGATGGAGGACATGCCCAAGTTGGTTGATTCGCTGAAATTGGAAAAACAGACAATGCCGGTCATCAGATATACTGGAAAATGCTCCAGATTGCTGCTGAACAACGTGGAAAACACCACCAGATAGACCAGCATGGTCAGAAGCGGATTGAGGAAGCTCCAGATCATACCCAAAGAAGAAGATTTATATTTGACTCGGAACTCTCTGTTTACCAGTTGTTGCAGCAAGTAGCGGTACTGATGATAAACTTGTACCGTCATCGTGAGGACAGTTTTTTTACCCTTGACCATCTGCACATGCGTAATCCAAGAGATTGTGACAAGCCCCGCCAGCAGTACCATTGCTGCCGGCCAAAACCACCGAGCACCGTTCAGCAGGTTATATCCCTGTAATTGCATCACAGGCCGCCTTCCACGGCCTCGCCGTTCACCTCCAGACCGGAAACAGAGATCGGTACCTCATAGCGTCCTGCATTGACCGTGGTACCGGCCCATAGAGACAATCCTGTTTCATTCGGGAGGATCCTGAGCGTAAGCTCGTCCACGCATTGCACAGCAGGCTCCACAGCAATGGATACAACCTCATCATTCGTCCATTCCGTCACGGGAACAGCCGCATGCCACAGCATCGTATCCTGATTCATCAGGTACAAGTCTACATTCCCGCTGCGTTCCTTGCGCTCAAAGTGCGGAACCAATGTGATTTGATCCAAACCATCCATTTTCGTCTGAAAGTGTTGGGTGATTTCACTGTTTACCGGTAACAGATAGCCTTGTGACACGCTATCTACTTTCACTGCCGTAACAGACCAATCGTCTGCCACAACCCAGTACATACCCGCGGCCAACACCAGATAGATCAGCATCATGCTGCCAATCCGCATCCAAAAGCTCTTTGAGGCTTGTTTCATACATCCGTGTTCCTTTCACACATCAACCATAGCGTTTACTTACCATTGCATGCCGATTTTGCTGAGCATCCGAATTCGGTAATCAGACATTGCATGCTTGGTTCCATCGCCCTTTTTTCGGGTCGTTCGCTGATTGACCAGCCATATTCCCAGCTTCAACCCTTCCTCTGTCTCATAGCGCTTGCTAACTCGCAGATTGCCATTCTGTTCAAAATAGGTCTTGGCAGCAGTATAGTACCGCATCCATTGCTGATCCATGGTGCTGTCCCACACCATGCCGATCGCATTCAGTCGGCTGATCTGCTCATCCGTGAGTTTACCCTTGAGCAACTTTTTTCGTTTGCTGCGCTGATTGAAAATCCATATGCCCAACTTCAATCCGCTTGCCGTCTGATACCTGGCCGACACCAGCAGATCGCCATGCTCGCGGTAGTAACGCTCCGCAGCGGCAAAGTACATTTCCCATCGGGCGTCAAAGGTGTTCCATGTCATCCCGATGGCTCCCAAGCGACGGATTTTATCCAGCGTATGCCCTGTCTTGTCTTCTTCCCTCAGCTCCCGGTAGCGCGTTCGCAGGTTGGTCAGCCACTGACCCAAACGGCACCCGTCCTCTGTCACATAGTCCTGGGGCACCTGCAAATTGCCATGAGCCTGATAGTACGCCTCCGCCTGTGCAAAGCAACTCTCCCAGGTAAATTGCCGCAGGTCATCCCACACAATGCCCAACGCTTCCAGCCGCAGCATCTGTTCGCCTGTCAGCGTACCGCCGCCATTGTTATGAATCCGCCGCTGAGTCACCAGCCAACGTCCCAGGCACTTGCTGTCCTCCGTCACATACCGCTGGGGAATCATCAAATCACCGTGAGCTTCTCGGTAGGTCGCCGCGGCCTGGTAATATTCCTCCCAGTCGATATGCAGGCCGCCTTCCAGCTGTTCAAACAGCTTGCGGCAGTCCTTCACCTGATCAATCACCCGGAATTTCTCACGAACAATCAGTTCATCTCGACCTTCCGAACGCAGCCGAAACGCCGCATCCAGCATTTCCTGTCCGACGGAGTCGATGCTGTACAGCCCTTCCACATTGTTTACCACGTCCAGAATGAGCGGACAGCCTTGTCCGCCTGCCGTCAATGCGCGGCCAATCTGCTTCTTGTAGATAATGGGCGACACCGTGGGTCGGAAGAGAATAACCCCGGAAATGCCATCCACATGCACGCCCTCGTTGAGCATATTTACGCAGAATAACAGCTTCAGGTGACCGCTTTCGTCCTGCTGGAAGGCGTTGTACGATTCCGAAGCTTCTGCATTCTCCGCATAAACCTGGTAGCAATGCGGCTCTGGATCCACCGAATGGAACCAGTCGCGGACATGAGACAGTATCTCCCGCATATGTTCCACACTGGCGCAAAACACGATGTAACGGCCATGCTTGTCCGTCATGTGATTTGCAAACACAACATCCAGTCCCTCTGCCTGCTCAAGCATGCGGCGCAGGGCCTGCAAATAACGCTCGCTCCGCTCACGGTTGCGACGGTTGCGCTGTGAGGCTATCCGTTCTTCGTATCGGGTCAAACTCTTTTGATACTGATAAACTGTTGTGACATATTTCGGCGCAGGCAAAATGCCCCGGACGATCGCTTCCCCCAGGGTCATTTCCGCAGCAATGCAATTATCCAACAGCTCCTCGGCCATGTTGCGCTGATGGTCGAGGTAGCGGATATGGGTGGCGGACAGCCCCAGCAGCTTTGCCTGCGGGTAGCTTTCTATCAGTCGCTGCACCGCCGCCCCCCAGTGCTCACTGCCGCAGCGGTGAAATTCATCCAGAATGATGAAATCACAGACGAGTTGAGACAGCTCCTCCTCCGTCCTGTAAAGCAGACTGGCATAGGTACAGAAGGTCACATGATTCAGCGAAAGCTCCGGGTTAGTACGTCGAAGCCTTTCCGTCTGCGTTCGATAGATATATTCGGAAGGCGCCAGCCACACGAAAGCGGCCTTCGGGTGTTGTTCGATGAGATGAAAGGCAATGTAACTTTTGCCGGTACCGGTAGGAAGAATGACCGCTGCCCGGCCATTGCTCTCCAGCATTCGCTGAACAGCCTGACTGACCTGTGCCTGATGGGGATACAATTTCAGCGCCACGCTTCTCACCTTCCTTCCGCCACAACGGAAGAAGCATTCCGTTGCGGATGGAAACCGCAGGCTCTGTGTGCTGTATAAATTTTTCCCAAAGGTTGCAAAATGGGTGGGATATGTGTATAATGTAGGAAGCCATGAAAAGCGTGAAATTCTGCGCTTTTCAGTGAAGGAAGCACAAAACGGAATGCTTCTTCCGTTGCAAAATACAAACAATGCCCATGCTGCTTGAGAAAATTAGGATATAATATTCAAATAATTCCAGCGTTTTGAAACCATTGATGAAAATTTGCGTATAGCAAACAAGGCCGCTATCAATTCATGCGGTTGTTGTTTCCTTATGATCGCGTCAGCATGAGAGCATCCATTTGGCGACGATGCTCCTCCCCACTGAGCTTTGTATAAATGCGCGTGGTATTGACGTTGCTATGCCCAAGAATGTCGGCCAGATGTTCCAAGTCATGCTGAACCTGATAAAAACGTACAGCAAACAGGTGCCGCAGGTTATGGGGAAAGACCTTCCCCGGTGTTACTCGAGCCGCCGCGCACAACTGCTTCATCCGCCGCCAGATCGCATACCGGCTGATGGGCTGACCATGCCTGCCAATGAACACCGCTCCTGAGGTCAGTCCACATGCTTGGCAAAATTGGAACAACCGCGACCGCAGGCGCTCCGGCAGAAGAATGGTACGGCACTTACCTCTATTTCGGACGATTGCGAGGCCCTTCCGAATGGCCTGCACCGTCACATATCGCAGCTCACTAACTCGGATGCCCGTAGCACAGATGGTTTCCAGCATACAGGCAGTTTGCTCGGAGATTCTTTCCGCAGTTCGCAACAGGCAGAAATACGCCTCCCTTGATAGTTCAAGCCTGCGTTCTCGATACAGTGCGCGCTGCACTTTCAGCGACCGAACGCAGCATTCATCCCGGCCAATAAACCGCAAAAAACTATTCACAGCCGCGATGGCCGCATTAACCGTGGCAGGTGCCTTGCTTTCCTCCTGCTCCCGCCGCCAATGGATCACCTGTTCCTTGCTCAGGCTATCAATGCGCTGCCGCCCACACCAGTTCAGGAATTCTCGCACATCATGAACATATTTCTGAATCGTGGCAGTAGCGCGTTCTTGGTTATAAAGTTCATGAACATAACCTTCCAGCAGCTTCATCTGATTCATTGGTATTCCTCCTTTTTCAGAAGCATACCAAAGCCCGAAGGAAATTGCCATCCTGTTCCGTCTTTTATATGGGATGATGAAAGCATGTTTGTTTTTTATGCCGATGTATGCCTTCGTTTAGCAATAAACTAATTCTTTTGGTACTTACATGATCGATCATCTTGCCGCAATGCTTGTGATACAAAAAAGAAGCAGTTACCATAACTGCTTCTCTGGTGAGCCCGGCGGGATTCGAACCCACGACCTTTTGATTCGTAGTCAAACACTCTATCCAGCTGAGCTACGAGCCCACATGCTGTCCAAAGCAGCGGTGTGCGTCAGGATTGCTCCCAATCAAGTGAGCCCGGCGGGATTCGAACCCACGACCTTTTGATTCGTAGTCAAACACTCTATCCAGCTGAGCTACGAGCCCACATACCGCTGCTTTCTGACAGCTTGGTTATGATACCACCTTGGAAGGGATTTGTCAATACTTCCTGCCAAAATTCCCGTGGAAATTTCGTCTGACGGCTTTTACGCCTCCTGAGGGCGAACCGCCTTGGGATAGACCCCCAGCAGCCGAAGCTCCAGGGTATAGGCCGACGCAGCCTGCATGGCGGCAGTCAGATGATCGGCGTCCATGGTTCCCTCAAAATCCGCCGAGAAAAAGTAGGCAAAGGTGGTTTCCGGCAGCGGACGGCTTTCGATGCGCGACATGTTCAGCCCGCTGTCGGCAAAGGATGACAGCACCTTCACCAGCGCGCCAACCTCGTTGTTCACCCGAAATACCACCGTGGCCTTCCCCGGCTCACCCAAGGGTTTCCGCTCCCGGGACAGGATGAAAAAGCGGGTGGTGTTCCGGTTGCTGGTCTGAATATTGCGCCGCAGGATGGTCAGGCCAAAGGCGTTGGCAGCCTCCTCGCTGGCGATGGCCGCGCGGGTCACGTCTCCGCTTTCCGCCACCTCCCGGGCGCTGATGGCCGTGTTGACGCTGGGAATGATCTGCACCCCCGGCAGCGTCGCCAGGAAGTCGTCGCACTGGGCGATGGCCTGGGGATGGGACGCGATCTGCCGGATTCCCTCCAGCGTGGCGCCTTCTAGCGCAAGCAGCTGATGGCGCACGGCCTTCATGGTTTCCCCGACGATGTGCAGCGGCAGCCTTTCCAGCAGGCCATAGGTGGGCAGCACGGCCCCGGCGAAGGAATTTTCTACCGGCAGCAGGGCGTAGTCCGCCGCTCCATCCATCACAGCCTGCGCCGCTTCGGGAAAGGTCGGGAAGCCCACGCAGCGGCCTTCAGGAAAGGCCTCCTGTGCCGCCGCCGCGGAAAAGCTCCCCTGGGTGCCGGGATAGGCGATCACTTGACGCATGCGGCCCGCTCCTTCCACAGTTCCATCAGGCCGATGGCCGTCATGGCTTCCATCACCGGCACGGCCCTGGGCAGAATGCAGGGATCATGCCTGCCGTGAATCGACAGCTCTGCGTCCTTTTGCTCCCAGAGGGAGACCGTCTGCTGCCTGAGGGCGATGGATGGCGTGGCCCGCACGGCGCAGCGGAAGATCACCGGCATGCCGTTGCTGATGCCGCCGTTGACGCCGCCCGCGTGGTTCGTCACCGTCACCGGGCCCTTGTCCGTCATGCGGAAGGCGTCGTTGGCCTCGCTTCCCCTCAAATTCGCAAAGTCGAAGCCCTCCCCGAATTCAACGCCCTTCACGGCGGGAATGGCAAACATTAAATGACTCAGGACGCTTTCCACGCTGTCAAAAAAGGGGGCGCCAAGCCCGGCGGGCAGACCCGTTACCTTGCATTCCAGCACACCGCCCACGGAATCGCCCTCGCTCCGGGCCGTCAGGATCTCCGCCTCCATGGCGGCGGCCACCTCCGAGCGCAGCACAGGCAGCGCCTGGCTCCTGAGCGCCGCGCCGTCCACCGGCTGCTCGGCATCCATCAGCGAGGCATCCTCCACATGACCCAGGCGCTGGATGTGGCAGAGGATGTCGACCCCCTTGGCCTCCAGCCATTGGCGGCACAGGGTACCCGCCACCACCAGCGGCGCGGTGAGCCTGCCGGAAAAGTGTCCCCCGCCCCGCCAATCCTCAAAGCCATAATACCGGACATGACCCGTATAATCCGCGTGGCCGGGGCGCACCAGATCGACGCCGGGGCCGTAATCCTGGCTTCTGGTATTGGTATTGCGGATGATGGCGCACAAGGGCTGCCCCGTTGTCACGCCGTCCAGCACGCCGGAGAGGAATTCCGGCTGATCCGGCTCCCTGCGGCTGGTGGTCAGCCGGCTTTGACCAGGGGCGCGGCGGGCCATTTCGGCCTCAAGCCGCTGAAAGTCGATGGTCATCCCCGCCGGGAAGCCGTCCATGGTCATGCCGATGGCCTCGCCATGGCTTTGCCCGAACAGGGACAGCCTCAGGTGATTGCCGAAGCAGCTGCTCATATCGCCTTCCCTCCCAGGGCGGTGTAGACCGCCAGATAATCGGGCCAGGACTTGTTCAGCGCCTCCACGCCCCGCACGGTCACAGGCTCCTGACACACGGTGGCCGCCAGTGAAAGCAGCATCACCATGCGATGGTCGTTGAAGCCGTCAACGGTGACGTCGCCCTTCAGGGCCGGTACGCCCCGGATAACCAGATCGTCGCCTTCCGCATGGGCACAGCCGCCCAGACTGTTGAGGACATCCACCGTGGCCGTCAGGCGGTCGCACTCCTTCAGGCGCAGGCGTCCGCAGCCCATCAGGCGGCTTTCCCCCTGGGCCAGCTGGCACGTCAAGGCCAGCACCGGCACAATGTCCGGGCAGTCGCGTACATCCAGCACAGCGCCGTGCAGGGCCTTCGCCCGCACCTGTAGGCCGTCGGCATCCTCCAGGACATCAGCCCCCAAGGCGGCCAGATGCGTCAGGACAGCCCGATCCCCCTGGGCCGTGCGGCTCATCAGCCCCGTGACCTTCACATCATGGCCCAAGGCCCCGGCGCAGAGCAGCACCGCCGCCTGGGAGTAGTCCCCCGTCAGACGGCCGTCACGGGCCCGATAGGTCTGCCCGCCAGGGATCCGCCAGGTGAAGGGCGCGGTCTCCTCAATGACGATGCCGCTTTGCCGCAGGGTTTCCGCCGTCATGCGGATATAACCCGCTGATTCCACCGGCGGCTGAACCGTCAGGGTGGACGCGTCCCCCAATAGCGGCAGGGCAAACAGCAGCCCGGACACAAACTGGCTGGAAACGTTGCCCGGCAGCACATACGCGCCGCACTCCAGGCGTCCCTGCACGGTCAGCTCCGCCGCGCCGTCCGCCCCGACGCCCATGTGCCACTGGACGCCCCGGGGCACAAAAAGCTCCCGGTACACATCCATGGGCCGCTGGCCCAGCCGCCCGTGCATCCGAAACACACCGCCGCCGCTGAGGCTCAGAGCGATAGGCACAAAAAAGCGCAGGGTCGAGCCGCTCTCCCCGCAATCCAGCACCGGCAATCCGCCATGGGGTCGCTGGCCGCCTTCCACCGTCAGGCGCTCTCCCTCCTGACGCAGCTTCGCCCCCAGCGCCGTCAGGCATCGGGCGGTGGCCTGCATATCCGCCGAATCCATGAAGCCGTCCAGTACCGTAACACCCGGCGTCAGTCCGGCGCAGATCATGCTGCGATGGGCCTCGGACTTGGACGCCGGGGCAGCCATGACGCCCTTCAAGCGGGCGGGATAAAAGGTTCCTTCCATGGGCAACTCCTTTTCAATGAGCCATGAAGACCGCTCCCGGCCTTCCGAATCCTCGTCTTTTCACTGGTATCATACCATAGCCTGAGGGCGTTGGGCTGTTTTCCTGATGTATTTAATGCGGAATGGAAATAACGACAGGAAAGCGCCTCCGCACACGGAGACGCCGATGTTGATCCTTACTTGCTCTCGTAGCCCAGCGTCCGCAGATCGTCCATGCGGTTGCGCCAGTCCGGCCGAACCTTGACCCACAATTTCAGGTTCACATGCATCCCCAGCAGCTGCTCGATGTCCGCCCGGGCCTCGGAGCCGATGAGCTGGAGCATCGCCCCATGCTTGCCGATGATGATGCCCTTGTGCGCGTCCCGCTCGCAGTAGATGGTGGCGTGAATCTCCATGAAATGGTCGTTTTCCTTGTTCATGGCCATCATTTCCACGCCGATGCCGTGGGGCACCTCGTCCCGCAGGTGCAAAAGCGCCTTTTCCCGGATCATCTCCGCGCAGATCAGCCGCTCCGGCTGGTCGGTCATCATATCGTCCGGGAAATACTTCGGCCCCTCGGGAAGGCCCTTGACCAGCGCCTCGGTCAATTCAGGCAGGCCGTCGCCGGTCTTGGCGCTGATGGGAATGATGCCGTCATAGCCCAGCTGGGAAAACTCCGCGATCAGGCCCAGGAGCTTTTCCTTGGGCAGCAGGTCGATCTTGTTCAGCGCCAGCAGCTTGGGCACCTTCTTGCCCGCCATATCCCGGATGATCTGCCGGTCATGCTCGCCCACCTGCGTGGCATCCGTCAGCACCAGGATGACGTCCATGCCGTCCATGGCTTCCTTGACGGACTGCATCATATACTCGCCCAGCCGGGTGCGAGGATTGTGGATGCCGGGAGTATCCAGAAAGACCATCTGCCAGTCGGGCCGCGTCGCCACGCCCATGATGCGGTTGCGGGTGGTCTGCGGGCGATTGGAAACGATGGCCACCTTCTCCCCCACCAGCGCGTTCATCAGCGTGGATTTGCCCACATTGGGCCGCCCCACGATGGTCACAAAGCCCGAATGAAAGGGCCGCTTTACCTCTGTCTGCGTCATATGTTCTCTCCGTTCTTATGTTCTGTCGGGCAGGGCCTTGGGGCCGAACCCCTGCGGAAGCAGCTGAGACAGCGGCATTTCCGCCACCTGCTCCTCGCCCCAGGTGACCATCACGCGGATGTCGGGGGCAAACTCATTCAAGACCTGACGGCAGGCGCCGCAGGGCCAGGGCGCGGAATCCTTCGCAGCGATGGCGATGGCGGTGAAGTCCGTCGCGCCTTCGCTGACAGCCTTGAAAATGGCGGTTCGCTCGGCGCAGTTGGTCAGCCCGAAGGCGGCGTTCTCAATGTTGCAGCCCTGATAAACCCGGCCGTCCGCGCACAGCAGCGCCGCGCCCACGGCATACCCGGAATAGGGGGAATAGCTGGTCTTCATGGCCTCGCGGGCCATGGTTAGCAGCTGCCGGTCCGAAACCGAACGGCCGTCCCGGGCCGCGTCGATGGCCGCCAGCACCCGTTCCTCCATGGCGCGCATCCGTCGCTTGTCCTCGTCCTCCATATGGTCATAGCCCATCAGATGGCACAGGCCGTGAACCGTCAGATACGCGGCCTCCCGGCGGAAGGAATGGCCGTATTCCCTGGCCTGGGCCTCCACGCGCGGGATGGAAATCACCAGATCACCCAGCATGCAGGCGTCCGTCTCGTCATCCCATTCCTGCCGAAGCAGGCGATCCGCCTGACCCGCCGTCACCCCCGCCGGATAGTTCACCGTCGGGAAGGACAGCACGTCCGTGGCCCGATCCACGTCCCGGTAGGCCCGGTTGACGGCGCGGATGGCCTCGTCGTCGCACAGGCGGATGGCGACCGCGCAGGGCCGTGTCACGCCCTCAGCCGCAAGGGCGGCGTCCGCGGCCTGCTGCATCAGCCGAAGCCACGCCTCATCCACAGGGACATCCAATTGCCAAAGGATCGTCACGGCGTATCCTCCTCCTTCGGCTCGGCGGCCTCCTGCGGGGGCGTGTCATCCTCAGCCGGCTTGCTTTCGGCTTCCTCCGCGCCCTCGGAAGCATGCTTTTCCGGCTCGGCGGGTACAGCCTGCTCCTTGTCCTCGGCGGGTGCCTTTTCAGGAGCCTCTGCGGCCTTGGGCGGCAGCGCGGCTCCCCTGGCGGCATCCACCGTGGGATACTCGATGCGCTCATGGAACACGCCGTTGAGCACCGTGGCGAAGGCCTCACAGATCATGTCGATGTCCTGGAGGGTCAGGGGCGAATGGCTCAGCTGCCCATCCTCCAGCTTGCCGCGCACCAGGCGCTCAATGAACCGCTCAATGGCCTGGGGCGTGGGATCCGGCATGGAGCGCACGGCGGCCTCAATGGTGTCCGCCAGCATGATGATGGCGCTCTCCTTGGTGCTGGGACGGGGGCCGTCGTAGCGGAAATCCGCCATGTCAACGGGCTTGCCGTCAGCCTGCTGGAGGGCCTTGTGGTAGAAGAACATGGCTGGCGTGTCGCCGTGATGCTCGACGATGATGCGCTGCACCTCCGGCGGCAGGTGGTACTTCTGGGCCAGTTGGAGGCCGTCTCGTGTATGGGAAGTCACAATGGCCGCGGACACATAGGGATCGGTGCGGTCATGGGGGTTCTCGCCCATCTGGTTTTCCTTGAAATACAGCGGGCGTTTCAGCTTGCCGATGTCGTGGAAGTACGCGCCGGTTCGGGCCAGTATGGGATTGGCGCCGATCTTTTCCGCCGCCGCCTCGGCCAGATTGGCCACCACGATGGCGTGATGATAGGTGCCCGAGGCCTCGATGAGCAGTCGGCGCAGCAAAGGGTGGTTGGGGTTGGCCAGCTCCAGCAGCTTGCTGGGCGTGGCCAGGTTGAAGGCCGTCTCGAACACAGGCTGAAGGCCCGCCGCCAGCAAAGCGCTGAGGATGCCGCCGCCCATGGACCAGGGCACGCTCTGCATCACCGAATCCATATTGCTGGATGTCATCAGCCCGGTGGCGGCCAGCAGCACCAGATTGACCAGCGCCACAATCAGGCCGCAGACCACCATGCGGAAGCGCTGAGGCTTGCCCTTGAGGAAGCAGATGGCCACCATGCCGCCCACAATGCCCGAGAACAGCAGATGAATCATTTCCGCCGACAGCGCGGAGGTGCCTGTGGCCGCCAGCCCGCTGAACAGCATGGCCATGCTGAAGGTCGCCGCCACGGCCGCGGGGGCGCCCAGCAGGCCCGTCAGGAGCATGGCGCCCATGGTGACAGGAGCCACATAGGTATGAATGAGTTTGATGGCCACCACCGCCAAGCCCTCGCCCATCACCAGCACCAGCATGACCACCGCCAGCCGCCGGGGATCATGGAGAAGCTCAGGGGCCAGCAGGCGCAGCAGAAGCAGCAGCACCGCGATGGCCGAAAGCACCAGCAGCGCCGCGCCAAAGTAGATGGAATAATCGTAGGCGTCGTTTTCCAGCAGGCCCAGAGCCGTCAGCATGGCAATCTGATTGGCGCTGACCCGCTCGCCCTCCCGGATGATGTTCTGGCCCTGCAGGTACACCACCGGCTCCAGGGCGTCCATGGCCTTCTGCCGGGCCTCGGCGGTGGCCTCCTCCTCAATGACCATGTTGGGCTTCACGCAGGTGCGCAGCACCACGGGGACGATGTTCTGGAAAAGCGAAATCTCCACCCGATAACCCACAATCTGCATGATGGTCTCGATGGACTGATTCACCTGACCCTCGCGGATGGTGGTGTTCAGCGTATTTTTGACCGCCTGGGTCACGGCGGCAACCATGTCGTCGTAATCCTCGGTTTCCGCGCGAAGAAGGGTCGTCGCCTGATACCGGCTCAGGGAGATGGTCTTCACCAGGCTCTGGGCATATTCAAGCTCACCCTCCTCAAAGGCGTGATCCTGCCATTCCTCGGCGGAGGTGTTCTCCCCCCGGAGGGTCAGGCCGTACTGCTGCACGGTGCGCAGCTCCTCAAACAGCTTGCCCAGCGACTCCATCACCGCCTCGGAAGCGCCCTCCTTGGGATGGTAGGAGGGCTCCACCGCGTTGGCGGCAGCCTCCCGCCGCTCCCGGGTGGTGATCTCGTCCACCACGTCCTTGGTGGCCGTGATGGTCTGGTGAGAGATGGAGCCCACCCGCAGGCTGTAACGCTGGGGCGCGCTGGCCAGGCCGAAGATCATGTACAGCGCCAGCGTGCCCAGCAGCACCGTCAGGACGCACTTGGCCTCCACGCCGTGCAGCCACGCGCTGACCTTTCTGGCGCCGCCGCGTCCCCTGTTCTTTTCGCTCCATTTCCGGCGCATCATTGGTTTCTCTCCTTTTCCTGAAGATGATAGGCGTCGTAGGCCTGCACAATCTGCTGCACCAGCTCATGGCGCACCACGTCCTTATGGGTCAGGTGGGTGATGCCGATGGCGGGAATATCCTTAAGGATGTCGAGGGCCTCCGCAAGACCGGATTTTTTGCCGTAGGGCAGGTCGGTTTGGGTGATGTCGCCCGTGACCACCACCTTGGAGTTGAAGCCCAGGCGGGTCAGGAACATCTTCATCTGCTCGGAGGTGGTGTTCTGCGCCTCATCCAGAATGATGAAGGAATCCGACAGCGTGCGGCCCCGCATGTAGGCCAGGGGCGCCACCTCCACAATGCCCCGCTCCACCATCTTCTGATAGCTGTCCACGCCCATGAAGTCGTACAGGGCATCGTACAGCGGGCGGAGGTAAGGATCGACCTTCTGGGACAGATCGCCCGGCAGAAAGCCCAGCTTCTCGCCCGCTTCCACCGCAGGACGGGTCAGCACAATGCGTTCGATTTCCTTACTTTTCAGCGCCACCACCGCCAGGGCCATGGCCAGGTAGGTCTTGCCCGTGCCCGCCGGGCCCACGGCAAAGGTCAGGTCATGGTCGCGGATGGCCTGGACATACTGCTGCTGGCCCAGGGTCTTGCAGCGAATCTGCTTGCCCCGGTGGGTGATGGCCACCACGCTGCGCAGGATCTCGTCGATCATGTCCACCTTGCCCTCCCGGGCCAGGGCGATGGCATAGCGAATGCGGGTCTTGTCCACCAGATCGTGCTGGCGGATCATCTCCACCAGCTTTTCAATGACGCTGACGGCCAGCGCCGTATCATCAGCCTCCCCGGTGATGGATAATTCCGCCCCGCGCAGCGCGATGGTCACACCGCATTCCTGCTCGATCAACGCGATGTTCTGATCGTTCAGGCCAAAAAGGGACATGTAAGCATCCATCGTATCCACGGAAAGCATCAATTTCCTGACTTGCGACAAATAAGGGTCCTTCCTTTCTCGCTGCCTTTCATCCGGGGCAGCCATGCCGGCGGTGAGTCACGGCGCGCGGCGCTTTTGGGTCTGAGCGATGTCGATCACCCGCTCGCCAATGGCCACAGCGACTAATTCCTCATCATCTATCATACTATAATCTACCCATTTGTCAACTAAATCATCGTCAAGGCCGATTTTTTGCCGCAAAAGCCGCATGGCCGCGACCCCGGCCTCGGCCTTCACGGCCTCCAGATCGCGCCCCTGCCGCCGAATCGCCGCCTCCATGCGGGTCTCCGTGCGAATCACCGTGGGCCAGAACAGCCCGCCCAGGGGCATTTCGCGCACGGAAACATCTTGTTGCTCAAAGCCGGAATCCTCCATGGGAGACAGGTTGAACCACGGCAGCCGGACGGTCTGCGCCTGCTGGGTACGGCCTGTATAAACCGTGGCCTGCTCGCTGACGCTCATGCGAACCGACGCGCCGTCCCACACGCGGGCCATCACCACGCCCCGGGCGGAAACAGGGCGGACGGCTTCCCCGAGCGTGCGTTCCTCGCCGCTGATAAGCACCTGTCCCCTGCGCACCACATCTCCCCGCTTGACCATGGGCGTGCCCGCCACCGTCACCACGCTGCTGATGACGCCGTCTCTCGCCGCCACCACGTCGCCCTGACCGCTCAGGTCAATGGTGTCCCCCACCGCCGTCCCCGTGACGACGTTCACCTGCAGGGTCATGCCCCGCCAGCCGACCTCAACCCAGGCGACATCAGGATACCGCCATTCCAGCGCGTCCCGCAATGCGGCGGGATCGACCCCGGACTTCCACCGCACCGGGCGAATGCCGACTTCATCCAGGTAGGCCCGAAGATCCGCTTCGTAGACGCCCGCGCCCTGGATGCTCACCTGCCACATCATCCGGGAGGCGCAGATCACCGCCGCCAGCACCAGTACGCACATCACCGCCAGGGGGATCCGGCGCCTCAATCCGTCCGCCAGGCGCCCCAGGCCCAGGCGCATGCCCAGGGTGAAGCCCCAGCCGCCCTTTTCCGCCAGCATTTGGAGGGCGACGGCGTCCGCCTCATCCACCTGGCCCCGCAGCTTCCGTGAGCCCAGCCGCCGAATCCCCGACAGCGCGATCCCCTTCTCTCCCGCCTGACGGATCAGCCGCTCCAGGTTCAGGCCTTCCGCCGTAAAGCGCCGCTGCCATGTCTTCACGCGCCCTTGCCTCCGTTTCCTTCCATCGTCACACCCCGGACGACGCCTGTGAGGACGGCCTCCCCCGCCGTGTACAGCTTGAAGCGCAGGCCGCTCCCCTGTACCTTCACGATGCCTCGGCTGGTGCGGAAGGCCACCTCCTCTTCCTGATAGGCCACAAGCCCTTTGTGCTGCTCCACATGAACCGTATCCGCCCCGGTCATGGTGATTCGGGGCACATCCGACGCGACCTCCGCCGGAAACAGACCCTCCGCCATCGTCATCCGCCTCCTGCCTTTTTATTGTATGATGTATGCGGAAAGAGCAGGCGTTACGCCTTTGTTTTCGGCAGCGGTCTTCATCCCTCACAGTATTCTAATCAAATTGTTACAAGGAAACCGCCGCCCCCGCCCTGCTGACAGTTTACAATTCAGGAAAGAAGTGCTATAATTATAGGGTTAAGAATGAAAGCAAGGAAGTCAGGTGACATAACGTGGCGCAGGTGAACGACATCGGTGTGGATCTGGGGACATCCAACGTGCTCATCTACATGAAGGGCAAGGGCATTGTGCTCCGTGAACCGGCGGTGGTCGCTGTGGAGCGCGAGAGCAAGAAGATCCTTGCCGTGGGCAGCGATGCCTATCGCATGATCGGCCGCACCCCCGGCAACGTGATGGCTGTCCGCCCGCTTCGCCAGGGCACCGTCTCTGACTTTGAGCTGACCAGCACCATGCTGCGCTACTTCGTGGGCAACGTGGTGGGACGGCGGCTTTTCGCCCGCCCCCGGGCCATTGTGTCCGTGCCGTCGGGCGTCAACGAGGTGGAGAAGCGCTCCATCATCAGCATCATGTTTGACGCCGGCATGCGGCGCACCCAGCTGCTGGATCGGCCTGTGGCGGCGGCGCTGGGCGTGGGCGTCCAGTTTGAGGAAGCCTACGGCAGCATGATCGTGGACATGGGCGCGGGCGTGACGGACATCGCCGTGCTTTCCATGGGCGAGGTGGTGGTTTCCAGCTGCGTGCCCATCGGCGGCGATTATTTCGACGACGCCATCATCCGCTACCTGCGCAAAAAGCACAACCTGCTCATCGGTGAGCGCACGGCGGAGGAAATCAAGATCAACATTGGCTCCGCTGTGCCGCAGGTCAGCGACATCACCATGGACGTTACGGGCCGCAACCTCATTTCCGGCCTACCCAAGACCCAGTCCGTCACCACCAGCGAGGTCTACGAGGCCCTCAAGGATCCGGTGATGGAGCTGGTGGAAGCCATTCAGGCCGTCATCGAGCGCACGCCGCCTCAGCTGGCCTCGGATATTTTTGACGACGGCATCGTGTTCTCCGGCGGCGCTTCCTCCCTGACCGGCCTGACGGAAGCCATCTATACCGCCCTGCGGATCCCCTGCGGCGTGGCGGATGATCCGCAAACCAGCGTCGTCATGGGCTGCGGACGCGCCCTGGACGATCTGGCCGGTATGAAGCATCTGCTGGAGGGCCGGAAAAACTGGAGCCGGTAACGTCATGATTGGTCTTGAAAAAAGCGGCGCGTGGACGTGATTCATGCGCCGCTTGTCGATTCATCTCATAGCAGGAGGCCGCAATGCGCAGGGTCATGGTCATCGGCAGCCCCGGTTCGGGCAAAAGCACCTTTTCGCGCAGGCTGAAGGCAGCAACGGGCCTTCCGCTGTACCATCTGGACATGCTGTACCACCGTCCGGACCGCACGACGATCAGCCGGGAAGAATTCGACGCGCAGCTTCACGCCTTATGCCGCCAGGAACGCTGGATCATCGACGGCAACTATCAGCGCACCCTCGCCATCCGCATGGAAGCCTGCGACACCGTCTTCCTGCTGGACTATCCGCCGGAGGTGTGTCTGGAAGGCGCGCTCTCCCGCGTCGGGCGTCAGCATGATGACCTCCCCTGGGTCGAAATGACCCTGGATGAGGATTTCAGGCAAGTGATCCTCGACTTCCCGCGAAAGCAGCTGCCGCTGATTCATGAGATGCTGAAGCGGTATCAGGCGGAAAAGCGCATCGTCATTTTCCACAGCCGTGAGGAAGCGGCGGCGCACCTCACGCACATTGCGATGGAGGGCACAGATTCGACTTCTGTCGGTACCGCCCCATGAGCAGCCGAGCACGGAAAACGCTCGGATGCTTCTGGGGATCAAAAAAAGTGGCGCGCGCCACTTTTTAAGGGGGCTTCGCCCCGTTTTTTTCTGCGCTCTCATCAGATGAAAGCCAAAGGCGTTCGGTCGTGTGAGGAAGCAATGTTTCCGCAGCCGCACGAAAACCGCTTTGTATGAGAAAACCCAGAAGCCCCGAATACGCTTTACTTGACAAGCGCATTTTCCGGCAGGCTCGCTTCCAGCTCGCGCAGACTTTGCCACAGCTTTTCCGTTTGCTCCGCCGTATAGTCGATTTGAGGTGCGTGCATATGCCCCGCGTCAATGCCGCGGTAAGTAAGTCCGCTCTTGAAAATCGCCATGTTGCTGCCCGCGCCCAGGGCTGTGACGAACCGATTAGCCAGCTTTTGCCACTCGCGCGCTGCCTGAAGATTTCCCGCCTCAAAGGCCTCGAATACCTTGACAAACAATTCAGGATATACGCTGCTCACCCCGGATACCGTTCCGCTGCACCCCATTGCCAGCGCCGGCAGGAACAGTCGGTCAGCGCCCTGCACCACCTCAAAGCCCTCTTTGACGGCCATATACTGGTAGGTGCGAATCATGTCCGCCTGAGAATACTTGATTCCCACTGCATTGGGGCACGCATCGGTCACTCTGCGCACCACATCGCAGGTCAGGTCATTGGCCGCGCACTGGGGAATATTGTACATATAGCAGGGGAAATCCTTCGGCACGGATGAAAACACCCGTGTGTAGTAATCAACCATCGCAACCGGGTTGGTGGAAAAAAACGCCGGCGTCACCACGCCGATGCCGTCCGCCCCTATGTCGCAGGCATGCTTCGCAAGGCGTATGGTTTCCTCCATATGCATCGCGCCAACGTGAATGAACACCGTGACCCTTCCGTTGTTTTGCCGCACCACCGTCTGAGCGATCTGCCTGCGTTCCTCCTCGCTCATCAGGAACATCTCGCCGGTTGTTCCACACGGATAGAGACAATGAACGCCCCTTTGAATCAGAAATTCCACCATTTGCTCGATCGTTTCCAGCTGCGGATGTCCGTCTTCAGAAAAAGGCGTAACCATGGCCGTTGTTACACCATACAGTCTTTTCATTTGTTTCTTTCCTCTTTTCTTTCAGGCATGATTTCATTTTGGGGGAGCATACTCTCCCGCCATTGGGTGGGCGAAACGCCTTCCTCGCGGGCAAAAAACCTGCAAAAGCTCTGCAAAGAGCTGAAGCCAAGCCGCTCAGCGACTTTGCTGACGCTCAGATCATAGTTTTTCAGATACTCCTTTGCCTGCTTGATGCGTATCGTCTGAATCAGCTTGCCCACGGATTCGCCGTATGCCTCGCGCGTAATGCGCTGAACCTGCCTTTCGCTCAGATACATGTGGCGGGCAATATCCTGGATGGATACCGGCTGCCCTTCTCTGTGCCTGATGTATTCCTCGATCCGTTCCGCGCGCATACTGACGATGTTCTGTTTTTCGGGCGCCGGATAGGACAGGCTGTCCAAGCCCCGAACCTCCCGCGCAATGTCCACCAGGATCACCAGCAGACAGCTCTTGATCGCGATCAGGTAGCCGTTGCAGCGCCACTGCGCCTCCTCCAGACACTGATGCAGCGCGTTCACTGTTCTGTCGTACAGATTGATAATCCTGGGCTCGGAAACGCTGCGCATCGCCTCGGACAAAAACAGGGCCTCCGCTTGGCTCTTGTCCGCGTCCGCCGAAAAATTGAAGGTAAAGCTGAAATAGGGGGTTCCGTCCTCATTGCAAAGCTTATGAGGCATGTTGGCGGGAATCAGCATGGCCTTTCCCGGCGAAAGCGTCACCGACGAATCTGGAAAGGTATAATGGAGATTGCCTTCCAGCAGGAAATGAATCTCCACGTTCGCGTGTGAATGCCACTTATGACTCGGCACATCTGTGTGGCGAATGGCGCGCAGCCATTCAATATCCACAGAAAGACCAAACGCCTGAAATCCCAGCTCCAGCCGTTCCAGCCTTTGAATCAAATCATTGCTTGACATAATCCTCACTCAAACGCATTTAATGAAGGAGGCAAGGCGCATTGCTGCGCCTTGTCAGGGTGTCAAAACAGTGGCGAAAGCCACTGTTTTGAGCTTTGCACGCCCTCGCTGGTCGAACGGCAAGCCGTTCTCCCGGCCGTTCGGGCGTGTTTTGCGCCCGCGCCGTGCCTTTAGCACGGCGCGGGTATCGGGGTGCAATCCAAGGATTGCATCCCCTCAGTCGGGGCTACCGCCCCGCCCTTAAAGGAAGCTTTTCCTTACGGAAAAGCACGAAAATCGCCGCGCATGTCGCCGATTTTCGATTTGCAGTCTGCCGACAGCAAGCTACTGTGCCATTGTTAGCAGCTTTTTTGACAGGCTGGCAAGGCGCATTGCTGCGCCTTGTCCTCCATGGTTCAGCCTACTGAGAGCGCGGGGGCCGCTACATCCCGGCAACCATTGCCTGATAGGTTTGCTCTGCCTAATTCAGGATTTCAATCATCTCAAGCGCGCCGTTATCCTTGAGGTACTGCACATAGTTGTCCCACTCGTCCATGGACAAAGCGCCGGAAATGAACTGGCATACCGTGGTGATGGAGTAGTCGCTGATTTCCTGCTCAATCTCGGCAATGCGTTCGGCCTGCTCCATGGTCAGCGGCGGATACACCGGCTGGTCGAGGATCTTCTCGTCCTTATACAGATCGTAGAATGCCTGCTGCGACCACAGGCTGTTATCCTCGGTCACGGTAAAGGCGTCCGTATGCGCAAACAGCCAGGATACCGGGAAGCACGGATAGCCAATGCCGTACTTGGACTGCCAGCCGTAGTAAGGATCATCGGTGGCAAGCTGCTCGTCCACAAAGGACTGAATCCATTGCGGCTCACCGTTCACCATCTCATACGTCTCGCCCTCGATGCCCCAGTTGAACAGCAGGGTCGCTTCCTCACCGTAGAGCCAGTTGATGAACTTGCCAAGCACCTCGGTATCCTTGATCTTGGAGGAGAACGCCCAATTGTTGAAGTAGTGCGTGGGCTGACGGTACTGCTTCTTCTCGCCAAACAGGCCTTCCAGCATGGGCAGCGGCTCAAAGCGCGCCGTGCTGTCGGTAGATTTCAGACCGCTCTGCATGGTGCTGTACAGCGAGTTGTTCTGATACCAGAACAGCAGCTTGCCGGCGGAACCAAGCTCGGTGACGTTGGACCAGCTGTTGGTCAAGTATTCCGGATCCAGGATGCCGTCCGCATACAGATCGCGGATGAACGTCACAACCGTCTTATACCGATCCTCAATGCGGCCCAGCTGCCACACGCCGTTCTCATCCAGATAGGCGTTGTATTCGGCGCCCAGCGCATTGGCAAGGCTCAGATAGTCAGCGCCGATGACGCAGCGGTGCCCATTGTTGCTGTACACCACCATATCTGGCGCAGCACATCCGCAAGCTCTGCCCAGGTGGTCAGCACGGGAATGTCGTGCTTTTCCAGAAGATCCATACGAATGAAGGGCGTGAGGCCAACCTCGCGGTTCGTGTCGCGCCGGATGATGGGCAGGGTGTAGAAATCGCCGTCAATCATGGTACGGGTCATGTTGGGGATCGTTTTAAGCTCTTCCAGCACGGAAGGCGCGTATTTCTCCAGCAGCTCGCCCAGCGGCAGGATGGCGCCGGCCTCAACAAGCTCCCGGGCGGACGTAACGAAGGTCGGCATGAACATGTCGGGCAGCTGTCCGGCCGCATACATGGCGGTCAGCTTCGTATTGTAATCGTTCTGCGGAATGACAACGTATTCAATGTTGATGCCGGTGCTCGCCTCAGCGGCCAAAACCGTGGGGCAATCCTCATAGATCGGCTGACCGGTCTGTTCAGACAGCGCAATCGTCAATGTAATGTCCTGATCGGTCAGCGGATCCGCGGAGGCGCTGACAGCCAAAGAAAGAACCATCATCATTGCGAGTACCAAAGCCAAGTAACGTTTCATTCTGTCATTCTCCTTTCCTAATTCGCATACGTTGATACCGGTGTACCTTACCCTTTCAGAGAGCCGATCATCACTCCTTTCTCAAAGTACTTACTCACAAAGGGATAGATCAGCAGGATTGGCAGCACAGACGCAATGATGACCGCGTATTGCGTTGATTTTTGGCTGACCATAATCTGATCCGCCGCCTGCGCCGCGCTGTTTGCCTGAGCCAGCCCCTGCGTAGCGTCTTCCAGGACGATGGCGCGAACGTACATCTGCACGGGATACTTGGATTTTTCCGTAAGATACAGCATCGCGTTGAAATAAGCATTCCAGTGCGATACCGCGTAAAACAGCACCATCGTGGCAATGATGGATTTGGACAGCGGCACCGCGATCCGCGCGAAGATCACCAGATCGTTGGCGCCGTCCAGCCTGGCCAATTCGTTCAGCTCCTGCGGTATCCCCTGGAAGAAGGAGCGCATCACGATCATGTTGAAAACATTGATCGACCACGGCAGAATAATCGCCCAGAAGGTATTGTTCAGTCCCAGGGAGCTGACGAGCAGATAGGTCGGTATCATGCCCCCGCTGAAGAACATGGTGAACGTAATCAATACCGTAAAGAAGCGGTTCCCCTGAAAATCCTTCTGTGCCAGCGGATAGGCGCACAGCATCCTCATGACCATGTTGATCGCCGTGCCCAGCACGGTAATGATGATGCTGTTTTGATAGCTCCTGATAAAGTATGTATCCTCCAGAATGGATTTGTACGCGCGCAGCGTGACCATCTTAGGATAAAGAACCACCTGTCCCGCGTTGACCGCCGCGCTTCCGCTGATGGAAACGATCACAAGATAGTAGATGGGATAAATTACCAGCAGCGTCAGAAGAAACATCATGACGCAGAGGACGATTTGATATACGATTTCACCGGTCGTTCTCCGGCTTCTGCGGATCAGCCTCATTCCCTCTCGCCCTCCTTACCACAGACTTGTCTCGCCAAAGCGCCGGCTGAGCGTATTGGTGATAAACAGCAGAACCAGATTGATGACCGAGCTGAAAAGCTCAACCGCGGAGGCGTAGCTGAACTGCATGCCCGACAGGCCGCGGCGGTATACGAATGTGCTGATTACGTCCGAGGTGTCGTAGGTGACGGGGTTCTGCATCAGCAGCACCTTTTCAAACGCGATATTCAGCACGCTGCCCATCCGCAGGATGAACATGACCACGATGGTGTTGGTAATGCCCGGCAGGGTAATGTGAAGAAGCTGCTGAAATTTGTTGGCGCCGTCCATACGCGCCGATTCATACAGCTGCACATCGACCCCGGCCAGCGCCGCAAGATAGATGATGGCGTTCCAGCCGGTATCCTTCCACAGCTCCGTCAGAATGTAGAGCGGCCTGAACCATTCCTTTTCCATCATGAACGAGTGCCGTTCACCGCCGAACCAGGCAATCAGATCATTGATCGGGCCGTTCTTGGACACGAACAGCGTCAGAATCGACACCACCACCACCACGGAGATAAAGTGAGGAATATAACTGATGTTCTGTACCAGACCCTTGTACCGCTTGCTTTCAATCTCATTGACAAAAAGCGCGAAAATGACCGGAACAGGAAAGCATACGACAATGTTCCAGAAGCTCAGCTGAACGGTATTGCGCACAAGCACCCAGAAATCAGGCGAAGCCAGATACTTTTCAAAATGCTTGAGCCCCACCCATTTGCTGTCTAAAAAGCCTTTGTATATCTTGTAGTCCTGGAACGCGATGGAGATTCCCGCCATGGGAATGTATTTGAAAATGATAAAATACACCACCGGCAGGGCAATCATCAGATAAAGATAGCGGCTTCGATAGGCATTCTTCCAGAAGGAACGCTCCGCTACAAGCGCGGCATCGCTTCTTCTTTTCACCATTTGTCTCACCTTTCTTTCATCAGATCAGCTTTTCAAAGGGCTTTTCCATCAATGGCGCATAGGTCTTCCCCTTCGTTCGTTCCTTCCACTCCAGCCTGGCGGTCTCAATCAGCGGCGGCGCTTCCAGCAGGTCCGCGACGCTGGCAGCCAGCACCTTCGCGGCGTAGACGACGCAGCCATGCGCCATATCGGATTTGCCCTGGGCCGCCAGCTGCCAGGAATGCCCAGGCGTTCCTCGGAAGAACGCCGTCGCGTTGAAAATCGTCACCGGGGTTTTCCAGCTCACATCCCCCGTGTCGCCCGACCCCCACTCGTTTTCCTCCTCTTCCGTAAAGGGCCGAAGCCGCGTCTCGTACAGGAGACTGTCTTCCTCGGGCGGCTCAAACGCCGGGCATTCCTCCGCCAGCGCTCTTGAAAGTCGCAAATCCTCCGCGTCCGGGACGGGCCTTGGGGCAAGCTCCATATTCCGATACAGAACCCTGGCAAGCGTCCTGTTGGGAATGATATCCACGCAGCCCATCCGCTGTCTGCACTGCACCGTGGTGCCGGTCATCATGGCGGCCCCGCGCGCCACGTCCTTGATTCTGTCGGCCACGGCCAGCAGCCCGTCCATCGTCACGGAGCGGATGCAGTGCACGACCTCCGCCTCCGCCTGCACAACGTTGGCCGCCGGCCCCCCCGGAATGGGTGATGGCGTAGTGCATTCTGACCGTGGCGGGAACATGCTCCCGCAAATAATTGACGCCGATATCCATCAGCTCCACCGCGTCCAGGGCGCTTCTTCCCTTTTCCGGCTCATTGGCCGCGTGGGCCCCCACGCCCCGGAATCTGAAATCATACCGCATAAGCGCCGAGGTATGGAACAGGCGCATCGCATTCATTTTGTCAGGATGCCAGGTTATCGCACAGTCAACGTCATCAAACGCCCCCGCCAGCGCCATCAGCGTCTTGCCGCCACCGCCTTCTTCCGCCGGGCAGGCGCAGAACATGATCGTTCCCCGCAAGCCGTTTTCCCGGATCGCCTCCGCCGCGGCAAGCGCGCCCCCCAGACAGCCCGCGGCAAACAGATGATGCCCGCACCCGTGAAATCCTTTGACGGCTGGGTTCTCATTGGGCTGCATCCTTGCAACGCCCGCAACCTGGCTCATGCCGGGCAGCGCGTCAAATTCCGCCAGAATAGCCACCACAGGATGCCCGGAGCCAAACCTCGCCAGGAAGGCGTTGGGCACTTTGCCTGACAAATCGTCGATGACAAAGTCGGCCTGTTCCAGCCTGCCGCGCAGCAGGGCGCTGGATCGGAATTCCTCAAATCCCGTTTCCGCTTCATCATAAATACTGTCGGCTACCTTCTCCAACGCTTTTTCAATGCTGTCAACATAACCGAAAATCTGCTGCTTGTCCATTCAACGCTCCATGCAGTACGGCTGCTGCGATCAATCGCACCGGAAACGGGCGCCGTATCATTGCCCGCGTCCTCCCTTGGAACCAAAGAACGTTTTTCAAATGTCAATTCGTGCTGGGAAGCGGCGATCTTCCTGTCATTGCCTGTCACCCCATTCTGATCCAATGGCTGCATGCTTTCTCTCATACCCATGCACTTGCCGCAGGTCTTCCAGCGGTTCCGCCGCTGAGTACAACAAACAGCGCGGCCTATTTTCACATTGCCAGCCCTGTCGCTTCCATGCCATATTTATATCAAAATTGACTTTCCGAAACAACATCCGCAAACGACAGGATGTTAACCGTTTCTGCCAATGATGTCTTTTTGGAACACCATGGCAGCGCATCCATAAGGGGTATCCAGGATGTCCCTTTGAGCAGGTCATGTGAAAAATATGACAAAGCGTCCGCATCCTGCCGTCGCCCGGACAATCCGGCCAGGGCCTGCGGGCAACGGATTGCGGGTAAAGATGGAGGGGCCGCTTTTGCGTCACGGAAAAAAGCCGCCTCCATGGCGATGGAGGCATTTTATCAAACAAGTCCATTAACTTTGTATGATATTCCCTTTTTTCAATCAGAAAGGATTAGTGGAACAGGCCACTGAAGCCGCTTCACCTGAGCGGCCCCATTTTTCCTTGCGCAGCCGTCTATCACAGTTCCGATACGAATAGAATGGCGCCATGGAGGTGACGTTCTGATGACGGATCTGGAACTTTTTGCCCGGCTGATCCAATGCGAGGCAGGCGGCGAGGGCGATAACGGCATGCGCGCGGTGGCCAGCGTGGTCATGAACCGCGTCCGCACACGGGTGGGCGAATACGGCCGATACAACACCATACCCGCGGTGATTTACCAGGAGGGGCAGTTCAACTGCGCCCGCACCACGCTGGGCGGACGGCAGAATTTGCAAAACATTTACAACATGAACCCCACGCAGCAGCATTACGACATTGCCGAGTGGGCCATCAATGGCGGACGGCTGGCCAACCTCTGGCAGGCCCTTTGGTTTTTCAATCCCTACTCCACCGTGTGCCGAAACTTTTTCCCTTCGGATGTCGGCTATTTTCAGATTCGCATCGGCGACCATTGCTTTTACAACCCCACCGACGCCTACGCGCAGACGTGAGGCAACGCAAAAAGCCGGAACCAGCCGCGGTATGGCGGGGTTCCGGCTTTTCTTATCGTACCGTCAGGGCCAGCGTGCGCCTGGCGAAATCCGTCATGGACAATTCGCCATAGGAGGTTACGCAGCTCCTGACCGTGTTGTTCATGGGGGCAATCCATTCCGTGGGCAGCGCTTTGCTTCCCTTGGCTGCGCCGATGATGGAGCCGATGGTGGCCGCGTTGCAGTCGGTATCGAAGCCCGCCGTCACGCCAAAGGCAATGGAGGAGACAAAGTCCATCTGATGGTACAGCACGCCCGCCGTCACCAGCAGCGCGTTGGGGATGGTATGGCACCAGTCATGGCCGTTGCGTTCATCATACCGTTGGTAGAAGCCTTCCAGGAAGGCATCCAGCGTAACGCCGTGCTTCCACGCCGTCAGCAGAGCATTGGCCTGGTCATACAGGCGGGAGGTCTTGGGAATCTGGCTCAGCCCCGCCCGGACGATGGTCTCGGGATCGCCGTCCGCGAAAGCCGCCGCGATCATATCCTGCCGTTGGCGCGCACTTCGTTGAACAGCACATCGCCGTAGGTATCATACCGGGCCTTCAGGAAGGGAGAAATGCACTTCTCATAAGCATCCGTCATGTCCCAGATCAGCTCGTTTTCCAGCAGCTGGTTGAAGGTCTTGCGATCCACAACCATCATGTCGGGAATTTCGCCGTTGGCGATGGACAGGGCGATCTTCTGGGCCAGGTTGTTGCCGTCCACTTCCCAGGCGATCTTCGTATGCACGTTGATCTGGTCGGCGACGAAATCCGTATAAATATTGTGCTCATAATCCATGCCGTCGGGGAAATTTTCCGATCCCTTGGTCACGCCCTTGGTGAATTCCACCGGCTCGGCATAAGGCGTGTAGGCATCCCACACGGCGTCGTTGGGCAGGTTTTCCGCCAGGGTCAGCCCGCTGGTCATCAGCAGTGCCGCCGCCAGCAGCATGGACACGAACCGTTTCTTCATGAATAAATCCCTCCATCGTTCAAATAGCATTGACGTCAAGCGCTGACTATATTGTACGGCATAGCAGCCGCGGAATAAATAGTAACTATTTTGGATTTGTATAAAAATTCTCATTACCCGCCAGATCAGACAATATATCACGTTTCATCCGCCATGCTGACGCGGAAGCGGAAGTGGGCGTCCTCCCCGTACCACAGGGGGAAGTTCGTGTTCCACATGTTGTCGCACAGGCAGAACCATACGCCGTCATCCGGGCCGGGCAGGGTATCGTCGAAGTTCCACAGATGCGGCTGACCCACGTTGACCACCGCGCCGTCGACGGATTCCACCTGGACGCCGCTGCGGTAACGGACGCCCCAATCCGTGGCGTGGAGCCTTCTGCCGCCATGGGAAACCACGTCCGTGGGGTTGATCCAGCGGGACAGCTTGCGCACCTGCACGCCCTTCGCCAGCGGGTGGAAGCCCAGCCAGAGGGCTTCGGGCACACGGGTGGGCTGCTTATCAAACCAATCCAGGCTGATGTCCGCCTCCCGCTCCTTCAGCGTGACACGAAGCACCATCCGCGCCGGGCATCCGAAGTCCTTTACCATCGACGCGGAGGACGGACGCAGTACCGCGGCAAAGGCATCGCCCTTGCGGTAGAGCTGCTCCAGGCGCATGCCGCACTGCTCATGCGCCGTGACCACCTTTTCCGCGCCGACCTTGTAAAAGTCGTCCCGGGCAAGGTCCTTGAGCCAGGGGAAGCGGGAGCAATCCACATACTGGGTATTGAACCGCTCCATATCGTCGCCGGAGAAAATCTCATACAGAGGTACCGCCAGACAGCTGCCGCCGGAAGCAAGCTCGCGCCCGCCAAGCATCAGGCGGTTGATCGCGCCGTTGGCGTTGAAGGACAGCCTGCTTCCGCCGACCTCGAAGCAGGTTCCGGCCTCCACCGGCATCCAGCCGTCGCCGGCGTCAAAGGGCTGCGGGACGCATTCCGCCATCGCCCGGCGCAGCTGCTCCCCGGCCTCCGGCGATACGCTGGCCACCGCCTTTTCCAGGTAATCACGCTGCTCCTGCCAGGACTGCGCCATCCGCTCGTTTTGCGGCGAATGAATGACCCGTGCGAAGCCCTCGGCGTCAAAATGCTCGGTATCCTTGGCCTTGCTCTTGTAGTCCAGGCCCCAGGTATGCTCGGGAATAAGCATCAGCTGCCGGTTGGCCCTGCGGCGATCCGCCTCGTTCAGCTGACGGCGGGCCCGCAGCAGCGCCCGATAGCGGCTGACCTTGCCGGGATCGCTGGCCGCGCCGTGAATCCAGCGCTGTCGCCGATCTCGCTGGTCACAACGGGCAGATCGGCCTTGATCCTGCGCACCAGCAGGGCCACGTCATCCAGCGTACCGGCGCGGATGGCGGCGTCAGGATAGCGCCGGTGCAGATCAGCGAACATTTCCCGCAGGGTATTGGCGTCGGGCGGGCCGTTGTTGTCGCCGGTATGCGCGAACATCAGCGCCGCGCCGGTGTCGCCGATCTCCTGATAATCACCGTAGCCGAAGGAGTACATCACCGTCAGCTCGCTGCCGTCCTCATCCCGCCAGACAAACAGCGGCGGCACATTCGGCGACACCGAAACAGGGTTGACGCCGATGTGCATGAACTCGATCCCCGCCTGGGCCAGGATGGGCAGAATGGCCTTGGTATGCCCCGGCACATCCGTCATCTTCGCCGCGATGGTCCGGCGGCCAAAGCGCTGATCCAACCCCTTGGCCAAGGAAAGACCGTAGCGGAACAATTCCTCGTCCATCAGCTCGGTATGGGTCGTCAGCGGCAGCGCGTGCCAGACGATGTCGCCGTCCGCGATGGCCTGCTCCATCTGCCTGCGCCGCTCCTCTGGCGCGTTTTCCAGATAATCCGTGATGAGCCATGAGCCCGTCGTCCAGATGAAGCGCTCCTGTCCTCCATGCATCTCCCGCGCGCGCTCAAGAGCCTGCGGAATGTAGCATTCCCGGTACTTCTCCAGCACGTTTTTCGCGAAATCCGTGTAGCCCAGATCGAAGTGCGTCTTGAAAACCACGATGATTTCCGAAATTTTTCCCATATGCTTACCTCCCCTTGCAAAAACGTTTGGACTTCGTGTATAGTATTATAGACATAAATAAATTCCGCGAACAATCCTAAAAAAAAAGGGATCTATGTGAATTATTTCATAACCTGCTCGAAGGAGCGGGAAAGGAGCGGCGCGTATGTATCATATTCTGGCGGTGGATGACGAGGCTGCGGAACGGGAAGGCCTGCGCTTCCTCATTGAGCGTTTGGAGCTTCCTTTTCAGGTAACCACGGCGTCCAGCGGCCGCGAGGCATTGGCGCTGGCGGAGAATACCGCCTTTGACTGCCTGATTACGGACATCAAAATGCCCTTTATGGACGGCCTGGCGCTTTGCGAGGCCATGCGCCAGCGCAGCCCGGAGCTGATTATGGTCATTTACAGCGCGTACAGCGATTTTGCCTATGCCAAGCAGGCCATCCATATCCGGGTGGACGACTACATCCTCAAGCCTGTGGTGGTTGACGAATTTGAAAAGACGCTGAAAAAGATTTATGAGCGCCTGGAAAGCCGCTCCCAGATGGCGGCCAAGCGTGAAAAGCTCCGCGCGGAATACAGCAGCGCCAACCTTTTGCAGAAGGAGCAGCTACTGAACGCCGTCTTCCAGCTGGAGGAACCCACCGACGAACCGGCGCCCTCCACCCAGGCGGAGGAAGTCAACTACACCGTATCCCTGGCCATCCGCTGCATTGAGGAAAACTATGCCCAGGACATCGGCCTTGAATGGGTCGCCAACAAGATTTTTCTGTCCTCCGGCTACCTGTCCGGCCTGTTCAAGCGGGAAACCGGCAAAAGCGTGGTGCAGTACATCACCCTTTGCCGGATGCAGAAGGCCAAGGAGCTGCTGACCACCACCAACATGCGCATCGCGGACATCAGCGCCCGGGTCGGCATCAGCAGCTCGTCCTATTTCTGCCTGCTGTTCAAAAAGTTCTACTGTGTGACCGCGCAGCAAATGCGCGAGGAGGTGTACCTTGGCCAGCGCCCCGATCCGACATAAACGGCTGACCTTCCAGAACAAGCTGCTGCTTTCCTATGTGATGGTCGTTTTCCTCCCCACCGTGCTGTGGAGCGTCTTTTCCTATGTGCAGACCAACCGCTCCCTTCTCTCCCAGGCCCAGAGCAGCTTCAATGAGATATATACCAGCGTCACCAGCTCCATCGACAACAAATTCATCGCCCTGGAAGGCGCGCTGACCATGGTCTCCTCCGACGTCTCCTTTGTCCGTACCCTGAACCGCGACTACGCCAGCGACTACACCAAATATTCCGACGTCCGCTTCCGGTTGGACCCGCTCTTGGACGCCCTGCTTTTGCTGCACCCGGAAATCACGGGCATCGACTTTTATGTATCCAACAGCCTGCAGGACGCCCGCCTGAGCTTTCATCCCCTTGAAGAAGCGGATGCCCTGCCGGAATTTTCTCGCCTTTCCCAGACCTATGAGACCGTCTGGCATCATGAGGGCGGCACGCTGTACATGTCCAAGAGGCTGCTGAACTCCGACGACTTCTCCGCCTCCCCCATCATCCGGCTGCGGATTCCCACCGCCTATCTTCTGAAGGACAGCGTCAGTCCCGAGCTGAAGGATTACGCGCTGTCCATCCGGGATGACCAGGGGAACGGCGTGCTGCGTTGCTCCACGTCCCCGGAACAAACGGATAGCCCGGAACGTGCCGACGCGCCGGGGTTGATGTCCCGCACATCGCCGCTGAGCGTCCCCGGCTGGGAGATCACCATGCGGCTGGATCAAAGCTCCGTGCTGCTTCCCCTGCCCGAAGCCCTCCGCCTGAACCTGAGCCTGTTCGTGACCATCATCATCCTGATGCTGCTGGTATCCGGCGGCTTCGCTCGGTCGTTCTCCCGGCGCATTCAGCACCTGGACGCCTTCCTGGAACGCGCCCCCTCCCTTCGCTTCAAGGAGGACATCACCGCCCACGGCAACGACGAGATCGACGCCATCATCAACAGCGTGGGGCAGATGGTTCGGAAGACCCGTACCCTGCTTCAGGAGGTCTACGAGGTGCGCATTCAGCACAGAGAGGCGGAAATCAAGGCCCTGCAATCTCAGATCAATCCGCACTTTCTGTACAACACGCTGTCGAAAATCAACTGGATCAGCATCCGCAACGGCGACAGGGACACCTCCTATATCGTCACATCGCTGTCAAAATTTTACCGTTCCACCCTCAATCACGGCAATATGGTCACCACCGTCCGGGAGGAAATCGAGACCACCAAGGCGTACATCGACATCCAGCTCTATGTCCTGGAACACAGCTTTACCGTGGCTTATCAGTTTGACGAGGCCATCATGGACTACAACATGCCCAGCATCATCCTGCAGCCCATCGTGGAAAACGCCATCGAGCACGGCATACGGATGCGCAGCGCCGAAGGTCAGGGCATGCTGATTCTTTCCGGCAGGATGGATGGCCACGACATCGTGTTCGACATCAGCGACAACGGCCCCGGCCTGACAGACGAGCAGATCAAGGACATATTTTCCAAGGCCAGCCAGGGCTACGGCGTGAAGAACGTCAACGACCGCCTGCGTATGTTCTTTGACGACAGCTACGGCCTGCGGTTCCACGCCACCCTGGGGGAAGGCACCCGGGTCAGCATCCGCATCCCGCAGTATGTGGAATGCGGGATTGGGGGCGAGGAAGCTCCCACCTGATGCGCGTACTGTCCATGCAGGCGAACCTCAACGCGAAAACTGACGCAGCGTCGCGGTTGTCTGCCCGGGAAAAGCATGGTATAATGGGAAAAGCCGGGCAAAGCCCTGGCCTATCATCATACAAACATACCGGGACAGAAAGGGACGTTGCCCATGGCCTGCGCCTATACCCTCCATCAAGCCTGCCTGCATTACAGCGAGAAGCCCTTGCTGGATCATGTGGATCTCACCATTTCCGACGGCGACCGGATCGGCGTGGTGGGCCGCAATGGCGCGGGCAAATCCACGCTGCTGCGCCTGCTGGCGGGGCTTGAACCGCCGGACAAGGGCAGCGTCGCCATCCGGCGGAACATGTCCATCGCCTATCTGCCGCAGACGCCCTCGCTGAATCCTGAGGATACCGTCACCCAGGCCGCGCTGTCCTACCTTCCCGCCCGTCCGGGGGAAGACCGGGAGGCCGCGGCCTATGAGGCTCAGACGATCCTGACCCAGCTGGGTTTCACGCAGCTGGATCAGCCCGTTCAGGAGCTGTCCGGCGGCCAACAAATGCGGGTGGCGCTTGCGGGCGTCCTGTGCCGGGAAAGCGACGTGCTGCTGCTGGACGAGCCCACCAACCACATCGACCTGGACATGGCCCAGTGGCTGGAGGATCGCCTGCTGACCCGGAAGAGCACGCTGATCGTCGTCACCCATGACCGCTACCTGCTGGAAAGAGTGTTCACCCGCATCCTCCATGTGGGCGACGGGAAAGTGGACAGCTATCAGACCACCTATGCCGGGTATCTGGAGGAGCGGGCCCAGCGGGAGGAGATGGAGGCCGCCACCCTGCGCAAGAACAAATCCCTCTACCGCAAGGAGCTTGCCTGGATCCGGCGAGGCGCCCAGGCCCGTTCCACCAAGGCCAAGGGGCGTATCCAGCGCTTTGACGCGCTGACCGACGCCATCCGCGAAGCGCCGTCGGAGGAAGCCCTGGCCATGAAGAGCGTGGCCAGCCGACTGGGCAGGAAGATTCTTTCCTGGGAGGGGCTGACCGTCGCTATCGGCGGCAAGACCCTGGTGGAGGATTTCTCCTACACCCTCCTGCGGGACGACCGGCTGGGCATCATCGGCGGCAACGGCACGGGAAAAACCACCCTGCTGCGCACCCTGGTGGGCGAGCTTCCGGCTGAAGGCGGCGTCATCGACCGGGGCGACACCGTGCGGATCGGCTACTTTGCCCAGCACTGCCCGCCCCTGCCGCCGGACACTCGCATCATTGACGCGGTGCGCGACGTGGCCGTGAAGGTCTACACGCCCGACGGCGAGCTTTCCGCTTCCCAGATGGCGGAGACCTTTCTATTCCCCTCCGCCATGCAGTATCAGAAGGTGTCCAGCCTGTCCGGGGGCGAAATGCGGCGGCTGTACCTCCTGCGCATCGTGATGACAGCGCCCAACGTGCTGATCCTTGACGAGCCCACCAACGACCTCGACCTGGAAACGCTGAACGTCATGGAGGATTACCTGGAATCCTTTCAGGGCGCGATCATCGCCGTCAGCCATGACCGCTTTTTCCTTGACCGCATCACCGGCCACCTTTTCGCCATCGAGGACGGGCGCATGGTACCCTACATCGGCGGCTATCAAAGCTATCTGGATGCCAAGGCTGCCCTGGCGGAAGCTCCCGCCCTCCCCAAGGCCGCGCCGAAAGCCAGCCAGGCCCCACGGCAGAACAGCTATGAGTACCGTTTCACCTTCAAGGAGCAGCGGGACTTCGACACCATCGATCAGACCATCGCTGACCTGGAAGCGCGTCTGGAAGCCCTTTCCGCTGACCTGGACGCCAACGCCGCGGACTACACGGCGGTATCCCGGCTGATGGCGGAGCAGCAGGAGGTTCAGCAGCGGCTGGACGAAGCCATGGAGCGGTGGATGTACCTCCAGGACAAGTACGAAAAAATTCAGTCGCGGGAGGGCAAGCCATGAAGACCCATGTGTTCCGCCTTCACCCGGGGGACGATCTTCGCCGCACCATCGAGGACTATGCCAGGGCGCAAGGGCTTCAGGCGGCGGTGGTGCTTTCCTGCGTCGGATCGCTGCGGCATGTCCGGCTCCGGGACGCTTCCGGCGTGAACATCCAGGAAGTGGCGGAGGACTGCGAAATCGTCTCCGTCACGGGCACGGTCAGCGCGGAACGGCTGCACCTGCACATCAGCCTGAGCCGGGAGAATCTGTCCGTCTTCGGCGGGCACCTGACGGAGGGCTGCGTCATCAAAACCACGGCGGAAGTCGTGCTGCTGGAGCTGGACGGCCTGCGCTTCGGGAAGGTGTTTGATGAGGAGACGGGGTATCATGAACTGGACATCCGGGAAGTCCAGGCGTAAGGACGCGCCGATACACAAAGGAGGTACGGAAGCATGGCATACGGGAAGGCGATCGAACTGTTTCTGGTGGATGGCGATGCCAATGGCCTGATCACCGCCGAGCTCTCCAACTGGAACGGCAAGGCCATCAAGATACCGCGCACCGATGTGAAGACCTGCGAGCGCGATGACATCAAGGAAGCCGGCGTGTATTTTCTGTTCTGCCAGGAGGATGACGGCACAGACAGCATGTACATCGGCGAGGCCGAAAATGTGCGGGATCGTTTGATCCAGCACATGAACGACTACAACAACGGCAAGGAGCCTTACTATTGGAACACTGCTGTCATCTTTACCGGGCGCGACCTTAACAAGGCACACATTCGGTACCTTGAGAACAAGCTGGTCAACATCGCCCGCGAGTGCAAACACTACACTGTTTTGACCAAGACCACCTACAGCAATACAGTTTTGAAGGAATCGCAAATTGCATCCATGGAGGAGTTCATCGACAACGTTCGTGTGCTTATCAATAGCCTGGGCTATAAAGTCCTCGTACCCGCGCCACATGCCACGGATACAACGCAGTATCTATACTGCAAGGGCAACAATGCTGTTGCAAAGGGCTTCTTGAGCGCAGGTGGTTTAACCGTGGTCAAGGGTTCTACGATTTCTGACCATACTGCTTCTTCTTTTGAGGTTCACGGAAAAGGATATTTTCAGTTGCGCAATCGACTCATCGCTGGCGGAACGATCGTGGACAATGTTTTCCAAGTCGACTATGAGTTCACTTCCCCGTCTGCCGCTTCTACTATCATTCTGGGACACTGTTCAAACGGCAATATAGATTGGAAAAGCGCAAACGGGATACAATTAAAAAGCCTCTGACCTGCCCCCTTCGTCATCAGCACAGACACCCTGCCCACACAAAAAAGCTGCCACAGCTATGGCAGCTTTTTTATGTTGCCCTCACTTCACCGCCCTGGTGGCAACGAAGCAGGGAATATTCAGCTGATACAGCCGTCCGCTTCCATTGGTGTCCTCGTACAGGTGCGTTAAGCGGAAGCCGGCTTCCAGCTGGCCGCCGATCTGTTCCTCCATGGTATGGGAGAACTGCACCCCGTCATCATTTTGCTCCAGCTGCTTCATCTGGTCTGGATTTTTCAGCGGATTGAAGGGCAGCGAATTGACAACCTCCCGTTCGCCGTCATCCGCGAACAGGTAATTGACGCCGTTGTCCATCCCGGCCAGAAGGATGCCGCCGGGCTTCAGGATGCGGTGGCACTCCTTCCAGATGGGCTTCACGTCTTCCACATAGCAGTTGGATACCGGGTGAAAGATCAAATCAAACGCGCTGTCCTCAAAGGGCAGGCATTTTGTCATGTCCGCGCGGATGATGTCGATGGCGTAGCCTTCCCGCTGGGCCACAAGGCGCTCGCTGTCCAGCTGGGCTTCGGAATAATCCAGCACCGTGCAGATGGCGCCCTGCGCGGCGAAAATCGGCATCTGCTGCCCGCCGCCGCTGGCCAGACCCAGCACTTTCTTTCCTTTGAGCTCCCCGAACCACGCATGGGGCACGAATTTGGTGGGCGTCAGCTTGACGTCCCACTTTCCAGCGCAGGCATCCACATAGGCGGCATGGTCGATGGGCTTTCCCCATTCCCATCCTTCCTTCACCCAGCCGTCGATGGTCCTGGCGTTGATATCCTGATAATCCATAGACCCTCCTTGTCCTTCGTTCATGGTGATGTCGGTACGCCCTGCTCCCGCAGGAAGGCCTCCGCGGCCCGCAAGTCCTCCTGGGCAGGGATCCATGCCGTGTGCTGTTCCTCCCGCCGCCCCAGCTGCTTTGCCTTGGAAGAACCGAAGGGATGATAGGGCAGCAGATCGACGCCCTCGCAATGGTTCAAAGTGTGGTACAGCGCGGCAATGGCCTGATAATGAGCGGGCTCCATGTTCACCCCCCGCACCATGATGCACCGCAGTCGGCTTCGCCCGCCCAATGCGTCCGCCTGCCGCAGCCGCGCCGCGATGCCCTCATTGGACGCCCCGGTATACGCATGATGGCGGGCCGGGTCGCTGTCCTTGAAGTCCCACAGGAGCAGGTCGGCACATGCCGTCAGCTGCGGAATATAGCGGTCATCGAACACGCCGCAGGTCTCCACCGCTGTGTGCAGCCCGCGCTCCTTGGCCGCCGTCAGCAGCGCCAGCGCAGCCTCCGGGTGAAACATGGGTTCCCCACCCGACAGGGTGATGCCCCCCCGCAGCCCGAAGAAGGGACGATCCCGCTCCACCTCCGCCAGAATCTCCGAAACAGTCATGAGGCAGGCGCAGGCCTCGCAGGCCGTGCTGGGGCAGACCGACGCGCAGCGCAGACAGCCCCGGCACAGCGCCGCGTCAAACCGATGCGCGCCGTCCGCCAGCGTATGCGCCCCGGTCGGGCAGACCGACGCGCACGCGCCGCAGCCAATGCAGAATTTTTCCGTATAATAGACCTGCATGGCAGGCGATTGGGTCTCGGGGTTATGGCACCAGCGGCAGCGCAAAGGACAGCCCTTGAAAAACACCGTCGTGCGGACGCCCGGGCCGTCATGGGTGCTGAACCGCTGAATCTTCGTCACAGGCACCGTGCCCGCGTACTGGTCAAAGGCCATATTGCGTCCTCTCGATAATCATCTGCTGCCAGGAGCGATCCAGGGTGATGAACCGGGCGTTCCAGCCGGAAACGCGCACGGACAGCGTGCGGTAGCTTTCCGGGTCTTCCTGGGCCCGGCGGAGGGTTTCGGCATCCAGCACGTCCAGCTGGATGAAGTAGCCGCCCAAAGCCAGGAAGCCATCCATCAGCGATACCAGCGCCTGCAGGCCGTTCTCCCCCGCCACGGCGGAGGGCGACAGCTTCACGTCCAGCGCCGCGCCGTTGACCATGCGCTCCATGGGCCCCTTGCAGTAGGAGGCGATGACGGCGGTGGCCCCCGCCAGATCCGTGCCGGGTGTGGGCGACGTGTTGCCGGACAGAATCTCCCCTGCCCTGCGGCCAAAGGGCGTCGCACTCCGCTCCTCCGCCCAGCCGATCTGCCGGCCGAAGGTGCTCACGCCCGCGGGAAACAGGATCGGCGTCCGACCGCGCAGCCTCTCCACACTGTCGGCAAACATGGACAGCACGTCGGCAGTGTAGGCGTCGGCGTCGTCCGCGTCGTTACCGTAATAGGTGTAACGGCGCAGAACGTACTGGCGCAGGGCCTCCTCGCCCTCCCAGTTGTTTTGCAGCATCCGCATCAGCTGATCGAAGGACACCTTTCTTTCCTGAAAGCACAGCCGGTCGATGGCGTACAGGCTGTTGCCCGCGTCCGGCGCGCCGCCGATATGCGGCGCCATGACGGTATACGTCGCCCCGCCCTCCCGGTAAGAGCGGCCGCTTTCGATGCACCCGCCCTCCAGCAGGGAAACCACGGTGCAGGGCTGACCCGGCTGACGCGCCCAGCGCCATGCGCCATCCGCCCCGTGCTCCAGCAGGCGGCCGCAATTGTCCTCGAAAATCGCCTCCACCTGGGCTTCCATATCCGCACGGTAAGCCTCGCGGAGGTCGGCATAGCTGTCGAAATGCGCGGGCGTCGCTTCTCCCAGGCGCAGGGTCTTTCGCAGCAGCAGGTTCAGGCTGTCAAAGGGAAAATAGCGGAAGTGCGTCCTGCCGGGAATCTGCGTCTCCCAGCAGCCGTCATTGGCAAAACCGCGAACCTCCCGGGCATCATAACCGAAGGCCGTCAGCGCGCGGATAATCAGCGGCTCGTTGTAAAAGGCCAGCACGCCGCCGCCATGGCGGACGATTCGCGCGGCCTGCTCCTTCAGCCACGGGGGCGTCTGCTCATTCAGGCGCAGGGTGATGGGGAAATCCCCGATGGGCAGCTCCTCAACCACATCCAGGATCAGCCGCGTGGCAGCGCCGGCGACCTCCCGGCCATCCGCGTCGATGCCCGCCAGCACCAGGTTCTGGTAATTCTGAGCGTCGCCGGAACCCGGCGGGGTGTCGCTGCGCACCCACTCGCAGCCCTTCACCATGAAGCCCGCCAGCGCCTCCCGGGCTTCCTCCATGGTCAGGACGCCGTCCCGCAAATCCTGATCCAGAAAGGGCTGCAGCATCTGATCCAGTCGGCCGATGCCGGGCCAGTTGCCGCACAGCCGGGCGAAGGCAAAGGTGAACCAGACGCTTTGCAATGCCTCCCGGAAGTTCCTGGCCGGGCCAAAGGGTACCTGCCGAAGGCGCGCCGCGTTATTGGGAGCCTTATCCGCCAGGAAATCCAGATACCGCTGATGGAAACGGCGCATGGCGTTGAAGCAGCGGTCGGCGCTTTCCAGGAAACGGCGTTCCTCCGCGTCCAGCCCGGCTTCCGCCAGACGCGCCTTCACCAGCTGATGGCGAGGCTCAAGGCCCTCCGCCACCACGCCCGCGAAATCCATCGTGAGGTGGCTGACGCTTTCCAGCCACAGCGCCCCCTTCAGGCGCACGGGGACATAATGGCGCAGCGCGGCCCCCAGCGTCGCGGCCCCGCTGACCGGCTCGCCGGGCACATGGCGCAGCGGCGCTTCCCGGGCGATGCGCTCAATGGCCAGATCGTACTGGTCGATGGGCGTAAAATCCTGATAGCCGGGGATGTCGTCCATGGCGATGCTGTCATAACGGAACGCCTCGTCGCCATACCGGCCCCGCAGAGACTCCCAGGCCCATTGGCGCAGCGGCTCCGAAAGGCGGACAGGACGCCCCGACGCGCACGCGGAGTCAAACAAAATGTCGCTCATGCTGTTTTCGCCCCCCTTAATGAACCTATTATAAGGGGCCGCATGTCAAAACACAACCGAAAATATTCCGCATTTTCCAATAAAGCCATTCAAATAGGCCAAACAGGGAGAAACGCATGAACGACAGCACCGTACCAATGACCGGTTTTCTGATTATGCGTCATTCCCCTGGATACATTTTCTGCGTACAATCAAGGACAAACAGACAAAGTATATTCCTGAACCAAGCGCGCCGATCGCCATGCCAACTTGCCCGGTCGCAAGCTGGAATACCGCGCAGGCGAAAAGGAACAGCGCAAACACCAGGAGGACGACATATTTCCATTTGGGCTGCCGCTCAAGGGAAGTCCTTTTCCATCCATACCTGCAGATGCTGCGCTCCTGCCCCTGATAAAGGCCGACGCCCTCGTACAGCTTGGTAAAGCCGCAGCGCTCCAGCACCTTGACGGAGGCGAGGTTATCCGCCAGGCAGACACCCTGAATTTCCCTGATACCAAGCCGTGCCGTGATGACGGGAAGAAAGGCGGCGACCGCCTCCGCGGCATAACCTTGCCGGGTATACGGCGCGCCGATGTGATAGCCAACCTCCCACGCGCCATCCGCCATAGGAACAGCCTGGACATAGCCGATATAGACGCCGTCCTTCAGCAGAACGGCGTAGACCTGCGGGCCTTCGCCGGAAGCATAGCAGCCCCGCAGGAATTGAATGGTTTCCGCGGCTTCCGCCACCGTCTCAAAGACCTCATCCGGGACAAAGCGGCGGTTATCCTCGTCCAGGGAAAGGCGGTGGACGGCTTCCGCCATGCCTGGCTCCAGCTCCGTGATCGTCAGCCGTGGGGTCTCAATCCTCATGCCGTCTCCCTCCCGGTAAGAAGCGCTTCAGCCCTCCAGCCATTTTTCCCGCAGGTTGCCCCGGTAGAGGCCTTCCTCGCAGGCGCCCGCCAGCCGGTAGCCCTGCTCCTCGTAATATCGGTTGAGACGGGCATTGTCCGCGGCGCAGTCCAGGCGAACCCGCTTCTTTCCCCGCTGCCGGGCAAGCGCCTCCGTCCCCGCCAGGATGCTTCTTCCCGCGCCCTTCGCCCGGACATCCGTCACCAGATGATGAACGTAGTACGCCGGTACGCTCCCGGCATCCGCCCAGCGATCGTCCGTTTCCAGCAGCGCCGCGGCGCCGGCCAGATGTCCGCCGTCCGCCTGATCGAGGACGTAAAACCGCCGCGCCTTGATCTGCATTTCATAGTACGCCTCGGGGTAAACCTGCCAATAATCCGTCACATTCCACTGGCGGATGCCCACACGATCCATCCACGCGATCCGCTCCCGGATCAGGCGGCAGATTTCCGGCAGGTCGCACGGCTCCGCCAGCCTCAGCCCATCACTCACCGCTGATTTTCTCCTTTCGCCTTTCAGCCTGCTCCAAGCGCCGGTTGGCATGGTACAGCGGGCTGCGCAGGTAGGTAATCGTCAGGCAGGAGGAGCAAACCACCCAGCCCATGGGGTACGCCAGCGCCACCGCCACAAAGCCCAGCCCCAGCAGGTGCGTAACGTAAAGATAGATCTGGCGGAAGACCACGAAGGAGCCCAGCATAATCAGCATGGGACCCCGGGCGTTGCCGATGCCCCGCAGTGCGCCGCCGAAAATCTGGTTGAAGCAGATGGTCACATAGAAGGGTGTAATCAGCTGGATGTAACGAACGCCGTAGTCAATGACGTCGGCCTCGTTGCTGAACAGCCCCATCAACGGGCGAGCAAACAGCAGCATCAGCACCGTCAGCAGCATGGTGCAGCCCACCGCCAGCAGCAGCGACAGCCTGACGCCCCTGCGGGCGCGCTCCGGCTTCCTGGCGCCCCAGTTCTGCCCGACGAAGGTGGTGGACGCCTGGGCGATGGCCATCACCGGCACCGTCAGGAAGGCGTCCAGCTTGTTGTAGCCGCTCCATCCAGCCATGCCCGCCGAGCCGAAAGCGTTGATGTAGCTTTGCACAAACACATTGGAAAACGAGGTCAGCGCCTGCTGCACCGCCGAGGGCGCGCCGATGTTGAAGACCTGCTTCAGCTCGTCCCGGCTGATGCCCAGCTGCTTCCAGCGGATCCCGTAGTCCCCCTTCTCCCGTGTCAGCGTCACCAGCACCAGCACGGCGGACAAGCCCTGGGCGATGATGGTCGCCAGAGCCACGCCCGCGACGCCCAGCCGGAACACAATGACGAACAGCAGATCCAGCACCGTGTTGGTGATGGCGGAAAACACCAGGAAATACAGCGGCCTTCGGGAATCCCCCACCGCGCGGAGGATGGCGCTGCCCATGTTGTAGACCAGCAGGCCGGAAATGCCGGCAAAGTAAATCATCAGATACCGCGACGCCTCGCCGATGACGTCATCCGGCGTCTGCATCATTTGCAGCATGGGCCGGACGATGCACAGCCCCAGCGCCGTGGCCACCACGCACAGAATGAAGGTGACGGCCACCGTGGTATGCACCGCCCGCCGGAGCCTTGGCATATCATGGGAACCGAAGGATTGGGAAATGACCACACCCGCGCCCACGGACAGGCCGTTGAACAGGCCGATCAGCATATTGATAATGCTGCCCGTGGAGCCCACCGCCGCCAGGGCCTCCTTGCCCACATACTGTCCCACCACCACGGAGTCCACCGTGTTGTACAGCTGCTGAAACAGCAAGCCGATGGCCAGCGGCACCGAAAAGCGCACAAAATGCCGCCATATCTCCCCCTGCGTCATGTCCGCGTCCCTGCGTGCCATGCCCTGCATCCTCCTGTATCCATTCACTATCGTTCATTTTAGCATATCCTCCCCGGGTTGTCAAAGGACGGCAGGAAAACGAAAGGCCCGCCATGCCATCCTTCCTTGACGGTAGGAACAGGACATGCTATAATTGCTTTGTATGGATAGCATGACCGAATCGCATACACAAAGGAGTTCCAAGGATGAAAATATTGGTTACGGGCGTCGCTGGTCAGGTGGGGCATGATGTCATGACCGAATTGCTGCGTCGGGGACATACAGGCATCGGAAGCGACCTGCATGAGCGTTATATTCCCGACGACGCGCTGGCTTCCGCGATGTCCTACCGTGCCATGGACATCACCGACGCCCAGGCCGTGGAGCGGACTTTGTCGGAGGTTCGGCCTGATGCGGTGATCCATTGCGCCGCCTGGACCGCCGTCGATCTGGCGGAAGACGAGGACAAGCGGGACAAGGTTTATCAGATCAACGCGAAGGGGCCTGAAAACATCGCCCGGTGCTGTCAGCGTCTGGGCTGCAAAATGATGCAGATCAGCACGGATTATGTCTTCAGCGGGCAGGGCACCGAGCCCTGGAAGCCGGACTGCCAGGATTACGCGCCCTTATCCGTTTACGCCGCAAGCAAGCTGGCCGGCGAGCAGGCCGTCAGCCAGCTGATGACACGGTATTTCATCGTGCGGATCGCGTGGCTGTTCGGTTCCAAGGGGCAGAATTTTGTCAAAACCATGCTGAAGCTGAGCGAAAAGTACGAGAGCATCCGCGTTGTGAACGATCAGATCGGCACGCCAACCTACTCTTCCGACCTGGCCCGGCTGCTGGTGGATATGATCGAGACCGACCGTTACGGCTATTATCACGCCACCAATGAAGGCGGCTATATCAGCTGGTATGACTTTGCCTGCGAAATTTTCCGCCAGGCCGGACGGATGACCAGGGTCGCCCCTGTATCCACCCAGGAGTATGGCCTGTCGAAGGCTGCCCGTCCCTTCAACAGCCGCCTGGATAAGCGCAAGCTGACGGAGAACGGCTTTGAGCCCCTTCCCGACTGGCGGGACGCTTTGCGGCGGTATCTGGATACCATTGAAGCATAATCCACACGCACAACAAAGGAGCCTTCCGCCGTCCGGTGAAAGGCTCCTGCTTATTTTTTTGGCAAACCGGAAAGCGTCTATTGCTTTTTCGATTGGCGAATGACCCTGGCCAACGTCAATACACAATTTCCGGTCATTCCAACCCCAAAAGCGATTGCGGTAGGGATAAGCGCGTCGGGATTCATCGCTCCAAAAACCTCCATAGTCAAACCTGCAAAAGCAATCACTTCGATGAGCAGGAAGACAACATTCGCCCAATCAGCTTTGCCCATTTCGCCGCTTACTCCTCGTCATCAAACGTCATGTTCGCATAGACCTTTTCCATGCGCTCATCCGGGAAGCGCGCGTCCATCATTTCCTCATAGGCATTGCGCGCGGGGACGCCGTGAACCCGATCGGACCACCGCAGGCAGGCCAGGCTGGATACAACGCAATTCACCAGCAGGAATACGGCCACAACCCAGGTGATGATTTTCCCGGGGCGGTTGGGCAGCTTCAGGATCCATTTGGACATCCGAGGATAGATGTCCTTGATCCACAATACGCCCAGGACGCCCCAGAACAGCGAGTACAAAAGGCACACGCGGCCGTTGAGGTTCAGCGGGAGCTTGCTGTAATCCCAGGAGGTGGAGCCGAAAACCATCTCCTGCAGCCAGGAGCAGGCGTATTCCACCACGGTGCCCACCGCGAAGCCGCCCAGGAAGGACAGCCAGTAGCCACGGTTGCGGAAGCGGTACAGGGCGATGGACAAAACCGCCGCGCCCACGCCGTACAGCATGTTGAAGGGCCCGTACACCAGCCCGGCACGGCTTTCGATATAGCCGTGACGCGCAAGGCACCACAGCACCTCCACCACCACGCCCGCGAAGCTGCCGATGAACAGAATCAGGATGATCTTATACAGGTTGATCCCCCGGGCGAAATGATCCCGCTCCTTCTCCTGGAGATCAATGGCGCCATTGGCCGGAGGATTCAGCCGCCACCATTTTCGGTTGACGCTCTTGTTGGTATCAAACAGGCGGGCGGAAAGCTCATCGCGGAGGTCGTCCGTCAGCTGACGAGCCTCCTGAAGATCCTCCGAGGCGCGTTTCATCGCGTCAATTTCGCGGCTGACCGTTTCCTGCAGCGGCTCCGGCACGGACTTTTCACATTGCGCCAGGGCCGCGTAATAAGGCTGAAGGCGCTCCCGTTGAACCTCGGCCTCCCGCAGCGCGGCCTTGCCCGCCTCCTCCAGCGCCGTTGGTTCATGGCTCGTCTGTGAACCGTTCATTTGTATCGTTCCTTTCCTTGGTATTTTCCTTTGCCATCTTATGAATTTCGCTTGCGGAGCGTGCCCGGCAGCCATGGCAGGTCGAACCGGCATTGAGGTCTGGTCTCGGGGCTGACGTGCAGGCGGAAGGCCATCATCGCCGTCATCAGCAGGAAGCCCAGGGTCACCCCCGGAAGCACCCGACGCACCGCCATCAGCGTCAGCGCGGCGGCATAGGCAATCAGCGTGCGATGATAGTTGGGCGACACGCGCACCACACAGCTCAGGCCGATAAAGCAGCACACCAGAATGACGAAGGGCCGGGGCGTCAGCGGCATCAGTCCCAGCAGGCAGCCGAAGGTGGTGGCAATCCCCTTGCCGCCCCTAAAGCCGTACCAGCAAGGCCACACATGACCGCACACCGGCGCGGCCAGCACCAGCGCCAGCGGCAGAAGCGCGGGCGTCCCCTGAAGGCCCCGGACATACAGCGCCACGGGCAGCGCGCCCTTGAGCACATCCCCCACCAGGGTCATTACACCCATGAAAAAGCCGCCCTGGATGAAGGCGTTGGCCGCGCCCGGGTTGCGATCCTCCGCCTTGGCCGTCACATCCCGGCCCAGCACGCTCCCCCACAGCCGTGCAAACAGCACGCTGCCCGACAAGTATCCCAACAGGATCCACAGGACATCCCGCAGCATCATGGGTAGATACCCCTTTCCTTTTGATGAAGGTATTGTACCATGAAAAGTTCAACAAGACATCAATTTTCTCTTAAAACAGCAAAATCCCGCCTCAATCCCACACTATGGCGCGGATACGACAAAAAACGCCCGGCGGAACTTTCCGGCAGTCTCCGCCATCGGGGAGGCTTGCCGTCTGTTCTGCCGGACGCCATTGGGTTGAGACCGAATTACAGTACCGTCACCAGTTCCGTTTCCGGGCGGAATTGGCTGTGCCGCGGGCTGGGCTCGGCCTCCTTGGCCGGATACCCCAGCACCAGCAGCGCCACAGGCTCCTCCTGCGCGGGCAGCTGATAGCATTCCCGCACCGCCTCCGGACGGAAGTGCATGACCCAGGTGGAGCCCACGCCGATGGCGGCAGCCTCCAGCATCATATGGGTCGTGACAATGGAGGCGTCCACCTCGCCGCTGCGCTTGCCGTCATAGGGGCGCTCCCAGCTGGCCTCCTGGTTCTGGCAGATCAGTAGCGCTGTCCTGCAATTGAAGTGGCAGCGGGTACAGTCAGGCAGCTTGGCTACCGCCTCCGGGCTTTGAAGCACATAAATATGCCAGGGCTGAAGGTTGCATGCCGTCGGCGCCACGATGGCCGCCGTCAAAATACGATCCAGCTCCTCCTGGCGAACCGGCTCATCGGTAAACCGCCGCACGGAATAGCGCTGCTTTGCCAGGGACAGGAAATCCATGCCGTCACTCATCATTGGCGCTCCTTTCCTCCTTTGGGGATGCGACCATTATACCATGGCGAGCCGCTTTCCGCAAGGCGCGGCGTCCCGTCACTTGATGGTGATGTCGCCGTTCATGGAGGTCGCGGTGATGATGAAATCGCTGTCATTGTTCAGCTCCAGCGACTGGCCGATACGCACGTCGCCAAAGGTTGACTTCGCCTGAACATGGGCCTCATCCTCCGGCAGGCGGATGATGATGTCGCCGCTGGTGCTCTTGCCGGTGACGCTGCACTTGCTCGTGGCAGCGCGGCAGACATCCACCTCCACATCGCCGTTGATGGTGGAGAAGTTCATGTCATCCATCTCCGCCCGAACGGCGATGTCGCCGCTGGTGGACTGGGTATTGAGCCTGACCATGCGCCCCCGTACATCCAGGTCGCCGCTGATGCTGGCGATTTCGCCCACCATCACGTTGCCGTCAAGGGTCAGGTCGCCGCTGGTGCTCTTGAGCGTGCAATGCGCTACCTCGTGCCTCTCCGGGATGCGCGCGTCCACATCGCCGCTGATGGTCGTCACCCGCAATTCAAGGCTTTTCGTATCCTCAATGTCCACATCGCCGCTGGTGCTCTTGATTTCGCACCTGTCCAGCTCCCCGGCCATCCCGGCCACGCTGATGTCGCCGCTCAGGGTCACAATTCTCAGCTCCGACAAAGCGGCGTCCTCCACGCTCACGTCGCCGCTGGTGGTCTGGGCGCTGAGCATCAGCTTCGGTTCGGCAGGCAGCAGCAGGGTCACGGTATCGTCCCCGACCTGAATATTCATATTCCAGTTCTTGAAAAAGGAGCCGATTTTGTCCGTGGCATTCTTGATGATGCTGTTCAATTCTTGATCCTTCATCTCCGTATGATTCAGCTTGGCTTTGGAAATTTTCATCATGGTGTCTCCGATAACGCTGCCGACATCCACATGCTGATACTTTCCGTCGTTGTCCTTCATCATCATATGGAAGTTGAAGCCGCGGTTTTCCTTCCCGATTCCATCTGATTCTTTGTCGGAGAAACGGCCGATGCGCAGCATGCCGCCCGCCACGTTGATCTTCAGCTGCGGCCAGGTATCCTCATCGGCAATCACATGGATCTTATTATCGTCGGAGACGCCGACTTCCAGGCACTCGCTCAGAAGCTCCACCGCCACCTGGCTGACGCCCTGGGCGGAATAGACGACCTCGTTGCCCTCGTCCTCATCCTCTTCTTCGTCAGGCAGTTCCTTGCGTGGATAGCCTGCCAGCACCTCTTTCATGCCGTCCAGGCTTTCCACCACCGCCTTGATGGCTTCGTCCTCGCTCAGACCGCGGGCCATCAGGTCGTCAAAGCGCTCCTGGCAGTTGTTCATCACCTCATCACGGATGGCCTGGACTTCCTCGCTCATTTCAACATCCTGGAACATCAGCTCAACGATTCGGGTCACCGTCGTATTCATGGTCATTCCTCCAGCAATTGGTCGATCAGGTAACGTGTTTCATGCCAGGCTTCCCGGTCCTGGCGCAGCTTGTCCCGGCCTGTGACGGTCAGCGTGTAGTAACGCCGACGCGCGCCGCTGAGCTCATTCCCCCAATAGGAGCGGATGTAGCCGGCCCCTTCCAGGCGGCGGAAGGCGGTGTACAGCGTGGCCTCCTTCATTTCAAAGGCCCCGGCGCTGATGGCGCTGACCTGCTTGTTGATCTGATAGCCGTAGCTATCCTCCCTCTCCAGCTGCTTCAGGATAATGGAATCCGTATAGCCCCGGAGAATATCCGCGCTTAATGCCATGGTTTCCTCCCTTTCTGTTACAATACCGCGGTCATGAGTTCCCGCCGACGGTAGCGGAGCTCCTGCTTGTATTCTTCCAGGCGCATCTCAATGGCCCACGTTTCATCCTGCCAGCGGTCATAGGGAATCTCCTTCATGCTTGCTCCCTCCTTGCCATGCTTGGGTTGATCCAACGGAGATTTCTCTCCTCTGCGATATACATTGTATCAGGCTATACCTCATCTGTCAAGGTATCTTGTGAAAAAAAGTTTGCCGCTTCTGTACTTTTGCTGTTTGAACCCTTGCTTCCCCCGGCCATGCGGGCTACAATATGGAAGGAAAACTGCGCAAGTAAGGAGAAACCTCATGAGCAAGATTCAGATGACGACCCCGCTGGTGGAGATGGACGGCGACGAGATGACCCGCATTCTGTGGGCGGACATCAAGGACATGCTGATCCTTCCCTTTGTCGATTTGAAGACGGAATACTACGATCTGGGCCTTCCCCATCGGGACGAGACATTCGACCAGGTCACGGTGGACGCCGCCAACGCCACCAAGCGCTACGGCGTGGCCGTCAAGTGCGCCACCATCACCCCCAACGCCCAGCGCATGACCGAGTATAACCTCCATGAAATGTGGAAGAGCCCCAACGGCACCATCCGCGCCATGCTGGACGGCACCGTTTTCCGCGCACCGGTGCTGGTCAAGGGCGTTCATCCCACCGTGCGCACCTGGGAAAAGCCCATCACCATCGCTCGCCACGCCTATGGCGACGTCTACCGCAATGTGGAAATCAAGGTTCCCGGGGCGGGCAAGGCAGAGCTTGTCTTCACCGGGGAGGACGGTCAGGAGATCCGTCAGACTGTGTTCACCTTCAAGGGCCCGGGCATCCTTCAGGGCATCCACAACGTGGACGCTTCCATCGCCTCCTTCGCCCGCTCCTGCTTCCAGTACGCCCTCTCCCTGAAGCAGGATCTGTGGTTCTCCACCAAGGACACCATCTCCAAGACCTACGACCATAACTTTAAGGACATCTTCCAGGATATTTTTGACGCGGAATACAAGGAAAAATTCGCCGCGGCGGGCATTGAGTATTTCTACACGCTGATTGACGACGCCGTGGCCCGTGTGGTGCGCAGCAAGGGCGGCTTCATCTGGGCCTGCAAGAATTACGACGGGGACGTGATGTCCGACATGGTGGCCACGGCCTTCGGTTCCCTGGCCATGATGACCTCCGTGCTCGTCTCCCCCGACGGCAAATTTGAATACGAAGCTGCCCACGGCACCGTTACCCGCCATTACTACCGGCACCTCAAGGGCGAGGAAACGTCCACCAACCCGGTGGCCACCATCTTTGCCTGGAGCGGCGCGCTGCGCAAGCGGGGCGAGCTGGACAACCTGCCGGAGCTGCAGGCCTTCGCGGACAGGCTGGAGAAGGCCACCATCGATACCATTGAATCCGGGGTGATGACCAAGGATCTGGCTCTGCTCTACGAAGGGGACGCCAAGGCCGTCAACAGCAAGGATTTTCTTCAGGCCATCGCCAGCCGCCTGTAACACAGGAATTTCCCATGCAGGCAGGAAGTCGGCCCTCGGGCGTCGAAAAGATGGTATGGATTGGTTCCCAAGTAACCGAGGAGGTAAATCATCATGACGGACAAGCCCACGACCCCGGACATGAACAACGAGGAATTTGACGGTACCATTCTGCTGTCCGACGACGACGGCAACGAAGCCGCCTATGACATTGCCGACTACATTGAAATGGACGGCAAGGAATATGTGGTTCTGGTTCCTCAGGACGAGGAGGATGACGAGGTGGTTATCCTGCGCGTCGAGGAAGAGGATGAGGAGACCGAGGTCTTTGTGTCCGAGGAGAACGAGGAAATCCTGGAAAAGGTCTTTGAGGTGTTCCGGGATCGCTTCGAGGACGAGTACGAATTCACGGACGCGGACTAAGGGCAGTCGGAAGCATTGGTAATCAAAAAAGCAGCGGCTTTCACTCAGCCGCTGCTTTTTTGCTATTTTCGTCTGATAACTCAACCATCCTGCACCCCAGCGCCTCCCCCTGGCTTCGGTCGTGCGTCACCAGGAGCAGATCGCGCTCCCCTGTGAAGCGGTCGATGAGCTTCAGCATGGCCTCCGCCGTGGATGGGTCCAGCTCGCGCAGAGGTTCGTCCAGCATCAGCACATCGCTGGGATGCGCCAGGGCCCGGGCCAGGGCGATCCGCCGCCGCATGCCGCCGGACAGCTCGTCGGGATAGCGCGGCCCCGCTTCCGGCAGAAGGATTCGTTCCAGCCAGACCTCCGGCTCGGGCGTCACCAGCGCCAGGTTCTCCTGGGCGGTATACCAGGGCAGCAGCCGATCCTCCTGAAAATGGCAGGAAAAAGCAGCATGATCCGGCCGCTGAATGCTTCCGCTGTCAGGCTGTTCCAGGCCCGCAATCAGCCGCAGCAGCGTGGTTTTGCCGCAGCCTGACGGCCCCAGCAGGCATACCCGGCCTTCCAGGCGCAGGGTAACGTTCTCAAGCACGGCTCTGTTCCCAAAGCCCTTGAACACCCGGTCAAGGATGATGGCCATGGCGCACCCTCCTTTCCGCCGCGGAGAAAGCCCTTTTCAGCATAGCCTCCAGCGCCATGCTCAGCGCGATGACCACCAGCGTCCAGGCCAGCAGGGCGTCGCTTTCCAGGTAGATTTTCGCCTGATACAGCTGGGTGCCGATGGCGTTTTTCGGCGTACCGATGACCTCCGCCGCGATGGTCGCTTTGAAACACAGACCCACGCAGGCTTCGCAGGCCGCCAGAAAGGTCGGCAGCAGCGAAGGCAGCGTCACATGACGCCAGGTTTTCCAGCGATTCCAGCGGAACATCCGGGCCATTTCCAGCAGCCCGCGATCCACGGACGCCAGGCCCTCCGCGACATTGGCGAAGACCACCGGCGTCACCATCAGCGCGCCGGCCAGCACCGGCGTCTGTCCCGCCGTCAGCCAGACCAGCGCCAGAATGATGAAGGACGCCACCGGCGTGGCCCGCACCACCGCCATGGCGGGACGCACCAGCGCGTCCGCCCAGGAGGAAGCATGGCACAGCGCCGCCAGCAGGCTGCCGACGGTCACGCCTGCGCCATAAGCCATGGCCGTCCGCCCCAGCGACAGGCCGACGCTGCGCCAGAACCCGCTGTTCCCCATGCCAAACAGGCGGAGCAGCACCGCGGCGGGCGAAGCCAGAAGCAGCTCCTGCCCCACCGCGGCACTGGCCACGGCCCATACGGCCAGCCAGAACACCAGCGGAGCCAGTTTGCGGCCAAGCCGTTTTGCCTTACTCATGGTCAGGCAGATGGTAGAAGTCGTCACCGGGCAGCGCACCGCCCACGGCCTTGGCGTTGGCCTCGTGCAGCACCTGGAAGAAGGGCACGATCATGTCCTTCATTTCCTGCCCTTCAATGAAAACGATGTGGCAATTGGGGATGGCCTGCCGGGCCAGCGCCGCCTTGGGCATGATGCCGGCCTGCTCCACCAGCACGCTGGCCGCCTCCGGGTCGTCATTGACAAACGCAACGCTCCGGGCATACGCCGCCATGAACGCCGCCACCTGCTCCGGGCGCTTCTCGATGACCTCCGCTCGGGCGATTACGCAGCCCATGGACATGGTCGCGCCCTCCGCGCCCTGCTGAGCCGCCGCGTCATTGTACAGCGCCGTCACATCCAGCGCACGGCGGAAGTCGGCGTTCTGGTTGAGCACGGCGGTCACGTTGGGTTCCGGCAGCATCACCAGATCGACCTGGCCCGCCGCCGCCAGTGTGGCCAGCTCCGCATGTTCGGCCTTGTACTCCACCGTCACCTGCTCCGTCAGCCCATGGGCTGCCAGGATGTAATTGAGCACATACTCAGGCGTGGAACCCTGGCCTGTGGCGTACAGCGTCCGGCCTGCCAGGTCGGCCACGTCATGGATGGTTTCGCGGTTTTCCAGAATGTGCAGCACCCCCAGGGTGTTGAGGGCCAGCAGGCGCACCTGGCCGCCCGTCTTGTTGTACAGCGTCGCCGCCAGGTTGGTGGGCACCGCCGCCAAATCCGCCGCGCCGCTGAGCACCGCCGCCACGGCTTCATCCGGCGCGCCCACCAGCGTTACCTGCCAGTCCTCGCTGTCCATCAGCTGAACCAGCCCGATGCCGGTGGGGCCCTTCATGGCGTAAATCGACAGGCCGCCGTCCTCCGCCATGGCCGCCGCGGGCAGGAGCAAACAAAGCGCGCATAACGCAATCCATAATCTTTTCATCATCATATCTCATTCCTTTCGTGATTCCTTGCGGGCCGTCAGCGCGCTTTTGACCGTCACGCCCGTGAGATTGCCCAGCTTGCCCGTCATCGCGCCCACAGCTTCGTTGGTTCCCTCGACAATCAAGCCGATCACCGCCGTGCCCGTGTCGTGGTCGGGAATGCCGATGCGGCCCTTCACCATATCGCCGTACAGGGACAGCACGCGGTTGACCTCCGCCGCGCAGGTGCGGTTCTCCATGACAATTCCCACAAAGCCCAGACGATTTTCGCTCATCCGACGACCTCCTGAAGTCCAAAAAAATGATCCAAAGCACCGCAAACAGCGCTATGGATCACGATCAATATACAGCATCATGCCGGCCCCCTTCCCATCTCCCGCCCAGGCCTGCCCACGCGGTCAATCAGGTTGATTGTCTCCGCCTCCATCGCACGTCGCCGCTGAACTTTGGCTATGGATACAGATTGATTATACACCATCTCCGCTCCATTGAAAAGAGAAATTTCAAAGGGACGCCGCACGCAGCGACGCCCCCTGACCATAACGGTTATTGCATTTTTTGCTTCATGACCTCCAGTGCGCGGGCCAGCTGCGGGTCGCTGAGGTCGCCGAACTGATACATGCCGTTGTCATCCTCGGCCAAGGCGATGGTTTCATCCGGGGTGATGCCGATCTTGTGCACCGCGTTGCCGTTGGGCGTGTAGTACTGGGCGACGGTCATCTGCATGCCGGAGCCGTCCTCGCCCACGGGCACCACAATCTGCACAATGCCCTTGCCGAAACTCTGAACACCCACCACCGTGGCATCCGCGCGATCCTGCAGGGCGCCGGCCAGAATTTCGGAGGAGCTGGCGCTGTTCTCGTTCATCAGCACCACCAGCTTGACATCCGCCTTGCCGGCCTTGGTATAGGTGTACTCACGGGCGCCATCCTTGTACTCCAGGTAGTACAGGACGCCTTCATCCAGGAAAAGATCGCCGATGGTCTCCGCGTCATTCACCCACCCGCCGGGATTGTCGCGGAGGTCGATGATGATTCCCTTGGCGCCCTGGGCCGTCAGACTTTCCAGCGCCTCGGTGAACCGCACCGCGCAGTCGCCCGCGAAATCGTACAGGTAAATGTAGCCAATGTCCTCCGCCAGCATGGTGGAATCCACCCGGGTCACATGCACCTGCGCACGGGTCATGGTGAAGGTGATCTCCTCACCGTCCCGCAGGAAGGTCACGTCCACGTCCGTGCCGGGGGTGCCGCGCATGATGTCCACGGCGTCGTTGACGCTGTAAGCGTCCACATAGAGGTCGCCAACCTTGTACAGAATATCCCCGCGATGGACGCCCGCAGCCTCCGCCGGGCCGCCCTTGAACACGCGGCTGATGGTGCAGATACCCGTCAGGTAGGACGACGAAATCTGAATGCCGACACCGGCATACTCGCCTTCATCATCCTCCCACATTTCGGCGTAAGCCTCGGGCGTGTAGTAAAAGGTATACGGATCGTTCAGCCCCGCCAGCAGTCCCGCCGCCGCGCCCTGAAGCATGGCGGACGGATCGGCCTCCTGATAGAAATAGGTTTCGGACATATCCATCAGATTCAGGAGCGTATCGAACTGCTTGTAGCGCTCATAATCGGCCTTGGAGATGGTCACGGTCTCGCCGTCCTCCGACAGAACCGGCTTTTCCTGGCCCAGCATGTTCGTCAGGCCCGCCATCGGCAGATAAGCGCACCCGCCCAGCAGGCAGACCATCAGCGTCAGGCACACCCAAAGCGTCCATTTTTTGCTCATTCCAATCTCCTCCACGGGTGGAGCTTACTTGCGCGCGAGGCGATCGCCGCCGCACTTTTTCAGCTCCATCAGAATCTTGAAGGTCACCGCGTCCTCAAAGGTGCGCAGATCAAGCCCTGTCTGCCTGAGCACCTTATCCAGTCGGTAAACCAGGGTGTTGCGGTGGATGTACAGCTGACGCGCCGTATCCGACAGGTTCAAATCCTTCTTGAAGAACATGTCGATGGTGTACAGCATTTCCTCGTTGAACAGCCGGGCCGTCTTGCGGTTGAACAGCAGGCTATGATAATGGCTGCTGAGATCCTGGGGAAGCTCCATCAGGAAGCGCTCCAGAATCAGCCGACTGAAGACGTAGATGCTGTCCTCCGGCTGGAAGATTCGGCCAACCTCGATGGCCCGCCGCGCCTCGGCATAGCTTTCCCGGATCTCATCAATGGTATGCCGTTCACGGCCAATGCCCACGGTCATCTGGTGGGCCGTCTCCCCCATCAGCGTTTCCTGCAGCGCCTGCGCGTACATCACAAGCTCATCCATCGCTTCAACGCCGGTCATGTCCTTCAGCAGAACGACCGTGTGACGATCCATGTCGATCAGCACATCCTGCTCCTCAATGGGCGTGATGTCCCGGAGGAGGTCGAAGGCGCGCACGTTTTCCGTCTGAACCATGTGGAACACCATGACGCAGCGGGACAAATCACTGGGAATACGGTGCTCGTTGCTCAGCGCCTCCAGTTCCGCGCCGGAAAGGTCGCCGCGCAGCGTGCGCCGGTAAACATCGGCGCTGTCCTCGGTGTGATTTTCAGCTTCAGCCAGCTGATGAAGCATCGCGCCGGCCAGCGTCAGCACATCCCGCGCGCCCGGAGCGCTTTCCGGGCAGCAAAGCGCCACGGAGGGCTTCCGCAGCAGCAGATACCACTGGCCGCGAACGACGGTGGGGACACCCTCCGCCACCTTGGGCAGCGGCGTTCCCTCCTGGCTCCCCTTGATATCGCCATCCCTGTCCATCATGGTGATCGGAACCGAAAGCGGCGCCAGTACGGACTCCATCCGCTCCATCAACTGCTTATCCATTTGGCTATCTCCCTTCCGATGCGGCGCATCCGGCATGACGCGCCAATCCTTGTTATTATACCACAGCTTTCCTCATCTGCAAAGAGCGATACGCCTCGCAAATCAAAACATTTTGTGACATTTCCACAAAAAGCAGCAGAATGAGCATCATTTGCTGCTTACCGGGCAGAAAAAAGACGGCTCCCTTTGCGGAAGCCGTCCATAGTACACCTGATTCAACCGCGATTAGCGGGTCAGCAGGGTCAGCTTGGTCTCCTTGTCGAAGAAGTGCAGACGATTCACATCGAAAGCGATCTTGATCTTGTCGCCAGCGCGGCTGCTGGTACGGGGATCAACACGGGCGATGATGTTGTCGTTCTTGCCGGTAGTCTTCATGTACAGGTAGGTCTCGGAACCCATCTGCTCGGTCACTTCCACGTCCACGTCGATGGTGGCGGTGGGGAAGCTGGCCAGCACGGCGGCGTCGTCATGGATGTTCTCGGGACGGATGCCCATGATGACTTCCTTGCCGATGCAGCTCTCGTCAGCAAACTTGGAAACCTTGCTCACGGGCACAACGATCTTGTTCTCGCCGAAGGAAGCCACGACATCCTGGCCTTCCTTGGACAGGGTCACGTCGAAGAAGTTCATCTGGGGGCTGCCGATGAAGCCGGCGACGAACTCGTTGGCGGGGAAATCATACAGATTCTGGGGGGTATCCACCTGCTGGATCACGCCGTCCTTCATAACCACGATACGGGAAGCCATGGTCATGGCCTCGGTCTGGTCATGGGTAACGTAGATGAAGGTGGTCTGCAGGCGCTGATGCAGCTTGGTGATCTCGGTACGCATGGCAACGCGCAGCTTGGCGTCCAGGTTGGACAGCGGCTCGTCGAACAGGAAGACCTTGGGCTCACGGACGATGGCACGGCCCAGAGCAACACGCTGACGCTGGCCGCCGGACAGGGCCTTGGGCTTACGGTTCAGCAGGTGGGCAATGTCCAGGATCTTGGCGGCGGCTTCCACCTTGGCCTTGATCTGATCCTTGGGAACCTTGCGCAGCTTCAGGCCGAAGGCCATGTTGTCAAACACGGTCATGTGGGGATACAGAGCGTAGTTCTGGAACACCATGGCGATGTCGCGATCCTTGGGCGCGACGTCGTTGACCAGCTTATCGCCGATGTACAGTTCGCCCTTGGAGATTTCCTCCAGACCGGCGACCATGCGCAGGGTGGTGGACTTGCCGCAGCCGGAAGGACCAACCAGCACGATGAACTCCTTGTCCTCGATGTCCAGGTTGAAGTCGCTGACAGCAGTCACATTGCCGGAGTAGATCTTGTACACGTTCTTCAGGGATACGCTTGCCATTGTAATACTCCTCCTCTGAGTGTCATCCACAGGCGAATACCCGTGTTGATTGACTACGGTTATTATACCTGCTTTTGCCGCAAATGTGAATTGCCCGAATTGACAAGCATTTTTCGCATTCTTTGTTCACAATGTATGCGCGGGGCGAATTGCGCCCGATTGCGACATTTGCTTTTCATCCCCGAAGGCACTATCCTCACCCTTGCGAGCAGGCCAAGCCACCCTATCTGGTATGCCTGGCAGGAGTATCATACCGTATCGTCCGCTTTCCTGTCAATGGACGAAACTGACAAGCCTTCACCCGCTTTGTTGGACATCCTCCCTACTGCTGCTTCAGGGCGTCCACCGGCTGCATGGCGGAGGCGCGGATGGCGGGCAGCACGCCGAAGCCCGCGCCCAGGAGCGCCGCCCCCAGCAGGGTGATGATCGCCGTGGCCGGCGACAGCGCCGTGTCCAGCCCGATCAGCCAGCCAAAGACGCGAATCATGCCCATGCCCATCATCATGCCCAGGACGCCGCCCATGACCGCATAGCTCATGGCCTCCAGAAGAAACAGCGCCGCGACCTGCCGGGCCGTACCGCCCACCGCCTTCATCAGCCCGATCTCCCGCCGCCGCTCCCGAACGGAGACCAGCAGGATGTTCATCACGCCGATGCCGCCGGTGAGGACGCACACCGCCGCCACGCAGGCCAGCACCATCACGAAAATCCTGATGACCGACCGGGCCGCGTCGATCTCGTTTTGAAGCGTCGCCGCCCGGTAGCCCTCTCCCAGGGTGGCGAGCGCCATGGCAGCCACGTCGTCCGCCTTGACGCCCCGGGGAACGGCCATGGTGATTTCTCCCACCCCGCTACCGGCATAGGTATCCAGCAGCGTTTTCAGCGGCAGATAGACCGTGCCCGAGGCGGCCTGACCCGCGATGGGCTGAAGTGCGCCCACCACCGTCACCATGCGGCTGCCCAATTCGATGCGCTGCCCCAGCACCTCTTCGCCCCACCATTCCAGAAGCGCCTGATCCACCAGGGCGACGGGCCTGCCCTCGTCAAACTCCCGCTGGGTGAACATCCTGCCCGCCGACAGCGCCGGATGCAGCACCTTGTCCACGCCGCCGTCATAGCCCGCCACGCTGACCGCCGCCGTCCGGCCCTGATAGAGCGCCGTGCCCACCGTGTAGGCAGTCGCGCAGGCGTCCGCCCGGGCCGCGGCCTCCACAACATTGGCGGTTTCCGGCGTCAGCGCCCTTCCGCTCCCCTGCTCCACCGTAATCCATACCTTGTCCACGCCCAGTTTGTCAATCTCGTTTTCCACCTGAACCTGTCCCGCCGCGCCCAGCGTGACCACTGAAAGCACCGCCGCCACGCCAACGGCCAGGCCCAGAATGGTCAGGACTGTCCGCAGGGGATTTTTCATCAGGCTGGTGCCCGACAGCCAGGCCGCGTCCGTCAGCTTCATGGCGTTTCCTCCCGAATCCGCTGTCCCTCCACCGTGGCTTCCCCGGAAAGCACCACCGCCGTCCCCCGGAGCATATCCACCCAGCAGCAGGTCTCGTCAGCCATCAGCACCGTCACAGGCGCCTCATAGCACCGGCCGTCCGCCACCCAGCGCACCGTGTCCCGGTCGCTGACGGCCTCCACCGGCAGCACCGGCACCTGGGACGCCCGATCCCGGATGATCTCGACCTCCACCTTCGTCCCCATGGGCAGCGCGAGGGGCTCCTCCGGCGTCACGATCACCGGGCAGACGCTTTGCCCCGCCGCCGCCGTCACCACGCCGATGTCCGTCACCACACCCCTGCTCCGCACCTCGCCGTCCCACAGGATGCGCGCGCTCATGCCCGTGGTGATGGCCGCCGCGTCCTTTGCCACCATAGCGCACTGGATTTCCTGGCTTTCCGCGCTCAGCGTGACGCCGGGCATTCCCGCCGTGACCGCGCCGTTCCTGGCCACGTTCACCGTCCGAACAACGCCGTCCGACGCCGCGCGCACCGTCAGCGCCTCCAGCGCCGCGCCCGCCTGCGCGGTACTTACGCCGCCCTCCTGTTCAAGAACCTCGCGCCACGCGGCCCATTCCTGCCCCTGCTGAAAGACCGCCAGGCTGTCCTCGATTCTGGCCCGGCTCAGGGCTGCCGTCACCGCACGCTCCTGCGCCTCGCCATCCAGCCGGAACAGCGCCTGCCCCGCCTTCACCCGGTCGCCCGCCGACACATACACCGCATCGACGATTCCCGCTGAGGGCGACAGCGCCGCGTATTCTCCCTGTCCGCGCAGAACGCCGGACACCGCCGTGACCTGCTCCACATGACCCAGGCTGACACGGCACAGCGTCACCCTCGCCTCCCGCTCCGTGGGCTGCCCGCAGCATATGGCCCAGGGAATCAGCTGCATCATCAGCACCGCCGCCGCCGTAATCAGCAGCATCCATCGTGTAGCCCGTACCTTATTCATCCGCGCATCCCGCCTTCCTTCATCAAGCGTACTATCCCCAATTGTCCCGGCGTTCATCGCGGCAAAGGTTTCCTGACGGCGCAAAAAAGCCCGCTTTCCCAAGAGAAAGCGAGCCGCAAGGCAAGCGTTTACCGCGCGGGGAACCACATGGCCTCCGTCAGCAGAAGGCCGCTGTCCGCCTGGATCTTCTGCCAGATCCGCTCGTAATCGGCATCCCTGGCGAGGACGGGGCGGAAGTCGTTGAGCCCGATGTCCGCCGAGGTGCTGGTGAGAATGGGCAGCATGCGCACGGTGCAGCCCTGATAGCCCTCCGGGCCGAAGCGCAGGTCGATCCGGGCCAACGCGGCGTCGAAGGTGGTCATGTCGTGGGTGCCGCCGAACATCAGGTTGCCCAGGCTCCACAGAACGAGGGTGCCGTCCACCGTATCGACGCCCTGCACCACATGGGGATGCGCGCCCACAACGATGTCCACCCCCGCTGCCGCCGCGGCCCTGGCCATTTCCAGCTGCAGCTCGTTATGGCCGGGGCTGTACTCCTTGCCCCAATGGCAGGTGTAGATGATGACATCGCAGCCCTGCGCCCGGAGGCTCGCCGCATCCTGGGCGATGATCCCCTTGTTCTGCCGGTACACGGTTTCCCGGCAGCCGCCGAAGCCGACGCGATGGCCGTCCTTCTCCCACACCCAGGTATACCCGTAGCCGCTGTACGGGATGCCCGCGTCCTCAAGGGCCTTACGGGTGACGTCCCTGCCCGCGCTGCCATAGTCGATGTGATGGTTGTTGGCAATGGAGACCTGCTCCACCGAGCCCTCTGTGAGCACCGCCGTATAGGACGGCAGGCCCCGGAAGCGGTACAGCTTGTCCTTCTTCTCCCCCTTGGAGTCCTCCTTGAGGACGCATTCCAGGTTGATGAAGGTCATGTCGTCCTCGGCAAAAACCTTGTACAGGCCGCTGAAGGGATAGTCCATGCCGCTGCGCGCCAGATAGGAGGGCAGCGATTCCGTCTTGTCCCACCACGCCTCCCGGGTGCCGAGCACCGCGTCGCCCCCCACCGTCAGGCGGAGTTCGCTTTCCTCCGGCAGCATCAGCGGCGGCGCTGCGGGCTCGCTGCGGATCTGACTCACCGGCAGCCGTCCGGCGGCGACGGCCGCAGCCTGCTCCATCCGCTGCGCCGGATCGTCCAGGATGATGACGCGGGTGCCCCAGGGCAGGTGCGTCCACAGCCAATAGGCGGTCACGCCGCTCTCCCCCGGCAGGCGATCCATCCGCACGCAGCCATGGGAGGCCTTCTGCCCCAGCTGACTCTGGCCCTCCGTATAATCCTTGCAGCCCGATACCCAGCGGTAGGGCAGCTGGTGCAGCAGATTGCCGCCGTCGTAGCGGATGACATGCTCGTACTTCTTCCCGTCCATGCTGAAGGGCTCCATGTGCTCCAGGGTCAGGAACGCGCCGGTGGCCGTCTCCCGGATCATCTTGTTTTTCGCCACCAGCCCTGTGGAAACGGCCATCTCCGCAATGCGCTCGCCACGGTAAAACACCGCCATGCGCTGGGTACGCTTGTCCACCAGGAGGCCGTATTCCCCGTTGGGCGCCGCCACCTTCAGGCTGCCCACGGGGACATAGCCTTCCACATAATCGCCGGTTTCATGGTTCCAGCCGCCCACCCTGGCCCAGCCGTCATCGCGGATGTCGAAGACCTCCATGCCCTGGGACTGGCCATGGAAGGTACCCAGAACGTCCGTCGATTTGCTGGGGCCGGCATACACCTTCTGATGGGAAACCGCCGCCACATCCGCCACCACCGAGGGCTTCTGCATGATCTGCCAGATAGCCGCGTCATCATCCCCGTCCGCGGGAAGAACGGGGCCCGTGACCGTCACCGGCAGCGTCGGCGCCGCGCCCGCCCGAACCTCCACCATGATTTCCCGAACCCAGGCCGGGTTCTTCTCCATATAGTAGCGCAGGCGGTACGTCCCCTCCGGCACCGTCTCCCGGCCCGCCTTGCCCTTCCAACGCAGCTTGAAAGGCTCGCCGCTTTTCACCGATTCCCGCTGGGTGGCAAGGAGCCGCTCCCCCTGGTAAATTTCCACCATCATTGCGCCCTGGCGGACGGCGCAGACCTCCGCGAACCAGTCGCTTTCCAGATACAGGATGTCCGAGGACGGCAGGGCATAGATCACCGCGTTCTCGCTGCGGCCCACGGTGATCTCTCCGCGCCAGACCTCCCGGCCGTCCGCCGTCAGGGCAATGAGGTCGAGTTTTCCCTCCGGCAGGCGCTCCTCGTTCTCGCCCAGGCCGTCCCAGACGAGCACATTCTCCCCCGCCTGCACCGAAACGGTCATGGCGCGCCACACATTGCCCCGCTGCTCCAGGCGAAGGGTCAGCGTTTCAGCCCGGTCGCTGTGGATGGTCAGCACATTCTCCTGAAAGCCCGTCACCTTCCCCGGACAGGCGATGGTCAGGGCAGGCGATTCCGCCAAGGCCCCCAGGGGCAGAAAGAGAATAAGAAGCAGCATCAGCCAGCGTTTCATGGTCATGGCCTCCTCTTTTGTCTTCATTCATCACGCCGCGCGCCTGTTCAGGCGCTCCATACCCCACACAGTCGCCCCGCCCGCCATGACGCAGACCGCGTTAACGGCGAAGGATGTCCAGCCCCGGGCAAAGCTGTCAAAGGGGATGATGACCAGCGTCGCCGCCATCACCACGCCGATCACGCCGTGAAACACCAGCGCATAGCGGCGCTCCACCAACCAGGCGACACCCCGGGCCATCAGCGCCATGGTCAGCACCGCGCCCAGCCCGCCCGGCAGCAGGACGGCCAGGTTCAGGCGGCCAATCCCCTCGATAAACGGCGTGTACAGCCCCAGGGGCATCAGCAGGGTGGAAAAGCTCATTCCCGGCACGATCACCGACAGCGCCAGGCAAAAGCCGCAAAACACATACCACAGAAAGTCCGGGACGATGGTCACCCGCACCACCCGCAAAAGCAGCAGCAGCGTCAGCGTCACGCCGAAGGCCGCCGCCAGCGCGACCCATGCCGAGGAGCCCCGCCCTCTTTCCCCCGCCTCTTTGAAAAGAGAAGGCAGCATCCCGGCAATCATGCCGACAAACAGGCACACGGACGGCTCCGGATAGCTGTGCAGAAGAAAGCCCAGCAATCGGGCGATGCCCAGGAAACCCAGCACAATGCCCAGCAGAACGGGCAGAAGCTGGCGCAGGCCATCGCGCAGGCCGCGGACAGGATGCGCCAGGATCGCCATCAGCGGCTGATACAGCCCGAAAATCACCATCAGGACGCCGCCTGAAATCCCCGGCAGCACCGCGCCTGTGCCGATCAGCATGCCCTGCAGCAGCCGAACCACAGGATTCATGGACGCTTCTTTTTCCATATCCGGCTTCCTTTCCTCATCATACCAGTCTTTTCCACGAACGTCAACCGACTGTCAGCATTTGCCCGCTTTCTGCCGCGAAGCCCAAGATTTTCCCCGGAAGGGCTTGACAAGACTTCGCGAAAGCAGTATAATCGTTAGCGTTGTCCATGATACGCGGTCGTGGCGGAATCGGCATACGCGCACGTTTGAGGGGCGTGTCCAGCAATGGGTACGGGTTCAAGTCCCGTCGACCGCACGATGATCTCACCTGGTTTCTGATAGGAACCGGGTGAGACTTTTTCTTTGGGAGGAATGAGCGATGCGCCTTGTGTATGACACGTCCATGATGGATGCCGTGCTGGCGCAGTGGGAACAGGAAACCGATGACTTCGCGGCGCTGTTCCGTCATCCGGTATTTGTCAGCCTGCTCCGGCGTGCCGAAGAATTTCAGTCGGCATCCTTGTCTCCCGGCGAGTACTTTCACAGCCTGCTGCATATCGACGGCATGGACATGCGCCGAAACCGGAAGGAAATCATTCGGAACCTGCATGCCATCAGCAAGGTTGATCTGAATCAGGTCTGCCAGGATACGGCGCGCTTTTTGCCCCTGGGAGCCTATGCAGGCGTGGAGGATGTGCGCGTGTTTCCGTTGGTCGGCATTGCGGGGCTCGCGGGAGACGATTATATCATCATCGACCCATCCCCCTGCCCCTTGTTTCCCCATGACGGCAGCGATCAGGAGAAGTACCTCTCCGGCTTCATCATCCCTACCCTGCGCCACGAGCTGCACCATGTGGGATACTGGCGTCTTCACCCCTCCAAGCCGATTCATGAGATGCGGAACCTGCGTGACCTGGCAGAGGACGCCGCCTTGCAGCTTCAGGCGGAGCGATGCTGTGCCAGAAGCAGCTGACGGAAGGCGCTCTGTCCGAGGCTGATCGGCATCGTATGTGCGAAGCACTCAGGCTCTGGGGAGCAAGGCTTGACGGTTGGCTCGGCCAGGGCGCCATGCCCATTGACGCGCAAGCGCTTGACGCCTACTTCAGTCTTTGGGAGAAGGACAAAATCGTTTACTGGCAGATGTGCCTGCTGCTGCTGGAGAGCGGCTCGGTTCCGTCCGTGGCGGATTGTATGCGCATCAGTCCGCTGGATATGATGGCCGCGGCAAGAAAAACGCTGGGAGGCTGAGCGCGCCTGGGAGGCTATCCGCCAACGCCGTCGGCCGTCTCGTTCTCCCTGCCGTTTATATAGACGCTATACGGCCGCCATCGGTTCTATGAGGAGAATTTTTATTTGAAGTACAGGGACAAGCCCAGCCGCCGTTCCCCTTCTGGTGAAAAAACTTGAGAAAAACAACATTTTCCTCTTGACAGCCACCGCGCCATGGTGTATGCTGTCATCAATCCAAAGAAACCTGCGATGGAGAGTAGTACCTCCTTCTGAGCACGCTCAAGGGAGTCGCTGATAGTGGGACGGCGGCGCGTGCGGTTGGAGCGAATGGACTCCTGAGGGTTCTTCCGAATCGGCAAAAGCCGGGTAGGGAGAAACGGGAACCGCACCCGTTATCCAGGCGGCGCATATCATGTGTATGCGGCAATGAGCGCGTTCCCTTTGTAAGGAACGAAGCTGAGTGGCACCGCGGGAATACCGCCTCAGTCTATGATAGGTAGACTGAGGCGTTTTTCTATTCCAGGCTCCCCCACCAAGAAACGAAAGGATGGTATCTCATGATGAAGTCCATGCACAAGCTTATCTCCCTGGCGCTGATCCTTGCCCTGGTGTTCTCCTTTGCCTCCCTGGCCTCCGCTGAAGGCGAGAAGGTCTACCGCATCGGCATCGTGCAGTTTGCCGAGCACGGCTCCCTGGACAACTGCCGTCAGGGCTTCATTGAGGGCCTGGCGGAGGAAGGCTTTGTGGAAGGCGTCAACGTCGTCTTCGACATCCAGAACGCCCAGGCCGATACCGGCATCGGCGCTCAGATCGTGGACAAGTTCGCCGCTGACAGCGATATGATCTGCGCCATCGCGACCCCCGTGGCCCAGGCGGCCTTCAACGCCGCTCAGGACAAGGGCATCCCGGTGATCTACACCGCCGTGTCCGACCCCGTGGCCGCCCAGCTGGCCAGCGCTGACGGCGAGAACCCCGGCCAGGTCACCGGCACCTCCGACGCCCTGCCCGTGGAGGCCCAGCTGAAGCTCATCCGCGCCATGATGCCCGAGGCCTCCAAGATCGGCATCCTGCACACCACCAGCGAGACCAACAGCGATTCCACCCTGGCCCTGTACAAGGAGCTGGCGCCGAACTACGGCTTTGAAATCGTGGATCAGGGCATTTCCATAGGCAGCGACCTTCCCATGGCCCTGGACACCCTGCTGCCCCAGGTGGACTGCACCACCAACCTCACCGACAACACCGTTGTTTCCTACCTGCCCCTGGTGCTGGAGATGTCCAAGGAAGCCGGCAAGCCCGTCTTCGGCAGCGAGATAGAGCAGGTGAAGCTGGGCTGCGTGGCCTCCGAGGGCCTCGAATATGTGGAGCTGGGCCGTCAGACGGGCCGCATGGCCGCCAAGGTGCTGCGCGGCGAAGCCACCGCTCAGGAAATCCCCTACGAGACCATCAGCAACTCCTACCTCTACATCAACGAGCAGGCCATGACGGACTTCAGCCTGACCCTTCCCGCGGAGCTGGCCGACCGCGCCAACGCCGTCACCGCCGACGAAGCGCCCCAGGAGTAATCACGACCCCAATAAAGTCCGGCCGGTGGCATCCCGCTTCCGGCCGGGCCATCACGCAAAGGCATGAAAGCAGGTTGAGCGCATGGGTATCGCAGCCATTATCAACATCATTACCGGCTCGGTGGAGCAGGGGCTGATTTACGGCATCCTGGCCCTGGGCCTGCTGATCACCTACCGCATTCTGGATTTCCCGGATCTGACGGTGGACAGCTCCTTCCCCCTGGGCGCGGCCATCACGGCCGTGCTGACCCTGCAGGGAGTGCATCCGGCCGTAACCCTGCTGGCCGCCGCCGCCGCCGGAGCCCTGGCCGGGCTTGTTACCGGCCTGATTCATGTGCGCTGCCATGTGCGCGACCTTCTCAGCGGCATCATCACCATGACGGGGCTGTATTCCATCAACCTGCGTCTGGCCGGGAAGGCCAACCTGCCCTTCTTCTCCTGCGAGACCCTTTTTCGCAACGGCTTTACCAAATCCCTCCCCGCCTGGATCGCGCCCTATGCCACGGTGCTGATGATTCTGCTGATCGTCCTGATCGCCAAGGGGCTGCTGGACGGCTACCTGCGCACCAAGGCGGGCTTCCTGCTCCGGGCGGCGGGCGACAACGCCTCCGTGGTCACCACCCTGGCCCGGGACGTGGGCAACGTGAAGATCGTCGGCCTGATGCTGGCCAATGCCCTGGTCGCCCTGTCCGGCGCGGTGATGGCTCAGCACCAGCGCTCCTTTGATATTTCCATGGGCACAGGCACCATGGTGACAGGCCTGGCCTCGGTCATCATCGGCACCAACCTGTTCAAGCGCCTGGGCTGGATGAAGTCCACCACCATGGTCATCATCGGCTCGGTGCTGTACAAGGCCTGCGTGTCCGTGGCCATCTCCTGCGGCCTGGAGGCCCAGGACATGAAGCTGGTCACCGCCGTGCTGTTCCTGCTGATCCTCGTCGTCTCCCAAGTCAAGCGGAAGAAGGTGCGCATCCATGCTTGAGCTTCGCAGCATCCAGAAGACCTACAACCCCGGAACCATCCATGAGACCTGCCTGTTCAGCGACTTCAGCCTGACCATCGACAGCGGCAGCTTCGTGTCCGTGGTGGGCAGCAACGGCAGCGGCAAAACCAGCATGCTGAATTTGCTGTGCGGCTCCATCCCGGTGGACGGCGGGCAGATCCTCATCGACGGCCAGGACATCACCCGGATGAAGGACTTCCGCCGCTACCGCCGCATTGGGCGGGTCTATCAAAATCCCGCCATGGGCACCTGCCCCACCATGACCATTCTGGAGAACCTTTCCCTGGCGGACAACAAGGGCCGCTTTTATGGCCTGACCCCCGGCGCGAACCGCAAGCGCATCGGCGCGTACAAGGATATGCTGGCCCCCCTGGGCCTGGGCCTGGAGGACAAACTGGGCGTGCCCGTGGGCAACCTTTCCGGCGGACAGCGGCAGACCCTCGCTCTGCTGATGGCGACCCTGACGCCCATCGACTTCCTGATTCTGGACGAACACACCGCCGCCCTGGACCCCAAGACGGCGGAGATCGTGATGGCGCTGACGGACAGGATCGTTCGTGAAAAGCACCTGACGACGCTGATGGTCACGCACAACCTGCGCCACGCCGTGGAATACGGCGACCGCCTGCTGATGATGCACCAGGGCCATGCCGTGCTGGACAAGGCTGGCGAGGAGAAGAAGGCCACGCGGGTAGATGACCTGCTGGATATTTTCAACGCGATCAGCATTGAGTGCGGGAATTAAGGACATATCAATGATTTGGCTTTTGCGGGGGGTGTGGAGCTTGATGGCTCTACTTTCCCCAGGCCCCTCCGTGGCATAGCATGTTGTGCGAAGCTATAAGCAATCATCAGCTAATATCGCCTCGCAGGGGCGGCTGTCCCCCTCCATTGGAGCAGGCAAGTGTCCTGCAGGCGGCGGAGTCTTCGTCTGGTTTGAACCGGAAACCCGGTTGCACATGGGACTGGCACCGTTGGGCATGAAACGGTGCTTTTCCTTATCACAACCGGGTGTTTTTCATTAACTTGCACAGCAAAGCCTTCTATTTTTTCTGTGCTTGCTTGACTTTTTCACGTTTTAGAGTATAATAATAGCAGGAAGGTTGGGTCCTTTCGGACGCTTGCCCCCGGGCGAGTGTTAAAGCCCGCCTGTAGCTGTCACTACAGGCGGGCTTGCTTTATTTCTTCGTGCCGCTGCCCAGCGTAAACGCGGTCATTAGCAACCCGATGACGATCAGCACAATGGACAACGTTTCAAACGTAGTCACTGCACATCACCTCCCCGCAGCTTTTGTATAGCCCGGGGAGCTCAAGCGCCTGTAGAAACCTTCCTGCCGGTTTTTACTATATCATATTTTGACATTTTAAGCAATAGTACTATTCCTGCTATTGTAAGGAAAATACAGGATAGCGAGGAGGAATACACTTTGGCTGACAAAACCCATTCCATGTCGGCCCAGGCCCAGCAGCAGGCTCTGGATTCTGCTCTGTTCCTCAAGCAAAAGGAGCAACGAGCATTGGAGGCTGATATGGACGCCATTATCACCGAGAATTTGACCGCGCTGAAGGAGTTAGCCAAGTGATTATTATTAATATATAAACATATACACTCAAGGTAATATAGATTTAAGATTCTAATGTTGGAAAGGAATTATTCAGCAAATCGCCGGCGCGAATACCTAACACATCTGCAATATTATATAAAACTTCCACAGAAAACGCCCTTACAATGTTTGGCGCTTCTATTGAACTTAAATGGGACCGGCTAATCTTTGCTTCCTCCGCTAATTGTTCTTGTGACATGCCTCGCATTTTTCGGAGAGCCGCAATGGTAAGTCCAAGCTCTATCAATCGGTCACGATTATTAAAACCAATTTCCTTACTCACATGCAGCCCCCTCTCCTTCTGGTTTTGACAACTCATTATACGCAATCTTGAATCAATTTTCAGTATTTGTTGTTGAGCTATTGACTTATTTATTGAGCAAAAGTATAATAAGGATGTCTTTTTGCTCTCATAAACAGCATATGCAAACTAAAGTTTACATATGTTCTAATATTGGAGGAAATCAAAATGAAATTTAGCAATGAACTTACAGCAATGACTGATCGTCTTTTTAGCAGCGACTTGATTGATAGAGCACTCTCAGACTATAAGCAAGAAATGAAAGATGATTTTCTGGATATCAATGAAAAAGAATTTGAAGAAGGCGTGCAATTCTTATCATCCATGTTAACAGCTGAACAGAAGGAAAAATTGTCAGTAATGGAAAATCTATTTATCGAGAATATAACTTACTCTTTTCGGTTTGCATTTACCCGCGGCCTGTATATTGGATTTCAACAATACTTTGTTCAAGATACAACAAATAATCCTTTCGAGGATTACATAATAAATCAATTATTAACAAATCCCAACATGAAACGCTATACAGAATATAGTGAGCGGCTGGAAAGTATCAACTCAATATATCATATTCTAACGGATTCACTTGACACTGATAGCCGAGATCACGTAACATCTATCTATTTAGGTTGGGATAATCGACTGTACGGAATCTTATGGCGGGCCTTTTATCTTGGCTACTGCTATTCTCTATCTACTATTGATGCCGTAGAACCAAATGGCATAAAGATGTCAATGGTAGAAAAAATCTTAGTAACAGAGCATGAAATTGGGCTCACAAAAACTTTATCAGAGCGTGAACATGAACAATCTATCTTATCAAGATACAAAACAAGGCATTGTCATGGAAAAGACAAAAAGTAACCTCACTTCCTCAATGATGGTAAAGATGTATTTAGCAAATCTCCTGCGCGTACATCTAACGCATCAGCAATATTATATAATACTTCTACCGAAAACGCCCTCACTATATTTGGCGCTTCAATCGAACTCAAATGTGAACGACTGATCTTTGCTTCCGCCGCTAATTGCTCTTGGGACATACCCCTCATTTTTCGGAGGGCCGCAATCGTAAGCCCAAGTTCAATCAGTCGGTCACGATTGTTGAATCCAATCTGCTTACTCATTGCGTTCCCTCCTTCCTATTCGTTAAATATTATTATACATGCCTCGCACCCGTTTTTCAGTACGTGCAAGTGTGCTTGTGACTTATTTATTGAGCAACAGTGTCTTTAAAGCGGCAGGAGGAGCTTTTCCTGCTTCAATACTCCATAGCAGGCACTCTATCCCAATTTAATAATTCGCCTTCCCCTCCACACAAAAATACGCGGGAAATGCAGAATTTCGCCATCAAAACAGTTGTATCCGCCCCCGCGCTATGGTAAACTATGATAACGGCTGGCTGTCCGGCCGCTATTTTGTCGTGAGAAGGTTTGCGCATATGATTGAAAAATGGCCCACGGTACTCCCCCGGCTCACCGGGAAGGAGCCCCGCACGGTTTACGTTTACGTCCCCGACGACTTCCAGGATGACCCCGATGCCCGCTACCCCGTGCTGTACATGTTTGACGGGCACAACGTCTTCTTCGACGAGGACGCTACCTACGGCAAAAGCTGGGGCATGAAGGAATTTATGGAGCAGTCCGGTACGCCGCTTATCATCGTGGCGGTGGACTGCAACCACAGCCCCGACCATGGCCGCCTGAAGGAATACTCCCCCTTCAGCTTCACCGACCCCAGCCTCGGCGCCATCACCGGCAAGGGCCGCAAGTATATGAACTGGATGGTGGACAGCCTCAAGCCCCTGATCGACAGCCACTATCCCACCCTGCCCCAGCGGGAAACCACCTTTGTGGCCGGCAGCTCCATGGGCGGGCTGATGAGCCTTTACGCCGTTATGCGCTACAACCACGTCTTTTCACGGGCGGCGTGCCTGTCGCCGTCCATCTGGCTTGCCGTGCGGAAGCTGGATCGGATGATCCGCGAGGCTGACGTGGCCCCGGACACGGTGATCTACATGGATTACGGCTCCCGGGAGATGACGCACCACGCCAACATGCGCGGCCAGTTCACCCGCGTGACCGCCGCGCTGCTGGAAAAGCAGGTGCTGCTTACCAGCCGCGTCGTACCCAACGGCGATCACTGCGAGGCCTGCTGGGAGGAGCAGATTCCCTTTTTCATCAACACGCTCCTATATCAACGGGACTGACGGAGGTTGACGCTTTGCAGACGTATTATACCAAGTGGTACAGTCCAAACTTAGGCCGTGACATGGAAATCAAGGTCTACGGACACGGCGGAAGGCCGGTGCTGTTCATCCCCTGCCAGGACGGGCGGTTCTATGACTTTGAGAATTACCGCATGACGGACGCCTGGGCTCCCTGGATTGAATCCGGTCAGTGTATGGTCTTCGCCATCGACACCATGGACAAGGAGACCTATTCCGCCACGGGCGACCCTCGCGGGCGAATCCTCCGCCACGAGGCCTGGATCAATTACATCTGCCGGGAGGCCGTGCCCTTCATCCGGCAGATGACCAACGACCGCAACGGCTGGACGGGATACCCCGGCGTCATCGCCTTCGGCTGCAGCCTGGGCGCGACCCACGCCGCCAATTTGTATTTCCGCTTCCCCGATCTGTTCGACGGGCTGCTGGCCATGTCGGGAATTTACACATCCGAGTACGGCTTCCCCGGTTACATGGACGAGCTTGTTTACCAGAACAGCCCGGTTCATTACCTGGGCGGCATGGCGCCGGATCACCCTTACATCCAGCAGTACAACCGTCACAAGGCGGTCATCGTGGTCGGGCAAGGCCCCTGGGAACTGCCCGAGACCACCTTCCAGCTGAAAAACATCTTTGAGCAAAGGGGCATTCACGTCTGGGTGGATGTCTGGGGCCACGACGTGGAGCACGACTGGAACTGGTGGTACAAGCAGGTGGCCGTCCATGTCCCCCACATCCTGTAACGGTATCAGCGAGGTGACAGCATGAAGAACTTCATCTTTATTTCCCCCAACTTTCCCACCAACTACTGGCAGTTCTGCAGGCACCTGAAGGGCAATGGCCTGAACGTGCTGGGCATTGGCGATCAGCCTTACGATACGCTTCTGCCTGAGCTGAAAAGCAGCCTGAACGAGTATTACAAGGTGAACTCCATGGAGAACTACGACGAGGTGTACCGCGCCGTGGCGTTCTTCATCGCCAAGTATGGCCGCATTGACTGGCTGGAGAGCAACAACGAATACTGGCTGGAGCGGGACGCCATGCTGCGCACCGATTTCCATATCACCTCCGGCTTCCAGGTGGAAGACATGCCCCGCATCAAGTACAAGTCCGGCATGAAGGCCTACTATCAGCAGGCGGGCATCCCCACGGCCCGCTATCATCTGGTGGATGACTTTGCGGGCTGCCGGGCCTTCATCGACACCGTGGGCTATCCCGTCATTGTGAAGCCGGACAACGGCGTGGGCGCTTCCCACACCTACAAGCTGGACAGCGACGACGAGCTGCGCGCCTTCCTCCGGGAAAAGGACGGCGGCGCCGCCTTTATCATGGAGGAATTCATTCACGCTGAGGTCAACAGCTATGACGCCATCATCGACAGCCGCGGCGAGCCCATCTTTGAAACGGGCAACGTCACGCCCTTTTCCATCATGGACATCGTGAACAATGATGATAATTCCATCTACTATATCGTGAAGGAGCTTCCGGAGGACACCCGCCGGGCGGGACGGGCCACGGTGAAGGCCTTCGGCGTCAGGAGCCGCTTCGTTCATTTCGAGTTCTTCCGCCTGACCCAGGATCAGCCCTCCATGGGCAAAAAGGGCGATGTGGTGGCGCTGGAGGTCAACATGCGCCCCTGCGGCGGCTTCTCCCCGGACATGATGAACTTTGCCAACGCCACGGACGTGTACAAGATTTACGCGGACATGATCGCCTTCGACAGCACCCTCAAGGCCTGCGGCGAACGTCGCTACTGCGCCTTCGCCGGACGGCGGGACGGCAAGAACTTCCGCCTCTCCCACGACGCGCTGATGGCGAAATACGCCGGGCATATGCGCATGGTCAGCCGCATCCCCGACGCGCTGGCGGGCGCCATGGGCAACCAGATGTATGTGGCCACCTTCGCCACCAAGGAAGAAATGGACGCTTTCTATACCGATGCCTGCGGGGAATGGTAAGTCATTAAAACATAATGAAAGCACCCACTTCATCCGGTGGGTGCTTTCGTTTGTTCCAGGACGTTTATTCGTCCCTTTGGTATTCGAGGATGTCGCCGGCCTCGCAGTCCAGCGCCTCGCAGATGGCCGCCAGCGTGGAAAAGCGCACCGCCGTCACCTTGTTGTTTTTGATCTTTGACAGGTTCACGTTGGATATGCCCACGCACTCCGCCAGCTCATTGAGCGACATTTTTCGCTCCACCATCATTCTGTCCAGCCGCAGTACAATTTTACCCATGTTTTTCTCCCTTTACAGCAGACCGTCCATGTCCTTTTCCAGCTGCGCACCATAAGCAAAAAACTCCGTCAGACACAGCACCAGCAGCGCCATGAAGATTCCGTTCATGCTCACACTTGTTTCAAGCCCCTCCACACCGACCGCCAGGCGGATGATCCCGCTCATGACCAGCTCAATCACCGGCACGGCAACCGAAAAAATGCCGATCTCACGCAGCATGCGAATGTTGTCCTTCTGAAAGGGAGACGCACCCTCGGACTTTTTGATAATCAGATAAAGGTTGCGGAACACCATCGCCATCAGGCTGAAAATCAGTACCCCAGCCACCGCAAACAGGCACAGCGTTGTCATGTTGATCTCACCCGCCGCACCGCGCATGTTGATCTCAAAGCCATAGGCCGCCACCTCTTGCTCGGCCCTGAGCCCTTCAACGTCCATCAGGTACTTCAATCCCTGCGGCGCGGCCGCCGCGCACACCGCAATCGCCGCCATCAGCACCGTGCCGACCCAATGGGTCACCTCCAGGATCTTACTGACGATCCGCGTGATCCTGCTGATGGTTCTCATCCTGCTGCTTTTCATCCCGCTGTCCTCCATTTGCTGTCCCTCCGTTCTTCATGATCCCGTCTATCGGGCACGGAATCATTGTAACGCAGAATTTTATCTTTGTCAATATGTTTTTAATGTTTTACATTAATTGTTTTATGTTCAGAGTTAAGCGCTGTTTCGTGCTGAAGTCGAAAAGGAGCGCTGCCATCGTATCAGGATGACAGCGCCTTTGCTTGCTTATTCTCTGCCCTTCGGGATGTCCCGCGGCACAGCCAGGTAATAACTCACGATCTGTAATTCCGGCAGGTTCTCCCGCCGTACACGCACTGCGCCGCGTTCCAGCACCTCCAGCACATGACGCTTGTCGGTGTCGGCGTAGTCCTCCTTGTTGTAGGGATCCAGGAAGTACAGGTATTCGTCGTCCGCGTGGATCAGCGTCAGGTAATGTCCCGCGCCGGTGAAGGGACTGCTCCTGCCCCCGGAGATGACCACGGCAGCCGCCCCGGCCTGTACCGCCGTGAGGGCTTCCTCCGCGTCCTTGGTTTCCCGATAATCCAGATCGCATGCTTCAACGGCCTTGCGGTAGAATTTGGTGCCGGTGCCGGCGTTTTCGGAACGCGACTGAATCCCCCACAGGTTGTTGCCGGTGGCGAAATTTCCCAGCACAATGGGGAGATACTGCCGTAGGTCTTCCACCGTGCGCACCCGGAACTGCACATGCCGTTTGTTGCAGAAGTACTGATTCACCGAGCATGTGCAGAAGGAGAAGCCCTTTTCGGAACTGGGACACACCAATAGCCTGGACAGCTGTTCATCGGTGGTAACGCTGGCCAGGGCCATCGCCAAGGCCGTGGGGCCGCAGCCTGCCTGACCAAAGGTGCGGCGCTGGGTGCTTGCCCGGCGCTCATAGCGCAGATCGGCCCAGGTGGGATCGTTCTGCGCGTAGTATTGCTGCTCGCCGCGGCCAGGGATATTCACCGTTTTGGTATAGCTGTCCCGCTCCGCCATGGCCAGCTGCGCCACGGGCAGGCTGCTTTCCTCCCGGGTATAGCTGAGGGGGCGCATCAGGCCGAAAACAACGTAGCGGTCATCCCGAACCTCATTGGTGCAGGTACACATCGCCAGCAGCTGATCGCCCCAGGCAGGCACGACCTCCGTCTTGATGGCGGATTGTCCCCGAATGCGGTCGATATACGCCTCAAACGCTGCCCTGCCGTCAAAGGATTTGACGCGCCACTCCGCCTCGATGGTGACAGAGCTGCGAATGCAGGCGAAAATATCCACCCGATAATCCTCGTAGGGCGTCAGCAAATACATAACCGGATGCTCCTCGTAAAACGCCTGCTCCATGTAGGAGGGCAGGACAGCGAACATGGTGTCATCCTTGCGGTTATGGCCATAGAGCCAGGTGCATACGTCGGTGAAATACCGTGAGCTGCCGCAGTCCATGAAGATAGCGCCGGTGCGGTTTTCACCGCCGGTAAACAAATGCTCCAGATAGTAGGTGTTGTTCTCCGCCTGGGCAACGGGATAGTTGATGCTCGTTCCCTCGCAGATCAGCCACCCGCGCACATCCTCGTTCACCTGCTCCAACTGGTCAAAATCCATGGTGTAGCGAACGTCGGATGCCACAGTTTTGCCGCTGCGGGGCGTTGGCAGGGGCGTGGGTTCCGGCGTGGGCTTTCCGTCCGCCGGAGGGCGATCCGAAACCGCGTCGTTGACCCATAGCCCCGCGTCCTCAGCCTCCATGACTTCTGGCTCAGGCGTGGCCGCTGATGTGGGCCGGGGCGGCGCGGAGGGTTCCTCCGTCACCGCGCCCGCGTGGATATAGGCCGCCTCCTGCTGATGGCCCATGGCCCCGCCCCGACGCTCCAGGATCACCCGGAGCGCCGAAGCGCCCAGCAGCACCGCGCCCGTCAGGCACGCGAGCATCAGCAGGATCAGGCCGGTATTCCGTTTCTTCATCGTCAGCTGTGCGCCTTGCTTCTTCTGCGGATAATCAGCGCTAGCACCGCCGCCATCACCAGCAGCAGACCGGCTCCGCCCAGAAGCAGCGCGAGATTGTCGTCATCGCCGGTCTGAACCGCCAAGCCCAAAGGTACGTCATAGTCGTCAATCAGGATCCACTCGTCCTCGTCGGGATCATAGACCACGCCTCGCGGCGGCGTCCGCGGCGTTTGCTCGTTGGGAACAGGCGTTTCCTCGGGCTGCTCGGGCACAGGATCAATCCGGCGGTTGTAAATGCTGTTGGTTTCGTCGTCATAGGTGGTTTCGTAACCGGGCACAGCTTCCTCACGGACGCGGTACTCATAGGCCTCGCCCGTGGGCGCGTTGGCCGGCATGCCGCGGAAGGAGAAGCTCCACTGGTCGCCCTCGCCATAGACGTTGGCCGAAACAATGGTGGTAAAGTCCGTCTCGCCAGGCCCGCGCCGCTGCAGGTTCAGCGTAATGCTCTGGGGCCGCGCCCAGTTTGCGTCTTCATCGCCGGACCAGAACTTGGTCACATAGATGGACACCGTACTGCCGTCAGGCACGGGCGTCGGGATCGGCGTGGGCGAAGGCGTCGGCATATTCTCCGGCGTGACCTCCGGGGTCACCGTCGGCGTCGCCGCGGGAACGTTGGGTTCGGGCGTCGGCGTCACCTCAGGCGTCACTTCCGGCGTTACCGTCGGGGTCGGTTCAGGCGACGGTGTGGGCGTGAGTTCAGGCGTAACGGTGGGGGTAGGCTCCGCCTCATAGCTGTTGGTGAAGGCAACGCCCTCAGCCTCGGCGCCATCCACCTGATAGGCCGCGGAAAGCCGTCCGCCATCATCCGTGACCGTCACCGTGATCATGTGAATTGCCTCGTCATAGCGGTAGCCGGGGACATTGCCGGCCAGCTCGCGCAGGGTGTAGGCGTACACACCCGCCCGGGCAAAGGTGATGGGCGCGAAGGCGCTTTCACCAGGGCCGGTGATCATGATGGTATCGCTGTCCGGCATCGGCGCGTTCTCCGTCACGGCCGCCAGACGGAACTGGAAGGTTTCCTCGCTGGGCCGGACATCGCCCGTCAGCTCCTTCCGCACGGGAATCGACAGCGATGTGGTTTCGGGCGTGTAAGCGTTGGTCATAACCAGCGGCTCCGTTTCGCCAAGCACCTGGCCGATCAGGCTGCCGTTGGGGCCCTGCACCACCATGACCTCGATGGTGCGGACAGGCTCGCCCACGCTGGATACATACCGATCCGCCAAATTAGCGGTATCCTCGGCTATCACATAGGTGTGCCTGGTTCCGATGTCCTTTTCGGTATAATGAATCAGGGGCTCGAACACGATCCGTCCCGGCTGGCCCTCGCTGGCGGCTTCATTGACGCCGTTGGCCACAACCGTATCATTTTCAAGCAGCTGGAAGGAGAACTCCCCTGCCGCCAGATCACGGCCGGTCAAAACCTTGCTGATTTCCGGCTGCCAGTCGCCCTCCGACACCGTGCCGATAATCATCGTGCCGTTGCTGCCGATGCCGCCGCCCTTGGAGCCGGAGGTGTTGTCGGTAATCCACACCTTGGCCCGCGCTATGGCGGTATTCTTGTCGATCTGGCTGGGCGCGTTACTCAGGGACAGATTGCTGCCCTTTCCGTACAGCCTTTCCACGGGCGCCGGAGCACCCTTTTCCATCCAGTTGTAGGCGCCGCCGCCCAGCATGTACTGGGAGATGCGGACAAACGGGCCTTCGCCGCCGTTGGCGTTGGTGGTATCGACGTACAGCTCCTTGCCGCCGGCATTGTCAATGAAGGCGCTGCCGTTGTGCATATAGACATAGGTGGTGGAGGTGCCGCAGCCGGCAAAGCCGGAACCGCCGCTTTGTGCGTCATTGCGCGTCACCAGCACATTCCGCAGATAGAGCACGCCGTCCTGGATGCCCGCGCGGGTACCGTTGACATAGATACCGCCGCCGCCGAAGATGCCGCCGCCCTTGCAGACGTTGCGCTCAATGTGGCCGCCGGTAATCATCGCCTGGGTGCCGCACTGAATGAAGATGCCGCCGCCGTTTTGCGTGGCGGTATTGCCGGACACGCTGCCGCCGGTCATGGTCATCCGGGCTTCGCCGTTGCTGGCGCTGGTATAGCCGCCCAGCATCACACCGCCGCCGAAATACTCGGATTCATTCTGGGTAATGGCCGCGCTGCCGCTGAGGTTGACACGGGAGCTGCCCAGAGCCGCCACGCCGCCGCCCAGCGCCTCATTGCTGTTGCTCACCGCGGCATTGCCGGTGATTTCGCCCGCGGACATGTTCAGGGTGCTGCTGTACATCATCACGCCGCCGCCATACCAGCTCTTGCAGTGGCTGATGCGGCCGCCGGTCATGTTGATCGTACCATTCTGCGCATACACCGCGCCGCCCGCCGTCAGGTAGCTGCCGCTCTGCTTCAAATGCTCATTGTTCTGAAGCGCCGCGCCGTCCGCGATGTTCAGCACCGCGCCGCTGCCCACATAGATCAGGGCGCGATCCGCGGCGAAGCCCTTGACGCTGGCGCCATCCAGGGTGATGTTCCGCAGGGTCAGCTCGCCGGAACGGACGTTAACCAGGTAGCCCTTGTAATCGGGATAGCGCATCAGCGCCATGCCGGAAGGCAGGCTCCATTCCGCCGAGGCGTCCACTTGAACCTCGCCGATGACATAGATGCCCTCGATCTCACGCTTGGCCGCATCGGACAGCGCGGCGGTGGTCAGCAGCTCATTCAGGCACTGAAGGGCCCGCTCGAAACTCCGCACCGGCCTGTCATAGCTCAGGCCGTCATGGGCGTCATCGCCGTTCTTGCCGTCCAGATAGACGCCGTGGAAAACCTGGGAATACGCGGCCAATTGGCCGTTGAGCATGCCCACGCGCACATAGCCGTTGGCGCCTTCGATGGTCGTCTTCTCCACCAGGGACGGGTCAAGCTGCCCGTCTTCCGGCTGAATCAGCGGCACCACCATTTGCGTATTCGTGCGGTAGGCGTTGTTCAGCGCTTCCAGCACATCCGCATCCAGGGTGACGACCAGGCCGTTCGACGTGACGCTGGCGCTGGCATGCACGGTTTTGCCCTGATGGAGGCGGATGGCCCCGATCTTGGTCTGACCACACAGGCGCAGAACCTCGCCGGCATGCTCGACGGCATCGACGGTCATGCCGTTGCCGTTGACCGTCAGACTCCCCTGGTTGATGACGGCCGGGAAGCCGGACGAGGCCTGGATGTGTCCGAAGCCTGTCAGCGTAAGCTCCGCTCCCTGCGATACGGTCAGGTTGTTGGTTCTTCCGCCAGCGATGGCATGATCGTTCAGATCCAGGGTCAGGCCCTTCTGGCCCTCCGCGATGGTCACCTTTTCGCCGACAGGGCGCGGCTGTCCCTGGGCATCCTTGGCGATCAGCGATAGGGTATCCCCCGCGTCCGCGCCGTTCACAGCCTCCTGAAGGCTCATATACTCCGTCGCCTTTGTGGTGTTCATGGCCACATTCTGCAGGATGCCGGCGAAGTAGGCGCGATATCCCGTGGCGGCATTGAGTCCTTCCCCGACGGGCACGTTGGGTGTGGCCTCGTCCGGGAACGTGTTCAGGCCGACCCAGGTATAGCCGTCAAAGGACTGATTCGACGCGACCATTTTGCTGGCAGGCGTCAGATAAAGCTTGCCGTTGTATCCATTAAAAATGTCCGCCGCCTGGCTGCCGTCGCTGGCCCAGTTGCCGTAAACGGCGCTGTAACGGGTTTCCTCAAGATAAAGGCGGATGCCGCTCTCGATGCCGCCGACAGTGCAGCCGGAGGAGCTGCCGCGGTTGCCCGTGTTGTCCGTCACAACCGTTTTATAGACCAGCAGATAGGCGCTGTTGCCATAGGTGCCACGGGCGCCGGCGTAAATGGCGCCTGTGCCTCGGGCCACCGTATTGCCCTCAATCCGGCAGCCGGAAAGGGTGATATTGCCATAGGTTCCGCTGCTGCCGTTGTAGCTGGACGAAGTGCACAACGCGCCCGCCGCGCCGCCAACACCACCCTGGTTGTTGCTGATTGTGCAGCTGTACAAGCTGACCGGCCCATCGGTGTTCATTTCGATGCCGCCCGTGCGCCGGGTACTCACGTTGTCGCTGATCTTTGTCCTTGTGATCTGCCAGGTGCCGCCTCTCATGTTCGAGGCGGTCATGCCCGCCCCGCCCAGATGCGCGCGATTTCGCAAAATACGGCAATCGGTCATCCGCACATTGTTGCCGCTGACATAAAGCCCGCCGCCCGAGCCGTTGTTCGCGTCGCTGTTCTGATTATCCGCGGCCTCACAATCCGTCATGGTCAGCGACTGGCCTTCCCAATAAAGACCGCCGCCGCAATCATCAAAGCTGTTCTTGGACAGGGTGCAGCCCTCCAGCGTCGCTGTGGCGGCTGTGGTATACAGGCCGCCGCCATCACGGGAGCTGGTGTTCGCTGTCAGGTTGGTTTTGACCGCCGTCAGCGTTGTGCCGACGGCGTAGACGCCGCCGCCATCCTTGGCAGAATTGTGCGTGATCTCGCAGTCCTCCAGGGTCAGCGCGCCGTCGGCATAGACGCCGCCGCCCGACCGGCCGCTCAGGCTGTCCTTGACCGTGACGCGGCGCAGCGTCAATTCACCCTTGGACATGGCGACGGCGCCGCCGTCAGCAGCGGGCATCGTGCCAGTGAGGGTACCCTGCTCCAGCACGACGCTGCCGCCCTCCTGGGTATAGGGGCGCTGACCCTCCGCCGGGCCTATGAGGGTATGGCCGCCCATGTCAAGGGTCAGCGTCCGTCCCGTGAGCGTCACGCTTTCCGTCAGATCCCGCAGCTGATAAACCGTACCGCCTTCAGGCGCGGCGTCGATGGCCTCCTGAATGGTGGCGTAATTCACGCCGTCAGCACGGGCAGCGGCCGTCTGCTCAACAATCTGCACCTCGGTGTTGTTCATCACCCGATAGCTGCCCGATTTGCTCCACAGCGCGTCGCGATATTCGGGGTACATGGTCCAGATGGTTTCCAAATGCGTTGCCAGGGGCTCCTCAAAGGGAACATCCTCTATCACATGGATGATCTGCCCTACCTGATCCAGGAAGGTGACCGAATATCCGCCCAGATAGGCCACGGGTGAGAAAACCGGCCCTGTTGTTTCGGGATCGGCCACGGCCACCTGGCTCATCATCAGCATGAAGGCGAGCAGACACGCCGTCAGACGCTTCATAGCCGAATTTCTCATTGCGCAACCTCCTCCATGTCCGTCGCCGTGGCGATGACATCCTCCGCCTGCGTCCGATAGCCAACCGCTACCGCGCGCCACAGCCAGCGGTAATTGTCTTCCGTCAGTTCATAGGCGTAGGTGCTTCCCTCGGCGCCGACGTCATGCCAAGCGCCCTGATCGTCCATATACTGCCAGACGACCACAAAGCAGTCCTCGCACAGCGCCGTCAGCGTAATCGTATCACCGATTCCCAGGGTCTCGCCGCTCCAGCTGGCTTCCAGCAGGATTTCCTCGGGAAGCGGCGGCAAGGCAGGTACCTCCGGCTCCGCAGGGGCTTCCTCAACGGGAACCTCGGTGGGCTCCACCGTGGGGGTGGCCTCAGCGGGGACTTCCGTGGGCTCCACTGTGGGCGTGGCCTCGGCAGGGGCTTCCGTGGGCTCCGCCGTGGGGGTGGCCTCAGCGGGGACTTCCGTGGGCTCTACCGTGGGGGTATCCTCAGCGGGGGCTTCCGTGGACTCCACCGCGGGCGTGGCCTCGGCAGGAGCTTCCGTGGGCTCCGCCGTGGGCGTGGCCTCAGCGGGAACCTCGGTGGGCTCCGCCGTGGGCGTGCTTGTGGGAGCGGTCTTTTCCTCAAAGGACATCAGCGGCAGCGGGCGATCCTCGCTGAGCAGAACATGCTCCCCCGCCAGCAGATCGGCGACCTTTGCGGCTTGCTGGCCGTCGGGCACCATGGCAACCTGCCCAGCCCGCACATAGCCCTCACGGATGGAAAAATCCTCCGCCCCGCTCCGGGCAGCGAAAACAATTTTCAGCCATGCCTCGCCGCCATCCGACGCCGGATAGCTGCCGCGCACGAAGGCATAACCCGCCTTGGTCAGCTTGCCCAGCCTGTTCTGACCATTTTTCCCGCCATACACCGGCGTATCCGCGGACACGCGGCCATAACCGGCCGAAAAGGCCGGGGCTGTATAAGCCGGCGTGGGGCAAGGCGTCGCCGTCGGCTCCCATGTCACCTCCGCGACATAGGAATCATCAGGGTGTAACTCGGTCGGTGTGGAAACTTCTGCCAGTGCGCTGCCGGACATACTCATGCCGACAACCAGCATCGCGGACAAAAGCACAGACAGACCCTTGCGCATCATCGTCATGATTCTTTGCTCCTTCGCCATTTTTCGGAAAAATCCTGGAACAAAACACAGCGTCCGCAAACTCCCCGATGAAGCTGTCGGCGTAGCGGTGGTTCCATATGATGGTTCAAGCATGGTAAATTATAACATGCGTCCATAAGGTAGTCAATACTCTAAATCATATTTTTGCCCATTTTCTCACAAGTTTTTGAGAGCCTCGCTTTCCATCATGTAACTTTTGTGTAACCTTTCTGCTTTTTCTTGCCACTTCCGTTCGATTCCAGTATACTATAACAGGAAAGGAGAGATTCCATGCGCAAGACTGTGGGCGTGCTGGCCCATGTGGACGCGGGCAAAACCACCCTGTCCGAGCAGGTGCTTTACGAGGCGCGCGCCATCCGCCGCCTGGGGCGGGTGGATCACCAGGATGCCTTTCTGGACGCCCATCCGCTGGAAAAAGCCCGGGGCATCACCATTTTCTCCGGGCTGGCCAGCTTTGATCTGGGCGAAAGTCGGATCTACTGGCTGGACACCCCCGGCCATGTGGATTTTTCCACCGAGATGGAGCGGGCGCTGTGGGTCATGGATTACGCCGTGCTGGTTGTCAGCTGCGCCGAGGGTGTGCAAAGCCACACCGAAACCGTCTGGCAGCTGCTGAAGGCCTACGGCGTTCCCGTCTTTATCTTCCTTAATAAAGTCGATCGGGCGGGCGCCGACCCGGAGGCCGTCCTCCGGAAGATGCGCCGCCGCTTTTCGGAGGACATCATCGACCTGCGGGCCTATCAAGCCACGGGCGTGATGGACGACGCCCTGGCGGAAGCCGTGGCCGAGCGGGATGAAGCCCTGCTGGAAGCCCTCTTTGACGGCGGCTTCGACCCGGCCCGTTGGACGGATGGCTTGCGGCGGCAGATCCGCGCCCGGCAGTGCTTTCCTGTCATGGCGGGCGCCGCGCTGGACGGCACGGGCGTCAGCGACTTCCTGCGCCGCTTTGACGATCTGACGCCCACGGACTACCACCGCGCCGTCAGCGAACCCCTCACCGCCCGGTGCTACCAGGTTCGTCACGACCCTGCCGGCGTCCGGCTTTGCTTCCTGAAGCTGCAAAGCGGGAGCCTCCGGGTCAAGGATACGCTGCCCGACGGGCAGAAGGTCAACGAGCTGCGCGTTTATCACGGACAGCGGTACCACGCCGTCGACCGCGCGGAAGCCGGGGACATCGTGGCCGTTCCGGGGCTGGAGGGCCTACGCGTCGGCGACCTCATCGGCCAGACGGGCCGCAACCGCTTCCGCACCGTGCCCATGATGGCCGCCGACCTGATCTGGGACGCGAAGGCTGCGCCCGCCTTCATCATGCTGGAAAAGCTGCGCATGCTGGAGGATGAAAATCCCTCCCTGAACGTATCCGAGCAAAACGGGCGGCTGACCATTCAGATGATGGGCAGGATTCAGCTGGAGGTGCTGCGCCAGCTGATGCAGGAGCGCTTCGGCCTTGCCGTGGATTTCGGCCCGGCCCGTGTGCTGTACCGGGAAACCATCGCCGCCCCGGTCGTCGGTATCGGCCATTACGAGCCCCTTCGGCATTACGCCGAGGTTCATCTGCGCCTTGTCCCCGGGGAGCCGGGAAGCGGCCTTCGCTTCCGCAGCCTGTGCCATGTGGATACCCTGGCCCTCAACTGGCAGCGGCTCATCGAGACCCATGTGATGGAAAAGGCGCACAAAGGCGTGCTCACCGGCGCGCCGCTGACGGATGTCACCGTGGAGCTGCTGACGGGCCGGGCACACCTCAAGCACACGGAGGGCGGAGACTTCCGCCAGGCCACCTACCGCGCCATCCGTCAGGGCCTGATGCGGGCGCAAAGCATCCTGCTGGAGCCCTTGTGCGGCTTCTCCCTCCGGGCGTCCCGGGAACTCTACGGCGCTCTGTCCTCCGCCCTCAGCCGTTTGCGGGCCGCCCTGGAGCCGCCCGCCTATGAGGGCGACGATCTGCTGCTGACGGGCGAGGCGCCCTACGCGCTGTTCGCTCCCTGGCAGGAGGATTTCATGGCCCTGACCCGGGGGCGCGGCGTCCTGCGGGTATGGACAAGCCGCTTTGCCCCCTGCGAGAATCAGGCTGCCGTGGTAGAAGCGGCCCGCTATGATCCCCTGGCGGACGACCCGCCCCATTCCGTTTTCTGCTCCCACGGCGCGGGCTTCACCGTTCCCTGGGATCAGGTGGAGGCCTACGCCCACCTGAGCCACGAGGGCCTGTGAGCTCCGCGATTGAGCGCGGCGCCTTTTTGCGGCCCGAAAGTTGACGACGCCGCCGTTGTCCTCCTCCCCCGCTTCTGCTATACTGATGGCGTTGAAAGGAGGCGTTTCCTTGTCCATGCAAGCCATCATCCGGTCGAAAAGGATCGCCCTGGGCCTGACCCAGGAGCAGGCCGCCCAGCGCCTTGGCGTCACCGCGTCCGCCGTCAACAAGTGGGAGCGAGGCGTATCTTACCCCGACCTGACCATGCTTCCGGCGCTGGCCCGGCTGCTGGAAACCGATCCCAATACGCTTTTATGCTTCCAGGAGGAAATGGGTGCGGAGGAGTTGTTGGCCTTCCTTCGCCGCCTGACCGAAACGGCGGAGAGCGATAGCTTCGCTGCCGCGCTGGCCCAGGCGGAGGCCATGGCGCGCCGCTATCCCACCGGCGGCACGGCGCTGCTGAACACGGCCCTGACCCTGACCGGGCTCCTGGGTATGTTCGATATGCAGAACGTGCCTGACGACGCCCAGGCGCGTATCGACCGATTGTATCATCAGGCCGCCGCCTCGGACGATCCTGCCGTGGCGGATCAGGCCAAGACCTTCCTGGCCTCCCAGGCTTTGGGGCGTGGAGAGCTCGACCAGGCGGAGGCGCTGCTGAGCGAGCTGCCAGACAACGGTCAGTTTGACCGGATCTTCCTGCGGGCAGGGCTGCATCAGGCCCGGGGGCGCATGGATGAGGCCGCCGCCCTGCTGGAGCGCACCCTGCTACAATACGCCACACACGCGCAGAGCATCCTGTACCGGCTGACCGACCTGGCCTGCCTGCAGGAGCAGGAGGAGCATGCGTCACAGCTGGCGGACACGGCCCATCAGCTGACCCTGCTCCTAGGGCTTCCGCCCTACGGAGCCCATGTGGAGGATTTCCAGTTAGCCGTCCGCCGCAAGGATGCCGACACTGCCCTTTCCGCTCTGGAAGGCCTGCTGACGGCGCTGACGGAGCCTTGGCAGATGGGCGCTTCCCCGCTGTACCGTCACATCGCCGCCACGGCTTCGCAGGATATGGGGCAGCGCCTTCTGCCCCGGCTTCTCGCCGAACTGCGGAACCCGGACAGCCATGACTATGATTTTCTCCGGGAAGCCCCCGGGTTTCAGGCGCTTCTTCGGCGGTATGAGGCATGAGCAGCGCCACATTGAATGTCTGACCGCTGATCTTTTTCGGAAGCAGTTCAGCGAATCGCAATTTGAAATGGAGAACACCCAATGGATGAATTCTATGTGTGCAAGATCGCTTCCATTCAGGAAATGAACACAAAATGGGCGTATGAAATTGCTCAGAGCGGAACAGACAAGGATAACTGGATTTTTTGGAAGAAGCAGAACATAGAAAACTATCAGCAAGGTTACATCATTCCATACTATGGGATCCTCAATGGCACCATCATTTGCGAAGCGACCGCGATGATCCATCCTAAGGTCGTGCAAAACAGCGCTGGTTTAGTTGACAGCCATACGGTCTATTTGTCCGCTTTCCGTACAGTGGACAAGTTCCAAGGAAAGGGCTATTTCTCAAAGCTATTTCACTTTATGTTGGATGATCTGAGACAAAAAGGATTTACGAAGGCAACCCTCGGCGTAGAGCCATCCGAAGTACAAAACAAAGAAATCTATACCCACTACGGTTTCCTCGAATACATCAAATCCTGTAAGGAATGTTATCCGAACGGAACAGTGATTGATGTGGAATACTATGGAAAAATGCTTAAATAGTCGGGACGCGCCAAAGCGCCCGGCCGTTCCGTCACGAAACAGGCCGGGCGTTCAGCCTGTCAAAAAGCCTTGGGAGGTGTCGGAGGGCCCGCTGGTCCTCTGACTCTTGATCGAAAATAGGCGGCATGTACGGCGATTTTCGTGCTTTTTCGCAAGAAAAAGCCTCCTTACACGAACGAACGACCGGGAGAATGGCAAAGCCATTCGACCAGTGAGCGAGTGCATAACTCAAAAAAGTGGCATATGCCACTTTTTTGACACCCTGTGCGCCCAGTCGTTCCGTCATGAACCAGGCCGGGCGCTCTTTTCATTGGAGGTCATGTGACCGTGCTCAGGCGCACGGTGATCTGCCATTGAAGCCGCGGGTACAGGGCTGGCCAGTCCAGTTCTTTCCAGGCGGTGACGCTGCCAAAGTGGCGGATGGCCTGGCGGCCAAGGCCCAGGGCGTCGCAGTCCGCGGCGGACAGCTTCGCCGTCACAGCCCGTATATCGTCGCTCAGCTCCCGGATGACGCCTTCCTCCGACAGGGTGGCGTCGGTGTAGCGCAGCCTGACATCGCAGTAAACCGTGTTGCCGTCCAATTTCAGCTTGCAGCCAGCGTCCGCCAGCGTCACCGCGCCGTCCTCCATGGCCAGGCTGCTCCGCAGAGCCCTGCCCGCCAGCAGATTCAGCAGCTGCGTTTCCCTGGGGCTCACGCTGCCCTTCACCTGTCCCGCCGCGTTGACCAGCCATCCGCCGCCAAAGCGGATGTCCCCCGCACTCTGGACGCTCTGACGCTCCGGCGGCGCGTCCATGCCCTGGCGGCTGACCGTCTCCTCCCCCGCCAGGGCGGCGGCGAGCAGCACGGGGCTCTGCCTTTCGCCCATCCGCAGCACCGAGGACAGGGAGGCGTCCGGCACCACACCCAGCTCCCGCCGGGTTTCCAGCAGGATGTCCAGGGATTTGCTCAGCCGGGTGCCCGTTTGCGGCTCCAGGGCGTCCATGAAGGCCGGCAGGTCATCCGCCGTGACGCAGACCTGCGCCTGCAGCCGCATATCCCGAAGGCGGGACAGGGCTTGCAGCACCCCCGGCAAATCCGCCGACTCCGCCAGACCCTGGCTGATGATGAGCAGCCGCGCCTGGCCATAGTGCATCCGCATGGGCGCGGCGGCATCCAGCAGGGACAGTGCCTCGGCCAGGGTCGCCCCCTGCGCGGAGAGGGTCAGGTAGCCGCCGCCCTGCTGATAGGTCGGGATGCGGGCCGTTACCTCCCAGACATTCGCCGCCTTGCTGACCCCCAGGGCCACGGCAAAGGAGCGTTCCTCCGCCGGAAGCGCGGAGGAGCAGCCGCCGCAGAGCAGGCACGCGCACAGGAGCATGGAAATCACTTGACGCATGGCTTCCTCCATACATTAAGCAGCAAAATCATGATAACCAGCAGCGTCGGCAGCCACGTCAGGCCCAGCGTCAGCGCTTGCCACAGGGCGCGGATGGGCGCGAGCTGCGTTCCGGCGATGAGCGCCGCCGCCACCCCGGCCAGCCAGGGAAGCTCCCGCCCCTTGGGCGTCAGGAAGCGGTTGGCCGCCAACTGGGACGCCGTGGCAATCGACAGGAAGAACAGTAGCATCATCAGGCTGTGGGTCAGCGTTCGCAGGGCCTGGGGCAGGTAAAGAGAAGGCTGCAAAAGCCTGCCCGCCAGGGTGCTCTCCCGTATCAGAATTTCACACGGGAAGGTCAGGCAGACCAGCAGGACGGCGCCCACCGTCAGCAGCATGGGCGGAAGAATACGCCCCGCCCGGCGGGGTGTGGGCGGCGCGGTATCGGCCAGCAGCAGCAGGGGCCAGCCCACGGACGCGCTGACACGAACCGCCGCGAGGATGGACGCCCTTCCCTGTCCCAGCATGGGATGCAGATGATCCGGCGCGGCCAGGCCGATCATCCCCGCCGCCACCCCGGCCGCGATGGCCAGCAGCGCCAGGCGCATGAAGTAAATCCCCCAGGCCAGTCCGTCCCGGTGCAGGCAAAAAAGCAGCGCCAGCAGCGTCACAGCCGCCATGGTCACCTGCGTGCCCTGGGTGCCGATACCCTCGGTGAAGGAAGTGACCAGCGCCGTCATGCTCGCCGCGCCGTCCAGCAAAAGAAGGACGCCCCACACAAGGGAAAGCGCCCATACGCCCGCCGCACCCAGCAGCGCCCGGGCCGCCTCGGTCAGGGTCTCGGCGCCGGTTCTGCGCATGGCCAGGCAGGCCAGCCCATACAGAGCCGCCGCCGGAAGCAGGCACAGCGCCAGTACCCACCACGCCGCGCTGCCGCACAGGGGGACGATCTCCGTCAGCCCCACGCGCAGAATGGACATCACGCACAGCAGGCTTACCTGGCATACCCTCGCCCGCCGGTCGCCCTTGACGCGCATTTCCACCCGTTCCTCGGCATTGTGAACCTGGGTGATCGTCCTCATGGCCGCCTCCTGGTAAAGCCGCGCATCCGCCCCCGCGTGCGATAGGGCGCGGCTGGATTCGCCAGCCAGGTGCGCAATCGCTGGTGCCAGAGAGGATAGCGGATATAAACATCCGGGTTATGGGTACGCACGGGCGCGATGGGCGCGGCAAAGGGCGACCCCAGGGAGCGCATCCCGCACAGCCGGATGGCCGACGCGCCCAGCAGCAGCACCATGCCGTACAGCCCGAATACGCTGCTGACGGCCAGAAAGACCAATTGGGCGATGCGGAAGGCCAGGCCCAGGGAATAGTCCGGGATGGCGTAGCTGCCCAGGCTGGACACCGCCACCACGATAATCAGCAGCGGGTGTACCAGCTTGGCCTCCACCGCCGCCTGCCCCAGAATCAGGCCGCTGACCGTCCCCAGGGAGCTGCCCACCACCCCCGGCACCCGCGTACCCGCCTCGCCGATGAGGTTGAACATGAGCAGCATCAGCAGCATCTCCATGGGAATCGACAGGGGCACCGCCGCCTGACTTTCCAGGATGGCGGTGAGCAGCGTCACGGGCAGCAGTTCAGGATGGAAGGTCACCGCCGCCACGAACAGCCCCGGCAAAAGCAGCGTGATGGCCGCGCCCATCAGCCTTGTCAGGCGCAGGAAGGTGCCGTACTGCCAGCGCAGGGAGGTATCGTCGGAGGTATGGATCAGGTGCAGGAAGCTCACCGGCAGGCACAGCACCTGAGGCGCGCCGTCCAGCACCAGCACAATCTGGCCTTCTAATAGGAAGGAAGCCGCCCGGTCGGGCCGCTCGGTCAGGCAGCACTGGGGCAAAAGCGCAAACGGATTATCCTCCATCAGCTGCTCCAGAGCGCCGATGGACATCACATGATCCACATGCAGGCTTTTCAGACGGTTTTTCACCCGCCGCAGGTTGTCCTCATCCACAGCGTCCTTCAGGTACATCACGCAAAGCCCCAAGGGCGAGCGATCCCCGATGGAGGTCATTTCACCAATCAGCTCCGGCGTTTGCAGAATCCGCCGAAGAAGCGTCATATTATCGCGGATGGATTCGTTGAAGCCCTCGTGAGGGCCGTTGACCACGCTTTCGGTCAAGGGCGGCGAAACGCTCCTGTGGACGAACATGCGGATGTCGAAGCAAACCGCTTCCCCCATGCCGTCCGCGAAAATCACCGCCTGGCCGCCCATCATCTGCTTGACGGCCTCCTGATACGTCTCCGCCCGCTTGGCGCCCATGATCGGCACCACCTCCGACAGCCGCTGGGCCAGATCGCCCTGAAAGGGGGCGTCGATCAATTCCGCCAGGGGCTCAAGGAGATAGTGCTGCAAAAAATCGGTGGAAATCACGCCGTCCACAAAATAAACAACGGCCTCCCGGCGATAGACGCGGAAGAGCCGGCAGCGCATGTCCTGGTTGACATCCTGATAAAGCCTTTTTTCCATGACGGCTCGGCTTTTTTCCAGGCTGGCGGAAATGGCGTCGTTCAAGCTTGTCACCCCAACAGTTCATTCCAATGGCAAGGAGGAAGGAGACGGCGTATTGAATCCACGCGCCGTCTCCTTCCCGCAGGCTTTTCCGATGGCCGACGATGGCGAAGCGCCGTTTACCAGCGGCACTTGTAGCTGGAGCACATGCTCTCGTCGGGACGGCCGTTGCAGCAGCACTCCTTGGGGCTGACCTTGATGTCGGTCAGGGAGCAAAGGTCGTCCACCGCATGATGCTGGCAGCTTTCCACGCTGCAATGGATGCACTGGTTGTTCTTCTGATGAGCCATATTGAACACCCTCCTTGCCTGATGTCGCCGTTTTGTTCGGCGCAGTCATCATCCTGCCCGGATTTCGCCCTTGTGATGCGGCCGATTTTGTGGTATGATTTTCTTGCTTGCGACTGTTTTCGCTTTGCAAATGAATTTCATATTTAGGAAAGGAAGGTCTTCTATGTTCAAGAAGTTCCTCACCACCCGGTCTTTGTGCCTGAGCGCGATGATTGCCGCGCTCTACGCCGCGCTGACCATCCTGCTGGCTCCGATTTCTTACGGCAATGTCCAATGCCGCGTTTCCGAAGCCATGACGCTGCTGCCCATCCTTTTGCCCCAAGCCATTCCCGGCCTGGTGGTGGGATGCCTGGTGGCCAACCTGCTCAGCCCCGTGGCCATCTGGGATGTGCTGTTCGGCACCCTGGCCACGCTGATCGCCGCCGTGGGCACCTACGCGCTGCGCCGCAGGCCGCTGCTGGCCGCGCTGTGCCCCGTGGCTGCCAACGGCATCATTGTGGGCGCGATGCTGTCCGTCTTCTATGCGCTGCCGCTCTGGCTGACCATGGCGGAGGTCGCCGTGGGCGAGGTCGCGGCGGTGGCCCTGGGCTTCCTGCTGCTGCCCGCCATGCGCAAGCTGGATCTCACGCGCTTCCAATGATAATTTTCTGAATCCATTCGCAAGCAGGAAGGGCTTGCTTCCCTCAGACCGCCCGGTCGTTGGAAGCAGGCCCTTTTGATGTCGCCTTCGGCAGCCCGTGGCGAATGGATGTCCGATCACCGGCGCATTTGTTCCATTTTGAGCATGTTTCCTTGTCCTCATGAGGATCTGGTGAAAATTTTACAGATTTATTTCCATCAGCCGCCATTCTGTGGTATAATACAAGCTGGAATGTCTTTAGCATTGGAGGCTTCCTATGTCCTGCTTTGATCCTCCGCTGATCCTCGCGTCAGCCTCGCCACGCCGCCGTGAGCTTCTTGCCCTGACGGGCATTCCCTTCCTGGTGGACGCCCCCGAGGTGGACGAGCACTGCGGCCTTGGCGCCCGGGAGGCCGTGGTCGAGCTGGCCCGCCGCAAGGCAGCCGCCGGCGCCGCGAAGCATCCCGGCAAGGTGGTGCTTGCCTCCGATACCCTGGTCGCCATCGACGATGTGCCCCTGGGCAAGCCCCGGGATGAGGAGGACGCCTTCCGCACCCTGCGGATGCTCTCCGGGCGCTGGCATCATGTGTATACCGGCGTTTGCGTGGTGGACACGGCGGGCCGTGAGCATCCCGGCGTGGAGGAAACCTCCGTGCGCTTTGGCGATATGACGGACAGCGACATCCGCGCCTACATCGCCACGGGCGAGCCCTCCGACAAGGCGGGCTCCTACGCATTGCAGGGCATTGCCGGGCTGTGGATCGAGGAGATCCGCGGTTCCTCCACCAACGTCATCGGTCTCCCCCTGACCCTCACCCGCCGCCTGCTGGAGGCTGCCGGACTGCACGTCCTCAGCGCCTCCTCCGCGGCTTCCGATAGATGAATTGAGGTTTGATAGCGCATGGCTTTTTTCGCTCCTGAAATCGGGATTGATCTGGGTACCTCCAACACGGTGGTCTATGTCCGCGGCCGGGGCATCGTCATCAGCGAGCCCACGATGGTGGTTATCGACAGCAACAACAAGCGCAACGTCCGCGCGGTGGGCGACGAGGCAAAGTTCCTCATGGGCCGCACCAGCGAGGCGCTGTCCGTCGTCCGGCCGATCAAAAACGGCGCCATCTCCGACTTTGACATGACGGAGATGCTGCTGCGCTATTTCATCCGCAAGGCCATCGGCGTGAGCCATGTGGTCAAGCCCAAGGTGGTCGTGTCCGTGCCCACAGGACTGCCCGCCGTGTCCCGCAAGGCCATCAGCGAGGCGGCGGAGATCGCCGGGGCCAAGACGGTCTATCTCATTGAGAAGCCCTTTGCCGCCGCCATCGGCTCGGGCCTGCCGGTCTACGAGCCGGTGGGCAGCATGGTGGTGGATATCGGCGGCGGCACCACGGACGTGGCCATCGTCTCCCTGGGCGGCATCGTGGTGGCGCAGAGCGTTCCCATGGGCGGGGTGAAGATGGATCAGGCCATCATCAACTACATCAAGCGTGAGTTCAATATGCTCATCGGCGACCGCACGGCGGAGGATGTCAAAATTGACCTGGCCACCGCCATGCCCGTCACCGAGAGCCGACAGGTTCGCATCCGCGGGCGGGATCTCCTTTCGCCCCAGGCCATGGACATTGACTTTACCTCCGCCCAGGCCTACGAGGCCCTGCGGGAGCCCTGTCTGGCCATCATCGCGGCCATCAAGTGGGTGCTGGAGCGTACCCCGCCGGAGCTGGCGGCGGACGTCATGCGCGGCGGCATCCACCTCACCGGCGGCGGCGCGCAGCTCTTCGCGATGGATCAGTTTATCGCCACAGAACTGGGCATGCCCGTGCTCATCGCCAAGGAGCCGGAGGACTGCACGGTCATGGGGCTTGGCTATCTGGTGGAAAACATGCAGCTGCTCACCGCCATCGGCCAAAATGGCCTGATGCAGGGGGAATAAGCCCCGACCAACAGCAAGCGAGGTGATAAGCCTATGGCGCGCAACAGGCGCGGTCAGCGCTGGGAAAAGCCCGACGCAACCCCGGCTTATGATGATTTTATCTATGACGGTCTGGAAAGCATCAAGCGCGACCTGCCCGACGGCGAGCCGGAGGGCGCGGCGGCCTATGGCGATGCTTCCGACACGCCCGACCAGGCTCTGTCGAAGCTGGCGGAGGCCGTGGGCGACACGGAGGACGCCGAGGATGACGGCGCCATCGGCCGCGGCAAGATCAAGGGCAAGAAGGCGCCCCGTGTCCGCCCTCAGGAGAAGCGGGAGCGCAAGCAGCTGCCCCGGCGGCTGCGCACGGTATGGCTGATTGTCATCACCCTGGCCATCGTCGGCACCCTGGGCGTGATGCTCCTGTCCCGGATCATGCCGGGGCTGACGATTCTGCAACTCCCCGAGGGCGTCGTTTCCCGGGTGGTAACGCCGGTTCAGAGCATTTTTTCCGGCGTGACGGAATCCTTCGCCGGGTATCTGCGGACGCTGAAATTGCGGGCCAACCTGGAAACGGAGTACAACCGCCTCCGCGCGGAAAACGAGCAGCTGGTCTACCAGGCCATGCGGGCGGATGAATTGCAGTACCAGCTTTCCCAGTACGAAAACATGTACGATGAAATGTCCGCCAATGAGAACATGAACCCCATCGCCTGCACCGTCATCGGCCGGGACGACGGCAATTACTTCTCCACCTTCACCATCAACCGCGGACGGCGGGACGGCATTTCCGAATTCATGGCCGTGACCATCTCCGGCGCGCTGGTGGGCTATACGGAAACCGTCAGCGAGACGCAGAGCCAGGTTCGCTCCATCATTGACAGCGAGGCCTCCATTGCCGGACTGATCCAGTCCAGCCGCGATCAGGGCACCGTCCGCGGTACGCTGGGCATCGACGGCCAGCCCATGTGCCGCATGTACTATCTGCCCGAGGATCATCTGCCCCGCCCCGGCGACCTGGTGGTTACCTCCGGCGTCGGCCTGTCCTTCCCCAAGGGCATTCCCATCGGCACCGTGCGGGAATCCACCCGCGGTATGGACGCCAACAAGCAGTACATCGTCGTGCAGCCCCAGGTGGACTTTGAGCACCTGGAATATGTCATCGTCCTGCGCTACAAGCCCACGGCGGAAGCCGTCCAGGGCCGGGAGAGCGCCAGCAGCTACAACGAGTTTGTTCCGCTGCCCACCGCCCGCCCGATGCCCACGCTGAAGATCGGCTCCACCACCGTCTTCGGCCAGACCGCTACGCCGGATCCCAACGTCACCGTCACGCCGTCCCCCACGCCCACCGAGGCGCCCACGGCCACACCCGCGCCATCCCCCACGTCCGTGCCCACCATCGCCGGGCCTGTGTACGAGTATCATGTGGTCAGCGGCGAACCCACGCCGTCCCCCACGCCCACCTTTACCCCCACACCCACACCCTACATCACCCTGAACCCCGGTCAGCTGACCTTCGAGGAGGATGACAGGTGAAGAAGCGCGATTCCTCCCGGCGCTATATCTGGCTTCAGTTCAAGTTTTTCCTGGTCATCGCGCTGGGGTACCTCCTGCAGGTCTGCGTGATGCCCTATGTCAGCATCGGCGGGGTGACGCCCAGCCTGATCTACGCGGTCATCGCCATCCTGACGGTGGGCTACGGGCGTCTGCGGGCGCTGTGGGTCGGCGGACTTTACGGCATTGTCATGGAAACCATGCTCCCTTCCCTGCCGATGATGAACCTGCTGCTTTATCCCCTGGGCGCGCTGTTCTGCAGCATCTTCTTCGCTGACAAAAGCGAAAAGCGCCTGGAGGAGGAGCGCAGCCTGGGCCGCAATGTCAAGCGCCGTCACGCCCTCATCAACGGCTTGATGGATCTGTTCCTTGGCCATCCGGGTGCCAACGCCAGCCCCTATGTGCGCACACCCCTGTGCGCCGCCATGAACGTCATCCTCTATGAGGCCGTCAACCTCATTTACATTTACCTTGGCGGCGTGACCCTGACGGCGGCGCACTTCGGCCGCAGCATCACCAATCTGCTGGCCACCGTCATCATCACCGCCGTGCTGATGCTGCCCCTGCGGCGCTTCCTGGGCTTCAGGCGGACGGCCCCCGCCCGCTGAGCCTTGTTTCCCCTTCGGACCTTTGGAAAGGAGGTACCCCCGTGAGCAATCTGAAAACGGGCATGAAGTGGCGGTATATCGCCTTCATCATCATTCTGCTGGCCATGTTCGCCTATCTGCTCAGCGGTCTGGTCAACCTGCAGCTGCGCCAAAGCGATTATTATGCCGAAAAGGCGGAAAACAACCGTACCAAGACCATTACCCTGCGCGGCAAGCGCGGCAACATCATCGACGCGGACTCCGTGGTGCTGGCGGAGGACGAGCTGGTTTACAACGTAACCTTCTACAAGGACGCCAGCCAGAACCGCAAATCCGACTACAAGGTCTATACCCCCGCCATTGTCGATACCCTGGACATCATCGAGCGGCACGGCGGCGAGCTGGCCTTCGATTACGTTATTGAGCGCAACCCCGAAACCCAGGAATGGCAGTTCAACTTCGGCAGCGGCGTGTCCGACAGCGTGCTGGCCACCCGTGAAAAGCAGTGGCGCTCCAACAACTATGTTTCCAAGCTCAAGACCTATCCTGACGCCGAAAGCTGCTACACGGCCCTCAAGCACCGCTACCGCATCGTCAACTCCGAGGCGGAGAAGGAGGCCCTCAAGGCCGAGGAAGGCGACAAGTACGTTGAGCCCTTCATCCTGGATGAGGCCACGACCCTGAAGGTGATGGCCATCTATTCCGAAATGCAGATGAACGTGTTCAACTCCCAGCCCATTACCATTGCCGGCGATGTATCCTATGAGACGGTCATCGAGGTGGAAACCCGCTCCATGACCCTGCCCGGCATGGAGATCTCCGTGGGCACCAAGCGCGTTTATCCCCGGCAGACGCTGGCCAGCCAGGTCATCGGCTACATCGGCAAAATTCCCAGCCAGAGCATGTGGAACTCCCTGCAGCCCAAAGGTTATTCTTACAACGACACCATCGGCCGCGACGGCATCGAGTCCTCCATGGAGGACTGGCTGACGCAGAACAGCTCCCTGCGCCAGGGCAGCCGCGTGGTGGAGCGCGACCAGTGGTCCAAGGTGGTTCGGGAACTGAGCTACACCGAGCCCCAGGACGGCAACAACGTCAAGCTGACGCTGAAGAGCAGCTACCAGCAGGTGGCGGAGCGCGCCATGGCGGACAACGTGAACACCATCCGCAACAAGCAGGAACAGTACATGGTTGATCCCGACTGGCTGGAGGATAACCGCGCCAAGATCGCCAAGCGCAATTGGGAGCAGTATCCCATGCAGCTGGCCGAGCACGGCACCCTCATCGTCATGGACATGCAGGATCGGGTGCTGGCCATGGCCAACTACCCCACCTACGACCTCAACGCCCTGGTTTCCGGCGGCAAGGACGCCGTCGCCATCCTGTCGGACGAGCGCAACCTGCTGCTGAACTACGGCATCCATGCCCGGGCCACCCCCGGCTCCATCTTCAAGATGGTTACCGGCTTCGGCGCCCTCAATTCAGGCGAACTGAAGCCCACCGAGCGCATTTCCGACGACGGCTACTACACCAAGTACAACAACGACAAAACCACCGCCCCCAAATGCTGGATCAACGCCAGCTATCGGTGGAAGCACGCCAACCAGACCATCGTGGAAGGCCTGTCCCACTCCTGCAACTACTTCTTCTATGAGCTGGGCAGCCGCCTGGGCGAGGAACGGCTTTACCGCTATGCCTCCATGTTCGGCCTGACCTCCCGCACCGGCATCGACCTGCCGGGCGAGGTTCGCTCCGTGGTGGGCAGCCAGAACACCCTGTACGATCCCTCCAAAGCCATGAACGAGGCCAGTCAGGACACGTCCATGCCCATCATCGTTTTCAACGCCATCAAGAAGCACCTGAGGGAATGCGGCGCGTCCCGCAACATTGAGTACGACGACGATCGCCTTTCCGTGTGCGCGAAGCGGCTGATGGATATGGCCGTCAACACCAACCAGGGCGACTGGGTGGACAACATGCGCACCATCCTCATGGAAGAGCTGAACATGACCAAGGAAATGGTCTACCTGCAAAAGGTCATCGGCGATACCTACAACTACATGAACGAGATCAAGTGGGGCGGCGGCCAGACCATTCTGACGGCCATCGGCCAGTCGGTCACGGTGGTGACGCCCATCGCCGTCGCCCGCTATGTTACGGCGGTGGCCAACGACGGCCATGTTTACAACGTGTCCATCGTGGACTCCATCATCTCCCCCAGCGGCGAAATACTCAGCCAACGCGAGCCGCAGCTGGTCAACACCATTGACGACCCCGATGATTATTTCTCCCTGATCCGCCAGGGCATGCAGGGCGTTGTGGACGAGTCCGGTACCGCTAAGAAGTACTTCAACAATTGGAAATACGACCGCAACATCCTCGCCGCTAAAACAGGTACGGCCCAGGTTTCCAACATCGATCTGGAGAACAACGCCTGGTTCGTGTGCTTCGCGCCCTATGAAAACCCGGAAATTGTCGTGGTCTCCTTCGTGCCCAACGGCTATTCCGGCGGTGATGCTGCCGTCGCCGCCCGCGACTTCGTGACCTGGTATCTGGATCAAGAAACGCTGCGCACCGCCGACTACGACCTGCCCTCCGGCAACTCCCTGGCGCCGTAACGCCGCGCTTTTCCACCGCTGATGATTGGAGGAATACAGCATGTCAAAAGCCTGGTTGATCGCCTCCGGCAAGGGAGGCGTGGGCAAAAGCACCGTGGTCTCCTGTCTGGCCGTGGCCCTGGCGCGCCGCGGGCTGAAAACCTGCGTCGTGGACGCGGACATTGGTCTTCGGGATCAGGACGCTCTGCTGGGGCTGGAAAACCGCATCGTTTACGACCTGGTGGACGTATGCAACAAGGACTGCCGCCTTCAGCAGGCCCTCATCCATCCGGTGGAGCTGCCCAAGCTCTCCCTGCTCCCGGCGGCGCAGTTCGCCCGGGCCAAGGAGCTGGACCCCAAGGCCTTCCGCAAGATCATCGCGGAGCTGAAGGCGACCCATGACCATGTGCTGATCGACTGCCCCGCCGGCATTGAGCGCGGCCTGCGCGGTCTGCTCTCCGCCGAATATGATGAAACCATGATTATCTGCACGCCGGATGACGTGTGTATCCGCGACGCCGAGCGCGCCGTCTTCACCCTGGAGGGCAAGCACCTCCCCCGTCCCTCCCTGATTGTCAACCGGCTGATGCCGGAGCTGATCGAGGCCGGGGAGATGTACAGCGCGCAGGTGGTTGCCCAGACCCTCGACCTCAGCCTGATGGGCGAAGTGCCCGAGGATCGCACCATTTACCGGGCGCAGATCGGCCATTTCAGCCCCATGGACGCGGACTGTGAGGGCCAGCGTGCCCTTGCCCGTATTGCCGGACGCATGGCCGGGCAGGCCTGGGCACTCCCCGCCTATGGCGCGGCGCCCAAGCCCTGGTATCGTCGGCTATTTGCCCCGCGCATCAAGGAGGTCAAACGTATTGATCGGTGAAAACAGACGCTCCCGGGCCCATGTGGACAAGACTCTGCTGATTCTGGTCTTCTCCATGGCCGTTTTCGGCGTGCTGGCAGTATGCGTCGCCACCTATTCCCCTTCCTCCAGCGCCGACACGTCCCTGCTGAACCACATTGTCGAATCCTCCTCGGCCGTCAACCAGTGCATTTTCCTGGCCATGGCCCCCTTCGTCATCGCGGTCATCATGAACATCCCCTACGACTTCCTCCGCCGCCACACCGAGCTGGCCTACTACGGCGGCACGCTGCTGGTCTTCGTGGTGTGGATCTTCAACCGTGCGGAGGGCGTGAAGGCCTGGCTGGACATCATCTGGGGCTTCACCATTCAGCCGTCGGAGTTCATCAAGCTGTCCATGATCCTGATGCTGGCCAAGACCCTCTCCCGGTATGACCGGCCCATGAGCAACGTGCGGGAATTCATCCGCATCATGCTGATGGTGCTGATTCCCTGCGGCATCATCCTGCTGTCCGGCGAGACCGGCTCCATGCTGGTGATCGTGTTCCTGTTCGCCATCATGCTGTACTTCTCCAATGTGGACATCAAGCTGCTGCTGGGCCTGGCCGCCGCCGCTCTCCTGATGCTGCTGGCCATCTACGGCTTCATGGTGGCCTCCGGCTCGGATGACTACCGCCTGGCGCGCATCCTGGCCTTCATCAATCCTGAATTGTCCCCCCTGGACGACGCTTACCAGCAGTCCCAGAGCAAGATGGCCATCGGCTCGGGCGGCATTTCCGGCGTGGGCACCTTTGTGGACGGCGCGCTGTACCAGCTCAACTATGTGCCCGCCGACTGGACGGACTTCATCTACGCCACCATTGGCGAGGCCTGGGGCTTTGTGGGCTGCTCTCTGGTGCTGCTGGGGTACCTGCTCATCATCCTGCGTATGCTCTATCTGGCCCGCTATACCCGGGACAAGTACGGGATGCTCATCATCATCGGCGTGATGGCGATGCTGCTGTTCCACGTCTTTGAGAACATCGGCATGACGCTGGGGCTGATGCCCATCACCGGCATTCCCCTCCCCTTCCTTTCCTACGGCGGCTCCAACATGGTGACGAACATGGGCGGCATCGCGCTGGTGCTCAACGTTACTAAAAACCGCAGCCTGTCCCATTCCGTGCTGACCCCACAGACGCGGATGAATCCCTACAGCTTCAGCAGAAGGACATAAAAAGCAAGCCCCGCAAGGAAGATAAAGCCTTGCGGGGCTTGTATTATAGCGCAGTCGGTGCCTCGCTCACGCCTGGCACTCGCTGTGAATTTCTTTCAGGTACTGTACGATGGGCAGCTGCTGCGGGCAGGCCCGCTCGCACTTGCGGCAGCCCACGCACCGGGAGGCGTCGGCGTTCTCCGCCGCAATCCGGCCATAGCCCTCCTTGAAGCTGCCGCCGTGGCGCAGCAGGGTGGTATCATAGCCCTGGAAAATGTTCGGAATCTTCACGCCCATGGGGCATGGCTGGCAATAGCGGCAGCCTGTGCAGCGCGTCTTGGTGCAGGCCATGTAGGTCGCCTTCACCTCGCTGTACAGCCGGCGATCCGCCTCGGTGAGGTTTTCTCCCTGGGGCACATCGAAAATGCTTAGATTATCCTGCACCTGCTCCATGGTGCTCATGCCGCTGAGAATGGTCACTACCCCGGGCATGGTGTACAGATAGCGGAAGGCCCATTCCACCGGACTGCGGCGGACACTCCAGCTTTCGTACAGCTTCACAACCTCCGTGGGCGGGTTGGCCAGCAGGCCACCACGCAGGGGCTCCATCACCACCACGCCGACGCCTTTTGCATGGGCCGCCTGAATTCCCGCCAACGTCGCCTGGTTGTTGTCGTCCAGGATGTTCATCTGCACCTGGCACATCTTCCAGTCATAATCATTCAGGATGTCCAGGAAGGTCTTGGCGTCATCATGGAAGGAAAAAGCGGGGTAGCGAATCTTCCCCTGGGCCATGGCCTCGGCAAAGAATTTCTTGTAATCCAGCTTTTTGGCCAGCTGGAATTTCCCCGCGTCCATGGCGTGGAGCAGATAAAAGTCCACATAATCCACCTGGAGCTTCTGCAGCTGCTCGTCCAGGAAGCGCATCATGTCCTCGTGGGTTTTCACCATCCACATGGGCAGCTTGGTTGCCAGCACCACCTTTTCGCGGTAGCCGTCCTTCAGCGCCTTGCCCACCACCGTTTCGCTCTCGCCGCCATGATAAGGATACGCCGTGTCGATATAGGTCACGCCGTTGTCGATGGCGTGGCGGATCATTCGGATGGCTTCCGCCTCGTCAATCTTGCCGTCCGCCGTGGGCAGGCGCATGCAGCCAAAGCCAAGGGCCGAGGAGCCGACGTTGATGCCCGGAAAAGTTATCTTCAGCATGGTTTGTTCACCGTTCCCTTCGTTTTGTATCCATAGCAAGCTAATTATACCATATCAGGCATGCCACCGCAAGCGCGGAATGCCGCGCCGCAAAAAATCCTTCCCGACCCGCAACGTCGGGAAGAATTAAGCTGTCAGCCGCGATGATCCTCGAGGAACGCCAAAACGCAAAAAAGTGGCTTGCGCCACTTTTTTGATTCCTGTTACGCCTGAGCGGGCGCACCCACAGGGCAGGTCTCGGCGCAGGCACCGCACTCGATGCACACGTCAGGATTGATGACGTACTTGCCGTCACCCTCAGAGATGGCCTCCACGGGGCACTCGGCAGCGCAGGCACCGCAGCTGATGCAATCATCAGAAATCTTGTAAGCCATGATGGTTTCACCTCCTCCAAGTACACGCTTCGCGTGTAATGCTTGTATGATACCACGGTTCGTCAAAAAACGCAAGCATTCGCCGGTTTTTTACCAATGTTGCGCCCCCGGCATCAGATGGTATCGTCCTCGTCGGTCATCGGCGCGGTATAGGGCGTGTCCTCATGATCCTCAGGATTCACATGGGGCGGCTCCTTGGCCTCGGGAGCAGCCACAGGAGCCGTTTCCTGCTTCTGTGCCGCCTTCAGCGCCTGCTCCACCGCCGCCTTCCAGGGATTCCCGTCCGGCTTGCGCGCGGGCTTCTCCGTACCCTCCGGCTTCGCGCCTCGGTTGTCCTTGCGGCGCTCGGGGCGGCCTTCGCTCTCCTCCCGGGGCTTCTTGTTGGGATTCTCCCGCTGAACGGGCTTGCCCAGCCGCTGCTCGCCCTCCGCCTTGGCAGGCCTTTCCTTCCGCTCCCGGGGCGGCTTGCCCTCCCGGGGCTGATCGGAACGCTTGCGCGCGGGGCGTTCGGGGCGCTGCTGAACGGCGTCCTCCGTCGGTACTTCCGTCTCCGGGGCGGGCACTTCCTTCGGCGCTTCCTCCCGAACCGGGGCAGGCTGTCCCGGCCGCTGAATATCCGCCACGGGATAATCCCGCAGCTCGCTGCTGTCGCCCTTCTGGATGCGCACGCGGACGGTTTCCTTGATGATGTTCAGGTCCCACACTACACCGTTGCCGTCAGGGGTAATGACCTCCTTGCCCACCTTGGGCATCCGCTTGCGGGTCTGCTCGTAGTTGTCCTGTTCATATTTGAGACAGCACATCAGACGGCCGCAGACGCCGCTGATCTTGGTGGGGTTAAGGGAGAGATTCTGCTCCTTGGCCATCTTGATGGACACAGGCTGGAAATCCCCCAGGAAGCTGCCGCAGCAAATGGGCCGACCGCAGGGGCCCAGCCCGCCCAGCATCTTCGCCTCATCCCGGATGCCGATCTGCCGCAGCTCGATTCTCGTCTTGAACACCGCGGCCAAGTCCTTCACCAGGCTGCGGAAGTCCACACGGCCATTGGCCGTGAAGTAAAAAAGAATCTTGCTGTTATCAAATGTATATTCCACGCTGACCAGCTTCATGTCCAGCTTGTGCTCGGCAATTTTTTTCTGGCAGATGGCATAGGCTTCCTTCTCGCCCGCCTTGTTCTCCTGGGCGTGGCGGACATCCTGGGCGGTAGCGATGCGCACCACCTTCTTCAGGGGCGCCTGAAGAAGCTCGTCGTTGATCTCCCGCATGGATGTGACAACCTCCCCGAACTCGATGCCCCGGGCTGTTTCCACAATGACGAAATCCCCCGGCGTGGGCCACAAGGAGCCGGGATCAAAAAAGTACAGCTTTCCGGCGTTCTGGAAGCGAACGCCAATCACATTGACCATTTGCTTTTTTCCTCCATCAGGCGCAGCAGAAGCTTTTCCACCACCGCCTGCCATGTTACCTGGCTGGCCCGCAAGCGCCGGGCCTGGCTCACCGCGTCCATCAGCGACGCGAAAGCCGAGATGCTGCCCTCCCGGGCCATGCGCTGCCACGCTTCCGGGTATTCAGAAACGGCTGATGCCTCCCGCTGTCCCAGGCGTATCAGCAGAAGCGCTCGAATCAATTCCTCCACATCATCCAGCAGCTCCGCGGCGGCGTCCCTGCGCTCCTTCCACACGCCGGATACGCGCAGGATCTCGCTCCTGCTCTCCAGACCGAAGAAATCCCGCATAACCTCCTGTCGGCGCTGCCAGTAGGCTTCATCCGCCGCCATGCTGACGGCGCGGCCAATGGAGCCGCCGCACAGGGTCAGCGTCTCCCTGGCCCTTCCCTCCGCCACGCCTCTTGCCTTGAGGGCGGCGAGGATCGTCTCGTCCGGCCAGGGATGCAGCTTCAGCGCCCGGCAGCGGCTGACGATGGTGGTCAGCAGAAGCTCCGGCGCGTCGGTCACCAGAAGGAACACGGTGCCCGGCATGGGCTCTTCCAGGGTCTTCAGCAGCGCGTTTTGCGCCTGCGGCGTCATTTGATGGGCGCTCTGGATGATGACAACCCGTCTTCCGCCTTCAAAGGTATGCCGACCCGCCAGCTCGTTCACCTGACGGATCTCGTCCACGGGGATGCTTTTCAGCCCTCGGTCCACCCGAGGGTTGATGGGCTCGCCCGGTCGAACAAGAATGACGTCAGGATGGCTGCCCTCCCGCGCCTGAACGCAGGCGGCGCACCGGCCGCAGGGCTTGTCCGCCCCGGTGCACATCAGGTATTGCGCCATCAGCGCGGCCAGGGTGCGCTTGCCCAGCCCCGCGCCGCCGCTGATGAGGTAGGCATGGACAAAGCTGCCCTGGCGCAGCGTATTCATCAGCCCATCATAAACAGCGCCCTGCCGAGCAAAATCCGATAAGGTGGGCGCTGCATGTTGGTTCTGGGTAGCGCTTTGTGCCAATGGGAAGACTCCTTACAGCTTGATGAACTGATCCACCGTCAGCACGAACACCGTCGCGCCGCCCACCGTGACCTCAATGGGATAGGGGGAATACACCCCGGACACCCCGGCCATGGCAGTGGGATGGGGCGCGATCTGCTTGCGGGACTTGCACACCCGCTCGATCACCGCCATGGCGGCGTCAAATTTATCGTCGTCTACACCCGCCAGCAACGTTGTGTTGCCCGCACGCAGAAAGCCGCCGGTTGTGGCAAGCTTCGTCACGCCAAAGCCCTCGCTCATCAGCTGGTTAATCAGACGGGAAGCATCCTCATCCTGAACGATCGCGATAATCAGCTTCATGGAAACAACCTCCTTGAACCATACCAGGTTCTCTATCCAATCAACAGTATACAGCATTTGCGCCGAAAATGCAAGGCGAAGTCCGGCGCAAGTTTTCCCTTTACTTTTCAGGGCAAATCCAGTATGATAGGCACAAAGGAGTGAATGCTTTTGACATTTTCCGACATGACGCTACTGGCCACGGCGGCCTTCGGGATGGAGGGCATTGTGGCGGGAGAGCTGCGCCGGCTGAACATGCGCGATGTCCAGGCGGAGCTGGGGGGCGCCCGCTTCACCGGCAGCCTGGCGGACGCCTTTCTGTGCTGCCTGCGCCTGCGCTGCGCCGACCGGGTAATGATGATTCTGGCCGAGCGGGACTGCCGCACCTTTGAGGAGCTTTTCCAACTGGTGAAGTCCGTTCCCTGGGAGGAGCTTCTGCCCGTGGATGGCCGGATCAACGTTTCCGGCAAGTGCGCCCGCAGCCAATTGATGTCCGTGCGCGACTGCCAGGCCATCACCAAGAAGGCCATTATCGAACGCCTGCGCCTGAAGACGAGAGCGGCGGTCTTCCCCGAGACGGGCGCGGCCTTCCCCATCGGCGTGGCGCTGCACGGCAACATGGCCCGCATCACCCTTGACCTCACCGGCGAAGCCCTGAACCGCCGCGGCTACCGCACCTGGAACGGCGAGGCGCCCCTGCGGGAAACCCTGGCCGCCGCGCTGGTGGAGCTTTCCCCATGGCGGCCAGGGATGCGCCTTCACGATCCCTGCTGCGGCACGGGCACGCTGCTGATCGAGGCGGCCTTCCGCCAGAGTCACCGCGCTCCGGGGCTGACCCGCGCCTTCGCCATGGAGGCCTTCCCTTTCTTTCCCAAGGCTGAAGGCGAGGCCCTGCGCCGCGCCGCCCGGCTCGATCATCTCCCTGACCGGGTCAGCGGCATCACCGGCACGGACATCGACCCGGAGGCTGTCGAGCTGTCCCAACGCCATATCCGCCAGGCCGGACTGGAAGGCAAGGTGACCGTGGACTGTCAGGCCCTTGAAACGCTTCAGCTGGATGGTGATACCGGCGTCTTCCTGTGCAACCCGCCCTATGGCGAGCGACTGTCCGATCAGGAGCACTGCCGCAGGCTCTACGCCGAGCTTCGCCGCCTGAAGGCGCGCCATCCCGGCTGGAGCCTTTGCGCCATCACCTCCGACCCCGGCTTTGAGCGTGCCTACGGCAAGCGCGCGGACAAGAAGCGCCGCCTGTACAACGGCCGCCTGGAATGTGAATTCCTGATCTACCGCTGAAGTCCCGACATCAGCAGAAAGTGAGACCGCAAACCATGGACAAGGATCAAAAAAGAGCGCTCCGTGCGCAATATGAGGAGCGCAGGCCCGACATGGGCATCGTTTGCTGGCGCAGCGGCGAGCAGATGTGGATCGCCACATCGAAGAATGCCGCGACTGATTACAACAGCAGCCTGTTCCAACTGAAGCTCGGCTCCTGGCCCAACCGCGCCATGCAGCAGGCTTACGCCGCCGCGCCCGACAATTTTCGATGGTCGCTGCTGAAAAAGCTGGACTACAAGGAGCGCGACGACGACCACAGCGAGGACTTGCAGCTGCTCTACATGCTCTGCATGGACGAATACCCCCAGGCGCAGCCCATGCGTCCCGGGCGGAAATAACAACGGGGCTCCCACGATGATGGGAGCCCCGTTGGGGCCGAACAAGTGCCAAAGGCACTTTTTCGAGATTTTCCACTCACTCACTGGTCGCTTGCAAAGCAAGCTCCCGGCCATTCGTTCGTGTAAGGAAGCGATTCCTTACGGAATCGCGCGGAAATCGCCGCGCAGGGGCTTCGCCCCGTTTAACCGCCCCGAAGGGGCTCGCCGATTTTCGATTTGCAGTCTGCCGACAGCAAGTTACTGTGCCATTGACAGCGGATTTTTGACAGTGTGCGGGACTCCCACGATGATGTGAAGTCCCGTTTTTGTGTGCGTCACTGGCTTTCGAGGGCGACCATGCGGGCCATGCGCTGCAATTCCGCCAGCACTCGCTCCCCGGACATGCCGCCCCGGCTGAAGGCAACGAACAGCCGTCCCAGCTGCTCCTTGGTGTTGCACAGGAAGCTGCTGCTCCCCGTGATGCAGATGCGTTCCACGTTGGCACGGTACCACGCGGCCTGTTCCGGCGTGACCTCCCAGCGCATCTGCTCCAGCCAGCAAAGTTCCGCCCGCGCCGCTTCCGTGTCTCCCTTAGCTTCCAGCAGGGCGGCTTTTTCTTCGGCTTCCGCCATCATCTTGTGGTAGCGCGGCGTCTCCACCGGGCCTTCCCAGGCCGAAGACAGCAGCAGGGTTGTCTTGTCGTCCCAGTGCGCCGCGCAGAAGTCCGCCAGCTGCCCGGCCTTGTCAATCTGCCCGCTGTACGGATCGATGACCAGCAGCGTCATTTGCAGCGTCAGCATGGGCTCGTGCTCCTCCGTCAGCCGGAGAGGCCAGGGCAGCCAGCCGTCCGTGGCGACCTGCGGGCTCAGCGGGTCGAGCTCCCAAAACAGGTAGTGCACTTCCTCGTACAGGGACTCGTCAAAGCTCTCCAGCTTCTCCCAGGTATGCGCTCCGTCCTCAATGGCGCGGATGGTCTCCGCCAGATACGGCTCCGTGAAGGTTACCGGGCGTCCCGCCTCAGCCGCCTGATCCAGGTAGTCGTTGACCAGCGTCGCCATCAGCCTGCGGCGAAGGTCGTACCGCTCGGCCATGGGCTGGATGTTGGCCGGGGCATCGGGGCAGCGATCCTCCCAGTCCGCCAGCCACCGGATCCATTCATGCAGGGTTTGCGGCAGGTCATCCACGGTGAGGCCCAGTTCCGCCATCAGCGGCTGATTCACGCACAGACAGGTCATACTGGCGCTGACGGGCACCGCCGTCCACGTCCCATCCGGGCACAGGAACGCCGACACCTGCGGATACAGCGCCTTGGACGCCATGGCATCCTCGCTGATGGCGCCGTAGTAGCCCTTTTCCTGCAAAAAAGGCAGCACGCACAGGGTGCTGTGGATGACAGCCGCGTCGAAGGAGTCGTCCCGGGTGACCATGCGGTCGGCGTAGTTCTCCTGGCTGATGAAGGCCGTGTCCGGCTGGCGCTTCAGCACGGTATCGTACTGATCCTCGTAGGCGTACTGCATGAGCCGGGGCAGATCGCCCAGCAGGGTCAAGGCTTCGCCGTCCTCCCCTGCCGGGTCGCAGAGGTAGATTTCCGTTGAAGACGCCATCATGTAGCGGCCGTCGTCGCTGACGCAGCCCTTGGACATGTAGCCTCCGGGCATCCGGCAGGTTTCCTCCGCCACTTCCACGCCCGTTTCGGGCCGCCAGCGCTTCACCTGCTCATCCTGGATGAAATACGCCGTTCCGCATTGTTCGTTGTAGGCAAAGGCGTGCACCGGCGAGGACGGAAGTTCAGCCAGCACGGCGGAATTCCCCTGGTCGTCCAGGGTGGTCAGACGGCTGCCTTCCGTCAGGGCAATCAGCCGTTCCTGGTCGTAGCGGTCGATGGCCTGCACCGAGGGCCAGGGCATCCGCCGAAGGGTCTGCTCCGCCAGGTCAAACCGAAGCACCATGGATGGCGCACCGTCATAGCAGGCCATCAGCAGCCAGAGGGCCTCATCCGTTGCCGCCAGATCGGAAGCCCTGTACGATACCTCGCCATAGCCCATGTCCATGACCGGGAACAGTTCGTCCATTGAAAAACGACGGAGGCAGGAAACCTGCCCCGTCGCTGAAAGGAGATCAAATTCGAGCGCGTCAAAGAGACCCACGGCATAGGTATCGTCCCCGCCCGTGCAGAGAAGCTGCCAGTCCCGGACAGCATCCTTGGCCCGCAGGGTCACGTCCGAAGACGAGGTGCACGTGTACCAGTCGTCATCCAGATGAAAAAGGAAGGTTTCGCCCTGGGTGTCACAGGATATACAATTGGCAATGCCGTCACCATCCGCGCTTCGCATTACTTTTTCTTGGTTGGCCAGCCCTGCATAAGGTAAGCAACACAAGAAACTAATGGTAAAAAGCAAAAGCAGCTTTTTCATCCGAATCGATTTCCTTTCAAGTTGCACTTTCAATACTTCTTACTAATCTCTTCTCAGTAGGGATTGGATTTGTAAAATTTATCCACGTAAGTAACCGTGCCTGCATAAGCAATAGTATTCGACCAAGAGGGGCAGTATCCTTTCTCCGTATGTCTTGACGTAAAGTCTACTTCCAGCCGCGCGTACCCGGAACCTGTACTATATCCAAGTACTACTCTTTTAGTATTAACAATACCTACTCGCATACTTACAGCAGAGGTCTTATCCGTCGAGTAGCTGTAATAGATAGTATCATTATTCTCCCTACGAGTATCAAACACCTCATTGTTCTCATTGTAAATTGGTATTTTGCTATAGATCTGTTCACTTCCCGTAAAACTTTTCTCAGCCATAGCACAAGTCATACCAATCGTTAGTGTCAGGATCGCTACGATTACCAAAATGCCAATTCGCTTCGTCATGAGATTTTCCTCCTAACTTTCGGTCGTCGGTATTTACTTTCATCATCTCATATATGTGGGGCAATGGAACGATCCCCTTTCTCTGTGTAAATATTGTACTACACATAATTCTAAAAATCAATAAATAATCTGTAATATTTGTAAAAAATAGCTTGCTGAGTAGTTTATTCCTACAGCAAGCTATTTTCTTTATATGTTCGCCATCAGCAATTCCATCTCGCCCGTCAGGCTGTACGCGCCTAGGCCCGCCGGGACGAACACGCTCTGGCCCCGGCGGATGGCGATGGCCTGGCCCTCCCAGGTCACGGCGCCCTCACCGTCCAGGCACATGAGCGCCTGGAAGCTCTCCCTGCCGCACTGGCCCGCCATAGCGCCCTTCACCCGCAGTCGGGACACCGTGAACCTGTCGCACTTCACAATGACCCGGCGCTCGCCGCCCGATACGGCAACGGCGGCTTCCGCGCCGCTTTTCGCGTGAGGGTACTCCCGCATGCTCACCGCCAGCGCCTTGTCAATGTGCAGCGCCCGGGGCTTGCCGTCCGCGCCCAGGCGGCCGTAGTCGTACACGCGGTAGGTCAGGTTGGAGCTCTGCTGCACCTCGGCAATCAGCAGCCCCGCGCCGATGGCGTGTACCGTTCCCGCCGGGATAAAGAACACATCGCCCTTCTTCGCGGGAACCCAGTTCAGCACGTCCGTCAGGGTGTCGCCGGCGATGGCCTCCCGCATCTGCTCCAGGGTGATGGCCTTCTTGAAGCCGTAGTAGATGCCCGCGTCCTCCCGCGCCTCCACGACATACCACATTTCGGTCTTGCCCTGGGCATTCTCAACCCGGCGGGCATACTCGTCATCAGGATGCACCTGCACGGATAGGGGCTTGGCCGCGTCGATGAACTTGATGAGCAGCGGGAATTCGCCATAGGCCAGCGCCCGCTCCCCCTGGTCGGCGGGATGCGCCGCCAGGTAATCCGCCAGGGTTTTCCCGGCCCAGGGGCCGTTGGCGATGACCGAGGGGCCGTCGGGATGGCAGCTGACCTCCCAGCTCTCCGCCAGGGGCGTCATGTCCGTATCCTTGCCGAAGCCGTCCTTGAGCTGCTCGCCGCCCCAGAGGTAGTCCTTGAACGCCGGGGACAGCAGCAGCGGCATCCGCTTCTGCTCCTGCAGGCACAGCGCCGCCGCGCCGATGATGCCCGCGAGGTTGCCCAGGCTGGCCGCGGCAATCCTTGTCACATAGGACAGATTTCCGCCGAAGCAATGCGCCCGCACATAGTCGTTCAGGGGCGCCGTCAGCCGTTCGCCCTGGCCGGATACGCCGCCGCCCAGCAGCAGCATTTCCGGGCGCAGCAGGTTGACCATGTTGGTGACGGCCTCGCCAAGGTACGTTTCGTACTGCCGCACGACCTCCGCCGCCACGGCATCGCCTTCGTCCTTGCAGTCGTAGACAGCCTTGGCGTCGATCTTCCCCCGGTTCAGCAGGCTGTCGGGATGAGCCGCCGCCGCACGTTCCGCCTGACGGATCAGCGCGGTGGCGGAAGCATAGCTCTCAACGCAGCCCCGCCGTCCGCAGGTGCAGGGCTCGCCGCCCGCTATGAGGGTCGTATGGCCAAGCTCGGCCCCGGCGCTGTCCATGCCCTCCACCAGCTCGCCGTCCACCACCAGGCCGCCGCCGACCCCCGTTCCCAGGGTCATCAGCACCACATTTCGGCAGCCCCTGGCCGCGCCGGCCACGGTTTCGCCCATGGCGGCGCAGTTGGCATCGTTGCTGATGCGGCAGGGCAGGCCCGTCAGCCGGGTCATTTCCGGGCCCAGGGGCACATGTTCCCAGCGGATATTATTGGAATAAACCACCTCGCCCGTGACGGCGTTGCAGGTGCCGGGACTGCCCACGCCGATGCCCGCGCAGTCCGCAGGGGTCAGGCCGTGCTCTTTCATCAGGCGGAGCGCCAGACCGGCCATGTCCGCCACAATCTCCTGCCAGGGGCGCCGGGCCCCGGTGGGCTGGCTGGCGGTGCCCAGCAGCTCGTACTTCTCATTCACCACACCGGCGGCCATGTTGGTGCCGCCCAGATCAATGCCGATGGCGTAACGCATCCTTTGAGCTCCTTTTGTTCCTGTATTTCGTTACCAGTATAGGATGTTCCTCCCGGAAAGTCAAGTCAGCGACCATGTTTCACCGCCCCTCTTGCGCGGGTATGTTATCATAAGAAAAAGGCGCGAGCGCCGTTTTGCGAAAGCGAGGTTATTCCCATGAAGGTTGTCATTGTTGGCGGCGTGGCCGGCGGAGCCACCGCTGCCGCCCGCATCCGCCGCCTGGACGAGCAGGCGGAAATCGTCGTGTTTGAGCGCACGGGTTATGTATCCTATGCCAACTGCGGCCTGCCCTATTATGTGGGCGGCGTCATCGAGGAGAAAGCCGCCCTGACGCTGCAGACGCCCGAGGCCTTCCGGGCGCGGTTCCGGGTGGATGTCCGGGTGCTGCATGAGGTCACGGCGATTCATCCCGAGCGCAAGGCGGTGTCCGTGCGCAATCTGCAAACGGGCGAGAGCTGGGAAGAGGCCTACGACAAGCTGATCCTCTCCCCCGGCGCGAAGCCCACGCAGCCCAGGCTTTCCGGCACGGACAGCGAGCGGGTCTTCACCCTGCGCACGGTGGAAGACACCCTGCGCATCCGCCGCTTCGTGGAGACGGCGCGGCCCAAATCCGCCGTACTGGCCGGGGGCGGCTATATCGGCCTGGAAATGGCGGAGAACCTCCAGGAGCTTGGCGTCGATGTCACCGTTGTGCAGCGGCCGCGTCAATTGATGTCCCCGCTGGACTACGATATGGCCTGCTTCGTCCATCAGAAGCTGCGGCAGAAGGGCATCCGCCTGAAGCTGGGCAGCACCGTCGCCGGTTTTCAGGCGGATGGCGAGGGCGTCGTGACCCTGCTGGAGGGCGAAGCGTCCCTTCGCGCCGATCTGGTGCTTTTGTCCATCGGCGTGACGCCGGACACGCACCTGGCCAAGGAAGCCGGACTGACCCTGGGCATCAAGGACAGCATCGTCGTCAACGACCGCATGGAGACCTCCCACCCGGATATTTACGCCGTGGGCGACGCGGTTCAGGTGAAGCACACCGTCACCGGCCAGCCGGCGCTGATTTCCCTGGCCGGCCCCGCCAACAAGCAGGGACGCATCGCGGCGGACAACATCTGCGGCGGGAACAGCCGCTACCATGGCAGCATGGGCTCCTCCGTCCTCAAGCTCTTTGACATGACCATCGCCACCACCGGCCTGAGCGAGACCGCCGCCCTGGCCGCCGGGTTCGACTGCGACAGCGTGGTGCTTTCCCCCGCCAACCACGCCACCTACTACCCCGGCGCCACAACCCTGACCATGAAGGTCACCTATGAGCGCGGCTCCCTGCGCCTGCTGGGCGCGCAGATCATCGGCGCCCAGGGCGCGGACAAGCGCATCGACGTGCTGGCCACCGCCATCCACGCGGGCATGACGGCGGAGGACTTGAAGGATCTCGACCTGGCCTATGCCCCGCCCTACGCCTCCGCCAAGGATCCGGTGAACATGGCCGGATTCATGATTGAGAACATCGCGGAGGGCCGGGTGAAGCAGTTCCACTGGCACCAAATGGACGCCCTGCCGGCCGATTCCATACGGCTGGATGTCCGCACCGCCCGCGAATACGACCGGGGGCACGCGGAGGGCTTTATCAACATACCCCTGGACGAGCTGCGGGAGCGCATGGCCGAGCTGCCCGTTGACCAGCCCGTGTACATCATGTGCCAGAGCGGCCTGCGCAGCTATCTCGCCTGCCGCATCCTGGCGCAGAACGGTTATGATTGCAGCAATTTCTCCGGCGGCTATCGCTTCTACCGCACCGTCGTGCAGGACGCTGCCGCCGCCGAGCGCGCCAAGCCCTGCGGCATGGAAATGTAAATCACGGGAATCAAAAAGTCAGGACAGTCCGTTGCGAAGACTGTCCTGATTTTTTGTGATGACAATGGACATCAGGAAATGAAAAGGTGGGCCGCCCTTGGCCTCACCCACGGTCAGCCTGCGGGTGAACATCCTCCGGCAGCTCCATTTCATTCCTGCTTTTGATAAATCCGTACTTCTCGTAGAGCGGCCGCCCCATGTCCGTCGCTTCCAGCGAAATGGCCGCAATGCCCCTTTTCCTGATCTCGCGAACCAGCAAATCCAACGTTTTCGCGGCGATTCCCCTTCTTCGGTACGCGGGATGCGTGTACATGTTCATGATATAAGCCTTATTTCCGCTTGGATTGTGATAGGTTGGCATAACCTGATACAGGCTGACGCCCCCGGAGCCGACAACACGCTCACCGTCAAACACCAGGTACGCAATGTGGGAATCATCACGAAGCGCCCTTTGATAATAGCCGCGGGATTCCCGTTCCACCTCGCTCAGATCAAGATCATCCGACAGTTGATTGGCCGCCCTCAATACCTCGATTCTTGTTTGGGTCAATAGGCCGATATCCTCAAGGGCCACCCGTTTGTATCGCAGAGCCATATTCTATTCTCCTAAATGATGATTTTTATGCCTGCGCGGCTGTCGCTGAGGCGCGCTGCTTTTTACGGAGAATATGCCACACATCCTCCCCTTCAAACCCACAGCGGCGATACACCCCTTCAGGATTTGTCCGATTGTCACATTCACCTGAAACCGTCGCGAAATCCGTAAAGCTGCTCATGGTGTGCAGCGCCTTGCAAACCAGCGCGGAGGCGATCCCCCGGCCTCTGAATTCGGGCAATACCTGGAGCCATTCAACGATTGCCTCACCGACCTCCGCGTCAAAGTCGCATAGGATGGAGCCTATGAGCTTTCCGTCCGAAGCGGCGCCGATCCACAAATTCGGGCAATAGACCCGCGTTGCAGCCCAGCGGCGCACATCCTCCGCCGATACGCGGATTTCACAATGGGCGTAAGAACGGTTTATCAATTCCGTCAGTTGGTCATAGCTGCCGGGGGGAATGACATCCAAGCTGGCTGCCGTCGTTTGAAATGCAGGTATGCCCGACAGGCTGTGCGTCAATCTGAAAAACTTTCGATCATCATAATGAGCAAGCAGCTTTTCGTCAAATTCATCATCATGAATGATTTTCATGTCGGTAGGAATTTCCAGTTCTTTGGCTTTCCAATAGGGAATGGAAGAAACCCTGCAAGGGTTCCTTTTGTAGGCCTCCATCGAAATCATGGCTGATTTCATCGCTCCTTATGGTCTGGGGGGAACCTTTTTCCTCATCGGGCCATCTCAACAATGGCCGCAAAATAAACCAGCGAAACCTCGTCCAGCTGCCTCACCACGGCCATTTCAGGATGATACTGAAGCCCCAATACAAAGGTTTTGTCCGGCCTTTCAACGGCCTCGATGATTTCCTCTGCCCCGCCTGTCGCCGAGCATCCTGTAACCACCAGAGCTGTGCCGTCAACGCTTTTTACAGCCTGATGATGCCAAGACGGAACGTTGAGCACCGTGTTCGTCCCGGTCAGGCGATGCAGAATGGAATCCGCCTCCGTCACCGTTACATGATGGAACGCGAAATCCCGGCGCGCACCCGACGCATCCGGCTCCTTCCGATGCTCGAAGCCATAGCGCTTTCCCATGGCTTCCATATACATCGCCAGATCCTGGATCATCTCGGCGCCGGAAACAACCGACAGCATCTGCATACCGCGGCAAATTGCCAGAACAGGGATATCGTGATCCAGGCAGTAGGTCATGAGCAGATAATCCGAAACATCCCGCTCCGCGCTGAAGCCCTCGGCTGTCATCACCGGCTGGGGAACCGCGTACAGGGCCGGGCTGATGTCCGCGCCACCCGGAAAAACGACGGCCTTCATCCCTGCCATGACCTGCTGCGCGTTTGATGCCTGCCAGCCGCCGCGGCGCACTTGCCGGGCCGCCTCCAATGTCAGCGCGCCGTTCTCGTCCTTCAGCCTGACAAGCATGCCACCGTCGTCATAGTTGATTTCGGCTGACAAAACCTGATCCAGGATGACGGGGGTGCCGCCCGCAGCCTCAATCGCCTGGCATACCGCGAAATAGGTATCGCTCAGGCTGTCGCTCCACGCGACGCCCACAAGAGGCTTTTTCGTCATTTCTGCGGCGTTCGCCATCACTGGAAGCCCCATGATGACGGAAAGCACAGCAAGCAGACACAGTATTTTCCCTGCCATGACCATTTCTCCCGTATCTTTCATTCCAACAAGGTGGATTTGTCGGCTTTCCCTCGCACAAAATCCACGCGAAGCCCGCCGAAGCTCATGCCTCCAGAAACGCCGTCAGCGACCGGGTCAGCTCTTCCGATGTCAGGCGGGCGATGTCCGTAAAGCTCATGCGCGTTTCCAGGCTGCGAACCCACTCGCAGCCCAGGAAATAGCCCAGATTGCTGTACCCCATCACCTGATGCCAGCCCCGAAAAAGGCCGCCGTTCCCTCCCCGGACAGCCAGCGGCGGCGGTAATCCGCCTTGATCTGTGCCAGATGTCCGCGTCCAAAGGCCAGCCATCCCCCTTGATCCATATGATAGTAATTCTCTTTGTACAGCCGCTGGGAGTACCGTGTGGCCATGCCCGCGGTATACAGCTGCCACACCGCCTGTTCCGGCTGATCGCTCTGTCCGCGCAGACCAAAGTGGATCAGATGCACCAGCTCATGGCAGACAAGATCGGCCATGGTATCGGGCTCATGCCAGCCCAGCTCGGCAATCTTCTCCGCGCCCAGCAGGATGGCGGAGGCACCGTCCAGCTCGCAGGCCCAGCCCGCGCCGTTGCACAGGCCCAGATAGAAGACAATCCGCGGCTCGAAGTCAATCTTCGCCAGCGCCGTCATCTTCTCCGGCAGCCATCCGGCGATTTTGCTCAGCGCTTCATGGGCCGCCTTCACCCGCGTGAAGCCCTCGCCCAGGGCGTATCGCAAGACCGGCATCACGTCCCGCTCCATGTCATAGGATGCGGCGTCCTCCCTGCACATGCCATACAGTGAGGGCGAAATCGTCTCCGCATAGCGCTGCCAGGTGAACAGATCAAAATCAGGGTAAGCGTCGCGATAGGCCGCGATGCGCGGGAAGGTATCCATCACTTGGATCGACATGGCGGCTCCTTTCGGCTCAGCAGGAAGGCCATACAGCCTATGGCCACGGCGTCCAGCCCCGCCGTCAGCAGAATGGTCAGGTTCACGCCGTTCATGCCCAGGCGCGGAATCAGCGTCATGGACAGCGCCAGCGATAAGGCCGACGCCGCCAGATGAACGCAGGTCATGCTTTTCAGCCGACCCATGATCGTCAGCGGAACCTCAAAAAAGTACATCAGCGCCGAGCACAGGCTCGTCATCAGCACCGGCGGAAGCAGCCAGGCATAGGGCAGAATGCTCTCACCAAAGATCAGCTGCAGCCCCCACCGGCCCAGCACCGCCGCTCCCGCCATCACCAGCAGGAACAGCCCCAGCACCAGGCCCAGCGCCCTGGCCGTCATCCGGCGGAAATCCCCGCGGCGTCCCTCCGACCAGCACCGGGAAAGGGGCGCCACCAGCGGGCTGTACACAAAGCTGCATCCCGCCTGAACGATCACCGCCGGCGTGGCCACCGCGCCGTAAATCCCCATGACCTCCTGCCCGAAATGGTATTCCAGGATGTAGCGCGGCAGGGAAATCAGCAGGGTCATCATGGCGGCGTTGAGCATCATGGGCCAGGCTGCCCGCAGCAGCGGCAGGCATTCCGACAGACGCAGGCGCAGGCGGAAGCCCGTCATCCGCCGGACAATGGGCAGATCGTAAAGCAGCACCACGGGCAGGGTGGCGGCCGCCATCAGCAGCAGCGCCAGAGGCAGGCTGTGCCACAGCAGCATGCCCGCCACCAGCGAGCCCAGGGAGGTCACCGACCGCAGGAGGAAGGAAACCAGGATGTAGTCCATGCGCATGGCCTTCTGCTGCTCCGCCGCCAGGGCGTCCACCCAGGCCTCCGTGAGCTTGAAAAGCATATACAGCACGATGCACCACTTCTGCGGCGCGTCGTACTGGACATTGGCCAGGGTAAACAGCACACACAGACTCAGGCCCAGCAGGCTGGTCATCACCCGGGTGGACAAGTACCGGGACGCGGAGAAGCGCCCCATCACATCCGAGGCCTGATAGATCCGCAGGGAAAAGGTAGCCACCACAAAAAACACGTTGGTGACGGAGATGGCCAGGGTCAGCATTCCGCCATCCGCATAGGAGCCCAGCCGCACCACCAGCACATTGACCAGCCATTGGCAGAGCAAATAGGTCAGCGAACCGATGGAATTGTACAGCGCGTTGCGTTTCAGGGAAAGCGCGCCCTCCCCCACGGTCATCACCCCTTTTCCTCTTTTTCCTATTGTAACATATCTGTAAAAAAGGCGCAACGGTGTTGCGGCAGCGTCAAAAATATGGTAATATATACTGTATTTTGTCAGTTGATCGAGGTGTCCTATGAAGCTGCTGGTCATTGTTCCCGCCTACAATGAGGAGGCGTCCATCCTCGGCGTTGTCGCTGATCTTCGGACGCACTGCCCGGAGGCGGATGTGCTGGTCATCAACGACTGCTCCCGGGACAATACCCGTCGGCTTCTCCGGGAGCACGCCATTCCTCACCTGGATCTGCCGCTGAACCTGGGCATCGGCGGCGGCGTCCAGGCGGGTTACCGCTATGCCGCCGAGCATGATTACGACATCGCCGTTCAGTTTGACGGCGACGGCCAGCACCGGGCGGACTTCGTGCTTCGGCTGATTCAGCCCATCGCGGACGGCGAGGCTGATCTGGTCATCGGCAGCCGGTTCATCGGCGCGGATGACGAGGACAAGGGCTTCCAGTCCTCCGCGCTGCGCCGGGCGGGCATCGGCATCCTTTCCGCGCTGATCCGGCTGTGCACCGGGCAGACGGTCAAGGACGCCACCAGCGGCTTCCGGGCCTGCGACAGAGCGTTGATCGGCCTTTTCGCCGAATCCTACGCCCAGGATTATCCCGAGCCCGAGGCCATCGTCACCGCGCTGGTCAGCGGCTACCGGGTGAAGGAAATTCCTGTGCGGATGAACGAGCGCCAGGGCGGCGTCAGCTCCATCCGCGCGCTGAAGTCGGTATTCTACATGGTGAAGGTCTCCATGGCCGTGCTGCTGGCCGGGCTTCGCCTGAGCAGGAAAGGAGGACGCAAGGCATGACGGGACGGCTTCGGATCCTGCTGGTTCTCCTGTTGGCCGCCGGCTCGCTGGTGGGGGTGCGGATGATCCATCGGCGCAAGCTGAACCTTTCCTACTCCCTGCTTTGGATTGCCCTGGCGCTGGTGCTGATGGTCTTCGTTCTCTTCCCGGACACGGTGGCCTGGCTGGCCATGGCCGCGGGCATCGACCTGCCGCTGAACGCGCTGTTCACGGGCTTCTGCTTTTTCGCCCTGGCCATGATGTTCTACCTGACCTGCATCGTATCCCGGCTGAACGAACAGAACCGTTCCCTGACCCAAACCCTGGCCCTGCTGGAAAAGCGGGTTCGGGAGCTGGAGGAAGAACGAACCGATCAGTAATCCTGCCATGAAAAGCGAACAGGCCTGCCAGACGGGACGCGTGTCCGTCGCCGTCAGCAGGCCTGTTTGTTTTTTTCTATGCCATGGGATAGCGCGTCTTGTCCTCCTCCGTAATGGCCCGCAGGACGCGACAGGGCGATCCCACCGCCACCACGTTTGCCGGAATATCCCGGGTCACCACGCTGCCCGCGCCGATGACGCTGTTCTCCCCGATGGTCACGCCCGCCAGGACAGTGACGCCCGCGCCGATCCACACATTGTTGCCCACGGCGATGGGCTTGGCAATCTCCATCCCCACGCGGCGCTGCCCCGGGTCAATGGCGTGTTCCGCCGTGGTAAAGCAGCAGTTGGGCCCGACAAAGACATCATCCCCGAAGGTAACGAGCGCGCCGTCCGTCACCACCAGGTTATGGTTGGCGTAAAAGTTGCTCCCCACGGACAGATGGTATCCGTAATCGCACCAGAAGGGCTGGCAGATCATCACGTTTTCACCCATGCCGCCCAGCAGGTTTCTGAGAAGGCGCGTCTGCCCCTCCCGATCACCGGGATGCAGCTGGTTGTAGCGGTAGCACTGATCCTTCGCCTGTGCGATGACATCCGCCAGCGAATCATTGTAGCATGCCTTGAACAGGCGGCCCGTGGGGTTGTCCACCCGAGGCGGCGGCGTCTCCGCCAAAGCAGGGATGCTCGGCTGTTCCGTTTCCTCCCATGGCTTGTTACAAGCAAAGCACAGACGGTTTTCCTTCCGGGTCATGGCGCCGCAATGAGGACAGCGTACCTTCTCATAGTAGCGCTCCGTCCTGTTGCGAGGCTGACGGCAGCTTTGGCAGACGGCGGCGCCGGCGGGATTTTTCGTTCCGCAGGAGCATTGCCAGCGGGTCTCCTGAACCGTGTTGGCCCTGCTCTCCGGCATGATCTCGGCCAGATGCATCAGCCTCGACCCGTTCTCCGTCTGCACGGGCACCACCAGGTTCGGCCTGGCGACCACCACCAGCAGCCCGATCCAGCTCAGCCAGAATCCCCAGGCAAAGCCGGTGCTATAGCCTTTGCTCTCAGCGATATGCTGGGCCGCGAAGCCAAATATCAGCCCTTGCAGAACCAGCCCGATGATCCACCATACCATGTCGCCCACGCCTTTCTGTCATAAACCTTTTGAGAAAGCAGAGCCTGCCAAAGCAAATGAATGGCAGGCTCTGCGATTGGCTATGCGGAAGCGGCAAGCGCTTTCCCGCATGGCGGATTATTCGTCGTCGTCGTCCTCGATCTTGGCGGCGGCAATGATCTTCTGGGCCGCAGCGGCAGGCACTTCCTCATACCGCTCAAAGCGCATGGAGAAGCTGCCGCGGGCCTGGGTCATGGAGCGCAGGTCGGTGGCGTACTTGAACATTTCCGCCATGGGCGCTTCGGCCTCCACCATCTGCTCGCCGTCGTGGGTCTGGTTCATGCCGATGATGCGGCCCCGGCGCTTGTTCATGTCGCCCATGACGTCGCCCATGTACTCGTCCGGCACGATGACCTCAACGTGCATGATGGGCTCCAGCAGCACGGGCGAAGCGTCCATGCAGCCCTTCTTGTAGGCGATGCGGGCCGCGGTCTTGAAGGCCATTTCCGAGGAATCCACCGGGTGATAGGAGCCGTCGTAGAGCTTGGCGCGCAGGCCCACCATGGGATAGCCCGCCAGCACGCCGCGCTTGATGTTGTCCCGCAGACCCTTCTCCACCGAGGGGATGAAGTTGCGCGGCACCACGCCGCCCACCACGGCGTCCACAAACTCAAAGTCGGTGGAATCATCGCCGATGGGGCTGAACTCGATCCACACATCACCGAACTGGCCGTGGCCGCCGGACTGCTTCTTATGGCGGCCCTGCACCTTCACGGTCTTGCGGATGGTCTCGCGGTACGGAATCTTGGGATCCTGCAGCACGGCATTGGCGCCGAACTTGGCGGACAGCTTGTTGCGGATGACGTCCAGGTGCATCTCGCCCAGGCCGGACAGCAGGGTTTCCGTGGTTTCCACGTTCTTCTCGATGGTGATGGACGGGTCTTCCTCCATCAGGCGCTGAAGGCCGGAGAACACCTTGTCCTCCTCGCCCTGCTTGGCGGCGTACACGGCCTTGCTGATGCAGGGCTTGGGGAATTCGATGGCCGGATACTGAATGGGATTGTTGGGATCGCACAGGGTATCGCCGGTCGTGGCGAACTGCAGCTTTGCCAGGGCGCCCACATCGCCGGCATGGACGGCTTCCTTGACGATCTGCTTCTTGCCGCGCAGGATATAGATGCCCGCGGGCTTTTCCGTCTTGTCCTTATTGGGGTTATAGAGGGTGGTCTGGCTGGTCAGCTTGCCGGAGAAGACGCGGAAGCAGCTCAGCTTGCCCACGAAAGGATCGGCGATGGTCTTGTAGATGAAGGCGGAGAAGGGCTGGTCATCCTGGCAGATGCGCTGGATGTCCTCGCCGGTCTTGGGGTTCACGCCGTCCTGATAGAGGCCCGCATGGGCAGGAGACGGGAAGTACTTCGCCATCAGATCCAGCATACGGGCGATGCCCACGCCAGTCAGCGCGGATACCGCGACCACCGGCACGATGGAGCCATCCTTCATACCCTTGCGGAAACCGCTCTTGATCTCCTCGAAGGTCAGCTCGCCGGTATCGAAATACTTCTCCATCAGCTCCTCGTCGGCGGCGGCGGCCTGCTCGATGAGGTAGGTGTAGCACTCCAGCACGCGGGCCTTCATATCCTCGGGCATCGGCACTTCCACCGACTTTTTATAAGCGCCCTCATAGGCCTTGCGGTCCAGCACGTTCACCACGCCGCGGAAGTTCGCGCCGTCGCCCAGGGGCAGAAGAATCGGGCACACGCTGGAGCCATACTTTTCGCGCAGCTGGTCGGCGATCTTGTCGAAGGACGCATGGTCGCGATCCATCTGATTGACAATGAACATCCGGCCCAGATCATGCTTGCCGGCCAGATCCCATGCCTTTTCCGCGCCGACGCTCAGGCCGTTCACCGCGTCGATGACGATGACGGCGGTCTCGGCCACCCGCAGGGAACCCATCATCTCGCCCGCGAAGTCGAAATAACCGGGCACGTCGATGACGTTGATAATTTTGCCGTTCCAGTCCACGGGGGCGGTGGAAGCGCTGATGGAGCACTTGCGGCGAATCTCTTCCGGGTCAAAGTCCGTGACGGTGTTGCCGTCCTCAACCCGGCCCTGACGGTCGATCAGTCCGGCAGCGTAGAGCATCGCCTCAGTCAGGGTCGTCTTGCCTACGCTGCCATGTCCCATGAGGGCCATGTTCCTGATATTGGTCGTAATGTACTCAGCCATGTTGCGTCTCCTCCTGTTTTTGTTCTTGGCATTGAATGGATCCGCCTGCCCGCTGCTTCACAAGATATTGGGGGAATGCAGGCGTGTCTCATACATGTTGGAAATATCATATCATGAAATTCACCAAAAGAAAAGCATTCTTTTTTGTGAAACTGCATCTTTGTCACTTTTCCCTAAACTTGACCTTCTGATTTTGGATGCAGCAGGTCTTCAATCGCCCCTCAGGAGAGCATATGTCAAGGGGGATTTCACCCAAAAGGCGAAATCCCCCCGATAACCCGGATTTGTCGATCTTCAACATTTCCTTTTCTTTTCCCAACAAATACCGCTGCAGAAAACAACGATCATGTAAACAAGGGCTATAACCTGCATGGCAACCATCGCTGCCCTACCGATATAATTCGGTTGGCTTTCGAAAAGTCTTGCAATCCCGCCAAATAAGTACAATGGTGTTGAAGCGGAAAACATCTGCGAAAAGCCTGCTAATGTGAAACTTCTTGTTTGATCTGTTTCAAGCAAGAACTGCCAAAGGTAAACCAACAGTGAACAAATGCCCACGGTATGGGCAATCAGTACTGCAGGAACAGGTTTCCATTTGTGCGCATACTGTTTGCCCAGATAAAACCAAAAGGCTGTTGTGATCAGAGGGAGTAAGTAGAAGCCTGCCATACCAATGACAGGAACCATGATCAAGACATTAACCAAATATCCAACGATTACAGGAACAAGCGTCAACAATATTAAAACACTTTTCTTCATATGGCATCATCCTCCCAACCTCCCGATTTTTCGTTTTCTGATAGCCATCAGTATAACACGAGCGTGACCAATACACAAGCTCCATTTGACGGGCTGATGGTAGGGACAAACAATGTCCGGTCTATACCCGGCACAGCTTGTTGGTGGCCAGAGGCCCCCAAGCCTCCGTGCATCGGCACGGCTCCTCCCGGTGCGCAAGCCGCCAATGGCGTCTGCGCAGAAGACCGAAACTTTCGCAACGTAAAAAAGCGCGTCCCTTGGTATAGGGACGCACAGCCTGTCAAAAAGTCCTGGAAGGTGTCGGAGGGCCCGCAGGCCCTCTGACTCTTGATCGAAAATCGGTGACATGTGCGGCGATTTTCGCGTGATTCCATTAGGAATCGCTTCCTTACACGATCGAACGACCGGGAGCTTGCTTTGCAAGCGACCAGTGAGTGAGTGCAATGAAACGGGGCGAAGCCCCCTCAAAAAAGTGGCTTTGCCACTTTTTTGACACCCTGCGCGTCCCCTGGTATAGGACGCACACGCTTCCATATTCTATTGAACCAGGGCTTCCGCACGAACAAGCAGCCGCTCCATGACAGGCAGCGCCATGGCGGGATCGCCGCTGGTTTCCAGCCGGACGCTGCCCGGGCCTTCCGCCTTCAGCAGATGCTTCTCCGCCAGCACCCGTGCCAGCTGTCTGGCGGTGCCCTCGTTGCCGTCCAGCACGGAGACCGTGGGCGGCAGCAATTCCTTCAGCACAGGCCGCAGGAAAGTGTAATGCGTGCAGCCAAGCACCACGGCGTCCACCCGGGCCATGTCAAAGGGCGCGAAATGCTCCTGCAAGTATCGTCCTGCCTGGTCGAAGCTCTCCCGCTCCACCAGCTCCATCAGCCCGGGGCACGGCAGGGGCACAGCGCCCTCGCCATAGCGCTCCATCAGGCGCTGAAACTTGGGCAGCCGCAGGGTGGTGGGGGTCGCCAGCACCAGAATCTGCCCCCCGTGCCGCAGGGCGTGGGCAGGCTTCAGCGCGGGCTCCATCCCGATGATGGGCAGCGCATACGTTTCCCGCAGGGTGGCCGCGGCGGCGGAGGTGGCGGTATTGCAGGCGATGACCACAGCCTTTACGCCGTACCCCAGCAGGCGCTCCATCACCCGGGTGACAAGGGTCAGCACCTCCGCCTGGGATTTGGTGCCGTAGGGCGCGTGGGCCGTGTCGCCGAAGAAGATAAAGTCCTCCCCAGGCAGCGCGCGCCGCAGCGCCGCCAGCACGCTGATGCCGCCAACCCCGCTGTCAAACACGCCAATGGGCGCCCTCTGGCCGGCCATGCGCCATCGCCTCCTTCGCATCATGAGCCCATTATAGCAGTGCGCAGCGGGAAATGCAACTGTTCCGCGGCATCCGCCGGGCAGCGCCCTCAAAAATTGCCATGCGTCCCTTCCTTGCCATCCGCCGAAAAAAAAGGTATAATGCCTGTATCAGCGGATGGCGCCGAAGCATTCCGCCATCCATCATGCCAAAGGAAGTGATCCGCCATGGATACCAGCCAGGAAATCCGCCTGGGCGACGTGGTTCAGACCCGCAAGCAGCATCCCTGCGGCTCCAGCGAGTGGACGGTCATCCGCACCGGCGCGGACATCAAGATCCGCTGCGCGGGCTGCGGCCGCATCGTGATGATGGACAGGGAAACCTTCCTCAAGCGCCGCAAAAAGGTGCTTCGCCAGGGCCCTGACCCGGCGGCTTCATGACGCCGAACCCTCGGCCCGGTACTTCCGGCGCAAAGACACACAAGAAAGGCTGGCGGCTGATGCAGGATCTTGTCCTCTTTCTGCTGATGGCGGCGGCGCTGCTGCTGGTTCGCCGTTTTCTGGCGGAGCCCGTCCATGTCAAGGGCAACAGCATGCTTCCAACGCTGCAAAACGGCGAATGGCTGCTGGTGGATCACCTGTCCTATGCCTTGGGTGAACCGCAGCGGGGCGACGTGATTATCTGCCATTATCCCGACCGCTACGCGGATCCCTGGAAGCTGATCCGCCAATATTTTGTGAAACGGATTGTCGGCCTGCCCGGCGAAACCCTGGAAATCGTCGAAGGCACGGTGCTCATCGACGGCGAGCCCCTCGACGAGGGCTACCTGGACGCCGACCACACCCGTTTCATCCGCAACGCCCCGCCCGTCACCCTGGGCGACGACGAATACTTTGTCATGGGCGACAACCGGGACAACTCCAACGACAGCCGCCGCATCGGCCCCATCAGCCGTTCCATGGTGGTGGGCCGGGTCGCGCAGGTCATCTTTCCCTTCGGCCATCGTCGGGCCGTTACCGATAGGTAAGGCTCAGCAGCGCCCAGCCGGTATTATCCAGGCTGGCGTCCTCCAGCTTGGTTCCCTCCGGCACCTCAAAGACCGTATGGCGCTCCCCTGCCCTCACGCACACAACCGTGACCAGGGGGGCGCCTTCGTCATCCAGCAGCGTCACCGCACCTTCCTGGCGCAGGAAATCCAAATATGCCTCAAAGTCCAGGGCCAGCGCCTGCATCATCCGCGCGTGGGACAGCCCCACATAGCGAAAGTGATAGGGGCGATGCTCGTCCGCCGCCGGATCAGCCTCCGGCCAGCGCTGCACAAAGCCGTAGCGCCAGGCGTTATCCAGCAGCCACGCGCCCTGGGGCGAATCCCCCAGCGCTTCCCTGGCCGGCATATCGTTCCAGGTTCGGCAAAGGCGGATGTCCACCGTCCACGGCAGCTGATGCTCCGAGCACCCCGGCGCGTCCACCTTCTCCTTGGCCAGGATGACGGCCTCCTCAATGGGCACGTCCCGGGCGAAGTCCGCCACGGTGTCGGTGAGCAGAATCCGCTGCTGCTCCTGGCTGCGGGTCCCCGCGAAGACGGTCAGGCGATCCATGCCGCTGTTGCGGGCGTCCACGCACAGATATTCCAGGCGAATCAGCGTCTCCTCCCCCAGCACGGCCTGGGGATCCCGGCAGGCGATCCTGCCCCGGGCATAGGACAGCACGCCAAAGGTATTCCCCGGCGCGGCGCCCTCGGGCAGCGGATGCTCGGCGTCAATCAGGAGCATCCTGCCATTGACCAGCCGTTCGTTGGTCACCGTCAGCCGCTGGACAGGGCCCTCCGGCAGCCCCAGCATGACCGATGACGGCAGGGCGAAGGTTTCCCCTTCCGCCAGCACCGGCAGGCTTTCCGACTGCACCAGGGCGTCCCGCCCCGGCTTCATCGGCAGGAGCAGCAAGGCCGCCGCCAAAGGCAAAAGCGCCGTCAGGTACCATATCCGCCTCGGCCTCCGTCTGGGGGGCTGCCAGCCCCTGATTTGCCCCGCTCCGCTCACACGCATCCCTCCCCGTCTGTCATCAGGCTTACTTTGCCCACGGTGAATGAGGAATATGCAAGGTACGCATTTGAATCTATCACAAAGAGTTCTTCTCAACGGCAGCAAAGCAAGCAATATCAAGGCTTTCATGCCATTCTGCCCGCTGATAAGCAGCGCTATTTTCCTGCAAAAATCATGGGTTCCAGCGGTCTGTGGCAGGCAAAACGGTAGGCAGAAAGATAAAACAAGAAGCCACAGCATGATGCTGAGGCTTCCTGCTATTCGGTCGTTATGATTCAGCTTCCGTATCCAGGGTTTAGCCTATGAACAGAAGCAGCAATGTAAAATGTTTATCATGCTGTCTCTACATTTGACTGCACCATGTTTAGATTGTCAAAATAAGTCGAATTGTCTCTGCTTTCGTTATTTTCAATCGAATCAACTCTTTTTGTGTGTATTCTATCTCTGAAAGAATATTCGGAGGTGGAACGATATGAACAATATACAAAAGCATCTTTGGAAGCTGGGCGTCGGCAACCGCCTGAAGGGATACAGAATGACCATCCTTGCGGTGGAGCTTGGCATCGAAGATGAAAATCGGCTGCAATGCGTGCAGGAAAGGTTATACAAGCCGATTGCCAAGCAGGTGGGCTGTGACTATCACTGCGTGGAGCGCAATATCCGCACGGTGATCGACTACGCCTGGCGCAACAATCCTGCTTACCTGTCCCGCCTGGCTGGGTACCAGCTGACCCAGCCTCCAACCGTGACGCATTTCCTGGACATGCTGGTGACGGTTTGCCTGCGGGAACGGGATTCAACCACCGCCTGACGTCCTTTGCTGCTCTTTGCCCTGCCTTGCCTGGGCTTATTTGCCTTTCCCTTCTGAACTGGACAACAAAATAGGGGCCGCGACATTCCATCGTGACCCTTGCCCTCCCTCGTCATGTTGTCGCCCATCCCAGGCTTGTGCCTGTGCGGGGTTTCGGGTGTATAACGCAAGTGTTATGCGCCCTCTCTTGATGTAGCATCCCGCTGAAGCGGCACGACATAGACGAGGACGACCTGATGTCGCCCAGCCCAGGCTTATGCCTGTGCTGGCTGTCACCTTCGCTACGCTTCGGAGCCTTTGCCCCGTTGGGGCAACTCCGCACTGCGGAGGCGGCTCACTCGGCAAACCTGCGGTTTGCTGTCGTTAGTCGGCCTGTTGGCCTCCCTTATAGAACCATAGCAAAAAGGAGATGACCATCATATGAAAGCAATTTATCCCGCCGTGCTGCACCGCAAGGAGAACGGCCATGGCTATCATACCCGTGTTCCCGATCTGCCCGGCTGCATCACCAGCGGCAGCGACCTGGCCGATGCCGTCCGCATGGCGTCGGATGCGGCCCATGAATGGCTCTGCGTCGCGGAGGACTGCGGCGATCCGATCCCCAAACCCAGCAGCCCGGAAGCCATCCAGCTTGAACCCGGCGCGATCCAGACGCTGATTGAAGTGGATACCGACCTGCATCGCCGTATGACCGATACCCGCGCCGTGCGTAAAAACGTCTCCCTTCCTGCCTGGATGGCCACCCTGGCTGAACGCCGTGGCGTGAATTGTTCCCAGGTGCTTCAGGATGCTTTGACCGAACTCTTTAACCACTAATTTTGACGGCCCCTACGCCTCCAGACATCCCGAGAAAATTTTTGCCGCCCTGGTCACCTCCAGCCCCGTGCCGCATACGCTGTGAATGAAACGAGGGATGACCATGCGCTATGATTACCACCAAATTCCCGACAACTCCCGGCGGTGCAATCCCACCCAGCCTACCCTGCTCATCATTGGCGTGGTGCTGCTGGGTCTCGGACTCCTGCTGATGTTCCTGTGTATACCCGGCTGGGCCTGGGCTGTCCTGGCAGGCATCGCGCTGATTGCCGCGGGCTACGCGCTGATCCGGCTGGCCATCAAATAGGAGGTGAGGGCATGAGTATCCGTATGGTATGCGTGAAGGCGCCCAAGATGCTGGGCGGTCTGCTGAAGCTGATTGCCGGGAAAAAGAAGAATGCGTGAATGGTTCTGACGGAAGAAAAAAGACATGCCCAAACCATGGGCATGTCTTTTTCTTGCTGATTTTCCAAAAGATGTTGACAACACTTAATCTCTTGAAAAACTTCTTACTGAACGCATGCCAATCGTTGATATTATTAACTTTCTTCAAATCCAGCAATTACACCCCGCCCAGGCCCTGGCCTACCTCGCTTACCAGGCGGAGCACCGCCATACGCAGTGGAGCGGGCTGCTGTTCGCGGACGCTCAGCCGCTCTTCGGCCAGCTCGCCGCCGAAACCATCGCGGCCAACGAACGGAATATTGACGAGCTCACCGCCCGGCTGAAGGGCGCCGAAGCGGCGGAGCAGGCGCAGTATCAGAGCCTCATCAGCAAATACCGGGAAGAAAACGAACGCCTGCGGGTCGATCCCGCCAGCTGGCCGATTTACGCGCCCACCCTTGAGCGCTATCGGGAGCTGGCGCTCCCCGCCGTCCAGATGGATGTTTCCCCGCTCACCGTCTCCGCCCGCGGTTCCCACAACGCCGTCTTCCCCACCCTGACGGAGACTGTCCACCGCGCGCTTTCCGGCGCCATCACCATGGAGCAGTGCCTTCGCCGCATGAACGACACCGTGCGGGCCATGCTGACGGAATGAACGCCGACAAGTTGTAACACTTTCTTGCGTGGCCGTTTTTTCTATGCTATAATGGAATGGGCTTTTATACCCGGACGACCACACGAAAAGGCTGGTGAACCCTCCATGCGGAAATGGCTGTTCCTGCTCACCCTCGCGCTGGGCATTGCGTTGTGCGCCTTTGCCAGCGGCGAGACCATCACGCTGCCGACCATCCACGCCACGGTGGACATCGACGACTCCTACATTATCCTGACGCCGGACAACCTGGATCTGCACCCGGAATGGCTGGCCAACCACGGCGCCGACAAGGAGACGCTCCTGGCGGACTGGGCCGCGCGGGGCGTGCTGCTTCAGGCCTGGAAGCCTGAGGGAGACGCCTGCCTGGAAATCACCGCCGTGCAGGACGAGGAGGCCCAGCAGTATTTCAATATTGACGCCCAGACCGCGGCCACCCGTTCCGCTTATCGCAGCGCGCACCTGAAAAATACCCGCGGGGACGGCTGGCGCTATTCCTCCGCCGAGTGGAAGAAGACCACGCAGTACGGCCGATTCCTGATGCTGCGCTACAAGCGGGATACCGCCGCCGCCACCATCAGCGGCTATGCCCGCCGTACCATCCGCAACGGCTACACCATCACCCTGGATTACCAGGCGCATGGCCGCAGCAGCAAAAAGGCGGACGATACCGCGCTGAACAAGATCATCGACACCTGGCGCTTCACCGAGCTGCTGGACAAGCCTGCCGACGCCGCCGCGAAGGTGGTCATCACTAGCCGTCCGCCGGTGGAGACCAACACCGGCAAGTTCACCGTCAAGGGTACCTGCGACCCCGGCGCGCATCTCATCGGCGTCGTCATGCGCATGTCCTCCCCCGATCCCATCCTTTATGAAGCCACCGCCTCCAAGAAAGGTAATTTCTCCATGGACGTGACCCTCCCGGAGGAAGGCGTATGGCTGATGACGATGACGGCCGAAAACGGAAACGTCGTCACCGAGGAGCTGGTCTTCGACACCACCACCTATCAGAAGACCCTGCTGCCCGTGAACCTGGACGACAGCGCCGGGCTGAACCTGGCCGATGGCGCCGTCAACACCCTGAAAAGCGACCAGACCGTGATTTCCGGCACGACCATCAAGGGCGTGACCGTGCAGTGCATCGTTTCCGGCCCTGAAACGCCCGAAACCCTCAAGCAGATCAAGACCAACGGAACAGGCGCTTTCTCCTTCAAGCTGGATACCTCCGCCGAGGGCGAATACGACATCACCCTGGTGTTCTCCAAGAAGGGCATGAGCACCCGCCGCTTCACCCTGACGGCGGGACGCACCCTGACCGAGGCGGATATTCGTTCCCGCGCGAGGTCGGAGGCCGTTAAGCCCGCCTATTCCACCCTGACCAAGAAGCTGGAAGGCTACACCGGCCGCACCATGGTGTATAACCTCTACGTCCAGGAGATCCGCCAGTCCGGCGACGAGTGGATCATCTTCATGGCCATGACCCGCACCAAGGCCGGCGTTTACAAGAACACCGTGGTCGTGACCACCGACCAGGAGCCCAACTTCTCCGTGGACAGCCAGCAGCGCATGTATGGCGTCTGCACCGGCGCTTATGAAGTCACCACCGAGGAGTCCTCCCGCAGCTACCCCAGCTTCCGTCTTCTCTTCTGGGACTGACCAGGGGCTCCGCCCCTGGTCCCCGCCAAAGGGGGTTCACCCCTCTGGACACCCATTCCGCGTCGTGGTTGCCTGCCTGCGGCCATTGACCGTGCGCGTGGAGGATACACAGGGGGCATGGCCCCCTGGAACCCCCATGCAGTACCTCCAACGGTGCCAGTCCCATGTGCAACCATGCAGCAAAGCCATGCAAGGAAAAAAATATCCTTGCATGGCTCTTTTACACTCAGGCAGGGGTTTCGCGCTGCGGCGCGACCAAAGGGCTTTCCGGTCGCCCTTTGGAAACCTTCGGGGCCTGCAGCTATAGGGAATTGGGAATCTGCAAGGCGGGCCACCCTGCGGGGGCCCCGGTGGCTATGCCAGGTCTTTATAGGAACCGCGGGTTCCAGTCCCATGTGCAACCGATATGCCATGCTATGCAGACGAAAACTCCGCCGCCTGCTGGACACTTGCTTGCTCCAATGGAGGTGGACGACCGCCCCTGCGAGGCGGTTTTAGCTGGTGACTGATAATGTCTACGCTCGACGTGCTATGCCACGGGGGGATTGGGGGCCGCCACTCATGCAGGTTAACTTTGGCGGCCCCCAATCCTCTTTGGTACTTTCTCCGAGGAGAAAGTACGGCCTATATCAACAAAAAAATTGCAAAGGGAAAGTCCCTTGGCAAAAAACTTTTTCGTTCATCAGAGGCTTCCGCCCTGCGGGGCGGCCAAAGGGCTTTCCGATCGCCCTTTGGAAACCTTCGGGGCCCGACTTTTGGGGCTTTCAATGCCCTTTGAAAACCTTCGGGGCCTGACTTTGAGGGCCTTTCCATCGCCTTTGGCAACCTTCGGCTCCTGCAGGGCCGTCCTTGCCCCCACACAAGGACGGTTTTTTATATTTTCCCGTTTCGCGCATTCCCCTGCCCCTCCGCGCATATGTTTTTTCACGAAAGGAGGCGGGCGGATGCGCAAACAACTGCTCCTGGCGCTTTGGATGTTCATCCTGGCCGCGCTGTTCGCGATTACCTCCTCCGGCGATGCGGAGGAGCCCTACATCATCCATGTCGATGTGGAATCCAAGACCCTGACCCTGTGGCAGGGCGAGGCGCTGGTTAAGCGCTATACCGTCGCAACCGGCGCTTGGGAGACCCCAACCCCCATCGGCGTGTACACCATCAACAGCCGCTTTTCCGGCCAGATGGGCGGCTTCGGCACCTGCTTTTTGGGGCTCAACGTCCCCTTCGGGCAGTACGGCATCCATGGTACCAACAAGCCGCAAAGCATCGGCAGCAACGCCAGCCACGGCTGCATCCGAATGCGCACCGAGCAGGCGGAGGAGCTTTACGCCATGGTGCCCAACGGCACCCGCGTCGTCATCGAATGCGGCAGCTATGGCGAACTGGGCAACACCCTGCGCCCCCTCAAAAGCGGCGACCGCTCCAGCGCCGTCACCGCCGTGCAGCGCAAGCTCCGGGCCCTGGGCTACTACTACGGCTGGCCGGACGGCGTGTACGGCCAGGCCACCGAGCAGGCCGTCGCCCGGGCGCGCAAGGCCCTGAACCTGCCCGCCAAGGACGGCGTGGACTGGAGCTTCTACCAGGCCATTGGCCTGACGCTGTTTGAATAGGAGGCGATCCTCATGGATTGGGATGAAACCAGAGCCTTTCTTGGCCCCTGCTTTCCCGGCGAGGTACGGCGAGAAATCGAATTCATGGCTCCGGGCCAGCTTCGGGAAATCCGTGTGCGAGCCAACCGGCCCGCCATGCTGTGCGCGGCCGACCAAACTCTGACCCTGCCCTGGACGCCGAGTCAGAGCCAGGTGGAGCAGCTGGCGGAGGCGCTTTCCGAGCACAGCCTGTACGCCAGGGATCGCGAGACCAGCCAGGGCTTCGTCACCCTGCGCGGCGGCCATCGCATGGGCCTGTGCGGTCATGTGCAGGAGCGCGCCGGGGCCCTTACGCTCACGGACGTGGGCGCGCTGTGCATCCGCATCGCCTGCCAGTGGCCCGGCGCGGCGGATCGCCTGCTCCCCCTGTGCCGTCAGGGCGGCGCGGCCCGGAGCCTGCTGGTCATCGGCCTGCCCGGCACCGGGAAGACCACCCTCCTGCGCGACCTTGCCCGTCAGCTGGCTTCCGGCGGAAAAGCGCTGCAAACCGCGGTCATTGACGAGCGCGGCGAGCTGGCTGCCTGTGTGGACGGCGCACCTCAGTTGGATGTGGGCGCCTCCGCCGATGTGCTGGACGGCTGCCCCAAGGAGCACGCCGTGCCCTGGCTGATGCGCTCCATGGCCCCGCAGGTCATCGTCACGGACGAGCTGGCCCATGCCGGGGACGTGGCCGCCGTGATGGACGCCATGGCCTGCGGCGCGGCGGTGATGGCCAGCGTTCACGGCGCGGGCCTGACGGAACTGGCCTCCCGGCCCGTCATGGCCACGCTGCTTTCCCGGCGCTGCTTTCACGCCTATGCCGTGCTCTCTCCCCGGGGCGGCGGGCAGATTGCCGCCCTTTACGACCGCGTCGGAAGCCCCATCAAAGCCTCATGATCCGCACCGTTCTTGCCATCGCGGCAGGGCTATTGTGCGCGGCGGCGGGCCTGCGTCATGGCCGGGATCTGCAATCCGTCTGCCAGCGCCTTCAGCGGTGGGTGGAGCTCCTGCGGCACCTGGCCCTGCTGGTTCGGGAGGGCGCGGGCTCCCTGCCGGATGTTCTCACCGCGGCCGCGTCGGAGTCCCTGCTCCCGGATGCCATCCTCCGCCGCCTGGCCGAGGATATGCGCGCCCATCCCCTGAGCCGCCCCGAGGAGCTGGCCGACCTCTCCGCCCTCACCGAAAAGGAACGCGCACCCCTGCAGCGGCTGCTGCACCGCCTGAGCCACGGCAGCCGGGAGAGCCGATGTCAGGCCATCGAAGGCTGCGCCGACGAAATGGCGCTGATGGCCGACGCCGCCCGGGACAAGGCCCGTACCGACGCCAGGATGTGGCGTCAGCTGTCCTTTTTGATGGGCGCTTGCCTGACCCTATGGCTGATATGACAGGAGGACATCCACCATGCAGCTGGAAACACTGTTTCAGATTGCGGGAATCGGAGTGATGACCACGGTGGTCGCGGCCATCCTGAACCGCGCGGGCCGTGAGGAGCTTGCCACCCTTTCCACCGTGGCGGGGCTGGCCATTGTGCTGCTCATGGTCGTGGGGCTGGTGGCCGACCTGCTGACCCAGGTCAGAACCATCTTTCAGCTCTACTGACGGCGTCTGAAGGCGCGGCTACACCTTGCGGCGGGAGGATCAGCCATGGATGTGATGCGGATGGCCGGGGTATCCATTCTGGCGGCGATCACCGCGCTTCTGCTCAGGCGGCTTCGCCCCGAGGCCGGCATGGCCGTATCCATCGCGGCGGGCGTCATGCTGCTGGCGCTGGCGGTGCCCTTTCTCCTGCAGGTGGTCAGCGGCGTTACGGCCCTGTCCCGTCAGGGCGGCATCAGCGACGACTATCTTGCCCAGCTGCTGAAGGTGGCCGGCATCAGCCTGCTGACCGACTTTTCCGCCCAGACCTGCCGGGATGCCGGCGAGGAGGGGTTGGCCCTGAAAACCGAGCTGGCGGGTCGGGTGATGCTCATCACCCTGGCGCTGCCTGCCATGCAGACCCTGCTGGGACAGATTCTGTCCCTGGCGCCGTGAAGCGGCTGCTGGCGCTGCTGGCGGCGCTGCTGCTTCCCCTGACGGCCTGCGCCGAAACCCTTGAGCAGGGCATCAGCCAGGTCATCGACGGCCTGGATCTGACCGCCTTTGAGGGCGTCGCCGCCTCCGAGGATCCCTTCGCGGCCACCGGCGGCTTCCGGGAAACCCTCACCGGCATCGCCACGGGCAGGCTGACGCTGGACTTCGACCAGGTGACCCAGCTGCTGACCAGCCGCTTCACCTCCGCCATCAAGGGCAGCATGTGGCGCATCACCCGTCTGGCGGCTCCCGCGCTGATCTGGAGCCTGCTGTGCCGCCTGCTGGGCCGAAAAAGCGCCGTCGGCCGCGTGGTGTGCGTGATGATGATCTGCGTCTTCCTCACCAGCGACCTGAGCGACCACACTGCCCTGTGCCTGCAATCGGTGGAGCGCATGAGCAGCGGCATGCAGGGGCTTTTTCCACTGCTGATGACGGTGATGGCGGCGGTGGGCGGCTCGGCGGGCTCCACGCTGATGCAGCCCGCGGTGGTAGCCTCCGCCGGGGCGATGACGGAGCTGATCCGCCAGGTCACCCTGCCCCTGGCCGTGTGCGGCGCCATCCTGACCATGCTGTGCCGCCTGGGCGAGGGCATCCGCCTGCAGCGGCTCTCCGCCCTTGTCCACCAGGTCGCCAACTGGACGCTGGGGGTGGGCTTCACCGTCTTCATCGGCGTCATTATGACCCGGGGCGTCACGGCGGCGGCGGTGGACGGCGTGACCCTCCGCACCGCCAAGTACGCCCTGGATAACTTCGTGCCCGTGGTGGGCGGGCTGTTCGCAGACACGGTGGATACCCTCATCGGCTCGGGCATGCTGGTGCAGAGCGCCCTGGGCGTCACAGGGCTGATGCTGGTGTGCACCTGGTGCCTGACGCCCCTGACGCAGACCCTGGCCGCCGCCGTGATGTACAAGCTGGCCGCCGCGCTGATGCAGCCCCTGGCGGACGGCGAGCTGGTGGACTGCATCGACGACTTCGGGAAGGTGCTGATGCTGCTGTTCATCATCCAGCTGTGCACCGCGGCCATGTTCCTGCTGCTGATCGCCCAGCTGGTGGCCGTCAGCGGCATCACCACCATGCTGCGGTAGCCCGCCGCCTTCCGAAAGGAGAAATGTCCATGCTGACGCTGATCCACCGTTTTGCCGCCCTGGTGCTCGTCTGCGGCGTCCTCATGGCCGTGCTACCGGAAGGCTCCGTGCGCCGGACGGCCGCCATGGTCATGGGGCTCATCGTCGCCCTGTGCTGGCTGGAGGGGCTTTCCGCCCTGCTTCAGTGGCCCGCGCCCGCGGAAGCCCCCGCCACCGTGCTTTCGGCCGCCCCGGTGGATCCCGGCGACCTTTCCGCCGCCGAAACGGTTTACGCCAGACAGCTTCAGCGCGTTGAGGAAGCGAGGTGACCGCCATGCAGCGCTTTCGGGAGGTCTGGCGCAAGGAGGGCTGGCTTCTGGCGGTCATGGGCTGCGCGGTGGCCCTGTGCCTGCTGCTGGGGCTGATGGAATCCTCCCCGGCGGCCAGCGGCGAGGAGGCTCGTGTGAGCCAGGTGCTCTCGGCCATGGCCGGGGCGGGCCGCGTGGAGGTCGCCATCCATTATGACCCGGCTGACCCGGCGGTTCCCTGCGGCGCGGTGGTGGTGGCTGACGGCGCGGATGACGTGGCCGTTCGCCTCCGCCTGAGCCGGGCCGTCACCACGCTCCTGGGCATTGAGCCCGGGCGCGTGGAGGTATTCAAACGTGAAGGAGGTACCTGACCATGGGAGACTGGATCCATAAGCACCGCAATTTGCTTTTGCTGGCGCTCCTGCTCGTGACCCTGGCCGTCAGCTGCGTCAGCAACCAGCAGCGCCTTCAGGAGGCCGGAGCGACGGTGTCGCTGCCCATCGTCCAGACCGTCGCCGCGCCCACCAGCCGCCTGGAGCAGTTCCGGGAAAGCCGGGACGCCGCCGCCCTGGAGGACATGGCCGCCCTGGAAGCCCTGTGCGGCCAGACCACGCTGGATGAGCAGACCCGGCAGGACGCCGCCGCGCAGCTTCAGCGCCTGGTGGATGTGCGCCAGAAGCAGACCGCCCTGGAGGGCGCCCTGACCCAAAGCGGCCTCTATCCCTGCGTGGCCGTCGTGGCGGATGGGAGCGTCACCATCGTCACGGAAAAAGCGGAGCTTTCCAGCGGCGAAAGCGCCCTTTTGCTGACCATGGCCAAGGCCCACGCGGGGGTGGAGCCTTCCGGCGTCCGCGTCGTCACGGCAGATGCCGCGCCATAAAATGTTTCATTCCGGGTCTTTTGGGGTATCATTTTGATGACGGCACTTTTCATCCCGCCGCAAACATGCTATACTATGAGCGTGACCATTTCCATCAGCACAGGAGCGTACATGAAGAATGGAAAGAATCGGTGAAGTAACGTCTGTGCGGGGCGAATGGCTGGAGATTACCTTCTGCCGCCCCGCCGACTGCGAAAAGTGCAACGCCTGCCACGGCGGCAGGAAGGAAACCCGCCTGACCCTGCGCGGACAAGCCTGCGTTGGCGACGCGGCCATTGTGGAAATGCCCACGGCCAGCTTCATGCAGGCGTCGGCACTGGCCTATGCCCTGCCCCTGGCCGGGCTGCTGGGCGGCATGTTTCTGGGCGCGGCCCTGGTTCCGCAGGCCCAGGAGCTGGCGGGGGGCGTCGGCGCGGCCATCGGGCTGGCGGTTTGCTGCGCGGCCCTCAAGCTGACCGAGCGCCATCGCCGCAAGGACGCGCGCTGGCAGCCCCGGCTTCAGCGGATCATCCCGAGGAGTGACCGGGAAGCGGAATCCCTCAACGACAACCATTGACGGAAGGAAGGCGACCAACCTATGGCGACGGAAATCAAGCAGGAAAACTTCGACAGCTTCATTCAGCAGGCCGATAAGCCTGTGCTGGTGGACTTCTGGGCCACCTGGTGCGGCCCCTGCCGGATGCTCTCCCCCGTGGTGGAGGAGGTCTCCCAGGAGCATGCCGACACCCTGAGCGTTGGCAAGGTGAACGTGGACGACTGCCCTGACCTGGCCATGAAGTTCGGCGTGATGAGCATTCCCACGCTGATTCTGTTCAAGGACGGCCAGATTGTGGACAAGCGGATCGGCTATCAGCCGAAGAATCAATTGGAAGAAATGATTTCCAAGGTGAAGTAAAACCTCGATTGGAGATCACCCTGCGCGGCTCGCTATGATGGCGGGCCGCACAGCCTGTCAAAAAGGCCCTGGGAGGTGTCGGAGGGCTCGCAGGCCCTCTGACTGAATATCAAAAACTGACGACATGCGCGTCAGTTTTTGTGCTTTTCGGCACGAAAAGCTTCCTTACACGAACGAACGACCGGGAGAATGGCGAAGCCGTTCGACCAGTGAGGGAGTGCAAAGAAACGGAAGCCCCCTCAAAAAGTGGCATATGCCACTTTTTGAGGGGGCTTCCTATGATGGCAGGCCGCGTTTTTTGTTTCCGCCCTTCCCATTTTCGCCCGCGGATGCTATAATAGAGCGTGCTTGACCGCCATTGGGACGAAAACCGTCTTGTCATACGTTACCATGGTATCCCTATCCTGAAACAAAGGAGCGACCTGAAATGCTGAAGCGGATATTATGCCTGTTCATTCTCCTGTCCATGGCGCTGACCGCCGCGCCCGCGCTGGCCGACCAGCCCAAGCCCATTGAGGTGATACCTTATGAGCAGCTGCCCGAGCCCATCGACGGCCAGCACCACTACCTGCTGCTGTGCGTGGATCAGTGGGAGGGCAAGCCTCACAACCTGGGCAACACGGACGGCATCGTGCTGGTGACGGTGGACACCCGCGCCCATCGCGTGATGCTCACCTCCTTCATCCGCGACGCCCTGGTTTCCAAGCCCGGCAATGACGGGCGCATCGGCCGCATCAACTACATCGCCAAGGATTACGGGCCGGAAACGCTGTGCAAGGTCATCAGCCAGCACATCGGCGTGAAGATCGAGAAGTACATCCTCTTTGACTTCAAGCAGATCGAGCGGATCATTGAGTATCTGGGCGGGGTGGACATCACCATCACCAGCGCCGAGGCCAACTATCTCACCCGCTACGCCATCAGCCCCACCTCCACCAAGCCTGCCGTCACCGGCGCGGGCACCTATCGCTTCGGCGGTCACGCGGCGGTGATTTACATGCGCATCCGCAAGGCCGGAGGCGGCGGCGACTTCATGCGCACCCAGCGCGTGCGCACGGTGCTGTCCACCCTGGCGGATCAGTGCCGGAACATCACCTACGATGAAGCCAAGGCATTGGTGGATTCCGTCATGGCCAACACCACCCTGACCAACATGAACCTGGACGAGATGCTCACCGCCATGGAATACGCCTACGGCCTGCGCGGCGTGACCATCGAGGAGCTGCGCATACCGCAGGACGGCGACGCCTCGCCCATCAACTTTGCCGGCATGTCCGTGCAGGAAATCGACTGGGAGCACAGCCGTGAGGTCATGGCCGACTACCTGGAAAACAGCTTCCTGGTGCTGGACGATTAAGGGCCGCGCCTGCTGTCTATACTAATCCCATCCCCCGCCAAGGCAGCTGCCAACCTTGAGCAACAACGCGAGGAGTACATATGAAGTGTCCTGAATGCGGCCAATGGAACCGCGCGTCCCTGCCCCGCTGTCAGAAATGCGGCTGTCCTCTGGATGACGCCGCCGCCCCTCTGCCCTCCTGGAAAACCACCCTGCGGGACGATACCGCGGGCAAGGAGTACATCCGTGTGGATGAGGACGGCGACGCCACCCGCGCCCCGGACGACCGGGATCGTCTGGCCACGGAGATGGCAGAGCTGAAAAAGCGCAAGCAGGCGGGCGCGCGGCAGCAGCGGAAGCTGCGCCAGGAAAGCGCCGAGCGGGGGGCCGCGCCTTCCGCCATGACCATCCGCACCCACGCCACCACCGACACCTTCTGGAACGTGGAGGATGATCCCAAGGCCACCGTGCGGCTTCGGCGGGACGGCAAGCCCGAGCCCTCCCCGGAGGGCGGAACGCAGACGCATCGGGTGGTCAACACCCAATGGCAGGACACCCGCTCCTACGATCCCCTGTGGGAGGAAACCGAGGTTTACGGCTCCTGGCAGATGCCGCAGAATACCCAGCTCACCGGCAAGCTCCCCTCCCGCTCCCGGGGGCTTCGGCGGATGGTTCGCTTCCTGGTCATCGTGCTGATGGCGGGCGTCATCGGTCTGTGCGGCTTTTTCGGGTATGAGTTTTTCAAGGCCCGGGCCGGCGAGCGCAAGACGCTCAATCAGCCCACCGTCACCGCCTCCATCAAGGACGATATGGCGGCGCATACCATCCTGATTCCCGGCACGGACGGCACGCAGATTTACATCCGCGAGCTTCACGCCTCCTACATCGTCACCGGCGGCTTTGCCACGGTGGAGGTGGCGGATCATACCTGGTACGATGATCTGATCGACTATGTGAGCGAGACCATGACCGTCACCCTGACGCCCTTTGTCAAGACCTCCTCCGGGCAGCAGCGGCCCATGGATACGATTTCCTACGACATCACCATTCCCCTGAGCCCCATCGAGCTGCTCTCCCCCGATGCCCTGCGCACCGAGGTCTCCACGGCCATGTACTCCATGCAGTTCAACGTGCGCCCCGGCTCCACCGTCACCATCAACGGCGAGGACGTGTCCGATACCGTCAACTCCGAGGACGGCGGCTTCTCCTACAACGCCACGGTGCAGCCCAGCGGCGACAACGTGTTCGACATCCGGGTGCGCAGCCAGTACTGCCGGGAAAATCAGATGACCGTGGTGCTCTACCGCGAGCCCCAGGAGATTCCGCTGGATCTTTCCGCGGATACCTACACCTCCACCACCTCCAAAGCCATCCAGATCCGCGCCACCACCATCCCCGGCGCGGACGTGGAAATCCTGTCCCCCCACTCCGATCTGAACATCACCAACCTGAATACCACCGGCGAATTCTCCTTCTACGCCCTTTTCGATCATTACGGCGACAACACCATTTCCATCGTCGCCAGGTATGGGAATAAAAAGCCCTCCCAGGTGGATTATGTGATGTACTATGTACCCGACCCCACGGTATACACCCCCAAGGCCTGGGCCCTGGACGCGGCGGGCTACGCCGAATTGCTGAGCAACATCACCGTGCGCGCCGAGCGGACGCAGGTGTACGTCGCCATCGGCACCATCCAGTATTTCGTCAGCGAAAAGCCGCAGATGGCCGTCATGAACACCAGCGAGGACGGCCTCAGCCAGCCGGTGCTGCTGGAGAACTTCAGCAAAACCAAGTGGGAGGTCGGCCAGCGCTACCGCATCTACGGCGATGTATACAGCAGCTACAATGGTATGCCTTGGCTGGCCGCGCGCTACACTTACAAATAAGCCCTTATTTTCAGGAGGTAAGACATGTTCGATCTGCTTGCCATCGGCTCCGGCCCCGCGGCCTGGAGCTGCGCCCTCACCGCCCGCAAGCGCGGATTGCGCTGCGCCGTCGTCTCCGCCGATGCCGGGACGGGCTGGCTGCACAAGGCCGACCGGGTGGACAATTATCCGGGACTGCCCGGCGTTTCCGGCCGGGAAATGCTGAAGGTTTTCCGGCGTCAGGCGGAAGCCATGGGGACGGAGATCATCCATGGCGTCGCGAGGCAGATTCAGCCCGCCGGTTCGGTCTACATGGCCCTGGTGGGCAACGACATCGTGGAGGCCCGTGCGGTAGCGCTGTGCATGGGCGCGGCCCGGCCCAAGCTGCTGCCAGGTGAGGAGGAGCTGCTGGGCCAGGGCGTCAGCTGGTGCGGCACCTGCGACGGCATGTTCTTCCGCGGGAAGGACGTGGCGGTGCTGTCCTCCTGGCATGGCGGCGTGGAGGAAGCCGACTTTCTGAGTCAGCTGTGCCGCAAGGTCGATTATTACGTCCTGGGAAAGCATGACGTTCCCGGGCACATCACGGTTCAGCCCGGTACGCCCACGGCCCTCGCCCGGGAGGATGGCCGCGTCGCCGTCACCACCACCGAGGGAGCCGCCATCTACGACGGCGTGTTCGTCTTCCGCCCCGCCGTATCCCCGGGCACGATGCTCCCCGGCCTGGCCATGAACGGCGCTTTCATCACCGTTGACCGGCGCATGGCCACCAATCTGCCCCGGGTATACGCCGCGGGCGACTGCACCGGCATGCCCCTGCAAATCGCCAAGGCGGTGGGTGAAGGCAACGTGGCCGCCATTTCCGCCGCCGAAGACCTGAGCAAGGAGTAAAATATGAAAAAACTGTTATGCCTGCTTTTATGCCTGCTGTTCCTCCCCTCCGCCCTGGCGGAGGCTCCCGTCGGCCTGCCCCTGGCCGCGCCGCTCACCGGGGTCTATCGGTATCCTGACGGCGCGGATGAAGCCACGGCCCGCTATTCCTATCTGTATACCTATCCGCAGGTGGACGGCACGGATGAAGTCGCCCTGCAGATCAACGGCTTCTACCAATACCTGGTGGAGGACGCGATGGCCTTCGCCATCCCCATGGCCATTGAGCTGCTGGAGCCCGACGCCGACATCAGCACCTACACCGGCATCACCAGCGAGGTGACCTGCAACAACGGCCAGTACCTCTCCGTGCGGGTCAGTCAGGAGACCATGACCGGCACGGCGGCCTCCACCGTGCTCAGCGGGCAAACCTTCGCCCTGCACGGGGACAAGGCCGGAACCGTGGTCAGCCTGCCCTACCTGCTGGGTATTCTGGACGCGGGCGAATCCGACCCATGGATGCAGGATCGGCAGACGGCCAAGGCGGACGAGCTGGTGCGTACCCTGGTATGGGATGTCATCCAGGAGCAGCTGGCCGAGGGCGCGGTGGCCTACTACGACCATTTGACCTTTGAGGCCTTCTCCACCCTCTTTTACCCCGAGGAAGATTTTTATATGGATGCCGATGGCAATCTGGTCTTTTTCCTCCAGGAGGCCTCCGTGGCCCCCGCGGTGGAAGGCATTCTGCTCTTCCCCTTTACCCTGGAGGAGCTGCTGGACGAGCTGTAACCCTTCCCCTGACGCCTTTCTCCCGCTGCCCGAGTGCCGTCGGACAGCGGGCTTTTTTTGCTTTTCCGCTGCCAAAATACAGCGCAAATACAACACATTCCCGCCGTCATTTCCTGCTGTTGCCCTTGACATACACCACGATGACAGTATAATAGAAGAATAGCACGGATGAAGCGTGCGGCGCTGACGGCAGCGCTGACAGAAGGAGAAGCGGAGGCATCATCATGGATATTCAGATCACGCTGGCAAGCACATTGAAGCAGAAGCCCCAGGATGAAAGCAAGCTGGGTTTTGGCTCGATTTTTACGGATCATATGTTCCTGATGGACTATGTGGAGGGCGAAGGCTGGAAGGATGCCCGGGTCGTTCCCTTCGCTGACTTCAGCATGAGCCCCGCGGCCATGGTGCTGCATTACGGTCAGGCCATCTTTGAGGGCATGAAGTGCTATCGCCGTGCCGACGGCGGCCTGCAGCTGTTCCGCCCCGAGAGCAACTTTGCCCGCATGACCCGTTCCGCCCAGCGCATGGGCATGCCCGCCCTGGACGAGGCCGCCGCCCTTCAGGGCCTGAAGGCGCTGATGGACATCGAAAAGGACTGGGTGCCCCATCAGGACGGCACCAGCCTGTACATCCGCCCCACCATGATCGCCCTGGACGCGCAGCTGGGCGTCCACGCCGCGCATCACTATCTGTTCTTCATCATTCTCTCCCCCGTGGGGGCTTACTACGCCGAGGGCCTCAAGCCCGTGGGCATCTATGTGGAGGATTCCTACGTCCGGGCCGTGCGCGGCGGCGTGGGCTTCACCAAATGCGCGGGCAATTACGCCGCCTCCATCCTGGCCGGCGAAGTCGCCGCGAAGAAGGGCTATGCCCAGGTGCTCTGGCTGGACGGCGTGGAGCAGAAGTATGTGGAGGAAGTCGGCTCCATGAACATCATGTTCGCCTACGGCAACAGGATTGTCACGCCCAAGCTGAACGGCTCCATCCTGCCGGGCATCACCCGGGACTCCATCATCACCGTGGCCCGTCAGCTGGGCTATGAGGTCAGCGAGGAGCGCCTGGCCATCGCGGACATCTTTGCCGACGCCAAGGCCGGACGGCTCACCGAGGCCTTCGGCACGGGCACCGCGGCGGTGATTTCCCCGGTGGGCCACCTGTGCTGGAAGGATGAGGTGCTCACCCTGAACGGCGGCGAAATCGGCCCCGTGGCGCAGAAGCTATACGATACCCTGACCGGCATTCAGTGGGGCAAGCTGCCGGACGAGAATCACTGGATCATGCCCCTGTAAATCATCATTACGGAACGGGCGGAAGGCCGTCGCTTTCCCCCGCTCCATTCAAGCCCGCTAACACTTCGTCCTGCGGGTGAGGAGGATTCATGCTGCGTGAATGCAACATCCAACCCCTGACCTGGGCTGACAAAACCATGAGCGTCCTGCGTGAGAGGCAGCTGGAGGCCTGCGAGAACCGGCTGGCCAGCCTGCCGGACTTCAGCCTGTTTGAAGACTGCGACGACACCCAGGTGGAGCAGCTGTACGCCCTGTCCTACGCCGCCCAGGAGAAGCCCGCTGTCGCCGTGCTGCATACGGTGCAGTCCCTGCGCGGGCAGGTGCTGGCGGCGCTCCCCGCCCAGGCCGCGCTGCTGACCATTGAGGAGCATTTGCTGCTGGACAGGCTGATTGTGCTGGAAGGCCACTGCGAATTGATGGACTGGGAGGAAACCGGCGCGGCGGAATCCCTGGTGCGCCGACTTTGGTGCTCCATCACCCAGGAGGACGACAGAATTTTTGTTCATCTGCCAAAGCCCCTGCTCACACCCCTGACGCTCATCACCTCCACCAAGGCCCATGAGGAAATCCGCGACCGGCTGTACCGGTTTGACGCCACCATCCGGGCGCTGCTGTACATCGGCGGACTGCTGCACTATCAGGAGCCGCTGTTCCACATCATGGACGAGGTGCTCAAGGGCACCTATGCCGAGGGCAATACCGCGCTGGCCATGCGCTACCTGCGCTGCGCCTATGATTACACCTACGACCGCAGGGGCGAAATGTTGCTTCTGCATCCCGGGCTGGCCGAGCCGGAGCGGATGCTTCAGCGCTTCAGCGGGGACGCGGAGCTTCCCTTCGACATGGATGAGGACATGCTCATGGGCGCCATGTCCGGCCTCTTTCCCGAGGAGCGTCCGCTGTTCGAGCGGATGTTCGGCCTGCTGCAGGGCGCCGTCCGGCCCGAAATCACCGAGGGTGAAGCCGTGGAGGATCTGCGGATGCTGGCCAAGCAGGGCGTATCCCTTCAAGAAATGAACGAAGTCCTCTCCTCGCTGCTGACCGTCCAGCCCACACGGGACATGCTGGAAGGCGTGCGGCAGCTTTATCAGCAGACGCCGCGCTGGGGCACCATGAGCGCGGCCATGGTACAGTAAGCATGGCATTGTATGAATTTCGTCTTGATTCTTCCGCGGAGGGCCAGCGCATTGACGCCTGCCTCCGCCGTTTTTTGCCGGAGGTGCCCGCCAACGTCATCCGGGAGAGCTTCCGCCGCCGGGATGTCAAGCTCGACGGCAGGCGCGTCCGGCCCGATGCCAGGGGAACCGCCGGGCAATTGGTGCAGCTATACGCCATGGAGCAGTCCACTCCGCCGGTAGCAGTCGTCTATGAGGACGAGGATGTGCTGCTGGTGAACAAGCGGGCGGGCGTCTCCGTGGAAGCCGATGAGCGAGGCGGCGCCTGCCTGGTGGATCTCTGTCAGCGGTATCTTCGCCAGACTGACCCGGCTGCCGAGCCTCCCCGCCCATGCCATCGTCTGGACAACCAGACCTGCGGTCTCTGCCTGCTGGCCAAGAATGCCCGGGCGGAGGAAATCCTGACGCGGGCTTTCCGGGAGCGCACCATGGACAAGCGGTATATCTGCCTGGTGCGGGGCATGATGAAGCCCGCCGCCGCCACCTGCAAGGCCTGGCTTATCAAAGATGCCCGAGCCGCCCGCGTCACCGTGCTGGATCACGACGCCCCGGGCGCCAAACCCATTGTCACCGCCTACGAGACGCTGGAGGCCGGCCCCGTCAGCAGGCTGCGGGTGCATCTGGTCACCGGGCGCACCCATCAGATCCGCGCACATATGGCCGCCCTGGGCCATCCGCTGCTGGGGGACGACGTCTACGGCGACCGCGCCTTCAACCGTGCACAGAAGGTTCAGGGCAAGCTGATGCTCTGCTCTGCCTCCCTGACGGTGGATACCTGCGGTCATCTTCCCCGCCTGGACGGACGAACCTTTACCATCCCCTGCCCTTTTTGAATCAAGCATGACGGAGGTACCGATGACGCCCATTCGCCTGATTGCCACGGACATGGACGGAACCCTGTTGGGCCCCGCTCCCTGCGCCATCCCCCCGGCCAACGCCGAAGCCCTCCGCCGTGCCCATGACCAGGGCATTCATCTGGTTCTGGCCTCGGGGCGCTCGCCGGATGACGCGGGCTTCTTCGCCCTGGACGCCGGGCTGCCCATGCACATCCTGGCCCTCAACGGCGGCATGACGCTTCACGCGCCCCTGGGCCCCGTTCTCCGCAGCCGTTATATGGATGAGGCAGACGCGCGCCGCCTGCGGGCCATGCTGACGGCGCTCGATCTGCCCTACGCGGTCTTCAGCGGCCATCATCTGGCCCTGTGTCAGCCCCCGGAGGACGGCAAGAACTGGGGCACCTTCATGGACAGGCCGGGCGGACGCACCGTTGTGCGTTATGGTGACGACGCCGTGGACGCGCTGATGCCCCGCGTCAGCAAATATGTGGTCACCGCCAGCGACAATCCCGCCCTGCTGACGCCTCTCCGCGACCGCCTTGCCGCCGAGTGCCCGGCCCTGGAAGTGACCTCCACCAACATCAACAACCTGGAAATCAATGCCCCCGACGTGACCAAGGGCGCGGCGCTGACAGCCCTAGCCGAGGAGCTGGGCATTCCCATGGCCCAGGTGATGGCCCTGGGCGACCATGTCAACGATGTGTCCATGCTTGCCGTCGCGGGCTATGGCGTCGCCATGGGCAATGCCGCGCCGGCAGCCCTGGCCGCCGCCAATTACGTCACCCTGCGCAATGACGAGGACGGCGTGGCCGCCGCCATCCGCGCCCTGGTCTTCGGGAAGGATGTACCCGGGGTGCGGGCAAAGCGGCGCGGGGAATCGTCAATCGGATGATCCCCCGCAACGGTTGATCGCAAGCGCCTCTTGATCGCGCCTGAACAAAGCAGCAATTCTGCTACTTTCAGGGTGTCAAAAAAGTGGCATACGCCACTTTTTTGAGTTTTGCACTCACTCACTGGCCGAACGGCATAGCCGTTCGACCGGCCGTTCGTTCGTGTAAGGAAGCTTTTTCTAACGAAAAATCGCGAAAATCGCCGCGCATGTCGCTGATTTTCGCTTTGCAGTCTGCTGACAGCAAGCCACTGTGCCATTAGCAGCAGCTTTTTTGACAGTCTGAAAGCAGCAATTCTGCTGCTTTTTTTGTCCGCACAGCAGAAACGGCACAGCGCGCAGGCCATGCCGTTTCCATTTGCCGTTCCAATGTTCCTTTCGCCTCACGCGCTGCGCTGCTCCAGCGCCAGCTTATCGGCTATCATGGCGATAAACTCACCGTTGGTGGGCTTATCCTCCCGAAGAGCCACCTGGCAGCCGAAGGCCTTGTTCAGCGTGTCGATCCGTCCGCGGCTCCACGCCACCTCAATGGCATGGCGGATGGCCCGCTCCACCTTACTGGCTGTGGTGTTGAAGCGCCGCCCGATGCCCGGATACAGCTCCTTGGTAATGCGGTTGATGATGTCCGGGTTCTCCACCACCATCTTGACGGCCTCCCGCAGAAATTGATAGCCCTTGATATGCGCCGGAATGCCGATGGTCAGGAACAGTCCGGCCAGCTTCTCGTCAAGGCTGACCACCTGGCTTGCCGCCGTCATCCGCACAGGCCCCGCCATCGGCAGGCCGCGGCCGGAAATCTCCTTGATCCGGCTGCACAAAACCGCCGTCTCGAAGGGCTTAATCATGTAATACTGCGCGCCAAGCTCCACCGCGCGGGTAATAAAGTCGTCCCGGCCCAGAGCGGAGGTCACGATGACCCGCGGCATGCGCTCCGGCTGCTGACGCCGCATTTCCTCCAGGAAGCTGTACCCGTCCATCTGCGGCATAATGATGTCCGTGACCACCACATCCGGCGGATGCTTCCCCATCGCCTCCAGGGCTTCCAGTCCGTTGATGCACTCAGCGACAACCTTCACGCCCTCCTGCCGGTCCAGATACGCCTTGATGCCGCGGCGCAATTCGCCATTGTCCTCCACCAGCATCACCTTGATCTCCTCCATATGTCCCTTGCTCCTTTCCGTATTTCGCCGCCTGATACAGCCGCGATCTGCCGCCCTTCCCGCTTTTCGGCGGAAGGCGGCGGCCGATATGGGTACATTATAGCAAAGATTTGGGACTTGTGGAGAAATCCGCGACAACTACTCAGAATTCGACAGAGAAGGCTATGAGTTGTCGAAGGCTTCCGATAGAATTCGACACTTCCATATGCTCCTTCAACACAAAAGGCGCGGCCCAGGGCCTTTCTCCCCGTGCCGCGTCCTGATCTTATGGGATATACAGCATATCAACGGATACCGTTGTGCCCGCGCTGTTCAGCTGATAATCCAGCTGCCAGGTGTGGCCGTCCGCCGTCTCCGCCGTGTAGCGGATCAGCTTGGTACCGTCCTCCTGGACATAGATTTTGCCCTTGCCCTTTTCGTACTCGTACAGTCCGCGATTGCCGGAGGGGCTTTCCAGCTGCCCCATATCGCGGAAAGCATTGACGATGCTTTCCTCCGAGCTGCCGATGCCCGTGGAGCGGGGCGCCTTGAAGGTGGTGTCCGTGAAATGCAGCTCCGCCAGAACCCAGCCGGTGTGAATCTTGCCCATCACGGCATAGCCCCAGGGGTAGTTGTACTTCTGGCAGGCCTCATTGTAACCCTGGAGGAAGATTTCCTCCATGCCATCACCCTGGCCATAGACGTTCTGGAATTCCTCCCGGGTGGTGATGTTCAGGGTCAGGCCGTTGACGGCGTCCTCCGTGACGGAGTAGGCTTTGCCCGGATTCTTGCCCGCGCCGATCTTGTAGGTAACTTCCGTGGTGTTGCTGGGCTTGCCGTAGCCGTTGACGGCGATGATACGCAGCGTAACACTGCCCGATGGCAAGTAGAAAGGTTCGCCGGTGTAAACCGGGCTGTCCGCGTCGGGCTGGGAACCGTCAATGGTGTAATAGAAGGTGAGATCCTTCTCCTCTTCCGTTTCCGGCGCGGTACGGGTAGACTTGGCGGCGGCCTCATCGCTGAGCTTGCCGGGCTTGATCCAGATGCGCTGGCGCTGCTTATAGGTACCGGGAGCCAGGCTTGAGCGCGGCGCCAGGGGCGAGGGCATATACACGCTGTACGTCACCGACAGCTGGTCGCTCACCAGATCGCCGCTGACGCACACCGCCCGCAGGGCCCAGGTGCCCTCGTCGAAAAAGAGAGGCTCCGTATACCGCTGGCCGTCCTGGGGCAGAACGCCGTCCTCCGAATTGATGATATAATAAATATCATACCCCTGGGGCGAGGATAGCGTGACGGTCTTCTTCTGCTCATAGTAGCCGGCGATCAGATCCGATACCGGCGCGATGGGCAAAAGCTCCGTCCGCTGATTGCGGAAGGTCGCCAGGCCGGTCTTTTCGTAGGCCAGATTCATCAGCTCCGCCGCCCGGGGACGCCTGCCGTCCGCCAGCATGATGCGGATGACCGCCCGGTAAGCATCCGGCGCGCTGGGGGTAATGTTGGTGTAAATGTCCGTATAGAGGGCCTCGGCTTCCTCCACGCGGCCCGCTGCCTCATAGGCGGATCCCAGAAGCAGCAGGTTGTCCACGTCAATGCTCTCCTGGCCATCCTGCTCCCTGGCCTGCTCAAACAGCGTGATGGCCTGGTCGATGGCCCCGGTATCCAGCGCCTCCTCGCCCACCTGCCACTTGGCCGCCGCCGTGGATTCCTGGCCAAGCCGGGCCATGATCTTCTGGCCGTCATGCGTATTGCGCAGATAGAGGAAACCGCCGATGCCCAGCAGCACCACCAGGATCGCCGCCACAATCGTCACATGGCTCCAATTGACCATATGCTTGGTCACATGATGCAGCCTGCGCCGGGGCGCGCGGACATTCACCGTCTGCTCCCGAGCCGTTTCGCTGTACACCGTGCGGCGTGGACGGTCGAAGGTCGCGTCCGAAGGCTGGCTGGAAGCCTGATAGGCCACGCCCTCGCCATACATGGGAATCTCGCGGGTGTTCTGTCCTACGGCAGGGTCAACGTAAATCCGCGACGCGCCCCGCTTTCCAGCGGTGGGGCGGGTATCCTGGACAGTGGCTTTGCTGCCCTTGCGGCCCTGGCGGATGCTGCGCACGCCGCCTTCCCCCAGCTGCTTCCCTTTGTCCAGCAGCGCGCCGCAGCCGGGACAAAGTATATCGTTTTCGCCGGCATAGCTGCCGCAGTGAGGACACAGCATGTCCGCACCTCCTGTCGCCGCCGCGCCTTCACGCGGCCAATCTTTCGCGGATTTCCGGCCTTCCGGCCATCCGCGTCATCCGCTTATCGGTCGACGCCGAAAAGCGCCTCGTAGTCCGGGTCGCTGTCAAACTCCCGCTCCGGGGCCACGCCGCCCAGCATTTCGATGGCGTTGCGCAGCTCAATGAAGTCCACATAGCCGGTGCGGTCGTCCTGGGCCGCGGCAATGAGCGCCGGCAGAGCGCGGTCATCCCCCAGCTTGCCCAGGTAGCTGGCGAACAGCGCCCGCCTGGATACGTTCTCATGAAATAAACGAAGGGCAAGCTGAAAAACCTGCTCGTTGCCCGGATAATTCGCCAGCACGTCCAGCATGGCCTCCTGGCCGGCCTGATTGGCCCGGGGCAGCGCCTCCAGCAGGGGCTGCACCACCACACTGCCCATCGCCTGAAGGGACTCCATGGCGTTGTCGCACATCTCGTCCTTCTGGGCGCGCTGAAGCTGCCATTCAATGTACAGCATCTTCGGCTGGGTGGACTCCATTTCCCGCAGCAGGCCGATGGCGGTCATCTTGGCCTCCTCGGGCGCTTCCTCGTCCTTCAGCAGCGCCACCAGCCGCTTCTCACAGGGCTTCCCCACCGCCTGAATCTGATCCAGCAGGAGGTCGGGCACCGGCACGCCCTGGCGCACATAATCCACCAGCCAGTCCACCAGATCCTTGGCATCCTCAAACTGGGTGAAGTAAGCGCCGGGGGTCACGCCGTCCAGCCAGCGGGCCGGGGTATTCAGGAAGGTCATGTAGACCCGCGGCATATCGGCCTCCATGGCGTCGAAGTTGCGGTACTCTTTGCCGTGCTCCGTCATCCACTTAGAGGTATAATCCGCAAACCGGGTATCAAAATCAATGCACTTTCTCATGGCGTATGCTCTCCTTCGATGATTAAATGCGTCCTGTGCGCCAGACTGCGCACGACCCGCTCCACCTTCCGCTGGGAAATTGACAGCCCTCTGAGCAGCGCGTTTTCCTCATCCTCCATGCCACGAAGGCGGAAATAGTACATTTGGAAGCCCTTGATCCAACGCTGCCTTTGGAAAAGCACCACGCGCTGCCGCTCCTTCATGGGCAGACCACGCCAGATTTCCCCGGCGAACCTCAGCAGGTCATCCCGATAGTCAGCATGACCGATCTCCCGCAGCAGCGCCAGAGCAATCACCTGCCAAAGCCCCTCGGTGGGCTTGCGCTTGATATAATCCTTCTCCGTCATGATGACATAGCCGCTCATGTTGATGTACTTGGGCTCGACATCACCCCAGGCAAGCAATGCTTCCAGAGCCTCCTGCTTGACATCCGGCAGCGATGTGGCGCTGGCCAGCACCTCCCGCAGACGGCGGCGGGCCCAGGGACGGTCTTCCAGGGTGAGGCCGCGGACCATCATGGTTTGCCCTTCCCAGCTCTGTTGGCGCAGCGCCCACCTGAGCGCCAGCTCCAGCTGCTCCTGGCTGTCAGGCTGTTCAATGTCCGCTCCCATCATGCCCAGCATGACGATCTTGCTCAGCCATTCCCGCTCTTCCTCCGGCAGCAGCCCTCTGGGCAGCAGCGGCTCGCCGGAATGCTCCCGCGCCCACGCCAGCATGGCCCGGGCACGCAGATCTTCCGAGTTGATAATCTGAATCCGTCGCCACCAGCGCTGCGCGCCTTCCTCATCCCCCAGAATCCACAGGACATCCGCCATGGGGTGCATCAGCGCGACCCTGTACGGATATTGCTTCAGTCTCTGCTCCAGAAATTTCCGCTGACGGCGGAAGTCCCCCAGCGAAACCCAGGCTTCAAGAATATCCTGTTCATCCACGGGCGTTTGACACACCGCCGCGCTGCGCGCCATCAGCGCGTGAGCCATCCGGCTGTTCCCCAGCGCGTCACAGCACTGGGCCATCATGGTCATAATCCGCACATTGTTCCGTTCCATGGACAGGGCCTTCGCCAGGGGGCGAAGGGCGTCCCGCTCCCGTCCGGCATCCATACGGGAGGCGCCCTGAGCGCGGTAGATTCTCGCCCGATGCGCCGTCAGCCGAAGGGCGCGTCTGTAACGCCTCTCCCCCAACGCCTCCTTGCCCCGGAGATACGCCTGCCCCGCCCGCTGAATCAGCCTCGTCAGGCGAAAGGGCTCCCGGAAATCCGCGGGCGTCTGGGAATCGGCTTCCATCATCATTTCGTGCAGTTCCGCCGTGGCGGGGCCGCTGTATGGATTGTATTGCAGGTCGTTCATCAGGCAGCTCAGCGCGGCGTCCCACCGCCCCAGCGCCTGCATGATATGGCTCAATTCAACAAAGACCTGCATCGGACAATCCGCCCAGGCCAGCGCCCGGCACATCGCCTCCGCCGCTTCCTCATAGCAATGAACCTGGCGCAGCTGCTGCCCCAAACGGAACCAGGCCCAGGCGGAATCCTCCCGCTTGGCCGCCTGCCGAAGCAGCTCGATGGCCTCCACCATTTTTCCCCGCCTGCGATACGCCTCCGCTCCCCGCTTGATCCGGGAAACCGAAGCCTTGAATGGAATGACCTTGCACATGGTTTTTTCGCTCATGTTCACTCCTGACGGCAGATTCTGGGCCGTACCCATTGGGATGCGTCTACCACGGCGGAAGCAGAAAGAACTGTTTGCCTTCCTCCGCCCTCCGAATCAGGCGCGGCTGGCCCGAATCAGCAACTCCCGCAGCGCCTGTGTATCAAAGTCGTAATGAGAATGGCAGAAATGGCAGCCCAATTCGGCCCCCCGATCATCGTCGATCAGCCCTTGCAGCTCCTTGCGGCCCAGCGAGATCAGCGCCTTTTCCATACGCTTGCGTGAGCAGCCGCAGTGGTAGCGCAGCGGTACGCGCTCCAACAGCTCAGGCTCCATGCCCCTGAACCAGTCCTCCAGCAGCTCCTCCTTGGGCGCATAGGTCATTTCCCTGCTGATGGACGCGAACATGGGACTGCGCAGCTCCAGCTGCTCCAGGGTCGCCTCCTCGCACCCAGGCATGGGCTGAATCAGCAGGCCGCCCGCCTTCAGCACCGCGTCGCCATTGACCAGCACCCCCAGGGACACCAGGGACGGCTGCTGCTCGCTGACGGTGAAGTAGTTGGCGAAGTCGATGCCCAACTCGCCGCTGACCAGCTCGCACTGGCCGATGTAGGGCTCCCGAAGCCCCAGGTCCTTCACCACGCTCATGCGTCCGTCGCTGCCCACCGCGTCGCCCACATCCAGCTTCCCGTCCTCCCGAAGAGGCAGCTCCACCTGGGGATCGTCCGCGCAAACCTTCAAGTCCCCGTGATTCGCCACGGCCACCAGCGTTCCCATGGGGCCGCCGCCCTTCACCGTCACGGTGACGGACTCCTGCTCCCCCTTCATCATGACGCCCAGGAAAGCTGTGGCCGTCATCAGCCGCCCCATGGCCGCCGTGCAGACCGGGGTCGCGCCGTGAATATCCGCCGCCCGCTGGCACATGGCCGTGGTCTCGCACAGCATGACCCGGGCCTGCCCATCCATCAGGCTCAGACGAAGCATTTCATCGCCCTCGCGCCGCTCTATCATATGCTTGTTGCCTCCTCTATGCGCCTTTCCGCGCCGTCAGGATCCAGCCGCTTGATGGCCGCGAAGTGCCACCGCTGCTCGTCCGCCCGGGGCGCGTTCATCCGCCCGTTGCCGTAAACCATGACCCGGTCGAAGCCCGCCTGATGCAAAAGCGTCGTCAGCGTATCGACGGTATAGGCCCGCTGCTTCTGTTCCTCGTCCACCCGGCGATAGCGGCCGTCCTCATCCTTGATGAAAATGCACAGGTGCATATCCAGGATGCCGCTCTTATCCGAAAAGCGGTTCTGCCACAGGTAGGTGATGCGCTCCGTATCCTCACAGATCAGCTGATTGCCCAGGGCATGGGTCAGCTTGTAGGGGGTGGATACGTCAAAAAACAGCCCGCCGCCCGGACGAAGCGCGTGCCACGCGGCAGAGAAAAACGCCGCGGCATCCTGATCCTCCAGAAGATAGTTCACCCCGTCGCAGGTAGCCAGCACGGCGTCCATGGGCCGGTGCAGGCGCAGCTTGCGCATATCCTGGCGCACAAACGGAATGCCGACGCCGGCGCTTCGGGCCTTCTGCGCGGCAATCCAGAGCATATCCTGGCTCAAATCCACCCCGGTCACATGAAAGCCCCTCTGGTGGAAGGGCAGCGTCAGCCCGCCTGTTCCGCAGGCGCACTCGCAGATTTTTCCCTCACGGATGCCGAAGGCCGCCATCATTCGGACATAAAAGTCCGCCCAGGCATCATAATTGACATTGGTCATCAGTTGGTCGTAGACCTCAGCAAAACCTGTATACATTCGTACTTCACCATGATGATTTTATTGATGCTTGCGTCGGCCGTGGAGGCTGCCGCCAATGCGGCCCGCCTCCTTGGCGCTGATCCCGGCCCAGCCGACCTCCGCCAGGCGGTCCGTCAGCCCAAAACGTTCCGCCGCCTCGTATTTCCGCTTTTCCTTGTCGCTCAGCCGCCACTGGTTCATCGGCCCATTCCCCCTTCACGCAGATGGAGACAGGGTGCCCAGCGCGGCGGATTTTTATACCATCAGGCCTGGGGCTGCTCTTCCTCGTCTTCATCCTCGTCGTCCTCAGGATGATACAGACCGCGATCCACCATGGCGCCTTCAATATGGCTGTTGATGTAGCGGTCGAAGACGGCGTTGGTATAGCTGGCGGTGACAAACCGGCTCAGGGCAAAGCCCAGCAGGATGTAGTACGCCATCAGGCCCAGAACGCACCAAACGGGGTTGACCACCAGCATCAGGCCGATGCCGATGACCGTGGGCACGCTGTGCAGCAGGCGAATGCCCACGCTTTGAGGCAGCCGGGCGATGGCCAGCAGCATGCCGTTGCGCAGCACATCCCGCAGACGCATCTTGTAGCAGACAATCAGCGGGTGGAAATAGGTCACGCCCAGGCACCACAGGACGCCGATCATCATCGTCAGCACCTGGGGCACCACCATGATGATGTGCTGGGAGGCCAGACCGCCATAGAAATTCCAGCAGACGTAAATCATCATCGGCACCAGAGACGTAATGGCGGAGATCACCAAGCTCTGCTTCCAATTCTCCTTCACCGCGTCCTTAAAATCCGACCAGATGAAGGCATGCTCATCGCGGGCCCAGTTGCGGGTCACATAGCAGATGCCGGAGGTAAACGGGCCGGTGATGGCCACGCAGGGAATCAGCAGCAGCAGGGTGGGCCCCATAATACCCGCCACCAGATCGGACAGCACCAGCGTCCCGGACATTTCCGCCGCCGCCGTCACCGCCTCAGACAGCGTCGTCAGGAAGCTCAGGCCGCCGATCATCAGTACAATGATGGTGGGCAGCCATGGCACCACATACATCAGGTTCAGCCGAACCAGCGCGGAAAACCGCACCCGCAGCATTTCCCAGAACAGCTGCCAGCGGTTGGTGGGGAGATTCTCCGGGGTATAATCTCCCTTGCCGCTCTTACCATAATAAAAGTTGTTCATCCACTTGCCGAACATTGTCTTTCCTCCTCATATAACCGCGGGAAGCCATCGGTAATGCGATTATTATAGCATATCCGCACGAAAAAGAAAACCCAGGCGCCCCCCGCGGCGCAAAAAATGTGGAGGTTTTCCTTGCCAAAGGCAGCGAAACCGTGTATAATGGAAAAAACCGATGAGGAGCAAGGCGCCGCGCAGGGTTGCCTCCAGCGAGCCGGAGAAGGTGAAAGTCCGGCGGCGGATGGCGCGGTCATGGCGCTCCGAGGGCGCGGGGGAACGGTGTGCTCGCCCATTATCCCGCGACGGTTCGCCACCGTGAAAGGGCCGAAAGAGGCATATGCTCCGGCATATGCAACAGGGGTGGCACCGCAGTCATCTGTCCCCACAGGGATAGGCGGCTGCTTTTTTGTATGCTGAACCAGTCGGCGCACAGCGCGTCCCCAGCGCCTCCGCCGCCATGATGAAGGAGGTATTCCCATGTCCGAAACCACCGCCGTCAGGCCCGAGAAAAAGCCGGTTATCTTCTCCGGCATTCAGCCCTCCGGCACGCTGACCCTGGGCAATTACATCGGCGCGCTGCGCAACTTCGCCAAACTCCAGGATGAATACGACTGCATTTACTCCATCGTGGACATGCACGCCATCACCGTGCGGCAGAACCCCGCCGACCTCCGCCGCCGCTGCATGGAGTTAGCCGCCATCTACATGGCCAGCGGCATCGACCCCAAAAAGAGCCTCATCTACTGCCAGAGCCATGTCACCGGCCACGCGGAGCTGGCCTGGATCCTCAACTGCTTCACCTACATGGGCGAATTGAGCCGCATGACCCAGTACAAGGACAAGGCCGCCAAGCATGCCGACAACATCAACGCCGGCCTGTTCACCTACCCCGTGCTGATGGCGGCGGACATCCTGCTCTACCAGACCAATCTGGTGCCCGTGGGCGTCGATCAGAAGCAGCACCTGGAGTTGTGCCGCGATGTCGCCCAGCGCTTCAACGGCGTATATGGCGACGTGTTCACCATTCCCGAGGGCTACATCCCCAAGGTGGGCGCGAAGGTGATGAGCCTGCAGGAGCCCACCCGGAAGATGTCCAAGTCCGACCCCGAGGACACCTATGTGGCCCTGCTGGACGATCCCGACACCATCCGCCGCAAGATCAAGCGGGCAGTGACGGATTCGGACGGCGAAATTCGCTACGACCCCGACGCCAAGCCCGGCGTGAGCAATCTGCTGGCCATCATGTCCGCTCTGGGCGCGGGCAGCATCGAGTCCCTGCAAGCCGAGCTGGCCGGACAGGGCTACGGCGCCCTCAAGACCCGCACGGCGGACTGCGTGATCGCCGCCCTGGAGCCCCTGCAGGCGGAGTTCAAGCGGCTGATTGCCGACAAGGCCTATCTCCAGGGCGTCCTGGACGAAAACGCCAGAACCGCTACCTACCTGGCCAACAAGACCCTGCGCAAGGTGCAGAAGAAGGTCGGGTTCGCCACCAGGGGGTAAAGCCATACAGCAAAGAGCCTTGCGGCAAAACGGATCGTCGCAAGGCTCTTTTTTGCATGATGGCGGAGGGGAAGGATACATGGTGAATAGCCAAGGCTACGCTCAGTTGCGGGCCCGAAGGTTTCCAAAGGGCATGGGGAAAGCCCCACGCGCAGCCCTGAAGGTTTTCAACAGTGATGGAAAAACCCAACCCCGCAGGGCCCGAAGGTTTCCAAAGGGCGATCGGAAAGCCCTTTGGTCGCCCCGCAGGGCGAAATCTCTGCTTGAATGTAAGGGAGCCTTGTAAAGGAGCGCTTCTCTTGCAAGGCTCTGCATCATAAAGGCTCTACTTTCTCCACGGAGAAAGTAGCAAAGAGGTCTGGTGGTGGCAAAATTCAACATGCACCGTTGCCACCCCCAGGCCCCCTGTGGCATAATTTGTTGCGCGTAACCATAACCGAGCTACCAGCTAATCCCGCCTCGCAGGGGCGGTCGTCCACCTCCATCGGAGCAGGCAAGTGTCCAGCAGGCGGCGAGGTTCTCGTCTGGTCTGGCTTTGTGGCGTGGTTGCACATGGGGCTGGCACCGGCGGTTCCTATTCAGGGTAACGGACTGGTACCTATGGTTCTTATGGACTGAAACCTGTGGTTTCCATGATGGTTACAGGGCTGTCACTATCGGTTCCATGCCGTTCTGGCGAAGCCGTCAGGGCCCCCGCAGGGCGGCCCGCCTCGCAGATTCCAAAACCCTCAAAGAGTCGGGCCCCGAAGGTTTCCAAAGGGCGATCGGAAAGCCCTTTGGTCGCGCCACAGCGCGAAACCCTGCGCCATAACGCACGCGAACCATCGACCGAAGGCCTTGTACCATGCCGCGGCACGGGAGTCGAGAGGGGCGAAGCCCCTTCGCGGGGTGTAGG